>NZ_AOJI01000025.1:0-127204 GCF_000336995.1 Halorubrum aidingense JCM 13560 | reverse complement strand
TCGCGCCATCAGAGATGTGTATAAGAGACAGAATAAATGCGCTCAACCCACAGGTCGCGCTGTTCTTCCTCGCGTTTCTCCCCGGATTCGTGGCCGGTGGAGGATCCGGCGGAGACGGGGGAGCCGGCGGGGCCGTCATCGTCCTCGGGGCCACGTACGCCGTGCTCACGGGCGTCTACCTCGGCACCGTGGCGGTCGTCGCCGACGGGGCCGCAGGCGTTCTCCAGTCTGACCGGGCCGGTCGCTGGCTGGACCGGGTCGCAGGCGGGATGCTACTCCTGCTCGGCGCGTGGCTCCTGACGACCTGACTGCCGTCGCACGCGTCTCTTCACCAGCACGGGTTCTAGCTGTCCTCGTCGATACCGCGTCAGAGCGCCCTCGAAATTCCGCCCGGAGTTCCGCGAACCGCACCGTTATGGTCGATAATGCCGATCGTTCACACGTTATGTCACAGCAAGGTGTTCAAGAGGAGCTGTACGTCGACCAGTACACGCTCGGACTCGTCGGCCCCGATCAGGAGTGGGCCGGCACGGTCGCGGACGGCGGGACGGTGGAGACGTACACGCCGCCGGGCTGTTGGGGGCCGATGGTCACCCCGTCGTTCCGCGGCGGCCACGAGGTGACACGCCCGATCCGCGTCGAGGGCGCCGAAGTCGGGGACGCGATCGCGATCCACATCCGCGACGTCGAGGTGACGAGCATGGCGACGAGCACCGGCTCGATGGCCGAGCGGGCCGGCGCGTTCGGCGACGACCCGTTCGTCGACCACCGCTGCCCGGAGTGCGGGACGACGTGGCCCGACTCGGTCGTCGAGGGCACCGGCGAGGACGCGATCCGCTGTGCGGAGTGCGGCGCCAACGCCTCCTCGTTCGGCTTCGAGTACGGGTACACGGTCGCGTTCGACCACGAGAACGCGGTCGGCGTCACCCTCGATAAGGACGGCGCTCACGCGCTCGCGACCGACGCCGAGCGCGTGATGGACATCCCGAAGAACGCCCGACAGCACCCGATCCTGCTGTACGAGCCGGACGGGATGCCCGGCACGCTCGGCCGGCTCCGGCCCTTCATCGGGAACATCGGGACGACGCCGTCGGTGACCATGCCCGACTCGCACAACGCGGGCGACTTCGGACAGAGCCTCATCGGGGCCGACCACGACTACGGCGTCGAGACCGAGGCGGACCTCGAAAAGCGCACCGACGGCCACATGGACATCCCCGAGGTCCGCGCGGGCGCCACGCTGATCTGCCCCGTCGAGGTCGACGGCGGCGGGGTGTACGTCGGCGACCTCCACGCGAACCAGGGCGACGGCGAACTCTCGCTTCACACCACCGACGTGAGCGGCACCGTCACCATGGATGTCGAGGTGATCGAAGGGCTCGACCTCGACGGTCCCGTCCTCCTCCCGAACGCCGAGGATCTCCCCTTTATCAGCAAGCCGTACACCGACGACGAGCGCGCCGCGGGTCGCGACCTCGGCGCAGAGCACGGCGTCGACGTCGAGACGGAGATGGGACCGATCCAGGTCGTCGGCTCCGGCGCCACCGTCAACGACGCCACGCAGAACGCCTTCGACCGGGCGGGACAGTTGCTCGACATGAGCGAGGGCGAGATCCGCGCCCGCTGTACGTTCACCGGCGGCGTCCAGATCGGCCGGCTCCCGGGCGTCGTCCAGCTCGACATGCTCGCGCCGATGGACCTGCTCGACGACCGGGGGCTCGGCGACGCGGTTCGCGAGCAGTACGACCTGTAGCCCTCTCGGTCACCGACCCGCCCGCCGTCGCCTTCCTCGCGGCGATCCGGCTGGCACCCGGCGGGTCGTCCCCTGATCTTCCGCCCGCCGGCGCAGGCGCTCGACGCGCTCCTCGGTCGAGGGGTGCGTCGACAGCCAGCGCTCGGCCGGGTTCTCGGTCCGCTTGTAGGCGGACAGCGGCGCGAACGGCCACGCCGGCTCTGTCGCGCGCTCGATGCGTCGGAGCGCCCGCGCGAGCGCGATCGGATCGCCGGTGACCTCGGCCGCTCGGTCGTCGGCCGCGAACTCCCGCTTGCGCGACCGCGACCGCGCGAGGAGCGTCGCCAGCACGAAGGCGGCGAACGGCCCGCTCGCGAGCGCGCGGTGGAGCCGCGCAAACGTCCCCGATCGGTCGCCGGGCCGTCCCCGGATCCACGCCGACGCCGTCGCCGTCCCCGACAGCGCGAGCAGCGCCGGCAACACGAGCAGCGTGGCGAGCCCGGCGACCGTCCGGCCGAGGCCGTCCACCACCGCGAGCGCGAGGCCGTCCCTCGCTTCCAAGTGCGCCAGCTCGTGCGCGAGGATCGCCTCGATCTCGCGGGGGGAGAGCAGCCGAAACAGCGACCGATCGAACACGAGCGCCCCGCCGTCCGAGCCGCCGACCGCGAACGCGTTCGGCGCGCGGGTGTCGGTGACGTACAGGGTCGGGGCGTCCACGTCCATCCGCGCGACGAGCGCGTCGATCCGGCGGTGGAGATCGGCCGCCTGCGCCCGCGACACTCGATTGCCGTCGAGCGCCGCGAGAAGCCGTGCGGTCCCGATCCGGTGGCTGAGCGCCGCCGATCCGACCGCGACGACGACCAGCAACGCGAGGAGGACCGGGAGAGTGGGGCGGGCGGCCCAGAGGGAGACGAGCAAGTCGGCGACGAGCAGCGCCGCGATCAGATAGACCGCGAGCAGTCCGACGCCGACCGTCGCCGCGCCGACCCGGAAGGCAAGCCGGGACATACCGGCGGCTACGCGAGCCGGAGGCAAACGCGTTGCGCCGGGGTCGAACGCGGGGTCCCGCGCACCGGGCTCCGAATTCCTCGCGCACCGAGTTCCGCGTCCCCCGCGCACCCCGCCGGAAGGAAAAGCGGTAATCCCCCGGGGCGAGAGGTGCCGGTATGGACGCACGCATTCGCGAGCACGCCGAGATCATCGCCGACCACTCGACCGGCATCGAGTCGGGCGACAACGTCGTCATCCAGCTGCCGAAAGAGGCCGAGGACCTCGCGGTCGCGCTCCACGAGATCTGCGGGGACCGCGGCGCGAACCCGGTGTACCTCAACTACTCGAAGCGCGCACAGCGGGCCTTCAAGCGATCGTCCGCGGAGTTCACCCAGCCGAGCCACCGGCGCGCCCTCTACGAGGAGGCCGACGTGTTCGTCATCGCGCGCGGCGGGCAGAACGCGACCGAGGACGCGGACGTCGACCCCGACACCAACGCCGCGTACAACCGCGCGATGGAGGAGGTCAAGCGGACCCGGCTCTCGAAGACGTGGTGTCTCACGCAGTACCCGACCGCGAGCCACGCGCAGCTCGCCGGCATGAGCACCGAGGCCTACGAGAACTTCGTCTGGGACGCCGTCTCGCTCGACTGGGACGCACAGCGCGAGTTCCAGGCCGAGATGGTCGAGATCCTCGACGCCGCCGACGAGGTCCGCATCAAGTCGGGCGAGGAGACCGACCTGACGATGGACCTGTCGGGGAACTCGACGCTCAACGACTACGGCGAGGCGAACCTCCCGGGCGGCGAGGTGTTCACCGCGCCCGTCCGCGACGGCGTCGACGGCGAGGTCCACTTCGACCTCCCGCTGTACCGCTACGGCCGCGAGATCGACGGCGTCCGCCTGCGCTTCGAGGACGGGAAAGTCGTCTCGCACTCCGCCGAGCGCAACGAAGACCTGCTCACCGGCATCCTCGACACCGACGAGGGGTCGCGGCACCTCGGCGAGCTCGGCATCGGGATGAACCGCCAGATCGACCGGTTCACCTACAACATGCTGTTCGACGAGAAGATGGGCGACACCGTCCACATGGCGGTCGGGTCCGCGTACCCCGAGACGGTCGGCGAGGAAAACGAGGTCAACGAGTCCGCCGAGCACGTCGACATGATCGTCGACATGAGCGAGGACTCCGTCATCGAGGTCGACGGCGAGGTCGTCCAGCGGAACGGGACGTTCGTCTTCGAAGACGGGTTCTAAGTCGGTCGTCTCGGACGTTTCGATTGTTTCGGGCGTTTCGTAGGTTCCGATGGGCGCCCGCATTTATCCCGTTGGGCCGCGTTTAGGGACGCATGCCAGAAGAAGTCCTCTTCGAGTCGGAGAGCCGCCGGAGCCGCGAGGAGATCGCCGCGTACCTCCGCACGGTCGCGGACTCGCTCGACGCCGGCAACGCGATCACGCTGAAACGAGGCGGCGAATCGGTGACGATGGAGCCGCCGGCGCGACCGACGTTCGAAGTGAAAGCGGAGCGAGAGGGGCCCGCCGACGGCCTCGGGGAGCTGAGCATCGAGTTCGAGCTAGAGTGGGACGAGGGCGGAGACGGCGGCGGCGACGACGCGAGCGGAGACCTGTCGATCGAGTAGGCCGCGGCCTGCGGTCGCGGCGGGTCTGGACCCACGTCGCGGGCGGCTACGGAACGCTGCCCGGAACCTCGACGAACGCGTCGCGGGCGGAGAGGCGATCGAGGGTCTCGTCGACCCGGGCCCTGACCCGCTCGACCCGTTCGATGAGTTCCTCGTACTCCTCGGTATCCGTCGTGCCGGCCGCCTCCAGCGCCGCCTTCTTCGACGCCAGCGCGAAGAACTCCTGGCTGCGCTCGTCGAACGTCGCGCGGTGGAGCAACACCTCCACGAGCGTGAGGAGGTCCTCTCTCGTGACGGGTTTGGTCTTGTAGTCGTCGAAGGGCATGTCGACGATGTCGACGTCGGGTTCGACCGCAGTCAGCATGGCGATGCGGGCGTCGTAGCCCGCCTCGCGCATCGCCGCGAGCACCTCGTGGCCCGACATGTCGGGCATCCGGCGGTCGAGGAGCACGACGTCGACGTCGTCGTCCATCTCCGCCAGCGCGGCCTCGCCGCCCGTCGCGATTCGCACGTCGTACGCCGAATCGAGGTACACCCGGTACAGCTCCGCGAGGTCGGGCTCGTCGTCGACCGCGAGGACCGTGGCCCGCGTCGCGTCGTCCATCACCATCCGCGGGCTCCGATTTGCGAGGCGCGCCTAGGGTACCCTCGCCCGGCGGACCCCGCCCCGGTGGACGCTTGGCCGCCGGACCCTGACTCGGCGAATCCCGGCCCGACGTCGATTGCGTTTCGTTCGCTCATGCGAGCCGCTTCGCGAGTGTCCCGTTAAAATGTTGACCCGTCGTTATCATCAGTGAGATTCGTGATGGAGCGCGGGCCCGCCCTCGAACCAGTCCACTCCCGTGGTCCGACGGCCCATCGCGACCGAAACCCGAAGGACCACCGTGACCCAAAGGCACATTTACGCGCGCTTCCTATTCGCCCTCAACGAATGTCTCACAGCCCCTCACTGCCCGACCGTCCCCGTCTCGAGCTCGATCCGGAGATGAGCGAGACGGAACGGCTCGAAGCGATCCGCCAGCACTACCGGCGGATCCTGCAGGTGAACAACGAACTGGAAGACCGACTCGACGACGCGCAGGGCCGCCGCGGCGAGCTGAAAACCGACGTCGACGAGCTGAAACGCGAAAACGAGGTGCTGAAAACGTCGTCGCTGTACATCGCCTCCGTCGAAGAGATCACCGACGACGGCGTCGTCATCAAACAGCACGGCAACAACCAGGAGGTGCTGACGCAGGCGGCGACGCGGCTCGACGCCGACCTCCGCCCCGGCGACCGCGTCGCGATCAACGACTCCTTCGCGGTCCAGCAGGTGCTCGACGACGAGACCGACTCCCGGGCGCAGGCGATGCAGGTCACCGAGTCGCCCGACGTCGTCTACGACGACATCGGCGGCATCAACGAGCAGATCCGCGAGGTCCGCGAGGCCGTCGAGGACCCGCTAGAGAACCCCGAGCAGTTCGAGGCCGTCGGAGTCGAGCCGCCGAGCGGCGTCCTGCTGCACGGGCCGCCGGGGACGGGCAAGACGATGCTCGCGAAGGCGGTCGCCAACGAGTCCGACGCGACGTTCATCAAGATGGCGGGCTCCGAGCTCGTTCGGAAGTTCATCGGCGAGGGCTCCCGACTCGTTCGGGACCTGTTCGAGCTCGCCGCCGACCGCGAGCCGGCCGTCATCTTCATCGACGAGATCGACGCCGTCGCCGCCAAGCGGACGGATTCGAAGACCTCCGGCGACGCCGAGGTCCAGCGAACGATGATGCAGTTGCTCTCCGAGATGGACGGCTTCGACGACCGCGGCGAGATCCGCATCATGGCCGCGACCAACCGCTTCGACATGCTGGACGAGGCCATCCTCCGGCCGGGCCGCTTCGACCGGCTCATCGAGGTCCCGGAGCCGAACGCCGAGGGGCGCGCCCGCATCCTCGAGATCCACACGGAGGACATGAACGTCGCCGAGGAGGCGGACGTCTCGACGATCGCCGCCGACTTGGAGGGGTACAGCGGCGCCGACATCGCCTCGCTGGCGACCGAGGCCGGGATGTTCGCCATTCGCGACGGCCGAACGGAGGTCACCCAAGCGGACTTCGAGGCGGCTCGCGAGAAGCTCCAAGACGCCGACAAAACCGAAGAGCGCGTCATCAACTACCAGTACTAGACGCGCTGATCGGCGGTCGATTTCGGGTTCTACGAGGGTTTTGGCGGTTGATCGACGGCGAACACTTCCAAAGCCCCAGCCGCTCGCTTATAAGCAGTTGCGAGCGGATCGACGGCGAACACCTCCAAAGCCCCAGCCGCGACGATTCGCGCGGCTTGTTGCGCTCCTCGCTCGCGTTGCTCGCTGTGGTGCTTCCTGCGCCGGGCTTCGTCCTCGCGGCAGCGAGGCGCTACGTGCCTCTGGCAGCCGGCGGCTCTGCTGCCGGCGACTGCCCCCTTTGCGTCCCACCCGACCGCACCACTGGAAGACGTTCCTGCTCGCTTCGCTGCGCGGGCTGCGGCTTCCATGCTCCCGCTCGTTTCACTCGCGGGACCGCACCCGCACCTCACGCCTCCCCAGCCTCGTCGGCGCGGCGCTTGCAAGCGCCGCGCCGACTCCCTCGCGCGTGCTCTTCGCGCCTTGCAGGCGCGCAGAGGCACGCGCCACCGCGATTGTTTATAAATGACTGCCTTGGCCGACTCACTCCGAGGTACGGCCGCTTCGTAACCCCTTAGCGCGCCGGTCGCCGATCACCCGCTAATGAACACCATCCACGTCGCCGGCGGCGTCGGGGTCGCTGACACGGCGATGGCCTCCTACGACGCCGCGCTCGCGGACGCGAACCTCCACAACTACAACCTCGTCGCGGTCTCCTCCGTCGTCCCCGCCGAGGCGACCGTCACGTCGGTCGACGAGGCCCCGGATCTGGGCCCCGCCGGCAACCGGCTCACCGTCGTCGAGGCGCGCCGGACGCTCGGCCCGAAAGACGAGGTCGACTTCCGCGAGGGCGGTCGCGCCGGCGCGGAGGATGCAGAGTCGAAGCGCGCGCCCCGGCGCCGACCCGACGTGGCCGCCGGGCTCGGGTGGGCGACCGGCCCCGGCCCCGGACTCTTCTACGAGGTGACCGGCGAGGACCCAGACGACGTCCGCGCGCGGATCGAGTCCGGGCTGGACGCGGGCAGCGACCTCCGCGACTGGGACCTGCCGGACCGGTCGTTCCGCGTCGAGAGCGCGGCCGCCGAACCGGAGCGCTACACGACCGCCGTCGTGATCGCGGCCTACGGCGAGTCGGAATCGATCCTGTAGGCGCCCCCGTCTCCGACCGGCGCGACGCGGACGGCGACGGTATCGCCCCCGCCGACGCCTTTTTGAGTGGGGTCCGCGTACTCGGTGTGTCTTCGATGAACGGCAACAACCCGTATGCCGGGGCACCGAGCGTGACGAACGCGGGGGAACCCGCGGCCGTCGACCTCTCCCCCGACCAAGAACGGCGTCTCCGGCGTGCGGTCGCCGGGATCGTCTCGCGAACCGAGTCGTATCTCCCGGACAGCTACGCCGTCGGGTCCGAGCTGTCGGTCGGCGCGAACGGCCCGCAGGCGACCGTCGCCGTCAACCCGCCCGCCGGCCACCCCGTCTCGGCGGGGTTCACGCCGGACCCCGACGAACTGGAGGCCGGGATCGCCGACGCCGACACCGACGAGGTCGCTCGCGGACTGGCCGCCAGCGCCGCGATGCAGGTGATGGACGCCGTCGGCGACGTCACGCCGACCGCGAAGTAACGACTCGATCTCACCCGACTCGCCCACGACGTTTCTCAGTCGTTCCGCATCGTTCGGACCGCTACTTCGCGTCCGTTTCTCCTCTCTCGTCCGTCTGCGCCTTGTCGTCCGTCTGCGCCGGTTCCCCCTCGGAATCGGGCGGAGTCATCGTCCCCGTCACGCGCCCGTAAATGCCGAAGATCTCCTCGTAGCCCTGCTCGCTCGCGAGGATCGGGACGACGCCGGACGTCTCGACGCGGTGGGTGTACACGTCGTCCTCGGCGAACACCGCGCCTTTGGGGATCGCCTCGAAGTTGGCGTAGTGGACGCGGGGAGTCCCCCCGCCTTTCGGGACCTCCTCGTCGCCCGTGACGATCGTGGTCTCGGTGAACGTCGGCGGCTCGTCGTCGAGCGCGCCGTGCGCGCGGAGGAACGCGAGACACGCCTCGTACCCGAACTCGACGGCCGCCTCGCTGCCCTGTCGGCCGACCTCGATCGAGACGGTGTGCGGGACGACCGAGTCGAGCGTCGTCCCCCGGAGCCCGCTCGAATCGACGACGAACTCGACCGGCATCCCGGTCACGCTCCGCCGCACCGACTCGGTCGGGTCGCTGTAGATCGCGAACGGCGGCGGTGCGCTGTGTGAGCTGTGAAGCGCGAGCACCGCGTCCATCCCGTCGAGCTCGGCGGCGAGCCGCGGCGCGAGCGCGCGTTCGTACTCGTCGCTGTCGGCGTCGCCGGGGAACACCCGGTTGAGGTCCGCGTCGGTGTAGCGCGTCCCGGCGTCGAGCGCCGGCTCGTTGGCGACGATCAGCCGGACGCATCCGGACCCGGGCCCGTCCTCGTCGAGTTCCGCCGCCAGTCGTCTGACGATCCGTTCGCCGGCGGGCTCGTCGCCGTGGATCCCGCCGACGATCGCGACGCGAGCCGACCCCGCCGACCCGCGGTCGATCGTTTCCATATCCTCTCTTCGGCGCGGTCCACTCATAAATCGTCGCGGTCTGCGGGCGCCGCGGTCCGCGGTCGTCACGAGCGCCGCGAGCGCCGCGAGCGCCGCAAGCGACGCGGACTACCGACTCGCTCGGTCCGCGAGCAGCGACCGGTACCGCTCCGCGAGCTCTCGGACGACGAGCCGATCGCGTGGATCGACGCCGATCGCGTGGAGGGTCGCCGCGTAGCCGACGAGCCCGACCGCGGCGCCGACGATCACCGCCCGGCGTCCGGGGACGACCTCGCGAACCGCTCGCATCGCCGCGAGGGCGACGCCGCCGGCCGCGAGCGGGCGCAGGTAGGTGCGGTCGAACGGCCACAGCCCCTCGAACCGTCGGAGCAACACGACCTGGATCCCGTTTTGCACCGCGATCGCGAGCGACGTACCGAGCGCGGCGCCGACGAGGCCGTACCGGAGCACGAAGGCGTACGTCAGCCCGACGTTGAGCACGGCGAGCAGCCAGTCGAGGAGCATCCGGGCGTACTGGTGATCGGTCATCATCAGGAGCCACCCGGTCGCGCCGACGGCGCTTCCGACGAACACCCCGCCGAGGTAGACGACCAGCGGGACGTACCCCGCCGCGTACGGCTCGCCGAACAGCCCGAGAAGCTCCCGGCCGTACACGACGAGGACGGCGAGGATCGGGATCACGGTCGTAACGATCTGGCGAGTGACGGACGTGTACACCGCGTTGAGCGTCTCGGTCTGACCGTCGGCGTACAGCTCCGAGGCGACCGGCGGCAGCAGCTGGTTGAACGAGAGAAGCGGGATCCACGCGACGGCGATCAACACGAGCACGACGTTGTACACTCCCGCCGCCGTCGCGGTGAGGAGCGCACCGACGAGCAGCACGTCGACCCGGTTCTGGAACACCTTGCCGAGACTGCTCATCGCGACCGGCGCCGCGTGGTTGTAGAACCGCCGCGCCTCGCGGCGCGCCCCCCGAAGCGACGGGACGACGCCGGTGACGCGCGCCGAAAGCGGGACGGCGGCGGCCGCGAGCGCCGCGGTGGCGACGACGATGCCGCCGGCGACGCCGACGACCGAGTAGCCGAGCGCGAGGGCGACGACCGCCCCGACGAGGCGGACGGCCGGCCGGAGCAGCTTGTTGAAGGCGATCTCGCCGCGGGCGGAGCCGACCGCGCGGAAGATCGCCGACGCGACCATCACGAGCCCGAGCAGCCCGACGAGGGCCCCGAAGGTGGCGATCGTGTCCGTGAACGCCGGCTCCGCGACGGTCAGGTCGTTGATCCGCGGCGCCGCCAGCCAGATCCCGGCGGCGATCGCGAGGCCGAACCCGAGCGTCGTGGCGTACGCGAGCCCGGCGACCGTCCCCTGTCGGTCCGGGTCGTCCGCGTACTCCGGAAGGTAGCGCTGCAGCGCCGGGACGCTCCCGAACGTGACGAGCCGCGAGCACAGCTGGGCGATCCGCCACGCGAGCGCGTAGACGCCGTAGGCGGTCGGACCGAGCCCGCGCGCGAGCGCGAACTCGGTCGCGGCCGTCAGCGCGCGCTGGCCGGAGACGCCGCCGGCGGTGAGCACCGCCCCGTGAGCGATCGCCACCAGTGCCTCCCGCTCATCGTCGGGAACGCGCTCGTCGTCGGGAACGCGCTCGTCGTCGGGGACGCGCTCATCGCCGGGAACGCGCTCGTCGTCGTGCTCCACGGATCGGTCTACTCGCTCTGTCGCCGCTCGAAAAATAAGCGGCTCGTTCCGCCCGTCGCGGCCGCCCGGCCCCGGCGGCCGCCTACCAGCGCTGGTGGACGTGCTCGCGGACGTGCTCGTCGTACACCTCGCGGACGACGGCCCGGTCGGTCGCGGAGAGCGACGGGACGCCGCTCGCGGCCGCGTTCGAGCGAACGTGCTCGGGCGTCGTCGACCCCGGAATCACCGCCGAGACGGCGTCGTGATCGAGGATCCAGCGCAGCGCGAACTGCGCGAGCGAGACCCCGTCGCCCGACGCTCGCGTCGGGTCGTCGCCGACGGCGTCGGCCCGGTCCGCGAGCGCGTCGACGGCGTCGAGGCCGACCTCGTAGGGGACCCCCGCGAACGTCTCGCCCACGTCGAAGGCGTCGCCCTCGCGGTTGTAGTTCCGGTGGTCGTTCTCCGGGAACGCGTCGCCCCGCGAGAGGGCGCCGGTCAACAGCCCGGAGGCGAGCGGCACTCGGCAGATAACGCCCACGTCGCGGGCGGCCGCCTCGTCGAGGAACAGCTCGGCGGGCCGCTGTCGGAGGGGGTTGAAGACGATCTGCACCGTCTCGACGCCGGGGTACGCGAGCGCTTTGAGCCCCTCCTCGACGCGCTCGACGCTGACCCCGTAGTTCGCGATCCGCCCCTCGTCGGCGAGCGTCGCGAGCGCGTCGAACGTCTCCGGCCGGTAGTAGACGTCCGTCGGCGGACAGTGGAGCTGGAGCAGGTCGAGCGTCTCCATCCCGAGGTTCTCCCGCGAGCGGTCGACGAACCGGCGGAGGGTCGTCTCGTCGTACCCGTCGGCGACGTGGGGGTCGAGCCGGCGGCCGGCCTTCGTGGCGACGGTCACCTCGTCGGCGGCGATGTCCGCCGCGAGCGTCTCGCCGAGGATGCGCTCGGAGCGCCCGTCGCCGTACACGTCCGCGGTGTCGAAGAAGTCGATTCCGGCGTCGCGGGCGTCCTCCACCGCGGCGACCGCCTCGGACTCGCTCACGTCGCCCCAGTCGCCGCCGATCTGCCACGCGCCGTAGCCGACCTCGCTGACCGCCCCGACGTTTCCGAGCGTGCGATGGTTCATACCGCGATCTGATCCGGCGGGCCCAAGGGCGTTCCGGCCGCGGTACCGTCGGTGATGGCGACAGCGACGGCGATCGCGACGGCAACGCTGACAGCGACGGCGATCGCGACAGCGACGACGAAACGGAGACCGACGCCCGTAGTAGTATATAAACAACCACCGCTGTTGAACGCCTTCGGAAGTGGTTCATTCCGGCTCACAGCGGCCTGCACAGGTGGGTCATCCGCAGATAGGCCGCGGAGCGACTACCCGGCTAACGCGATATCTAGGTACAGCATAATGATGACGCCGACCATGAGCCCGAGCGTCGCCACGCGTTCGTACCCGCTTCTGTGTGTTTCGGGGATGATCTCGTCGGAAATCACGAACAGCATTGCACCCGCGGCAAATCCCATCGCGTACGGCAGTAGCGGCTCGATTGTCGCCACGGCGACGGCCCCCAGCACCGCTAACGGAATCTCGACGACGCCGGCCCGGATCCCGGCGATCGCGGCATACAGCCGACGGTTGAGTCCGGCGTTCACCGCCGCCACAGACACGGCCAGCCCCTCGGGGATATTCTGGAGGCCGATCGCGAGCATCAGCGACAGTGCGCTCCCGAGCTGTGCTGGATCGCTCCCGGCCGCACCGAACCCGACGCCGACGGCTAACCCCTCGGGCATGTTGTGCAGCGTGATGGCCAAAATGAACAGGATCACTCCGGCCAACCGCTCGTCGGTGACCGGAAGCGTCTCGCTCGGTCCCGCTGCGTCCGCTCGACGGCTGCCGGTCAGGAGGTAGTGCGCGTGGGGAACCAGCGCGTCCGCTCGGTCGAGAAACAGCGCGCCGATCCCCACGCCGACGAGTGTCGGGACCGGATTCCCTCCAGAATACTCCTCGATACCGGGGATTATGAGGCTGGTAAAGGCCGCTGCGAGCATCACGCCCGCCGCGAATCCGAGCATCCCGTTGAGGGCCCGCTCGGATGGATTTCGCCAGACGAGCACGAGCGACGCACCGAAGAGGTTCATCAGAGCGATGATGATCCCCCCGGCGAGCGCCTGTATCACCGGGGACACCCCGACGAATCGGACAAACGTCTCCGTGATCTCGAACGCCATTGGCTGTCTCTGCGCGATGTGGAATTGTATAAGTATGCACCCAGAAACGGACGGAACCGGCGCTCGCGCTGGTCTCATGCCGTGCGCGTCCGGAGGTTCGAACCGGCGCGCTATTTCAACCGGTTCGCGGCAGCGTGCTCCGCAAGTAGCTTATACATCGCCAGATCGCCGCGAGTTGCGAGGCGACCGTCTTCGGGCGTGCAGACGGTATTTCGTCACCATCGCGGCGTGGTTCAGTTATAACCGATCAGGCGGCCCGCCAGAAGCCGTCCCCGTCCGCGACGGGAACAGGACGCGTTCACCGACGCATTCACCGACCGCTCACCGACGCGTTCACTGATGCGTTCACTGACGCTCGCTACAACACCGCCGCGAGCGCGTCCATCGTCTCGTCGACGCGCTCGACGCGGGCGTTGTGGCCCATGTGGCCGATCCGCAGGATGTCGTCCGCCAGGTCGCCGAGTCCGGTCGCGACGAGCACGTCGTGCTCCTCGTGGAGCGCCGTCTGAAGCGCCGCCGCCCGGTCGGGAACGTGAAACGCCGTCACCGTCGGCGAGCATCGCACCGGGTCCGGGTACGGCTCCAGCCCCAGCTCCGCGCCGCGCTCGCGGCAGTGCGCCGCGGCCGCGCGGTGCCGGTCGTACACCGCGTCGAGCCCCTCCTCGACCACCAAGCCGAGCGCCTCGTCGAGCGCGACGACCTCGGTCGTGAGGTGCGTGTAGGGGAACCCCGCCGACGTGTCGCGCCACGGCAGGAAGTTCGTGTACAGCGAGTGCGGGTCCCGATCCTCCATCGCCGCCCACGCGCGCTCGCTGATCGCGGCGGTCGTGAGCCCCGGCGGCGCGCTGAAACACTTCTGGGAGGCGCCGAGACAGACGTCGATCCGATCGGTCGGGACCGGGGTGCCGCCGAGCGACGAGACCGCGTCGACGACGGTGAGGATCTCCGAATCGGCCCCGTCGAGGAGGTCGAGCGCGGGGCCGAGGTCGTTGAGCGTCCCGGTGGGCGTCTCGCAGTGAACCATCGTCGCGAGGTCGAACGCGGTGTCGTCGTCCGCGAGGACCGATTCGAGGTCGGCGAGCGGGAGCGGGTCGTCGTAGTCGGCGGACAGCAGGGTGACTTCCCCGCCGTACTGCTCGACGAAGTCGGCGAAGCCGTCGCCGTAGAGCCCGTTCGAGAGACACAGCACTTCGGTGCCCGGTTCGACGAGCGAGGCGATTGCGGCCTCCAGCCCCAAGATCCCCTCGCCGCCGGGGACGACGATGTCGCGGGCGACACCGGCGCCGGCCTCGCTCGCCGCCGACGCCTCGTCGACGCCGTACACCGTCGCAAGGCGGGCTGTGACCCGGTCGTAGATCTCCCTGAACGCGGGGTCGACATCGGGGTTGATCAGTTCGCGGCTCATCGCCTCGCGGACGGAGTCGGGGACCGCGGTCGGTCCCGGCGTCATGAGCATACGCGTGTACTCGCGCCCGTCGAGATAAGCGCCCCGTCCGGCGACGCTCCGACGTCTGCGAACCCACGCGTACACATATATGCCCCGGGCGCGGATTTCGAGATATGACACGCAGCCGTCATCGACGCGGGGGGGCCGTCCGGCCCGCGACGAAACGCGAACGCACCGACGCCGCGGTGGCGTAGATGCACCGACGAGCCCTCCTCGGAGTCGTCGTCGCCGCGGTTTTCGCGCTCGCGCTCGCGGGCGCGTTCACCGCCCCCGGCGGCGCGCAGACGGACGCGTCGTTCGTCCGCGGTGAGCCCGAGTTGGACGCGTACCTCCCCGAGTCGACGGTGTCGCCGGGGACCGCGACGGATCTCACCCTCCAGATCGCGAACGACGGCGAGGTCGACGCCGGCTCCGACGCCCGGCGGGACGCGGTGACGACCGCCCGGAGCGTCGTCGTCGAAGTCCGAAGCGGCGACGCCCCCCTGACCGTCGAGACCGGGCGTATCGCGGTCGGCTCGATCCCCGACGGCGGCGTTCGCGAGGTCCCGATCTCGGTCCGGGTGCCCGCGGACGCGACCCCGGACGAGTACGCGCTGGACGTCCGGATCCGGTACTCGCACACCTTCCTGTCGGCCCCGCAGAGCGGCGTCGTCCAGGACCGATCGCGCACGGTGACCGAGCGGGTTCCGGTGACCGTCGACGACGCCCCGCGATTCGCGTTCCGAACCGTCGACGCCGACGTGCAGGTCGGCGACTCCGGCACGGTCGAGACCGACGTGACCAACGTCGGTGGTGAGTCCGCCCGCGACATCTCGGTGGCGCTCACCGCCGAGGGGCCCGACCTCGCGCTCGGCGAGACGGACCGGAACACGGCCCGGATCGACCGGCTCGACCCCGGCGAGAACGCGACGGTCGCGTTCCCGGCGCGGATCCGGTCGGACGCCCCGGCGCAGGCGGTCGGTCTCACCGCCGCCGTGCGCTACACCGACCCCGACGGAATCAGGGGGGCTCACGAGGGGATCCCCGTCGGCTTCCGCCCGGCGGCCGAGCAGTCGTTCTCGCTCGCGGTCGACGAATCGACGGTCCGCGTCGACGAGACCGGCACCGTCCGCGGGACGATCCGAAACGACGGGCCGAGGGACGTGTCCGGGGTGGTGCTCGTGGCCGAGGAGTCCGGCTTCGTCCCGCGCACCCCCCGATACGCCGTCGGTGACCTCGCGGCGGGCGAGACCGCGACGTTCGCGTTCCGCGGCGAGGTCCCCGAGGGGGCCGACGCGGTGCCCCAACAACTGGCCGTCGCGACGAGCTACCGGACCGCCGCCGGCACCGAGCGCGTGACCGAAGGAACGGTCCGCGTGGAGGTCGCCGAGCGTCGCGACGCGGTCCGGGTGTCCCCGGTCGAGTCGCAGTTCTCAGCCGGTGAGGACGGGACGCTACGACTGAACGTGACGAACCAGCGCGACGTCGAAATTCGGGAGGTGACGCTCGGACTCGCCGTCGAGGCGCCGCTCGAAAGCGAGTTCCGAACGACCGTGATCCCCTC
Organism: Halorubrum aidingense JCM 13560; assembly: GCF_000336995.1. Classification (GTDB taxonomy): domain Archaea; phylum Halobacteriota; class Halobacteria; order Halobacteriales; family Haloferacaceae; genus Halorubrum; species Halorubrum aidingense. The sequence continues at coordinate 111,263 of NZ_AOJI01000025.1, read as the reverse complement.
GCTTTCGCCCGGCGAGACGGGACGCGTCGCGTTCGATCTCTCGGTCGACGGCGACGCGCCGGCGAGCCGGTACCCGGCGACCGTCGAGAGCCGGTACACCGACCCGGACGGCAACCGGGTCACCGGCAACGCGGCGACGGTCGCGGTCGCCGTCGTCGACTCGCCCGGCGGCGGGTTCCCGGCCGAGGTCGTCGTGCTCGCGGTGCTTTTGGTCGTCGTCGCCGGTGGCGCGTGGTGGTACTATGTCCGATGAGGCCGCCGCGCCGGAGGGGAATCCCGTGGCCGCCCCCGACGACCCTCCGCTCGTCGTCGAGGGGCTGACGAAGGACTACGGGAGCGTCCTCGCCAACGACGACGTCTCGTTCACCGTACACCGCGGCGAGATATTCGGATTCCTCGGCCCCAACGGTGCCGGGAAGTCGACGACGATCCGGCTGCTGTTAGGACTGTTGAAGCCGACCGCGGGGACCGCGCGGGTGCTCGGCGCCGACATCCGCGACGAGGCGGCGCTGACGGCGGTGAAAGGTCGGATCGGCTACCTCCCGGCACATCTCGGGTTCGACGAGGAAGCGACCGGCAAGGCCGTCCTCGACTACCACGGCGCGATCAAAGGCGAGGGGCGCCGCGACGAGCTATTGGAGATATTCACGCCACCGGTCGAGCGGCCGATCCGCGAGTACTCGACCGGGAACAAGCGAATGCTCGGGCTCGTGCAGGCGTTCATGCACGATCCGGAACTGGTCGTCATGGACGAGCCAACGTCCGGACTCGACCCGCTGAAACAGGAGGGGTTCAACGAGTTCATCCGACGCGAGCGCGACCGGGGAACGACGATATTCTTCTCCTCGCACGTGTTGAGCGAGGTGCGCCGGGTCTGCGACCGCGTCGGCATCCTCCGAGGCGGTTCGCTCGTCGAACTGGAGGGCGTCGAGGCGCTGCTCCACCGCAGCGGCAAGCACGTGCGCGTTCACGCCGACGACGCGGCGGTCGCGGCGCTCACCGCGCTCGACGGCGTCGTCGACGCCGAGCCCTTCTCCGAGGGCGCCCAGTTCATCTACGCCGGCGACCCCAACGCACTGTTGGACGAACTCGCGAGACACGACATCCGCGACGTCGAGATCGGCGAGCCGCCGATCGAGGACGTGTTCGTCCACTACTACGGGAGCGAAGAACCGGGACGGAGAGGTCCCGAGACCGCGGTCGATCCGGGTGACGACGGTGCTTGAGACGGCGCGGTACGAGGGCCGCCGCCGGCTCCGCGGCGCCGCGATCCTCACCGCGGGAGTGAGCGCGTACTCGGGGTTCATCGTCTGGTACTTCAGCGTCTTGGAGGGCATCGACTACGAGGACGTCTTCGAGGATCTCCCGCCCGCGATGCTGGAGGCGTTCGGCATCGAGAGCCTCTCGACGGTCGAGGGGTTCCTCGGCGCGCAGGTGTTCAACTTCGTGTGGCTGCTCGGACTGGGGCTGTACTTCGCGTACATCGGCGGCGGCGCCGTCGCGGGCGACGTCGAGAGCGAGCGGATGGACCTGCTGTTGGCGTTTCCGGTCTCGCGCGCCCGGCTGCTCGCCGAGAAGTTCGCCGCGCTTCTCGTGCCGATGATCGCCGTCAACGCCGTCGGCGGGCCGATCATCTACCTGTTCGTCCTCGCGATCGGCGAGTCGGTGTCGGTCGCGAACCTGTTTTTCGCCCACCTGCTGTCGATCCCGTACCTGCTCGTCTGTGCGGGAATCGGCTTCGCCTTCTCCGTCGCCGTCGACCGAGCGTCGATCGCCGAGCGGGCCGCCGTCGGGACCGTGTTCGTGCTGTACCTCGTCGAGTCGGTCGTCGGCGGCGCCGACGCCTACGACTGGATCCAGTACCTGAGCCCGACGCAGTACTACGAACCGACGCCGATCCTGATCGAGGGGACCTACGAGATCATCGACACCGCCATCCTGCTCGTCGCGTTCGCCGGGCTCTTCATCCTCTCGCAGGCGCTGTTCGAACGGCGAGACATCTGAGCCGCCCGGTCGCCCGCGGCCCCCGAAACCGGCGTGACTACTCGAAACGGTTCGTTTTCGTCGAAACACGGCAGATCGGCCCGTATCGCGGTCGAACCCGCGATCTGCGGGCTCGGCGCCGGGCGACACGTTCATATATTTCTGTCGCTTGTGTTCCGCCACGATGATGCTGCCGACCCACGTGATCGCCGGGATGCTCCTCGCCGTACCGCTGGTGCGGCTGGCGCCGGAGCTGGCGGCGGTCGGGTTCGCGGCCGGCGCGCTCGGGGGCCTGTTCCCCGATCTCGACATGTACTCCGGCCACCGGAAGGCACTCCACTACCCCGTCTACTACTCGGCGCTCTCCGTTCCGGCCCTCCTCGCGGCCGTCTTCGCCCCCGGCCCCGCGACCGTCGGGGTCGCGCTGTTCCTGCTGGGGGCGGCGCTCCACAGCGTCTCCGACATCTACGGCGGCGGGTTGGAACTCCGTCCGTGGGAGGGGAACTCCGACCGCGCGGTGTACGACCACTACCGGCGCCGGTGGATCGCCCCCCGCGGCCGGATCCGCTACGACGGGTCCGCCGAGGACCTGGCGCTGACGGCCGGGCTGTCGCTGCCCCTCCTGTACCTGCTCGACGGCCCCCTCCGGCTCCTCGTTGTCGGGGCGCTCCTCGTCGCGATCGCGTACACCGTGTTGCGGCGGCGACTCGCCGAGCTGGTCGTCCGGGTCATTCCCCTGCTCCCGTCGGCGCTGACCCCGCACCTCCCGGAGCGGTACAACGAGAACAACGACAACCGCTGACCGGCACCGGTTCGACCGACGCTGGCTCCCGATCCGAACGACACCGCCTTCCGACTCGAACGACGCCGGCTCCCGATCCGAACGACGACATCGGCCGCCGTCGGGGTGACCGTTCTGTGCACTTTGTGTGGTTGTTCTTGCCAATACCGTACATTTAAGAGCGATGACGGCGCCGCGTCGATCGCCTCCAGTCGGCGGATGGATCGCTCGGTGCCGTTCGCATCGTGAGAAATTGACACACAGATCGTCGCCGAGTCCGACGATTTCTCCCGACACGTCACGCGAGTGCCGATCCCCTCGAAATAATCGGTGTAAGTTATCGATAGTGTTCAGTCCGTCATGTGGATATAGTATTGTATATCAATCCCAAAACCGTTATGTCCCGGCGCCTGTTACGAGTAGCTACATGAGTACACTCGCTCCGAGACAGCTGTCGGACAGGAACGCCGCGATTACGGGAGAGTGCGGATGACCGGGACGGAGCTTTTGCCGGGTGCATCCCCGTCGGTGACGGCGCTGGCCGTCATCGCGGTCGTGCTGGTCGAGGCGGCCCTGCTGTACGTCGGGTACGGGTACCTCGAAGAGAAACTGGGCCCGACCGTCTTCAGGCGGCTCCAACGGATCTAAATGCTCGACCTCCTCGGACTGAGCCCCGGCCTGTTCGCCCTCTTCGTCGCCTTCGGCTTCATGGTCGGCGTGTTCTTCGGCTTCTTCGGGATGGGCGGGTCGTTCCTCGTCACGCCCGCGCTGTTGATCCTCGGCTATCCCGCGCCGGTCGCCATCGGTAGCTCGATGGCGTTCGTGTTCGGGACCGCCGTGATCGCGACGCTGAAACACCACGACGCCGGGCAGGTGGACTACCGGCTCGGGGCGCTGATGTTCGTCGGGATCACCCTCGGGATCGAACTCGGCAGCCGGCTGGTGTTCGGGCTGGAGGTGCTCGGCATCGCCGACGTGGTCGTCGGCACCGCCTACGTCATCCTGCTCGCGGCCATCGGGATCCTCTTCACGCGGAGCGCGATGAACCAGGACGACGAGGCGGACGACGGCGGCGACGAGGACGGTCCCGACGACGACGTCCCCGAGATCGCCCGCAAGATCCAGTCGTACAACATCCCGCCCATGATGACGCTGGCCGACGGGAGTACGGCCTCGCTGTGGACCATCTCCGGGGTCGGCGGCGGCGTCGGACTCGTCTCGGGCTTTCTCGGCGTCGGCGGCGGATTCGTCCGCATGCCGGCGATCTACTACGTGATCGGCACCTCGCTGGCCGCCGCCGTCGGGACCAGCCTGTTCGGCGGGCTGATGTCCGGCGCCGTCGGGGCGTTCACGTACGGGCGCTCGGGCGTCATCGATCTGGGCATCGTCACCGCGCTGCTCTTGGGCAGCGCGCTCGGCGCTCGGATCGGCTCGGGCGCGACCGCGTACGTCGACGAAGACGACGTGACGATCTACTTCGGAATCATGCTGCTGTTGGCGAGTCTCGCGGTCGGTCTCGGCGAGCTGGCGACGTGGCTCGCGAGGCCGATCCTCGATCAGATCAGCTTCGTCATCCTGATCGGCTCCTCGCTGCTCGTCTGCGGGATGATCCTGTACCACGGCGCGCTCGCGGTGCGCCGCCGCGACGCCGCGCCGTCCGCGTAACCGGACGACTCCGGAGCGGTTTCGGCGACCGCCCGCACCGTGTGGCGGTCACGTTTCGTCGGTCCGTCGAACGGCGGACCGTGTGATGCGTAGTATTGTGCTCTCTATCCAAAACTATTATCAGCGCGGGACGCGTAGGGTGTGATGATGAGTTCAAGCGAATCCGTCCCCACGGAACCGATCCAGCTGACCGACGCCGCCGACTTCGACGAGATCGTGGCCGACCACGACGTCGTCCTCGTCGACTTCTACGCCGACTGGTGCGGCCCGTGTCAGATGATGGAGCCCACCGTCGAAGCGATCGCGGCGGACACCGACGCCGCGGTCCTGAAAGTCGACGTCGACGTCCACCAATCGCTCGCCGCTCAGTACGGCGTGCAGGGCATTCCGACGCTGCTCGTCTTCGTCGACGGCGAGCTCGCAGAGCGCATGGTCGGCGCGCAGACCGAGAGCGCGCTCACCGACACCGTCACGGCCCACACCGCCTGAATGGGCGACTCCGTACGCGAGGTCGTCGTCGTCGGCTCCGGCGTCGCCGGCCTCTCCGCAGCCGTGTACGCCGCCCGCGCCGATCTGGCGCCCGTCGTCGTCAGCGGCGACGAACCGGGCGGCCAGCTCACGCTCACGTCCGGCGTCGAGAACTACCTCGGGTTCCCCGAGGGCGTCGGCGGTCACGAGCTGGTGAGCCGCGGCCGCGACCAGGCCGAGCAGTTCGGCGCCGAGTTCGTCACGGGCACGGTCGTCGACGCCGACCTCGCAGACCGGCCCTTCGAGCTGACGCTCTCCTCGGGCGAGACGCTGCGCGCTCGCGCGCTGATCGTCGCCTCCGGCGCCAGCGCCCGCACCCTCGGGGTTCCCGGCGAGGACGAACTGATGGGGTACGGCCTCTCCACCTGCGCGACGTGCGACGGCGCGTTCCACCGCGGTAACGACGTGCTCGTCGTGGGCGGCGGCGACGCCGCCATGGAGGAGGCGCTGTTCCTCACCAAGTTCGCCGACACCGTCACGGTCGCGCACCGCCGCGAGGAGCTCCGCTCGTCGGGCGTGCTCGCCCGCCGCGCGCGAGACCACGAGGACATCGAGTTCCGGTGGAACGCGGAACTCGCGGAGCTGCACGGCTCCCCGGACGACGGGGTCACGGGCGCGACGCTCGTCTCGCACCCCGACGGCTACCCGGTCCGCCGCCGCGACGACGGCGAATCCGTCGAGACCGAGCGGCTCGACGTGCAGGGCGTCTTCTACGCCATCGGCCACACGCCGAACACGGCGTTTCTCGAAGACACCCCCGTCGACCTCGACCCGGCCGGCTACGTCGACGCGGACCCGGAGACCACCGCGACCGCGGTGGAGGGCGTCTTCGCCGCCGGCGACGTCGCCGACGCGCGGTACCAGCAGGCGATCAGCGCGGCCGGCACGGGCGCGATGGCCGCGCTCGACGCGGAGGAGTACCTCGACGAACGAGCCGCCGCGGCGGAGCGAGCACGGGACTCGCCGCCGACCCCGACCGCATGAGCAGCCCCGAGCTCGACGCGACGGGGATGACCCCGCGCGAACTGCGCGCCGACGTGCCGGCGCTGAAAGAGGCCGCCTACTTCAACTTCGGCGCACACGGGCCGAGCCCGTCGTACGTCGTCGAGGCGGCGGCGGACTTCATCGCGGATCACGAGTACGGTTCGGCGACGACCGATCCGTACACGTACGCCTTCGAGACGTACGACGAGGTCCGCGCGCGGATCGCCGACTTCGTCGGCGCCGAGGCCGACGAGATCGCCCTGACCGAGAGCACGACCGACGGGATCAACCGGATCGCCGGCGCGATCGACTGGCAGCCGGGTGACGTGGTCGTCCGCACCGATCTCGAACATCCCGCGGGGATCCTCCCGTGGAAGCGGCTCGAACGGGAGGGCGTCGAGGTCCGCGTCCTCGAGACCGAGGACGGTCGGATCGACCGCGAGGCGTACGCCGACGCCGTGGCCGACGCCCGGCTCGTCTGCTTCAGCGCGATCACGTGGACGCACGGGACGCGGCTCCCGGTCGCGGACCTCGTGGGCATCGCCAACGAGGCGGGCGCGTTCACGCTCGTCGACGCCGTGCAGTCGCCCGGCCAGACCGCGATGAACGTCACGGCGTGGGGCGCGGACGCGGTCGCCGCCGCTGGCCACAAGTGGGTCCTCGGGCCGTGGGGCGCCGGATTCCTGTACGTGAACCGCGACTCGGCGGCCGAGTTGGCGCCGCGCGCCGTCGGCTACCGGAGCGTCGAGGACCCCAACGCTCCCGAGATCGAATTCAAACCGGGCGCGAAGCGGTTCGAGGTCGGCTCGACGACCGCGGCCGCCCACGTCGGGCTGGCGGAGGCGCTGGACGCGATCGACGCGGTCGGCCTCGACGCGATCGAGTCGCGGATCGAATCGCTCACCGACCGCCTGAAGGCGGGCGTTCCCGCCGACCGGCTGCTGAGTCCCCGTCAGTACGAATCCGGACTCGTGACGATCGACGTCGACGACCCCGAGGCGACCGTCGAGCGACTCGACGGCCGGGACATCGTCGTCCGGTCGCTGCCGCACCCGAACGCGATCCGCGTCTCGGTCCACGCCGTCTCGACCGAGGCCGAGATCGATCGGCTGATCGACGCGCTCTCCGTCGAGTGGTGAGCGCTCGACCGGACGCGTTTTAGTGCTTGACGCGCAATACCGCACATGGGTTTCCACACGTTCGACGCCGACAAGGCGGAGCGACTGGAGCGTCCCGGCGACCGGTACCGCTGGGTGTCCGCCGAGGAGCTGATCGGCCCGCTCGTCGGTGGCGAGGTCGAGGAGGAGGGCGACGAGAGTGATGGAGGTGACGAGGGCGCCGGCGAGAGATTCGGCGACGCCGTCGTCGCGGACCTCGGCAGCGGCACCGGCTTTTATACCGACGACGTGGCCCCGCACGTCGGGACCGTCTACGGCGTCGACGTGCAAGCGGAGATGCACGACTTCTACCGCGAGAAGGGCGTCCCCGAGAACGTCGAACTCGTCGCGAGCGACGTGGCGGACCTCCCGTTCGCCGACGGCGAGCTCGACGGCGCGTTCTCGACGATGACGTTCCACGAGTTCGCGAGCCCGGCGGCGGTCGCCGAACTCGCTCGGGTGTTCGCCCCCGGCGCGCGGCTCGTGATATTCGACTGGTCGGCCGCCGGCGACGGCGCACACGGGCCGCCGGCCGACGAGCGCTACGACGCGGACGAGGCGGTCGAGATGCTGGAGGCCGCCGGCTTCGAGGTCCGGTCGGCCGCCGAGCGCACCGAGACGTTCGCCGTCGTCGCTCGCGCGCCGTAGGGACGCGGTCTTCGACGGCGACGACGACGACCGAGCAGGCGGCGGCGCTTCGGCGGTCGGTCGCGGCAGCTCTTTATAAGGAATTCGCGGAGCGAGCGCGAGCGATTCGACGACGGCCGCGATGGACGCCCGCACCGCCCACGGCTACTCGTCGTCGTCGCGGCCGGTCACCTTCCGGATGCAGGAGGAGCCGAACGGGCCGAGTTCGCCGGCGTCCAACTGCACGAAATGACCGGTCGAGACGGGCGCCCCGCAGCGGCGGCACTCGAACTCGCCCTCGCGTCGGACGACTTGGGTGTCGTAGTTCACGTGGGTGCCGCCCCGCTGGATCCGAAGGCGGGCGTTCTCGCGCTCGATGACGCCGCGTTTCTCGGCGGCGTCGAGGATGTCGCGGGTGAGCGCGGGGCTCGTGGTCACCGTCTCGATCCGGTCGACCGCGGCCGACAGCGACAGCTCCTCGCGTTCGAGGTGCGCGAGGAGCTCGACGCCGAGCTCCAGTTTCTCCTCGCGGGACGCCCGCTCGTTCACGGTCGCCGAAACGACGGCGGCCCTCTTAAGTCGGCCGGGAGGCGGTGGGATGTAGTAAGACAGTTACCACGGGGGCCGCTGGGGACCGTATGGACGTACTGGAGGTCGCGGCGCGGGCGACCGAGACGGGACCGGTGTGTGACGCCTGCCTCGGTCGGCTCGTCGCCGACCGGAGCTTTGGGCTGTCGAACGCCGACCGCGGCTCGGCGCTCCGGACCGCGCTCGCGCTGCGCGACGACGAGGACTACGAACCGGTCGACACCGCGGCCTGTTGGGTCTGCGAGGGCTACTGCGCCGACTTCGACGCGTGGGCCGAGCGCGCCGCGGCGGCGGTCGAGGGGATCGAGTTCGCCACCTACAACGTCGGCACCCGCCCGCCGCCGCTGGTCGAGGAGAACGAGGCGCTGTTCCGTGCGGACGCCGGCCTCGACGACGACGCGGGCGAGCCGTTCAAATCGGAGTTCAACCGCGAGGTCGGCAAGCGGTTCGGCCGGCTCACCGGCGCCGAGGTCTCCTTCGACCGGCCCGACGTGCAGTTCACGATCGATCTGGACGAGGACGACCTCGACACGAAGGTCAACTCCACGTTCGTGTACGGGCGATACCGCAAGCTGGAGCGGGACATCCCCCAGACCGAGTGGCCCTGCCGGGAGTGCAAGGGCTCGGGCCGACAGGGGCCGGACCCGTGCGACCACTGCGGCGGCTCCGGGTACCTCTACGACGACAGCGTCGAGGAGTACACCGCGCCCATCGTCGAGGACGTGATGGACGGCACCGAGGCGACCTTCCACGGCGCGGGCCGCGAAGACGTCGACGCGCTCATGCTCGGCACCGGCCGCCCGTTCGTGATCGAGATCGAAGAGCCCCGGCGTCGCCGGGTCGACGTCGAGCGCCTGCAAGCCGACATCAACGCCTTCGCCGACGGCGCCGTCGAGGTCGAGGGGCTCCGACTCGCGCGCTACGACATGGTCGCGCGGGTCAAGGAGCTGGAGGCGACGAAGCGCTACCGCGCCGAGGTCGCGTTCGACGCCGACGTCGACGCGGACGCCCTCGCGGCGGCCGTCGACGAGTTGGAGGGCGCGACGATCGAACAGTACACGCCGAACCGGGTGGACCACCGGCGTGCGAGCCTCACCCGCGAGCGCGACGTGTACGAGGCGAGCGCGGAACTCGTCGACGACCGCCACGCGACCGTCGAGATCCACGGCGCCGGCGGGCTCTACATCAAGGAGCTGATCTCCGGCGACGAGGGGCGCACCGAGCCGAGTCTCGCCGGGTTGTTGGGCGTCGGCGCCGAGGTCACGGCGCTCGACGTGCTGGCCGTCGAGGGCGACGAGGAACCGTTCGAGAAAGACGAGTTCTTCCGAGACTGAGGCCGTCCGCGGATTTCTTTTTAAATACCGTTACCAGGCCGACCACGCGGTCAGGCTCTCGTCGCGGCCGTACACCCGCTTGAGGTCCTTGGCGTACGCGAAGTCGCCGGGGTGATCGAGCTTCTCGTGACGGTACTCGGGGGCGTCCTCGCGGATCTGGACGCCCTCGACGACGAACTCCTCCTCGCCGAACTCGACGGTCTCGTCGACGGTGAACTCGTAGTCACCGGGGACGTTCACTCGGATCGAGCGCGTCTCCTCGGCGTTCCCGTCTTTGGGGTGCAGCGTCACCGGGACGGTGACGTTGTCGACCGCGCGGGTCCACAGCGTCTCGACGTCCTCGATGTCGGCCTCCTCGACGCGCTGCTCCGGGCCGACCTCGATCCCGGTCACTCGGACCTGCATCAGGGCGTCGGGGGAGTCGACGACGAACTCCTCGCCGCTGGTGACGTAGGTGTCCGCGGGCACGTCCATCCGGGTCGTGAACGACTCGCCGTCCTGCGAGACGACGACCTTCAGTTCGACGGTGTCCTCCTCGGGGATCTCGGTTTTGTACGTGTGATCGCAGTCGGTACAGCGGACGGTCGCCTGTCCGCCGGGGCGCAACACTTCGTGGACGGTCTGCTCGCCCGGCGAACACGACGGGCAGGCGAGACCGACTCGGTCTCCGGTCTGGGTCATTACGGCGTCGTATCCGCCGCTCGCGTAAATATCCGCCCCTGTGGCCCCGGTGCGTGACACGCTCGCGTGGGGCGCGTGGTGGCGGGGGGTGACGCGTGGTGGCGGGGGGTGACGCGTGGTGGCGGGGGGTGACGCGTGGTGGCGGGGGTCGTGGGTGCCGCGACGGTCGCGAGGCGACCGCGATCCGCGCTCCCGCCGGAGTAAGGAAACTGGTTTACCGGTGTCAGGGAAACGGACGCGCATGATCGTACCCGGATCCAGCTCACAGCTGCTCGCGGCCGCGCTCGCCGAGGAGACGGGCCGAGCGCTCGCGACGCCCACCTACGACCGGTTCCCGGACGGCGAGGGGCTCGCCGCCGTCCCCGACTTCGACGGCGACACCGCCACCATCGTCGCCGCGACCGACTCCGACGAGGCGTGGGTCGAACTGCTCCAGCTTCAAGACGCCGTCCGCGAGGCGGGCGCGACGGACGTGACGACAGTTATCCCGTACATGGGGTACGCCCGACAGGACGAGTCGTTCGGCGAGGGCCAGCCCGTCTCGGCGCGGGCGATGGCGCGGGCCGTCTCGACCGGCGCCGACCGCGTCGTGCTCGTCAACCCGCACGAGGCCGGCGTCGCCGACTTCTACGACGTGCCCGTCGAGATCGTCGACGCCGCGAGCGTCCTCGCGGCCCCCCTGCCGGACGACCTCGACGACCCGCTCTTTCTCGCGCCCGACGAGGGGGCGATCGACATCGCGGAGACGGTTCGGGGCGCGTACGGCGGCGGCGACGTCGACTACTTCGAGAAGCACCGCGACCGCGACACCGGCGCGATCGAGGTGTCGCCGTCCGACGCCCCCGTGGGGGACCGGGACGTGGTCGTCGTCGACGACATCGTCGCCACCGGATCGACGATGAGCGAGTCCGTCGCCGTGTTGAACGAGCGCGGCGCGGCCCGGGTGTTCGCGGCCTGCGTCCACCCGATGCTCGCGGCCAACGCCGTGACGAAGCTCCGCGGCGCCGGCGTCGACCGCATCGTCGGCAGCGATACCCTCGAACGGGGCTGTAGCGTCGTCAGCGTGGCGCCCGTTCTCGCCGCGGCCCTGTCGTAAGGGGGTCTCTCACTCGATCCCGCCGTCACTCGATCTCCCGGATCACCCGCGCCGGGTTCCCGCCGACCACGACGCGCTCGGGCACGTCCGCCGTCACGACCGCGCCCGAGGCGACGACGGCCTCGTCGCCGACGGTCACGCCGGGATTGAGCACGGCGCGTCCGCCGATCCAGACGTCGTCGCCGACGATCACGGGCCGCCCGCGCTCGCGGCCCGCCGCGCGCTCGTCCGGGTCGATCGGATGCGTCGGGGCGTAGACGTGAACGCCCGGGCCGAGCATGCAGCGGTCGCCGAACGCGACGCGATTGGTGTCGAGGAACACGCAGCCGTAGTTGGCGAAGAAGTCGTCGCCGACGGAGACGTTGTACCCGTAATCGCACCGGACGGGCGGCTCGACGGCCGCGTCCGTCCCGACCGATCCGAACAGCTCGCGGAGCAGCGCGTCTCGTCGGTCGGCCTCCGCCTCGCTCGTCGCGTTGTACCGTCGGGCGAGGTCGCTCGCGCGCGTTCGGTCGGCGACCAGTTCGGCGTCGAAGGGATCGTATAATTCGCCGGCCAGCATCCGCTCCGTCTCGCTTGGCATGCTCGCGTCAACGGGCGCCGGCGGATAGTCGTTTCCGACGGCCGCGGCTCGCCGGAGTTACACACAAAACCCGATCAGCGCGCGAAAACGGGGAGTTCGCCGAACTCGTCTACGACGACGAGGGCGACATCTCGATGTTGAGGCTCTTCTGGACGATCTGGGTGAACGCCATCGAACACAGGAAGTACCAGACGATCCACATCTGGATCGGACCGACGATACCGGTGTCCCACGTGACGGTTCCCGCGAGCGGCACCACGAGCTCTTGGGCGGCGATCTCGGGGTACGCGGACTCGGACCCGCGGTAGCCGATCACCCAGAACATCCACAGGAACGCCGGGATCGTGAGGAACATGATCCACACCATCGGGCGGAACTGCTCTTTGAACATCCCGAGCTGGTCGCCCATGGCGTCCATCTGCTCCTCCTGGATGGCGTCGAGCGCCTCGTCGTCGTCGCGCTCTTTCGCCTCCTTGCGGCGCTCTTGGATGTCTTTCATCCGGTCTTGGTACATGCTCATCTTCTCCATGTCCATGAGGCCGGCACGGAGCAGGGTGGAGTACAGCCCCGTCGCGAGCGCGACCACCATGATCACGGCGTAGAAGGGAACGACGTTGAGCAGCGGACCGAGGACGATGTCGATCGCTCCCGCGATCGCGTTTCGGACCGGGTTGACGGCGTAGCCGACGAAGGCGCCGAGCGTCGCCACCGCGGCGATCTTGTCCCACTTGCTCCACGTCGTCGTCTCCGGCGTCTCGAAGTCACCGCCGCCCGTCAGATCGTCGCCGTCGTCCGAGAGGCCCGCTTCGATCCCCTCGGGGTCGGCGATCGCGAAACCGGTCTCGCCGTCGACGAGGATCTCTTTTTCGATGAGGCGACCCCACTGGCCGCTCGTGATCTCGTCGCGGACGTCGACCCATTGGACCTCGCCGTCGTCGGCGTGGTCGAGGACGACCTCGAGGGCGTTCCGCATCTCGCCGTCCTCGCGGACCAGCGAGCGGACTCTCCGTTCGACCTTGCTCATTAGCGGGTGGTTGGCAGCGAACGGTTAAGAACCTTGTAGAATCGGCGGCGGGGCGTCGCGGTGACGCCCCGCCGTTCGGTGCCGCGCTACTCCTCGATGACGTCGCGGATCCGCGCGAAGACCTCGTCGGGCGCCGCCTCGCCGTCGACCGTGACGAGGTCGCCCTCGTCGCGGAAGTGGTCGATGACGGGCTCGGTGTTCTCGTAGAACACCTCGAGGCGCTCGCGGGCCGTCTCCTCGGTGTCGTCGTCGCGCTGGATCAGCTCGCCGCCGCACTCGTCGCAGACGCCGTCCTCTTCGGGCGGCTGGAAGTCGACGTGGAAGTTCGCGCCGCAGCCGTCGCACACCCGCCGGCCGGTGAGCCGGTCGACGAGCACCTCGTCGTCGACGTCGAGGAGCACGACCGCGTCGAGGTCGGTGATCTCCGAGAGGTACTCGGCCTGATCGAGGTTTCGCGGGTAGCCGTCGAGGACGAAGCCGTCGGCGTCGGCGAGGGCGGTCTTCACGATCTCGTTGACGACCGGGTCGGGGACGAGCTCGCCGGCCTCCATGAACGAGCGGGGCGTCCCGTACTCCGTCTCCATGTCCTTGTTGGCGCGGAGCGCGTCGCCGGTGGTGACGTGCTCGATCCCGTACGCGTCGGCGAGCTTCGCGCTCTGCGTCCCTTTTCCGGCACCGGGCGCGCCCAACAGCAAGATCCGATGGCTCATGTTCGAGCGCTCGCCCGCCGCACGTAAAGGCTTGAAGATCCCGGCCAACGCTACGAAAATGTGGCCCCCGATCGGCGCGAATTTCGCGACCGGTCGCGGCTCTCCCCCGTCACCGCTACCCCCCGTCGCGGTCGCTCCTCGTCACCGCTACGCCTCGTCCCCGCTACTCCTCGTCCGCGTCCGGGTCCTCGTTCAGCCGGAGCCCCATCTCCAGTTCGAAGCTCTCCGCGTTCGAGGTCTCGAAGCCGATCTTCTTGTACAGCGCCACGGCGGCGCGGTTCCATCGCTCGACGGTGAGCCACACCTTCGCGACGCCCTCGGCCTGTCCGTGGCCGAGCAGCCCGCGGATGAGGTGGGTGCCGATCCCGGCGCGCTGATAGTCCTGGTGGACGAAGATCGCGAGCTCGTAGGCGTCGCCGTCGGGCACGAGCGTCGCGTGACCGGCGGCCTCGTCGCCGCACCAGGCGATCACGTTCAGGCACTCCTCGTCGAGGATCGCGTCGAGCCACTCGCGGATCCGCGTCTCGCCGCCCGGCGGGATCCCCTGTGCGCGGTCCGCCGGGTCGAAGGCGTCGTACATCTCGACGAGGGACTCGTACCCCGCTTCGGACCCCTCGTACGGGCGGATCTCGACCGCTCGGTCCTCGCGATCGGTGAACTCGATGGGGGGCGCGGGGAACGCGTCGGCGATCGCCTCCGGGTATCGTCGGTCGCTCATCTGACCAACGTGACCGAGGTCTTGGCGTTCAATAGGACGAACTCGGCTATCGATCCGATCGTGATCTTCCCCATCGGGCTCGTGTGTCCGCCGCCCAAGACGATCTCCTCGAACTCCTCTCGCTCGGCGATCTCCACGAGTCGGCTCCCCGGGTCGCCCTCGACCTGTCGGACCTCGGCGTCGATCCCCGCCTCGGCGACGGCCGCCTCCGCGCGTTCGACGACGTCCTCGGGATCGACCGACGAGTCCGGGTTCTCCACGACCGCGATCGTCAGGTCGTCGTTCGCGACCGCCGCCCGCTCGACGGTTCGGTCGAGCGCCCGGAACGAGTCGTCGCTGCCGCCGATCCCGCAAAGCACCTTCATATCTCGCACGTCCACACGCTGATACAAAAATGGATCTCCGATCGACGCCGCCGCGGACGCCACGGACACCACAGTCGCCACGACCGCCGCGGACACCACAGTCGCCACGACCGCCGTGACCGCCGCGGTCGTCACCGAACGCGGCGACACCGTCACCGACAACCCTTTTGTTCGGGCGTCCAGTCCACAAGGATATGAACGATCACACCGATCCCGAGTCGGACGCAACCGACGACGGATCGGCCCCCGCCGGCGACACCGAGGCGACGGGTGAAGCCGATTCTGCGCGCGATACGCCGGACGAATCCGCCGACGCGCCGAGCGAATCCGCCGACACGCCGGACGACCCTGCCGACACGCCGGACGAACCCGCCGACGCCGATGCCGACGTACCCCCGGAGGTACGGAAGTACGAGCGATTCAAGAAGATGGACGGCGCCCGCTACGAGCGCGTCAACGAGTTCCTCCGCGATCGGACGTACGTCACGGCTCGCGAGTGGGCCATCGCGCGCCTCTGTGCGGACTTCCGCACCGAGACCGGCGTGGAGATGACGAAGATCGGTGAGAACCTCCCCGAACTCGTCCCGTTCATGACCGACACCTACACGCCGCAGGCGGTCAATCAGGCGCGGTACTCCTTCGAGGAGAAGGTGACGAAGTCGGGGGCGACGTTCCTCTACGGCGCGATGTCCGGCTTCTTCACCGCCGAGGACTTAGACGAGATGATGTACGAGGTCACCGAGGTCGCCAAGTTCCTCTTGGAGGTCGAGGGCGTCGACCTCGCGGTCGCCGACGAGCTGGAAGCCGAAGATCGGATCAGCGAGGTGATGCGCGAGGTCCGCACTTCCTCGGCCGATCTCCGCGGCGAAGAGGTCCGCTGTCCCGAGTGCGGTCACGTCCACGAACCGGCCGAGGAGTAGTCGTGGGGCGATAGCCATGGAGCGGTTCCCGGAGGCGCTCGACGGGCTCCCCGACGCGATCGTGATCGTCGACGCCGACGGGCGCATCCGCGCGGGAAACGGTCGGGTCGAGCCGGTGCTCGGCTACGTGCCGCGCGAGTTGGAGGGGACCGACATCGAGCGGCTCCTGTACGACCCCGACGACGGATCGGCCGGGGAACAGCTTCACCGGTACGTCGCCGACCCGGAGCCCCGGTCGATGGCCGCGAGTCTCGACCTCTCCGTGCGGCGCGAGGACGGCACCACGGTCCCCGTCACGGTCAGCCTCGGCCCGTTCGAACAGGACGGCGAGACGCATCTGGTCGTCACGATCGTCGACGTCAGAGCTGAGCGCGCCGAACAGGCCGAACTCCACCGCCGGACGGAGGTCCTAGAGGCGCTCCACGAGGCGACACAGGACCTGCTGAAAACGACCGACCGAGAGGTCGCGGCGCGCGCGGCCGTCGAGTACATCGAGGAGGTGCTCGGACACTCGATCGCGGCGCTCTGGCTGTACGACGAAGACCGCGACTGTCTCGACCCCGTCGTCTGGACGGACGCCGCCGCCGAGGTCGTCGGTCCGCACCCGACGTTCTGCGCCGACGGGACGAGCATCTCGTGGGAGGTGTTCGACTCCGGCGAGCCGGCGGTCGTCGCCGACACCCACACGGACCCGGACCGTCACAACCCGGACTCGCCGATCCGGAGCGAACTCGTGCTCCCGCTCGGTCGGTACGGGGTCATCAACGTCGGAGCGACGGAGCCGGGCGCGTTCGATAACTCCGATCTCGCGATCGCGCGCCTCTGGGCGGCGACGGTGACCATGGTGTTCATGCGCATCGAACGGGAGCGGCAGCTTCGGGCCCGCGAGACAGAGATCGCCCGCGAGCGCGACCGCTTGGAGGAGTTCGCGAGCCTCGTCTCCCACGACCTGCGGAACCCCTTGAACGTCGCCGTCGGCAACCTCGATATGGTCCGCGAACGCCTCGAAACGGACCACAGCGAGATGGTGGAGATCGACGCCGTGGCCCGCTCGCTCGACCGGATGAGCGCTCTCGTCGACGACATGCTGACGCTCGCGAAGCAGGGCACGGCCATCGACGAGACCGAACCGGTGACCCTCTCGGAACTCGCCGAGACGTGTTGGGCCGGGGTCGACACCGCCGAGGCAGCGCTCGTCGTCGGCGCGGACCTCCGGCTCCGGGCGGACCGCAGTCGGCTGCGACAGGCCGTCGAGAACCTCTTCGCCAACGCGGTCGCCCACGGCGGCGCCTTGGTCCGCGTCGAGATCGGCGCTCTCGCCGACGGAACGGGATTTTACGTCGCCGACGACGGGCCGGGGATCCCCGACGACCTCCGCGACGAGGTGTTCGACGCGGGGATCTCGACCGACCCCGACGGGACCGGCTTCGGCCTGAAGATCGTCGCCGAGGTCGCCGACGCGCACGGGTGGTCCGTGTCGGTCGCCGACGCCGACGGCGGCGGTGCTCGGTTCGAGTTCCGCGGCGTCGACACCGCCGAGACGCTCGACTGATCGGCTTCACCTCCCAATCGACGGCCGGTCTCGTCTCTCCCGTCCGCCGCCCGCGTTTCCGTTCAGATCCCCTCGAACGAAGGGAGATGCCACGTCGATATCCCGTCGTCGTCGATCACGACGTCGACGTTCGGGCCGCGGTCGGCGCTGGGGAGCCCGACCTCGATGCGCCCTTCGCTCGTCACGCCGTTGTCGACCATCCGCGCCGTGACGCGGTAGCCGCCCCGAACGGCCGTGATCGCGCGGATTTCCACCGCCGATTCGGGTTCGACGGTGATCGCGTCCTCGACGAGCGTCTCGGCGCCCGATTCCCGACGGGCGACCGTCACCGTGACCTCGCGCGACTCTTCGGTCACGTTGAGGAGTCGGACGCCGAGCGGCGGGTCGGTGGTCTCCTCTCCGTCGCGTCTCCGCTCGTCGGTCTCGACGGCTCGGCGCGTGACGCCGAACCGGAGGGTCCGGTCCGGGGTGACCAGGTAGGGGACGGGATCGGAGTGCAGTTCGCCGACCGATCGAGTCCCGTCCCCGTCCTCGTAGTACACCGTTCCGGCGTACTGGGCGGTCGCGTAATGGTCCGGCTCCGCGGCGTGATCGAACGTCGCGACGGCGTCGACGGCCACCTCGACGGCACCGCTCTCGGCGTGGCGGTTGTGCGTGCGGACCTCCTCGCGGGCGGCGGCGTACGCCGCGACCGACTCGGCAGTGAGGTCGGACGGGCGCTCGGGAGGGTCGCGAATCGCGACGCGGTCGCCGCCGCCGCCGAGATCGACACAGCCCGCGAGCGCGCCAGTTCCAGCGACCGCTCCGACCGCTGCGGCCGCGTCGGCGAGAAACGCACGTCTGTCCATGGGCACTCTTCGACCGGACACCTAAAACGTCGGTGAAAGAACAAGTGTGCGTTTTCGCCTCAGTCGTCGCCGGCGACGCCGCCTCTCTCTCCGAGTCCGTCACCCAGCGTCTCGCGGTCGCCGTCGGCGTACCCGGAGACCGTGCCGTCGTCGTTCCAGCCGCGGATCGCGTAGTACTCCGAGAGCCCGTCTTCGAAGCCGTCGATGGCGTCCGCGTACGGGACCGTGTCGTCGGCGCGGTCGAAGCCGCGAGCGTTGTTGAACCCCCGCTCGAGCTCGACGACGCGCGCGCCCAGCGCGAGCAGATCGTCGTAGTCCGCGTCGAGGAGGGAAGCGAGGCGGTCGTCGGTGACGGTCCCGCGCGAGAACTTGCAGATGACCGCCGAGTCGAGCACCGCGTTGCGGTTCTCCTTTTCGACGAGCTTCGGCGGCTTCCCCTCCAGTCCGGTCGGGTCGAGCGCCTGGTCCTTGTCGACGAGCGGGTACTCGTAGGGGTAGAACTCGCCGTACATGTGGTCGGCGCCGCGGTTCGACGTCGCGAAGCCGAGCCCCTGCCCGTTCAGCGTGCGGCCGTCGTGCCCGGAGAAGGCCATCCCCTTCACCGTCCAGTCGTCGGCGCCGAACTCCTCGTGGGCGCGGTGAATGCCTTCGGCGAGCTTGTCGCCGACGCCCTCGCGGTAGGCGATCTGCTCGACGAGCGACCTGACGAGCGTGGCGTTGCCGAACTCCGCTTCGCTCTCTAAGAACATCGAAACCACGTCGCCACAAGAGATGGTGTCCATCCCCAGCTCGTCGCATAACTCGTTGGCGCGCATCACGTCGACCACGTCGTCGACGCCGGCGTTCGAGCCGAACGCCATCACGGTCTCGAACTCCGGCCCCTCCGTTTCGACGCCCGTCTCCTCGTCGCGGGTGGGGAGCTTACAGGCGAACGCGCAACTGGAGCAGGTGCCCTTCTTGTACTTCTTCTCCTCGACGCGGTCGCCGGAGATGCCTTCGGCTCCCTCGAAAGAGGTCTCCGAGAAGTAGTACGACGGGAGCGCGTCGACCTCGTTGGCGAGCTCCGTCACGCTCGTGGTCCCCTGTCGTTTCATGATCGAATCGGAGGTCGCGGCCTCGCGGTGGACCTCGCCCGCGTCGTCGGGCCAGTCGATATCGATCGCGGCGTCGGCGTCTCCGTCGAACGTGAGCGCTTTCACGCCCTTCGCGCCGAGGACGGCCCCGAGCCCGCCGCGGCCGAACGCGCGCGTGTCGGAGGTCATGATCGACGCGAACCGGACCCCGTTCTCGCCCGCGGGGCCGACGCAGGCGACGTGTTCCGGCGAGAGATCGCGGCTCTCGGCGAACCGGTCGGAGACGGCGGACACCTCGGCCTCGGCGAGATCGGGCACGGGCTCGAACTCGACTGTCGGCTCGCCGTCGTCGCCGATCTCGCGGACGTGGACGGCCAGTAGCTCGTCGCTCTCGCCGACGATCTCGACGGCGGCGTAGCCGGCGCCGGTGAAGTTCCGCGAGAGGAACCCCCCGGCGTTCGACGAGAGCAGCCCGTTCGTGAGCGGGGAGAGCCCCGTGGCGGCCATCCGGCCGGTGTAGGATGTCGTCGAGTACTGCATCGGTCCCGTCGAGAAGTACAGGCGATTCTCCGGGCCGAGCGGGTCGGCGTCGAACGGGATGCGGTCGTAGGCGAGCGAGGTGTTGAGCCCCCGGCCCCCGACGAACTCGTCGAGGCGGTCGTCGATCGGCTCGGTCGACGCCGTCCGGTCCGCCACGTCGATCGTGAGGAGCGGCCCCTGTGCGTGTCTCATGCGGGTACCAAACGACGGAACGGCGATAAAACTCGGGGTGGCCGCACCGCGTCTCACTCGTCGAGCACGTGATGCGTCACCGCCTCCGCCCCGCCGACCGCGGTGTCGAGCGTCGCGACGCGAAAGGCGTCGTCCGCGCCGTCGACCGGGATCGGGAGTCCGCCGGGGTTCACGCGGACGGTGCCGCTGCGCTCCTCGACCCCGTGCGCGTGGGTGTGGCCGTGGAAGACGTAGTCGTAGTCGCCGCAGTCGACGAGCGCGTCGACGACGATCTCGCTGGTGCCGTGCGTGACCGCGATGTCGCGGCCGCCGAGCGCGAGCGCCCCCGCCTCGCCGAGGTAGGTGCCGAACGACGCGACGGTCGATTCGACCGCCCACTCGCCGTCGTTGTTACCGCGGACGGCGTAGAAGTCGGGCGTGTCGCCCTCGCCGCGATCGAACGGCGTCACCGAAAACGGCGCGACGAAGTCGCCGCAGTGGACGACGGCGTCGACGTCCTCCCGATCGAACAGCGAGACGGCCGCCTCGACGGCGGCGAGGTCGTCGTGCGTGTCTGAGACGATGCCGATGCGCATGCGGACCGGTCGCGCCGCGAGGGCAAAAAACCGGTCGCCCGCGTTCCCGCCGCTCGAGCGCGAGGGCCTACCGTTATGGGACCCCCGACCGAACGGTCGCGTATGTACGACGACATCCTGGTCCCGACCGACGGGAGCGAGGCGGTCGACCGCGCGCTCGATCACGCGATTCGACTGGCGAGCGACCACGACGCGACGGTGCACGCGCTGTACGTGGTCGATCGCCGGATCGCGACGGCGAACTCCGGCGACCTCCACGACGAGATCGTCGCCGACCTCGAATCGCAGGGCGACGCCGCCGTCGCGGCGGTCGCCGACCGCGCTGCGGACGCCGGACTCGACGTCGAGACCCACGTGGCGAGCGGCACGCCCGACACGGAGATCGTCGCGTACGCCGACGACCACGGGATCGACGTGATCGTGATGAGCCCGGAGGGGAAGTCCCCGCGCGAGCGGATCCAGTCGCTCGGCAGCGTCTCCGACCGCGTCGCCGACGACGCGACCGTCCCGGTGTTCCTCATCAAGTGAGTCCCGACCGCGCTGTGATCCGCCGCGCTCGCCGCGCCGGTCGCGGCCGTCGCTCTCCGGGCCAGTTAGGTGCCTGCGCGCTCGGATCCCGCGTATGGAACTCACCGTTCTCGGATCGGGGAGCGCGATGGCCGTGCCCGACCGCGCGCAGGCCGGCTACCTCCTCGAAGCGGACGGGCGGTCGCTGCTCGTCGACTGCGGCAGCGGCGTCCTCCAGCGGCTCGCGGGGACCGACCCCGGCTACGAGGGCGTCTCGACCGTCCTCCTGACGCACCACCACCTCGACCACGTCGCGGCGCTGTTACCCCTGATCAAAGCCCGGTGGCTCGCCGGCGCGGAGCACCTGGAGATCGTCGGCCCGTCCGGGACCAAGGCGCTCGTGGACGGGTTGCTCGACGTGCACGACTACCTCGACGGGCGGATCGACCTGGCGATCCGGGAGGTGTCGGCGGCGCGCGACTTCTCGGCGGCCGGGTTCGGCGTGGCGGCCCGCGAGACGCGCCACTCGATGGCGGGGTTCGCCTACCGGTTCGCGCCGCCGGGCGCCGACGGGACCGACCCCGCGGACGGGCCGCTCACGCTCTCGGGCGACACGGAGGCGTTCGGCGGGATGGCGTCGTTCGCGGACGGCAGCGACGTGCTCGTTCACGACTGCTCGTTCCCGGACGGGATCGACGTGTCGAATCACCCGAATCCGACGACGCTTGGCGAGTCGCTCGCGGGGACCGACATCGGCACGCTCCTGCTGTCGCACCTCTACCCGCACACGGGCGGGCGAGAGCGGGAGATGGCCCGGAGCGTCCGGGCGGCAGGGTTCGGCGGCGAGGTCGAGGTCGCGAGCGACGGCCTGCGAATCGAGATCTGACCTCGCGGCGTGGGCGGCGTTCGCCGGCGCCTCGGCTATGCCCTCCCCGAGCGCGCTTCGGACGTGTTTCGATCGGCGCCACCGGACGTAACCGGTCGGCGTTACGCTGCGTCACGATCGACCCGGATATTTAAGCGATCCCAGTGGCTTCATCCCCTATGGCCGGTCCACTCGCGGACGACTTCGGACGGGAGGTGACGGGGGTTCGGATCTCGCTCACCGACCGGTGTAACTTCGACTGCGTCTACTGTCACAACGAGGGGTTAGGCGACACGCGAGGGCCGATGGAGCCGAGCGACGAGGAGATGAGCGCCGACGACGTGGTCCGCTTTCTCGAGGTCGTCGAGGGATACGGCGTCGACTCGGTGAAGTTCACGGGCGGCGAGCCGATGTTGCGGCAGGACTTAGAGGAGATCATCGAGCGGACGCCCGACTCGATGGAGGTGTCGATGACCACCAACGGGACGTTCCTTCCCGGGCGCGCCGCGGACCTGAAAGCCGCCGGGCTCGACCGGGTGAACGTCTCGCAGGACGCGCTCGACCCGGAGGACTTCGCCGCGGTGACGAAGTCGGGCGCCTACGAACAGGTGTTGGAGGGCGTCAAAGCCGCCGTCGACGCCGGGCTCGACCCGGTGAAGCTCAACATGGTCGTGTTCACGCACACGGCGGGGTACGTCGAGGAGATGGTCGAGCACGTCGCCGACAACGAGGGGCTCCAACTCCAGCTCATCCAGTACATGCCGGAGCTGACCGGCAAGCCGGAGTGGAACATCGACATCCAGCGGGTCCACGACTGGCTCGCGGACATCTCCCACCGCGTCGAGCACCGCGAGATGCACGACCGCAAGCGGTACTTCGTGGGCGACGACGACGGCGGGGACGGCGACGGCGGCATGGTCGAAATCGTCGACCCCGTCGAGAACGAGGCGTTCTGCGCGAACTGCGGCCGCGTCCGCGTCACCCACGAGGGGTATTTAAAGGGCTGTCTCAACCGCAACGACGACCTCCGGTCGATGGGCGAGATGACGCGCGACGAAATCGCCGAGACGTTCGAGGCGGTCGTCGCGAACCGCGTCCCGTACTACGGCGAGTACCTGATCGAGAACGACGACGGCGAGTACGAACTCAACGAGGAGTACTTGGGGACGCCGAGCGCGGCGGATTGAGGGAAACAAGAGTACATCGTGCTCGGGAACGACTGCAAGGAGTGAACGAGCACGATGGGATTCGAACCCACGACCATCGGATTAGAAGTCCGACGCTCTATCCTGGCTGAGCTACGTGCCCTCACTTCCACCTCAACCGCCTCGTATAAAAAACGCCGACGGTTCGCATCGACGTCGACGCCCGCGTCCCAACAGCAGACCTAAGTCCGACACGGGACTACTCCGCGCCAATGAACGTCATCGGAACCGTCGGTCTCCCCGGCAGCGGCAAGGGGGAGGCGGCGAACGTGGCCGCAGAAGCGGGCATCCCGGTCGTCGTGATGGGCGACGTGATCCGCGCCGAGTGCCGCCGCCGCGGGCTCGACCCGGCGGAACACCACGGGCGAATGGCCGGCACCCTCCGCGAGGAGGAGGGCGCCGACGCCATCGCCGCCCGGACCCTCCCGCTGATCCGGGAGGCGGCCGCCGACGGCCCCGGCGACACGGTGCTCGTCGACGGCCTGCGCTCGACCGTCGAACTGGAGCGCTTCCGCGAGGCCTTCGGCGACGACTTCACGCTGGTGGCGATCCGCGCCCCCTTCGAGCTCCGCGCCGAGCGCCTCGACGACCGCGGCCGCGACGACTCCGACTCCGACCTTGAGGCCCTCCGCGAGCGCGACGCCCGCGAGATCGACCTCGGACTCGGCGCGACGCTCGACCGCGCCGACGTCGAGATCGACAACACCGGCTCGCTGGCGGCGTTCCGGACCCGAGTCCGAGACGTGCTCGGCGTCGCGGCGGACGACGGAGACGACGCCGACGAAGAGCCCGCCGAACCGGCCAACGCCGGGGGTGACGGCGCGTGATCTACAGCATCGACGTGCGGATCGAGGCCCCGGTCCGCGACACCGAGGTGACCGACCGGGTCGCCGACGCGGTCCGGAACGTGTTCCCGGACGCGGACCCCGTCCACGAGGACGGGCGCCTCGTCGCCGAGGCGCACACCCTCGACGCCTTCTCCGACGTGCTCCACGAACAGGAGATCCTCGACACGGCCCGCCGCGTGTTCCTGCGCAACAGCACCGACGAGGGGTTCTCGTTCTCGCTGAAAAAGCAGGCCGCCTTCGAGGGCGTCGTCAACTTCGCCGTCGGCGAGCCGGACGAACTCGGCGAGATCGACGTCGACGTCCGGGTCAGAGAGCCGGACGTGGAGGCGTTCATCGACTACGTCGCGCCCGAGACCGACGAGGGCCGGCCGGTCGACCCGGTCCGCGAGTACGGCGACCGGTTCGACCCCGAAGACGCGGAGTACTGACGGTCGCGGCGTCGGTTCCTGCCGACCCGACGACGCGCTTCTCGTGGTCAGTCGCGCAGGAGCGCCGCGACCGCGCCGCCGACCCCGCCGAACGCCGCCGGATAGACGGCGCCCGCGAGCAGCACCGCGGTGACGATGTCGGGCGCGACGGCGCCGTCGCCCACCGAGTACCGGAACAGGAACGCTCCGAGCACCGCGAGCGGGAGGTACCCGGCGAGAACGGAGACCCCCGCGGTGGCGCCGTCGACCGGTTCGGTCGCGCCCGCGATCCGGGCGGCGACGATCCCGGCGACGATCAGCAGGACCGGCGGGACGACGTACAGCAGCGTTAGCGAGCCGCCGTCGGCCTCCGCGATGAGGTTCAGCGACCGCGCGCCGCCGATCAGCGACGGGACCTGCGTGTCGACGAAGTGCCCGTTGTAGAACAGCCAGCCGACCCCCTGCCACGCCGGGATCGGATCGCCGCCGAACAGGTCGGCGAAGGCGTTGAACCCCGCGAGTTGGTCTTCGACCTGGCCGCTCTGCGTGACGTACGCGAACAGATAGCCGAGCACGTAGGCGACGGCGCCCGCGCCCGCGCCGGCGACGAGTCCGCGCGTTCGATTCGCGGTTTCGGAGGAAGACATGTACTCCGCGTCGTTTCGGACGCCGTAAGTGTTTGTTGGGTCGGCGCGCTCGCCGCCGACCATGTTCGATCTCCGATTCCCGACCCGGGTCTTCCTCTCCGTTTTTCGGCTACTCGGTTGCCTTGCGCCACTCCTCTTTTGAGATCGAGTAGCGGACCTCATCGTGGACGCTGCCGTCCATGAAGGTGATGTGGTTCCGCAACAGCCCCTCGCGACGGCCGCCGAGTCGGTTGACGTACTTCTCGATCGCTCGCTGCGACTGCTCGTTCTGAGGGAGATGGCTGACGGCGACGAGGTCGAGGTCGAGGTCCGCGAAGGCAACCTCGGCGAGCGCCGCGGCACGCTCGCCGGAGTAGCCGCGACCCCAGAACCGCTTGCGGAGCCAGGTTCCCAGAACGGCGGTCCGTTTCTCCCAGTCGATCGTGAAGCCGCCGAAGCCAGCGATCTCGCCGGCACCGTCCTCGCCCTCGCGGGGGTGAATGACGTAGTTCACCGCCTCGCCCTCCTCCCACCGCTCACGGCCGCGTTCGAGGAACTCGAGCGTCTCTTTCTTCGTCTCGTGGGGGTCCCAC
This sequence comes from Halorubrum aidingense JCM 13560, assembly GCF_000336995.1. Lineage (GTDB taxonomy): Archaea > Halobacteriota > Halobacteria > Halobacteriales > Haloferacaceae > Halorubrum > Halorubrum aidingense. Next base: position 85,688 of record NZ_AOJI01000025.1, on the reverse strand, counting down.
GTCACGTGCTCGGTTACCTCGTCGATCCCGGGGTCCGACGAGCAGATCCGGTAGCAGTCGTCGAGATCGACGTGCTCCGGCCACCGCGGTACCAACCGCAGCCGGTCCGTCTCGATCGTCTCAGGGAACATACCCGCCCGTCTCACGGATATGTATAAAATCACACCGAATATGAGTTACGTTGACACGCATCGTGCGGTCTCGGGTGACTCCGTCTCCTTAGTCGACGACGCCGCGCCGACGGAGTTCCGTCCGGATCGCCGCCCGCTTTACCAGCGCGAACCCGACGCAGATGATCACGAAGCCCGCGACGGTGTTCAGCGTGAGCCCCTCGTTTAAGAACAGCCAGCCGGAGAGGGCCGCGAACACCGGCGCGACGTACGACACGAGGTTGATCTCGATCGGGCCGAGCTGGTCGAGCAGGTAGAAGTAGATGAGAAAGCCGATCCCGCTGGCGGCGATCGCGAGGTACGCGAGCGAGAGGACCGCCTCGCCCGTCCAGGCGATGTCCGCGAGCGACTCGCCGAGCCCGACCGCGAGCAGGTGCATCAGCCCGGCGCCGAGGAGCATCGACCACGCCTCCATCGTCTCGATCGGGATCTCGGCGTCGGACGCCCGGGTGAGCACCGAGCCGAGCGCGAAGGCGGCCGCCGCTACCAAGACGAGGAACTTCGCGACCGTCCCGCCGCCGGTGAGGTTCGCCGGGTCGGGCGCGGCCAGCACGACGGCCCCGACGAGCCCGACGATCAGCCCGAGCACGCCGATCAGCGTCAGCCGCTCGGAGGGGAGGAACGCGCGGGCGAACACGGTCGTCAACACCGGCGAGAGGCTGACGATCACGGCGGCGACCGCGCTCGTGACGGCGGGGTCGCTCTCGCCGATGAAGAGGAACGCGTGGTAGGCCGCGATGAGCAGCGTCGCACCGATCGCGACGACGGTCCACTCCTCGCGGCCCCGCGGGATCGGGTCGTCGACGACGACGGCCGCGTACGCGAGCATGACGACGCCGGCGATGTCGTACCGGAGGGCGGCGAATAACACCGGCGGGAAGTACGCTAAGCCGGCGTTGATCGCCATGAACGCGGAGCCCCAGACGGCGGCGAGCACGAGGAACAACGAGAGGGTCCGAGTGCGACTCACACCCGTGGTCTCCCGTGAACCGGCCAAAAGGTTCCGGAAGCGGCCGGACGTGCGGGGAACCCGCGCGCTGCGGCGCCCGGTTCGGTCGTTACCGAGGCGGTCGACGACCCTACCGGACCCGGTAGCGGACGGCGTCCTCCCCGGGGCGGCCGTCGTCGGTGGGTTCGCGAGCGATCACGCCGACGTCGGCGAGGCGGCGGAGCGCGTCCGCGACCGTCTCTTCGTGGGCGCCGACCTCGTCGGCGACGGCTCTGGGGGTCCCGTCGGTCTCGATCAGCGCGGCGAGGACCGCGGCGAAAAAGCGGCTGTCGGACTCGGTGCCGAGTCGCTCGTCGATCTGTGAGAGCGTGTCCTCCACGCGGCCCTGCACCCACCGCTGGGCCAGCGACAGCTCTCGATCGAGGTCCTGCAAGCGGGTGTACTCCTTCGCGAGCCCGGCCAGATCGCTCGACGCGGCCGACCCGTCCGGCGCCTCGATCGTCAGGTGGGGGCACCGTCCGGACATGTCGAAGCTGTTCTTCGCGGGGTACGCGCTCTTCGCGCCGAAGCCGTACGGCGAGACGCTCACCTCCAGCCGGAGGCTGCGGCTGATCCGGAAGTACTTACGGCGCTGGTCGTCGGTCGTCGATTCGATCAGACCGGCCTCCTCCAGCTTGCGGAGGTGGTCGATGACCGCCTTCGGGCTCACGTCGAGATACTCCGAGATCTCCGTGACGTAACAGGGCTTGGTGGCGAGTAACCGGAGGATGCGCCGCCGGTTCTCGTTGCCGAGGAGATCGAGCAGTACCGCGGAGTCCATTAACGTATGGTTAGCGTCGGACAAATAAAAGGCTGCTGTCCCGAAGTCGCGCCGGTCGCCGCGCGAATCGGCGCCCCGGCCGCCGATCCGAGCGCGATCCCGTCGGAGCGAAGGGTAATTAGCTCGGCGCCGGGAATTGGTGGATATGGAGACGGCGCTCATCATTCTCGACGGCTGGGGACTCGGCGGCGGGGCGGCGAACGGGGGAGACGGAGCGACGGTCGACCCGTCCGGGCGACCGGCGGGGCGAGACGCGGTCGCGGCCGCGGACACGCCGGCGTTCGACGCGGCGACCGAGCGCGGCGCCGACGGGCGGCTGACCGTCCACGGGCGGCGGGTCGGGCTCCCGGAGGGCCAGATGGGGAACTCCGAGGTCGGCCACCTGAACATCGGTGCGGGGCGGGTCGTCAAGCAGGCGTACACCCGGATCACGGACGCGCTCGCCGAGGGGTCGCTGTCCGACAACGACGCCATCGCGGGCGCGCTGAAGCACGCGAAGTCCACGGGCGGCCGAGTCCACTTCATGGGACTCGTCTCTGACGGCGGGGTCCACTCGGACGTCGAGCACCTGCTCGCGCTGATCGACGCCGCCGCCGACGCCGGCGTGCCGGCGACGACTCACGCGTTCACCGACGGCCGCGACACGGCCCCGGAGATCGCCGACGGCTTTCTCGCGGACGTGACGGCGCGGGCCGACGAGCGCGGGACCGGCCACGTCGCGACCGTGACGGGTCGATACCACGCCATGGACCGCGACGAGAACTGGGAGCGGACGCGGAAGGCGTACGACGCGATCGTGGAGCGCGAGGCGCCTCACGAGGCGCCGACCGCGGTCGCCGCCGCCGAGGAGGCGCACGCTCGCGGCGAGACCGACGAGTTCATTCAGCCGACGCTGGTCGCCGACGAGCCCGCGCTCGAAGACGGCGACGCGGTCGTCTTCTTCAACTTCCGGGCGGACCGCGCTCGACAGCTCGTCCGGATGCTCACCGACACGCGGCCGGAGTGGGACTTCGCGCTCGACCAGCCCGATATCCGGCTCACCACGATGACGGAGTACGACGAGACGTTCACGTTTCCGGTGGCGTTCCCGCCGGAGATCCCGAAGAACACGATCGGCGAGGTCGTCTCCGACGCCGGTCTGACCCAGCTTCGGATCGCCGAGTCGGAGAAGTACCCGCACGTGACGTACTTCCTCAACGGAGGGCGCGAGGTGAAGTTCCCGGGCGAGCAGCGCACGATCGTGGAGAGCCCGGACGTGCCCACCTACGACCTCCAGCCGGAGATGTCCGCGCCCGAACTCACCGACGAGGCGATCGGGACGATCGAGGGAGACGACCCGGACCTGATGGTCCTCAACTACGCCAACCCCGACATGGTGGGCCACACCGGCGACTTCGACGCGGCAATCGAGGCGGTCGAGGCGGTCGACGCACAGCTGAACCGGCTCCTCGACGCGGTCGCCGACGCCGGCGGCCACGCGCTCGTCACGGCCGACCACGGCAACGCCGACGACATGGGGACGCCGGAGAACCCGCACACGGCCCACACGTTCAACCCGGTCCCGTTCGTCTACCTCACGCCCGACGGCGACGACGGCGACCGCGCGGTCCGCGAGAACGGGTCGCTCTGCGACATCGCGCCGACGATCGTGGAGCTCATCGGACTCGACCGGCCGGCGGAGATGACCGGAAAGAGTCTCCTCTCGGAGTGACGGCGTTCGATCGGCGCACAGAATAAACGATAAACTCCGGTCGGATTCTCGCAGGTTCCACCGCGTTTAAGACCCTCACCGGATAGTGATCGTTCATGACAGACGAGACCACGCCGGTGATCGCGGCCGCCTACCGAACGCCGCAGGGACGCGACGGGGGCGTCTACGCTGACGTCCGCTCGGAGGACCTCTCGACGCGCCTCATCGACCACACGCTCGCGGAGACGGGGCTCACCGGCGACCACGTCGACGACCTGATGTGGGGCGTCGCCCAGCAGCGCACCGAGCAGGACAACAACGTCGCTCGCGTCATCGCGCTCCTCTCCGAGCTCGGCGAGTCGGTGCCGGCGACCTCTATCAACCGCTGGTGTGCCTCCTCCATGCAGGCGATCATCTCCGCGTCGGACGCGATCGCCGCCGGGAACCGCGACTGTATCATCGCCGGGGGCGTCGAGAACATGAGCCGGGTCCCGATGGACGGCGACTCCTACCAGCACCTCCACTCGGACCTGTCGGAGCGGTACAACGTCTTCCAGCTCCAGATGGGGATGACCGCGGAGAAGGTCGCCGAGGAGTACGACGTGAGCCGCGAGGCCCAAGACGAGTACGCCGCTCGGAGCCACCAGCGCGCCGCCGAGGCGACGAAGTCGGGGCGGTTCGACGACGAGATCGTCCCCGTCGAGACCGACGACGGTCTGGTCGAGGAGGACGAAGGGATTCGCCCGGACACGACCGCGGAGACGCTCGCGGGGCTGTCGCCCGCGTTCACGGGAGACGGTACGGTGACCGCGGGGAACTCCTCGCAGATCTCCGACGGGGCCTCGCTCACGCTCGTCACGAGCAAGGCGTTCGCCGAGGACCACGGGCTCGACGTGCTCGCGGAGGTCGGCACGAACAACGTCGCCGGCGTCGATCCCACCGTAATGGGGATCGGTCCGGTGCCCGCGACGCGCGGACTGCTCGACCGCGCCGGCCGATCGATCGACGACTACGATCTGGTCGAGCTCAACGAGGCGTTCGCCTCCCAGTGTGAGTACTCGCGGCGCGAACTCGGCATCGACGAAGAGCGGTACAACGTCAACGGCGGCGCCATCGCGATCGGCCACCCGCTCGGCGCCTCGGGCGCTCGACTCCCCGTTACCCTGATCCACGAGATGCAGAAGCGCGACGCCGACCGCGGGCTGGCGACGCTCTGTGTCGGCTTCGGGCAGGGCGCCGCGATCGAGTTCTCGCGCTAGGCGACCGACGTCCTCACTCCGCGCGCCACGGGCCGCCCAGTTCGTCTCGCGTCAGCGACTCCGCTTCGCCGTCGCGGAAGACGCTCACGCGGCCCGTCTCCTCGCTGACGGTCACGGTCGCGATGACCTCCGGCCGGACGGAGGTCTCGATCGCGCTCATGTGTCGCGACCCCATCCACGGCTCGTAAGCCACGTCGTCGACCAGATCCGCCTCGCCGCTCCGCGTCCCGAGGTCGCGGAACCGCACCATCTGCGATTCGATCTCGCCGTCGACGGCGACGACGATGCCGCCGTCTTGCTCGACGCTCACCGTCTCGGCGGCCGCGACGAAGTCGTCCTCGGCGAACACCGAGGGACAGCCGTCCCGCGGCCACCGATTGTCACCCATCGGGTCGGCGTACGCACCGTAACCGCGGTCGGCGACGACCGCGAAGTACAGCCCCGGCCCCTTGACGTGCGGCTCTTCCCACCCGTCGAAGTCGACGCTGACGTGCTCGGCGCAGTAGGTCAGCCGGTCGACGATCTCGCGGACCCGTTCGTGGGACCCGTACTCGATCTCGAGACGGCTCATTCATCCCCCTCCACACCGACCGCACTGGCGACGCGAACGCACATACGTGAATCAACGAACGGGGTGTATATAAGTAGCACCGAGTCGTGTCGGCGACGGGTCGCGAGATCGCCGATCGCCGTCAGCTGAGCGGGTTGAAAAGGGCCGCGTCGAACCGGTCGCTGCGCACGAGTCCGAGCCCGAACGCGCCGGCGACGGCGACCGGGAGGAGGTTCCCGTACCAGAGGTTGATCCCGCCCCAGAGGATCACGAAGCTCACCATGTCGTCGAGCATGAACTCGCAGTCGGCCAGCCGCTCGCGGAGCCCGGACAGATCGAAGGCGCGATCGAGGGTGACCACGGCGACCGCCGCCGACAGGACCCAGCCGGCGTAGTTCGACAGCGGGACGCCGTAGAACGCGCCGCCCCCGAAGCTCCAGAACCCGAGCGCGACGGCGCCGGGGTCCAAGACGACGTCCATCGCGACGACCGCCGGGATCACCGTCAGCAGCCGGAGCCAGCCGTTCGACGCCCGCGGGCCGAGAAGCAGGACGCAGAGCAGGTACGCGTTCATGACGAGCGGGATGAAAAAGACGGGGAGCGCGGCCGGCACGCCGCCGACCATCGGCCCGAGGCTCACCGTGTACTCGAAGCTGCCGTACGGCCACCCGGTCGCGACGCCGAACGCCTCGATCGCGTAGGTGTACGCGATCAGGACCCCGAGCCACCCGACCGCCCGGCGGTCGATCGTCGGTAGCACCCCGACGACGAGCGGCGACCGCATCACCAGCACGCCGAACAGCACGAACCACGGGTTGAACGCGAGGGGGTCCGGCACCCACCCCTCCGCGCTGCCGACCAGCGAAACGGCCCCGACGAGCGGGAAGAGCACGGCGATCGTGAACCGGTTCTCGCGGACGAGGCGGTCGAGCAGGGCCTCGGCCTCCGCGCGCGTCTCGGGGAGGCGAGCGCGAAGCGCGTCGACGCCCGATGGGGATGCGACCGTCGCGGACTCCCCGGTGTCGGTCGTCGCCCCCGTCGGCTCGCTCTCGTCGCTCACGCGAGCACCTCCGTCAGCGGGTAGACGCGCCAGAGCCCGCCCATCGCCAGCAGCGTGCCGACGGCCGTGTTCAGCGCCGGGAACCACCAGTACGCGCGGTCGACCGCGACCGACGAGGTCGCGACCCACGCGACGAAGACGGGGTAGACGCCGAGCAGCGCGCCGAGTCGGAGGTCGACCGTCGCGAACGCGACGGCGGCGAGGACCCAGCAGGCGAGACAGTACCAGTACGTCCGTCCCTCGCCCAGCAGGGTCGCCGTCGTCCGGATCCCGGCGGCCCGGTCGGGCTCGATGTCGGGGATCGCCGAGAACGTGTGCATTCCCATCGTCCAGAGCCACGCGCCGGCGAGCGCCGCGAGCGGCGGGTGTGAGCCCGAAACCGTCGCGTACGCGGCGGCCCCCGGGAGAATGTACAGGCCGTTCGAAACCGAGTCGAGCAGCGGCGTCGTCTTGAACCGCACCGGCGGGGAGCTGTACCCGGCGCCGAGCAGCAGGAAGCCGGCGAGGTAGGGCCACGCGACCCGCGGGGTGATCGCGAACGTGGCGAGCCCGGCCGCGGCGGCGGCGACCACCGCGACGGCGACTAGGCGCGTCCCCCGCCAGCGCGCCTCGCGGTCCTCTTTTTTCGGGTTCAGCTCGTCGATGTCGGCGTCGAACGCGTCGTTGACGCCGTAGAGGAACACGTTCGCCGGGACGAGGAAGTACGCCGCGAGCGCGACCGTGGTCGGCGTGAACAGCTCGCTCACGTCGCCGATTCCGTACGTGACGCCGACGGCGACGGGGCCGGCGAGGTACAGCCAGAACCGCGGTCGCGACAACACCAGCAGGTACCGGAGGCTGTCGGCGAGCGATCGCCGGCCGGTCCCGTCGGTCTCCGATCCCCCTGCGGACCGGGCGGTGTCGTCGTCGTTGTCGGCGTGATCGTCCGCCGACCGCCGGTCGGTGTCGGATTCGCTCACGGTGTCGCTCACGCCGTCTTCGACAGCTCCTCGGCGGTCAGCTGGCCGCTGATCAGACACATCGGGACCCCGATCCCCGGCGTCGTCGTCGAGCCGGTGAAGTAGAGCCCGTCGACCGCTTCCGAGCGGTGCGGCGGGCGGAGCAGCGAGGTCTGTCGAAGCGTGTGTGCCAGTCCCAGCGCGCTGCCCTGATAGCTGTTATAGCGGTCGGCGAAGTCGTTCACGCAGAACGACTCCTCGAAGACGATCCGGTCGCGGAGGTCGGTCCCCGTGTTCTCCGCGATGTCGTCGATCACGAGGTCGCGGTACGTCTCGCGTCGCTCGGGAGTGTCGTCTAGCCCGGGCGCGATGGGGACGAGCGCGAAGAGGTTGCTGTGCCCCTCGGGCGCGACGGTGTCGTCCGTCTCCGAGGGGACACAGAGGTAGTACGCCGGGTCGTCGGGCCACGCCGGGTCGTCGAAGATGGTCTCGAAGTGCTCGTCCCACGCCGTCGGCAGCACCAGCGTGTGGTGGGCCAGCTCGGGCACGTCGCCCTCGACGCCGAGGTACAGGAGGAACGCCGACGGGGCGTACGTCCGCGACTCCCAGTACTCGGCGGTGTACTGCCGCTTCCGCGGCGGAAGCAGCTCCTGTTCGGTGTGGGCGTAGTCCGCGTCGGAGACGACGAGGTCCGAGAGGTAGCGGTCGCCGTCGGCGGTGTCGACCGCGAACGCGCCCTGTCGCCCCTCGATGCCGGTCACCTCGGCGTCGGTGACGTACTCGACGCCGAGGTCGTCGCCCAGTTCGACGATCCCGTCGACGACGGCGCCGATCCCGCCCTCGGGGTAGTAGACGCCCATGTTGTAGTCGACGTGGCTCATCAGGTTGTACAGCGCGGGGGTGTTCGTCGGCGAGCCGCCCAGGAAGACGAGGGTGTACTGCATCAGCTGTTGGAGCTTCGGGTGATCGAAGTACCCCTCGACGTGCCCCTGCATCTTGCCTAACAGCGAGAGCCCCCACGAGTAGCGGAGCACGTCGGTGTCGACGTAGTCGCGGAGCCGCGGGCGGTCCTCGTACACGAAGTGCTCCATCCCGATCTCGTAGGTGCGCTGTGACTCCTCTAAGTAGTCTTCGAACGCCTCGCCGGCGCCCGGCTCGTACTCCTCGAAGAGGGCCTTGTTCGCGTCGTGATCGGGGAGCACGTCCACCTGGTCGCCGTCCTTCCAGAACACCCGGTAGTGCGGATCGAGCCGCTCCAGCTCGTAGAACTCGTCCGGCGACCGCCCGAAGTGCCCGAAGAAGCGCTCGAACACGTCGGGCATGAGGTACCACGAGGGGCCCATGTCGAAGCGGAACCCGTCCGCTTCGAGGCGGCTCGCGCGCCCGCCGAGCTGCTCGTTCTTCTCGAGGAGGGTCACGTCCGCGCCGGCGTCGGCGAGGTAGCAGGCTGTCGAGAGGCCACCGAATCCGCCGCCGATCACCACGACGGATTCGCCGGCCACGGCGTCGATGTCCGGGGCCACGTCCATGTCGAAGGCTACGATCGGCTGAGGTATAAATGCCGGCCAGACGGCGCCGCCCGCTCCCGTTTCGGTGAGGTTCCGATCCCGCCGAGACGCCGAGAGTGGATACCACTAAGTCGGCGACATTCCTAGTGATCATCACATGGACCTGACGGTCGCGATCACCGGCGCTACGAGCGGGATCGGACGAGCGGTGGCCGAGGCGTTCGTCGACGAGGGTGCGTTCGTCGCCGTCTCCGGACGCGACGGCGACGCGGTCGATCGGACCGTCTCGGAGCTGAACGACACCGGTGGTGAGGACGACGCGGACGCCGCGGACGATGCCGGAACCGCCTGGGGCGCCCGCGTCGACGTCCGCGACGAGTTCGACCTCGAACGCTTCTTCGAGAGCGTCGCCCGCGAGTCCGGCCCCGTCGACGTCGTGTTCGCGAACGCGGCAGTGTTCCACGGCGGGCCGGGCGAGAGCCCGACGACTGCGCTCTCGTACGCCGACTACGACGACACGATGCGGACCAACGCTCGCGGCGTCTTCGCGACGATCACCGAGGCCGTCCCGCACCTCGCCGACGACGCACGGATCCTCGTCCCGTCCGGCTCCGTCGCTCACGAGTCGAAGCCCGGAATGGGCGCGTACGCGGTGTCGAAGGCCGCGGCCGAGGCGGTCGCCCGCGGGTTCGCCGCCGACCTCGACGCGACCGTCGGCGTCGTCGATCCCGGCCTCGTCGCGACCGATCTGACCGGGATGGAGCGCGCCCGCGACCCCGAGAGCGTCGCTCCGCTGTTCGTCTGGGCGGCGACCGCGGCGCCCGCCGATGCGCTGAACGGCCAGCGCGTGGGGCTCCGCGAGTGGAAACAGGCGACGCGGTAGGCGGTCGTCGCCCCTCGCGATCCGGAGCTACTGGTCGTCGTCCGCGACGGACTCGAGGACTTCGACGCTCCCGGTGAGCTGTCTGTGGACGTACGGCATGTCGATGCCGGCCTCGTCGAACGCCTCTTTCACGTCGGTGACGTACTCCGAGCGCACCCGCACGAAGTCGCCGCGGTCGGGCTCGTCGATCCACCACCGCGACTGGAGCCCGACGGCGGAGTCGCCGAGTTCGACCACGCGAACCGACGGCGCCGGGTCATTGAGGATGTCCTCGTGCGCCTCCGCCTTCTCGACGATGATGTCCGTCGCCTCCGCGATGTCGTCGTCGTAGCCGATACCGAAGACGAACTTCTGCCGGAGCGTCTCGTACGCGACGGGGTTCGTGACCGCGTTGTTCGCGAGGTCACCGTTCGGGACCGTGATCCGCTCGTTGTCGAACGTGCGGACCCGCGAGACGCGCAGGTCGATGTCCTCGACGCGGCCCGCGTTCCCGTCCCACTCGATCCAGTCGCCGACCTCGAACGGCTTGTCTTTCAAGATGAACACGCCGGCGACGAAGTTCCCGAGCAGGTCCTGCGCGGCGAAGCCGATCGCGAGCGCGATGGCGCCGCCGAAGACGGCGAACGCCGAGAGGAACGCGCCGTACCCGGCGATCGTAAAGCCGATCGCGACGGCGGCGACCCAGACGACCGCGTTCGCGACGCTCGTCCCGAGGCTCTTGACGGCCTCGTCGAACCCGCGCGCGTCGGCGGTCCGTTTGACCGCCGGCACCAAGACGAGTCTGCCGAGCAGGAGCACGCCGACGAAGCCGATCACGAACAAGAATACGGTGAACAGGATTCCGGCGGCCGTCGCCGCGAGTCCCGTCAACCCGAACTGTAATGCTACCATCACCGATGGTATTTAAGTTGATATTTAAAGAGTCTGTCGGGACCGTCACCGTTCGCCGCCCGTTTCGACGGCGCTTCGGCGATCGCTCGGCTCCGCGTCCGCCCCGCGTCCGGTCCGCCTCATTCACGCCGGATTCACGCGTCCGAACCGCGCCCGCCGGCCGGCCGCGGATCCAGCGGCCCCTCGCCGCAGGCGACGGCTCGGAGCCGCCGCCCGTGGACGTCGTCCTCGCGGATCCGGTCGCGGACCGCCGGCGGGATCCAGGCGTCACGGCTCGTCGGCGCGGGGGCGGGATCGACGGCAGTGTGACGGATATCGTCCGGGAGGTACCGGTCGTACGTGGGCAGTCGCTCGCGGAGGGGAACCCCACCGGCGTCGGCGACCGACCGGAGCCCGTCGAGGTCGGGCCACGCGTAGTCCGGGTTGATGTAGTCGTCCGTGACCGGCGAGACGCCGCCGAGGTCGTCGATCCCGCAGTCGACGAGATCGGCCGCCGGCGAGAGGTTCGGCGGCACCTGCACCGACACCTCGGGCGGGAGCGCGGCCCGCGCCATGGCGACGACCCGTCGCATGGTCGCGAGGTCCGGCTTCGCGAAGTCCGACCGCTCGTTCGGGACGACGTTCTGGACGATCACTTCCTGAACGTGGCCGTATCGCTCGTGGAGCTCGCGGACCGCGAGCAGGCTCTCCGCGCGGTCGCGCCAGTCCTCGCCGATACCGACTAAGATCCCGGTGGTGAACGGCACACCCTGTCGGCCCGCCGCCCGGATCGTGTTGAGCCGCTGGCCCGGCGTCTTCCGCCGCCCGCCGCTGTGCGCGTCCACGTCGGCGGTCGTCTCCAGCATGACGCCCATCGAGGCGTTCACCTCGCGGAGCGCGGCGAACTGCGTCTCCGTGAGGTCGCCGGGGTTCGAGTGCGGGAGCAGTCCTTCTTCTAAAGCGATCTCGCAGACGTGGTAGAGGTAGTCGTGGATCGATGCGAACCCCCACTCGTCGAGCCGCGCGTGGATCTCCGCGTACCGGTCGTCGGGCTCGTCGCCGAACGTGAACAGCGCCTCCGTGCAGCCGGCGTCGGCGCCGACGCGACACCGCTCGCGGACCTCTGCGGGCGACAGCAGCGACGCCTCGCCGGGCACGTCGTAGTAGGTGCAGTACGTGCAGGTGTACCGGCACGCGGTCGTCAGCGGCACGAAGACGTTGCGGGCGAAGGTGAGCCGCTCCGCGGGCTCGACGTCGTCGGGCGACACCGAGAGCAGCCGCTCGACGCGGTCGGCGTCGACCTCGATGTCGATCCCGTACTCGTCGGCCGCCGTAAACACGTCCGTCCCTCACGGTCGGGACTCAAAAAGGATCGCGGTCGCGTTCGGTCGCGTTCGGTCGTGCTCGATCATCTCGTCCGACCGCTCCGACCGCTCCGACTGCTCCGACCGCTCCGACTGCTCCGACCGCTCCGACCGCTCGTTCCGGTCGATCACTCCCGCGAGACGCCGACCCGCCCGTCCGTCGCATCGAGCGTGAACCCGGCGTCGCGGAGCCAGCGCGCCGCCCCGCTCTCGTCGGCGCTCGCCTCGGCGTGGATCAACAGCTCCGCCAGGTCCGCCGGCTCGTCGATATCGGTCGCGAGCCGGTGAGAGTCCACGACGCCGACGCTCGCGCCGACCGCCGCGGCGAGCCGCCGGTGGTCGAGGTAGGATGCGCCGTGGTAGTCGACCCGGAACGCGGGGTGACCGACGACGAGGGCGTTGGTCCCGCCGCCGCGACCGGGCGCGATCGCGACGTCGGCGGCTTCGCCCGCGGCGAACAGCTCCCGCAGCGCCCCCGGCGTCGCGAGCGCGAGGTCCGCCATGACGACGGCGACGAGAGCAGAATCAGTCGACGCCCCATCGAAACGCGCGTCGAGCGCCGCGTTGATCGCGGCCGTTAGCGGACGGTCGTCGACGTCGACGGGACACCCGAGGTCGACGTCGATCGGGGCCGTCGAGAGGACCCGCGGCGCGCCGCCGGCGGCCTCGATCGCGTCGAGCACGTCGCGGAGCATCGCCCGCGCGAAGGATTCGCGCTCGTCGGGGGTTAACACGCCGGAGAGTCGGGACTTCGGGCGGTCGGTCGAGAACGGGACGAGGACCTCCATCTGGAGGCTCGCCTAGAACAGAGATTCCAGCTCGTCGCTGTCGCCGCTGACGAGTTCGTCGAGGTTGTCGTCGCTCTCCTCGCGGATCTCGTCGAGGTTGTCCTGCGCCTCGATGGCGACCTGCTGGAGCTCCTTGATCCGCGGGACGTTCGTGACGCCCGCGAGCAGGATCACCGTCGCGACGAAGCCGGCGCCGCGGTACGGGTAGTCCCCGCCGCGGACCTCCATCGAGCCGGTCTGCTCTTCGAGCCACTTGCGGCCGCGCTCGATACCTTTCCGGTTGAGGTACTCCGGCGGCCCGGCGAGCACGAGCAGCGCCCGTTCGGCGCCCTCGATCTCACAGGGGAGGGTGAGCCGGCCCAGCGCCGCCTTGCGGACGAGGCTGGTGATCCGGTTGGTGGTGTGTGCGCTGTCGAGCTCGTCGCCGCCCTCGTCGTTGCGGAGCCGCGAGAGGAGCCCGCCGGAGGTGCGCTCTTCGACCTCCTCTTCGGCGTAGCCGACCGTGGAGACACCGCCGCCCGAGAGCGTGTTGATGATCTCCGAGGAGTCGACGACGCTCTCCGCGACCTCCTGGCCCTGCTGGATCTCGCCGGCGCCGAAGAGGATACCGAACCGCCGAACGATCTCCTCGTTGATGTCGGCGTACCCGCCCTGAACGGACTCGCCGGTCTTGCGCCACGAGTCGTTGTCGAACACCATCAGGTTGTCAACTTCGCGGACGAACGTCTGGAACGAGCGGGCCGCGTTGAGGGTGTAGATCCCGCCCTCGTCGCTGCCCGGCAGAATACCGAGCCCGTAGACCGGCTCGGTGTAGATCCGCTTGAGGTGCTTCGCGAGGACCGGCGCGCCGCCGGAGCCGGTACCGCCGCCGAGCCCGGCGACGACGAGGAACGCGTCGACCTCGTGGACCGGGATCGAATCGATGGCTCCCTGCACCTCGTCGATGTCCTCCTCGGCGATCTCCGCGCCGAGCTCGTTGTCAGCGCCGACCCCGTGCCCCTTCACCCGGGACTGTCCGATGAGCACGCGCTGGTCCTCGGCGATGTGCTCGAGGCCCATCAAGTCGGCTTTCGCCGTGTTGACGGCCGCGGCCGCGCGGACGATCTCCGAGCCCGTCCGCTTGTCGTACTCCAGGAATTTGTCGACGACTTTCCCCCCCGCCTGTCCGAATCCGATCATTGCAAGTTTCATCGTGTGCTCCCTCCGCCTTTGAAATGAACAGAACGTGATCTCGTATTTAACTCTTCGGTTGCCGTTACCAGCCGTGATATTCCGATCGTTGACACGAACGCGAGGTGCGGGATCGACGGCGGCGACCCGGTTGCAGCGCAACTCGCCGGTCCGTCCGCAGCGTCGCCGCGCCGTCCCGCGATCGCCGCGGTCACTCCACGCCGAGATACGACCCGAGCGTGGTTAGTTCGGCCTCGTCGACGCCGAACGCAGCGACGTCGTTGTGCGCGGTCGTGTTGTCGAACTGCAACGAACGGTACTGGTCGGCCCCCATCGGGAATCCGGGCACGGCGCCGAGAACGGTGAGGCCGATCCGAGCGAGCGGCATCGGCAGCGGGACGATGGTGACGCCCTTGCGCTCGGCCGCGTACACGAGGTCGGTCACCTGTCGCAGGGTGAGCACCTCCGGTCCGCCGACCTCGTAGGTCTCGCCGACGTGTTCGTCGTCTTCGAGCGCCGCGACCAGCATCGGGACGAGGTCCTCGACGTGAATCGGCTGGAAGCGGGTCTTCCCGCCGCCGGGGAGCGGGTACAGGGGCACGCCCGGCGCGAACATCCCCTTCAGCCGCTTGGTGAACGAGACGAACTCTCCCCCGTCGCCGAAGACGACGGACGGGCGGAATATCGTCCAGTCGAGGTCGCTCTCGCGGACGACCGTCTCGGCCTGTCCCTTCGCGCGGATGTACGCGGTGGTGCCGTCGGGGTCGGCGCCGAGCGCGCTGAGCTGGACGAACCGGTCGGCGCCGGCGGCCTCGGCGGCGCGAACCAGGTTCTCCGTGCCGCCGCGGTGGATCCGGTCGTGCATGACGTTCCCGCCCTTCGGCTCGAAGAGCGGAGAGAGCGCGACGAGGTTCACCACGGCGTCCTGCCCTTCGGCCGCCGCGGCGATCGAGTCGTAGTCGGTGACGTCGCCCTCGGCGGGAGCGACGCCTTCGGGCGTGTCGCCCGGTGAGCGGGAGAGCGCCGTCACGTCGTGGCCCCCGTCGACGAGCGCGCGGCAGAGGTTCGATCCGATAAACCCGGTCCCGCCGGCTACCAACACTTTCATGTGATTATTATCGGACGGAAACCCCGTAAATCTACCGCGGTGTCTGACGCGCCGGCGCCGACCGGTCACCCTCTATCTCCGATCCGATCCGATCGGATCCGATCCGATCCGGCCTCGTTTCGATCTGTACTCAGGCCTCGTCGTCGGGGTCGAGGGCGGTGTCGGAGTCGGGATCGGAGTCTATGTCGGAGTCGGTGTCTGGGCCGGTGTCGGGATTGGGAACCGTCAGCACGGGCACCGGAGACGTCCGGACCGTCCGCTCCGCGACGCTCCCGAGCAGATACCGCTCGACGCCGCGCCGGCCGCGGGTCCCGATCGCGACGAGGTCGACGTCGCGGTCCGCGATGATCGACCGAATTCCGCGGGCGGCGGAGGAGGCGACCTCCACGGTCGCGGTCGCCTCGACGCCCGCCGCCTCGGCGGTCGCGACCGCGTCCTCGGCGGTCGCTTCGGCGCCGGAGACGAGCGCGTCGACGCCCGAGTATCCCTCCAGCCCGACCGTGCCGACGTCGACGACGGTGAGGGCGTGGACCGTCGCGCCGGTGATCCCGGCGAGGTCGACGGCGCGGTCGAGCGCGGCGCGTGCGTGTCGACTCCCGTCGGTCGGCACGAGGATGTCCTCGTACGGGTACCGGGCCGGCTCTCCGTCCGGGCGCACGCTCAGGACGGGCGCTCGCGATCGGCGGATCACCCGTTCGGTCGTGCTCCCGAGGAGCAGGCGATCGAGTCCCGTTCGGCCGCGGGTCGACATGGCGACGAGGTCGATCCCGTGCTCGTCGGCGTACGCCGCGATCGTTTCGTCCACCCCGCCCTGCAGGACGGCCGTGACCGCCTCGACGCCTCGGTCCGCGGCGCGCTCGGCGGCCGCCTCGACGGTCGCTTCTCCCTCTTGTTCGAGCACGTCGACGACCTCGCGGCCGATCCGCGTCACGCTGTCGTGGGTCGTGTCGGCGACGTTGAGGACGTGCACGGTCGCGTCGTGGTCGGCCGCGACGTCGAGGACGTGGCCGAACGCCGCTTCCGCCCCGTCGCTGCCGTCCGTCGGGAACAAAATTCGCTCGAACATGGGTCCACGGTCACGCCCGACCGATAAAAAGGGCCTCGCCGGTTCGCGACGCGTGCTATCTCGACCCGGCGTCGTCGTCCGAGCCGCTTGTGTCGTCGGCGCGGTCGGTGTCGCCGGCACCGCCGGTGTCCTCGGCGCGGTCCGCATCGCCCGCTTCGTCGTCGCCTGTCTCGTCGTCGCCTCGCGTCGTGATCCGCACCGTCGAGATCCGCGCGCCGTCGACGGCCGTCACCTCGAACGTTCGGTCATCGACTGTGACGGTGTCTCCGACCTCGGGCGTGCGGCCGAGTCGGTCCAGCACGAGTCCGCCGAGCGTCTGGTAGCCGTTGCCGTCGAATGCCGTTCCGAGGGCGTCGTTCACGTCCGAGAGGGAGAGGGAACCGTCCGCCTCGTGCGCGCCGTCGTCGAGCCGGCGGATCGCGTGGTCGTTGCCGCCGGTGTCGAACTCGTCACGGAGGTCGCCGACCAGCGCCTCGACGACGTCTTCGACGGTGACGATCCCCTCGAAAGCACCCCACTCGTCGACGACGGCGGCCATCTGTCGGTGCTCGTCGCGGAACCGGACGAGGAGGTCGCCGATCGAGGCCGTTTCCGGGACGACGATGAGGTCGCGGGCGAGTTCGTCGGCCGTCACCGACTCGTCACCGACCTCGCCCGCGCGCAAGACGTCTTTCAGATCGACGAAGCCGACCACGCGATCGGCGTCTCCGTCGGTCACGACCGGGTACCGAGTGTGACCCGCGTCGAGCGCCGTCGTGCGGATCGCGGCGAGGTCGGCGTCCGTGGGGAGGGTCACCACGTCCGGGCGGGGGACCATCACCTCGCGGACGACCGTGTCGTCGAGCTCGAAGACGCCCTCGATCATCTCGACTTCGGCGTCGGCGACGTGCCCGGCCTCGCCGGAGCGCGCGAGCACGCGCCGGATCTCCCGCTCCTCCATCGTCTCGTCGGTCTCCGAGGCCGGCGGCACGCCGATCGCGCGGGTGAAGGCGTTCGCGGCCCCGTTGAACACGACGATCCCGGGCGAAAACAGGTAGTACGAGAACTTCATCGGCGGGGCGAGCAGCAGCGCGACTCGCTCCGCCTGCGCGATGGCGATCGTCTTCGGCGCCAGCTCGCCGAACACGACGTGGAGGAACGTGATGATGCTGAACCCGATCGCGAAGGAAACGAGGTGGAGGATGTTCGCGGGCAGCAGCGGCCCGAGCACCGGTTCGATCAGCGCCGCCACGGCGGGCTCGCCGATCCACCCGAGCCCGAGCGACGCGAGCGTGATCCCGAGCTGCGTCGCCGCTAGGTAGTCGTCGAGACCCTCCATCACGTCCTGTAACGCGCCGGAGCCAGCGCGACCCTCCGCGGCGAGCTGCTCGACCGACGTCGAGCGGACCCGGACGAACGCGAACTCGGACGCGACGAAGAAGCCGTTCAACACGACCAGCACGAGCGCCACGAGTACCTGTGTGGCAGAGAGCGCGATGTCTACCATCGGCGCCTCCGAGACCGGGTATAAGCGGGAGAGCGATTGTCGACCATGGCGGTCGTTCGCCGCGGGGTCACTAAAAAGGGCCCCGTCGCTCGAAGCGGGCGGTTTATTCCTCATCGCGCCGGAGCGCGACCATGTTGATCACGCTGGAGGGGCTCGACGGGAGCGGGAAGACGACGGTCTGGGAGGCGCTCCACGACGTCTACCCCGACGCGACGTTCACCCGCGAGCCGACCGATAGCTGGTACGGCGAGGCGGTGGCTCGGTCGATCGCGGCCGACGACGCCGACCCGCTGGCGGAGCTGTTCCTGTTGACCGCCGACCACGCCGACCACCTCTCGGGGACGATAGAGCCCGCGCTCGCCGACGGGCGGCTCGTGATCTCGGACCGGTACTCCGACTCCCGGTTCGCGTATCAGGCCGCCACGCTCGCCGCCAGCGACGTCGGGATCGAGCGCCCACTGGAGTACATCCGCGGGATTCACAGCGCCTTCTCGCGGCCGCCGGACGCGACGATCTTCCTCGATCTGGACGCCCGCACCGCGGCCGAGCGGGCGGGCCGCACGAACAAGTTCGAACAGGACGGCTACCTCGCCGCGGTCCAGCGGAACTACGAGCGCCTGATCGACGCCGAGCCGGGGCGCTTCCACCGTGTCGACGCGACGCGTTCGCCCGAGGCGGTCATCGAGCGCGTGGAGGCGATCGTCGCCGACCTCCTCGACGCCGAGGCGGACGAGTAGCAAGGCGGACGAGTAGCAAGGCGGACGAGGAGCGGGAGAGACGAGGGGGCGGCGTCGACGCCGCGTCGTCAAATCGCTATCCCCGAATCACTGCGTGTCGGGTAACTCGTACTCGTCCGGCGGGGGGATGTAGAGGTAGTCGATCGCGGCGCCGAGCACCACCGGCAGCGCGACGAGCAGGCCGAGCACGATGGTCGGACTCCCGAGGTTGACGCCCGACCCGACGTTCAACACGCCGGTGAAAAGCAGGGTCGAGACGAGAAGCAGCATCGGAATCAACACGATCGTGTACACGACCGCCCCCCACGAGGTCGACAGCCGAAGCCGGAAGAATCGGGTCGCCACGCCGGCCACCAGCGTGTGAAACGCCACGAGCGCGAGGAGGCTGACGAACCCGAACAGCGCGAACATACGCCGTCTACGAGCCCCCGCCATTTGCCCCTATCGGCTGCGGAGAAGCGCCTCGCGTCTCCCTTCAGAAGGCCCCGCCGTTCGCCTGTCGGCGCGCCGCCGAGAGGAGGTCCGTGACGGGCTCGGTGTACTCGTATCCGGGAATCACGCCCTGTACGTACGTCCCTTCGACGAAGTTGATGAGCGCGCCGGCGTCGTCGACGCCGCGTCGCTCGTTGATATCCGTCAGCTCGAAGCCGACGCGGATCTCGTCGCCGTCGATCGTCACGGTCGGGTCGAACTCGCGTTCCTTGCGTGTAACCCCGCCGACGTCGACGACGCGAAGTTCGAACGTCTCGGTCCACCCCTCTTCGACCACGTCGGCGACCTCGTCGGTCGTCACCGCCGAGAGGGTCGGCACTCGTACGGTCACCAGAAATCGGACCCGGCCGTCCGCGGCCGGTTCGGCGCGCACGTCGCCGTCGAAGGGAGTCGTCTCCGCGGTCCAGACGCCGTCGGCGGCGGGTTCGAACGAGCCGTGGTCCGCGAACGCCCGGCGGACGCGGTCGGGGAGTTCGTGCTCGGACCCGCGCTCGCTCTCGCTGTCGGTCATGTCCGATCGGAGGCGGTACGCGACCAAAAGCGCGTTGCGTCCGCGTCCTTCGAGAGCGGGGCCTTCGTAACCGCGCCGCACCGCGATCGTCCGCTTCGGCCGGTATGGGTCCCACCCTCGTCACCGGTAGTGGCACGCGGGGCCGGTACTAGTGAGCCTTTGTACCCGGACCGGCGAGTGACGCTATGGCCGAGCAGTTTCTCTCGACCGCGTCGCTCGTCGACGCGCTCGCGGACGCCGACTTCGACCGCCCGCCAGCACTCGTCAGCAACGCGCACGTGACCGGCCTCGGGGTCGCCCGCGCGCTCGCAGCGCACGACGTCCCGGTCATCGCGCTCGACCGCGCCGGAGGCGGCGCCGGGGGCGCGAGCACGGACGCCGACGGGACCGTCCGTCACGACGGGCTCGCGCCGCCGTCCGACGCGGTCGCCTTCGCGGGGGCGGTGACGTACCCGCTCGACGACCTCGACGGCTTCCGCGCCGACGTGGAGGCGATCGTCGACGCCGCCGGCACCGAGGCCGTCGCGTTCGGCTGTATGGACGAGTGGGCGCTCGCGTACGCCGAGGCCGAGCCGGCGGGCGTTCGCCTCCCCTTCTCGGGGATCGACACCCTCGACGACGTGTTGAACAAGTCCGCGCTGTACGCGACCTGCGAGGCGCTCGGGGTGCCGTACCCGGAGACGTACCGCTTGGCGGAGACGGCGGACGCGGCGACGGGGGCCGAAAACGCCGACGCCACGGTCGACGAGGCCGCCGACGCGCTCGGTTTCCCGCTCGTCGTGAAGCCGGAGCTCAAACGTGACTTCGAGGAGGCGTTCGGCACCAACGTGATCGAGGTCGCGAACCGCGAGGAGTTCGCGGACACGGTCGCGGCCGCCAGCGAGGCGGGGATCGCCGTGATGGCCCAGAAGCGCGTCGACATCGCGACCGGTCGGGACCACTCGCTGGCGTCGTACGTGCCGCCGTCGGGGGTCGACGACGCGCTCGCGGTGGTCGGCAACGCCGCGATCCGGTACCCGCAGCAGTTCGGGACCTCGTGTCTGGTCGAGACGGCCGACGAGCCCGCGATCGAGGCGCGCGCGCTGGCCGTGCTCGAAGACGCCGGCTACCACGGGATCAGCGAGGCGGAGTTCGTGTACGACGCCGACCGCGAGGAGTTCCTGCTGCTCGACGTCAACACCCGTCCGTGGAAGTGGATCGGGCTGCCGGTCGCCGCCGGCGCGAACCTCCCGATGGCGGCGTACGCCGCCGTCACCGACGCCGAGTACGAGTCGCCCGGCGTCGAGCCGGCGCGGTGGGTGTCTCTCCGCGATTACCTCGCGCTGCTCGCGGGCGACGACGCCGTCTGGGACCAGCTGTCGCCCGCAGACTGGCGGCGGCTCGTCTCCGGGGCGTTCGAGCGCGAGGGCGACCTGACGGCGGCCGTCTACCGCCCCTCCGACCCCGCACCGGCCGCGAAGCTGTTCGAGACCGAGTTCGTGGACCGCGACTACTACTGTTCCTGTTGAGCGGCCGCCGCCCCGGTCGTCGCGGGGCGGAGAGAAATATATACTTCACCGACCATAGGGACGTATGCTTCCGGAGTCGCTCGGTCCTGTCCTCGCGAACCCGTACGGCGCCACGCTGTTCGTGCTCGTCGCGTCGGTGCTCGCCGGCGCCGTGATGAATTTTGTCGTCGTCCGGCACCTGCGACGGTACACCGACCGGACCGCGACCGACTACGACTCGATCGTCGTCGACAACCTCCACATCCCGCTCGTCACCACGGCGTCGCTGATCGGCTTCTCGGTGCTCGCGAGCGTCCCTTCGGTGACGGAGAACACGTTTCTCACCGCCGAGCAGGTGTCGACGTTCGTCGGCAGGCCGGCGATCACGGTCATCGTGTTGGTGTGGGCGTTCTACCTGAATCGGGTCGTCAACCGACTCGTGACGAAGATCAACGAGGAGGGAAAGGCGTCGGACACCCGCGGACGCGCCTACGAGTTCGCACCGGTCTTCTCGAACATCTGGACGCTCACGGTGGTCGTCGCGGGCACCGCGACGGTGCTCCTCCTGTGGGAGTACGACATCTCCCCGCTGCTCGGCGCGGCGGGCATCGCGGGCATCGCGCTCGGCTTCGCCGCGAAAGAGAGCGTCGGGAACTTCCTCGGCGGGCTCGCGCTGTACGTCGACGACACGTACACGATCGGCGATTACCTCGAGATCGACACCGGCGAGGCCGGGACGGTCGTCGCGGTCGGGATCCGCTCGACGACGCTCCGCACGCGGGACAACATCGACATCACGCTGCCGAACTCGATGCTCAACGAGGAGCGCGTCGTCAACCTCTCCGCGCCGCACGGTCAGACCCGGCTCAAGATCGACGTCGGCGTCGCGTACGGCAGCGATATCGATCTGGTGGAAGACGTCCTCGTCGGCATCGCCGAAGACGAGGAGAGCGTGCCGAACAACCCGGCGCCCCGAGCGCGCTTCGTCGGGTTCGGCGACTCGGCGCTGGAGTACCGGCTCGTCTGCTGGGTGACGCGACCGGAGCACATGGGTCGAGTCAGACACCGCCTCAACCGCGAGATCTACCTCCGGTTCGCGGACCACGGTATCGAGATCCCGTACGCCACCCACGACGTGAACGTGCGCCACGTGACGGCCGCTTCTGTCCCTGAGTCCAACCCCGTCGCTGCTCCGGACCCCGCTGTCGATCCGGACCCCGTCGCCGATCCCGACGCCGAACGGCCACCGGAATCCGCCTGAGGGCGACGGCGGCGACGCGGCGAGATCCGGCGATCCGCGTCGCCCACTCGAAGCGTTATCACCCGCGGAGGCGAGGGCCACTCATGCACGCGATAGTCAACGGGACGATTCACACGGCGACGGACCGAGGGACGGTAGAGGGGAGCGTCCTCGTCGACGACGGGGAGATACTCGCGGTCGGCGACGTCGAGATCCCGGACGACGCGACCGTCGTCGACGCCGACGGCGGCCACGTCACGCCCGGACTGGTCGACGCGCACAGCCACGCGGGGATGGCCGAGTGGGGCGAGCCCGAGGACGGCGACATCAACGAGGGGACCGACGCCGTCACGCCGCACGTGAACGCGCTGGACGGGTTCCACCCGCGCGACGAGGAGCTGAAACACGCCTTCCAGAACGGGGTCACCTCGGTGTCGGCGCGGATGGGCTCCGGCAACGTGATCGGCGGCGTCATCTGCTCGATGAAGACGTACGGGCGCACCGCCGACGCGATGCTGATCCGCGAGGACGGGATGAAGGCCGCCATGGGCGAGAACCCGAAGCGCTTCCACGGCGAGGGGGAGGGCCGCCAGCCCTCGACGCGGCCCGGCGTCGCGGCCGCCCTCCGGGCGGCGCTGATGGAGGCCGAAGACTACGTCGACCGGCGGGCGCACGCCCGCAACGAGGGCGAGCCGTTCGAGCGCGACCTCGGCATGGAGCACCTCGCCCGCGTCCTCACCGAGGGGTTCCCGCTGCGGGTCCACGCACACCGCGCCGACGACATCATGACCGTCTTCCGGATCGCCGAGGAGTTCGGGATCGACGACCTCTCGATCGAGCACGCCACCGAAGGCCACCTCATCGCCGAGGAGTTCGCCGCGCGCGACGTGCCGGCGGTCGTCGGCCCCTCGCTGTACTCGGGCGCGAAGTACGAGCTGCGGAACATCACCTTCGAGACGCCCGGAATCCTCCACGAGGCGGGCGTGAAAGTCGCGATCCAGACGGACGCGCCGGTGCTCCCGCAACAGCACCTCGACGTCTGCGTCGGGCTCGCGGTGCGCGAGGGCTTCCCCGCGTCGGCGGCGCTCGACGCGGTCACCCGCCACCCCGCGGAGATCCTCGGCATCGAGGACCGGGTCGGCACCCTCGAACCGGGCACCGACGCCGACGTGGCCGTCTGGGACGGCGTCTTCCACGAGAACGGCAGCCGGACCACCCACGTGTTCGTCGACGGCGAGCACGTCTTCGACCGCGAGCGCGACGCCGTCGACCCGCGCGAGGCGTACGACTGGTGAAGGGGTAGCCGGCAACCGACAGTCGACGCCCGCGGCCTAGTGGAACCCGCGGTCGACGTCGTCTTGGTCGATCAGGTCCTCCAGTTCGGCCGACAGCAGCTCCTCGGCCTCGTCGAAGGTGTCCGAAAGCTCGTCGAGCTCGTCCGGACGGCCGTCGAAGGCGTACTCCATCGGCCCGAACGCGGGCGCGTCGACCGCCGTCATCACGTCCTCGAAGAGGTGGTCGGGGGTGGTCGGCGCCTCGGCGTGCACCTTCAGCGTCTCGCGCAGCCGGGTCGCCATCGCCTCGGCGTGGTCTTCGTCCTCCGGGGCCGACCGCACCGCGAACCGGCCGGCGGTCTCCGCGTCGGGCAACAGCGGATCGAGTTCGTCGTCGACGCTGCGCGCGACCCGCGCGCCGACGCCGCGGAGGTCGCGGGGGTTCTTCGCGTACGTCTTCAGGTGATAGACGCCGACGCTCGGGTGACCGACGTAGAGGTCCTCGCCGAGGCCCTCGCGTCTGGAGCCGGCGACGGCGCGCCAGCCGTCGGGGTCGGTCGACTCGCTCGCCACGTCCGCGAGGATGTCGTCCCAGGTTCGGACGCGCATATCGGGTGGTGCTTATAAACACGGGCGCTTGAGCGTGTCGGTGGGACGGTCGTGCCGGAACTCGATCGGTGCGATTTCGGTCGGTGTGATTCGGTCGGTGCGACTCCGACCGGTTCCGGGGCCCGATCGCTACGAGTCGTCGCCAGCGCGGTGCTCCGCGAAGAACAGCGACAGCGCGATCGCCAACAGACCGACGCTGAAGACGCCGTTCGCGACGCCGAGGACGAGGAACGCTCGCCCGCCAAGCGCCCAGACGACGCCCAGCGCGATGACGTGCACAACGCCGACGAGGTACAGCGCCGGGCTCCAGAACCGGGTGAAAAAGAGCCCGATACCGAAGGTGAAACTCCCGGCGATGGCGAGGAACTGCGGCATCGCGGTCTGCGTCCACACGTACAGGTTGATCGCGGCGATTCCGGCCGAACACAGGAGCCCGATCCAGTACGGCGCCCCCCACGAGCCGATCTCACCGGTGCGAAATACGGATCGCGTGTCGGGGTCTGCCATGGTGTGTCAACTCATGCTACAATCAAAACCGTTCCCCCGATATCGGACGCCTCGGCCGCTCGATTCCGCTACGATCGCGCGGCGACGCTTCCCGACTACCGATCGCACCTACCGGTCGTATACCGGCTTCTGCCGCCGCTGTGCGTACTGGTAGGCCGCCCGTCCGAGCAGCAGCGCCCCGCCGATCAGGATCACGAGCGAGATCGTCGAGTCGGTCCCGATGAGGAAGTCGACGCTCCCCCAGAGGACGAGCCCGAGGTACAACAGGACCCGGAACCGGTCCGTGCCGAACCCCTCGCGGAACAGTCCCCACAGCATCAGCCCGGCGATGTAGACGCTCACGGCGCTGTCTGCGAGGGCGACGACGCCCTGCTGTTCGAAGCGGAGGTAGCCGCTGAACACGGACAACAGCGCCATCGACAGCACGACGACGGCGATAGCGGGGCGACCGTAGCGGTCGAACGTCGAATCGCTCATGTCCCCGCATATCGGCTCGCGTATATAAGGACGCTGCGGGTTCGTTCGGAGGGTCTCCCGGTCGCGCGATCGTTGATGACCGCCCCCACCGACAGCGTTTTTCGGCGCCGGCGCGCACGTCGACCGTGAACGTTCGGGGGCCGATCCTCTCCGTCGAGGAGGCGCGGACGGTGTCGACGTCGTACGGCGAACGCGACCTCCGCGAGCTGCGGATCCGGCCCGACCGCGGCGCGGGCGATCCGGTCGACGTGACGCTGTGGGGGAAGTGGACCGAGACGGCCGACCACGCCGCCGTCGGCATGGAACTGCTCGTCACCGACGCCGAGGAAGACGAGTTCGGCGGCGAGACGGGCTACGCCACGACGGGCGACTCGTGGGTCGTGCTCGAACCCGACTTCCTCGTCGACGTGACCGGGATCCGCTCGTGGGTGCAGTGCCCGCGGATGTACTATTTAAATAAGCTCTCCGGGATCCCGCTCAATTACCCGGTGGTCAAGGGGACGATCGTCCACGAGGTGTTCGGCGACCTGCTCCGGGGGATGGAGCTGGAGGCCTCCGTCGCCGACCGCGTCGACGAGGCCGGCCTCGAACTCGGCCTGTTGGGGTACGACCCCGAGGAAGTCGCCGACGAGGTCCGGCGCAACGCGGCCGCGATCGAGGGGTGGCTCGCGCAGGGCACCCTCACCGACGAGGACACGTGGCGGTCGGAGTTCACGCTCATCTCGCCCACCTTCGGCTTGAAAGGGCGGGCCGACGCGCTCCGCCGCGACACCCCCGTCGAGTTGAAGACCGGGAAGAACACCCGGCGGGAGCCGCGCTTCCACGACAAGATCCAGGCGGCCTGCTACGCGCTCATGCTCGACGAGCGCGGCGTCGACCCCGACATCGGGACCCTCCTGTACACCAAGAACACCGCGCTCGACCGCAACGAGGAGAGCGGCGACCTCGCGCCCGCCAAGGAGTTCACCGTCGGCAACGGCCTGCTCCAGTACGTCGTCCGCGAGCGCAACGCCCTCGCCGCGATGGAGTGGCGCGCGCTCAACGACCCCGGCGACCGCCCCACGGTTCCGACGGGGTACGAGGCCGACGCGAAGTGCCAGTACTGCTTCGAGCAGGACACCTGCATGGTCGTCTCCGGACGCCTCGATCAGGAGTCGAAAGCGGGGTCGGTCGGCACTCCCGTCCCCGACGAAGAGCGCGAGTACTTCGACCGCTTTTATATTGCCCTCGAAGAGGAGCGCCGCGAGACCCACGCGGAGTACCGGAAGCTGTGGGAGCAGACCCCCGAGGAGCGCGCCGCGGACGACCGCGCCCTCATCGACCTGGAGCCGGTCTCACAGACCGAGATCGACGACGCCCGCTGGCGGCTCCGCGCGCGCAAACCCGGCGACGCCGTCTCGAAGCTCCGCGAGGGCGACGTGGCGCTCGCGAGCGACGGCGATCCGGTCACCGGTCACGGCGAACTCGGTCGCATCGTCGAGCTCGGCGACGAGGTCGTCGTCGAGACCGACGAGCCGGTCGCGCTCCGGCGGCTCGACGTCTACCCCTCCGAGATATCCGTCGACCGCTCGCTCACCGCGCTCCACGACGCGATCTTAAAAGGGAGCGAGCGCCGCAAGGACGTGCTGTTCGAGCGGCGCGAGCCGGAGTTCCGGGACGCCGCTGACCGCCCCGCAGACGCCCCAGACGCCTACATCGACAACAACGACGCCCAGAACGCGGCCGTCGAACTCGCCGTCGACGCCGAGGACTGCGCGCTGATCCACGGCCCGCCGGGCACCGGGAAGACGTACACGATCGCCCGGACGATCCGCGCGCTCGTCGCCGAGGGGAACCGAGTGTTGCTCTCGGCGTTCACCAACCGCGCGGTCGACAACGCCCTCGAAGCGCTCCGCGATCAGGGGTTCGACGAGGTGCTTCGGGTCGGGACCAAAACCGGCGTCCGCGCCGACATGCAGGACGTGCGACTCGTCCAGCGCGGCGACCCGAACGCGAAGGCCGCCGAACTCCGAGACGCCCCCGTCGTCGCCGCGACCACGGCCGCCTGCGGCTCCCGCGTTATGCGCGAGTGCGAGTTCGACGTGGCGCTCGTCGACGAGGCCTCCCAGCTCACGGAGCCGGGCACCCACGCCGCGATCAACCTCGCCGA
This sequence comes from Halorubrum aidingense JCM 13560, assembly GCF_000336995.1. Classification (GTDB taxonomy): domain Archaea; phylum Halobacteriota; class Halobacteria; order Halobacteriales; family Haloferacaceae; genus Halorubrum; species Halorubrum aidingense. The sequence continues at coordinate 58,526 of NZ_AOJI01000025.1, read as the reverse complement.
CCGGTTCGTGCTGGTCGGCGACCACGAGCAGCTCCCGCCGGTCGTGCGAGCCGAGAACGATCTGCAGACCTCTCTGTTCCAGCGGCTCATCGAGGCGTACCCGGACGCGAGCGTCATGCTCGACCGCCAGTACCGGATGAGCCAGCGGATACAGGCGTTCGCCTCCGCGGAGTTCTACGACGGCGCGCTCCGCCCGGCCACCCCCGAGGTGGCCGGTCAGACCCTCGGCGACCTCGGCGTCGACCCCGCGGACCTCCCTGACGGACTCGCGGGGGGCGTGAGCTTCGTCGACCCGGACGGGACCCGCGACGGCAACCGGAACGTCCGAGAGGCGGAGCGCGTCGCCGAGATCGTCGACGCCTACGTCGCCGCCGGCGTCGACCCCGACGACGTCGGCGTCATCGCCCCGTTCCGCGCGCAGGTCGCCGAGATCGGCCGCCGGACCGACGTCACCGTCGATACCGTCGACCGCTTCCAGGGCTCCTCGAAGGAGGTGATCGTCGTCTCGCTCGTCGCGTCCGGCGGCCTCGACGGGCCGATATTCGAGGACCATCGCCGGATGAACGTCGCGCTCACCCGCGCGAAAAAGCAGTTGACGCTCGTCGGCGACGCCGACGCGCTCGGCTCGGACCCGTTCTACGAGCGGCTGTTGGCGTGGGCGCGGCGGTGAGCGGGACCGGACCCGAACCCGATCCGGGGTCGGGCCTCGCGGTCCGCCGTCAGTTCTTCTCGCTGCTCGGGTCCGCCTCGGTGACGATCCCCGGCTCCTTGCTGGCGATCACGACGATCCGGTCGGTGAGGTCCTCGATCGTGTTCGCGAGCTCGTCTAACAGGATGGCGAGCTCCCGGTAGACGAGCGGCTGGTCGATCGCGTCGTCGGCGAAGGCGGTCGCGATGGCGTCGTTGCGGAGGTCGTCGCACTCGCTTTCGAGGTCGCGGATCGACTCGATTCCCGCCGTGAGCGTCTCGGTGGCGTCGCTGCGCGCGAGCCCGTGCACGAACCGCTCGACCACGTCCCCGAGGATAGCGGTCATCTCGACTATCCGATCGGCCATCTCGCGCATGCTGGCGAACGAGTCGACCTCGGCGGACGGCCGCATCATCGCCACTTCCTGGACGATCCGTTCGGTGTGGTTCGCGACCACGTCGAGCTCTTTGTAGAAGTCGAGCAGCGCCGACTCGTTGAAGTTGATCCGGGTGTTCAACAGGCCGATGTCGTCGGGGCCGGCGCTCGTGATGACGCCGGTGATCGCCCGGACCTGCGCGTCGCACTCGCTCTCGATGGCGTCGATCTCGTCGACGGTCTCGCGGTACGCGCCGCCCTCGGCGTACTCGTCGAGCGCCCGCGGGAGGAGCCGGACGCAGTCGTCGATCCGGGCGAGGTACGCGGCGGTCTGGGCTTCGAGCCGTTCCCCGAAATCGGCGTCGGTGGACATGTCTCGACTCACGCGCGTCGCCGGTAAAGAGGTTCTCTCGCGTTTCGTCGATCGTGATGGATCTCCGGATCAGGGGGCGCTGTCGGCCGATCCCGCTACAGCCCCGCGACCGCGTCGAGCGCCGCGTCGATGTCGGGCACGTCGAACCACTCCCGGCCGGTGTAGGCGTTCGTCCCGGCCGCGTACATCGCCGAGACCGCGTCGACGACCGCCGCGGGGAGCGGGTCGGGGCTCGCCGCGCAGATCTCCCGCCAGTCGTCGATCTCGCGCTCGGCGACGGCCGCCTTGGCCTCGCTCACGGCGTCGACCCACGCCGGGTCGTTCGCCTTGTACCACTGGCGGACGACCTCCTTCGAGATCCCGCGGCCGCCGTAGGAGAACCGGTTCTCGTCGAACGTGCCGACCACGTCGGCGACGCGGAGCTCCCCCTCGGCGTACAGACACTCGATCTTCCCGTCCTCGTGGACGAAGCCGACCTCGTCGGCGCGATCGGTGACGACGCGGTTGACGGCCAGCGCGAGCGATTCGAGGGCGTCGATATCGGCGGCGCCCGCGATCGCGTCGGCCTCGTCGCGAGTCAGATAGCGGTCCTGCTCCTCGTACTTCGTCGAGAACTCCACGATCGGTTCCGGGAGGTCGACCGGCTCGTCGGGCCACTCCGCGGCGTCGATGTCGGGGTCGGCGTCGAGCCCGAAATCGCCGGGGGCGGCCCGGCGCCGGAGGCTGGACCCGACCGGGACGCGGTTGCGGAAGACGACCTCCAGCGGGACGAGGAAGTGCTCGCCGCCCGCGGCGTGGAAGGCGTCGTAGTCGTAGCCGGCGTCCGGCCCCTCGTACGGGAGATCGGGCACCTGCGTCAGGTCGATCGCCATCTCGGTCGGCGGGGCGGCGGCCTCGTCGAGGGGTACGACCTCGCCTCCCTCGTCGCTTCCCTTCCCGCCGCCGTCCCCGTCCGGATCGACGACGCCGCGGTAGTGAGTCGGGATCCCGTCCGCTTCCAGCAGTTCGAAGTTGAACGCGCCCATCGTACAGAGGCTCGCGCCCTTGCGCGGGATCGCGTCGGGCATCTGTCCCCAGTCGAACACCGAGTACGCGTCCGTGAAGACGAATCGACCGCGGCCGAGGGCGTCGGCGCTGGCGGGCTCGTCGACGCGGAACTCCTTGACGCTCGTCATACTGCACCCGGCGGCCGCCTCCCCAATGAATCTTTCACTTACGTGGTCACCTCGACGACTCTCTTGGTATTGCGATCCATGTTTGTGGATATTTTATCGGTGGTGGGCCGGTCACCGCCCGGTCGCGAGCCGGCATCGAAAGGACCACACCCGTCGCCGCGCACCCTCTGGTATGCACGAGGAACGCGAGGTCGTCGTCCTCCGGTACGGTCATCGGCCGGGCCGCGACGACCGCATGACGACGCACGTCGGGCTCACCGCCCGCGCGCTCGGCGCGGATCGGGTCGTCTTCCCCGATAACGCCGGGCAGTCGGCGGAGACGGTGCGGGACATCACCGACCGGTTCGGCGGCCCGTTCGCGGTCGAACTCCGCGGAGACCAGAAAGCGATCGTCCGCGACTGGGCGGGCGTCGTCGTGCACCTCACGATGTACGGCGAGCGGGTCCAAGACGTGGAAGACGAGGTCCGATCGGCCGTGAACGCCGACGACGAGGACCTCCTCGTCGTCGTGGGAGGTGAGAAGGTGCCGTGGGCGCTGTACGAGCGCGCCGACTTCAACGTCGGCGTGACGAACCAGCCGCACTCGGAGGTCGCCGGGCTCGCCGTCTTCCTCGACCGGCTCTTCGAGGGCGACGAGCTGGAGCGCGAGTGGACCGACGCCGACCGCCGAGTCGTGCCCGAGGCGACCGGGAAGACGGTCGTCGACGCCGGTGACGATGTCGGCGACGAGTCCGGAGATGCAGCCGACGAGTCGGCCGACTGATCACTCGACGTCGCGGTCGACGATCTCCGGCGTCCCGCTCAGGATGCCGCGCAACCCCGACATCGGCTCGCCGACCGTGACGCCGTCTTCCGTAATTTGGAACTCCCGGATCGTCCGCTCGAAGTCGCTTGTCCGCTTTTTCAACACCCCGATCGCCTTGCGCATCTCGCCGTCGACTTCGAGGTGCCGCAGGAAGACGATGTTGTCGGCGAGGTAGCTGATGTTCTCGACGGTCGCCTGAAACGGCCCGGTAATGGCTCGCGTCTCGTCGACGAAGATCCCCGTCACACCCGTGTTCTTGAGGTATCGACCCAGCGCGTGTAGCTGTTGGAGCAGCATCCCGTCCGCGCCGCGAAGCGTCAGGCGGTACCCGGCGATCCCGTCGACCAGCACGATGTCGGCGCCGCGCTCCTCGACCTCCTCGCGGACCATTCTGGCGAACTCCTGTGGCGACCGGTCGAGCGCCTCCACCTCGTTCACCTGCAGCGTCCCCTTCTCGATCATCCGATCGACCGGGATGCCGACCGCCCGAGACCGGGCGAGGAACGTCTGTTTGGTCTCCTCGAACAGGTAGATGACGGAGCGCTCGCCGCGGCTCGCCGCCTCCTTCATGAACTGCGTGCTCAGCGTCGTCTTCCCGACGCCCGTCGGTCCGCTGACGATGCTGATCGTCCCGCGCTCGATCCCGCCGTCGAGCAGGGCGTCGATCTCGTCGACGCCCGAGGAGATCTGTTCGAACTCGAACTCGCCGGTGTGCGTTCCGGGGCGGAGCGCCGGGTACACCTCGATTCCCGCGTCGGTGACGCGATAGGCGTGCTCGCCGTTCTGCGTCCCCGATCCGCGGAACTTCGGCACGGAGACCGTCTTCCCGTACTCCGCGGCGCCGAGCCGGATCGTCCCGTCCGTGATGAACTCGAGGTCGTCCGTCGGCAGCGTGGCGGTGTTCTGAACGGTGAACACGACCGTCGCGTCTCGGTCCGTCAGGAACCGCATGAACCCGACGACGTGCTTGCGGAACTGGTAGTCGTCCGAGAGGAGGTATCGCAGCTGTGTCAGCGGATCGACGACGACGCGGTCGGGGTCCACCGCGGTGACTCCCTCCACGATCCGCTCGGTGAGCGACTCCCCTTCGACCTCGGCGGGAGCGAACACGTCGTACGATTGGTCGTCGGTGAACACGTCCGCGCCCGGGCTCAGGTCGAGGAACTCGATGGCGTCCGTGTCGAATCCGAGGGCCGCTGCGTTCGCCGTGAGATCGCGGACGTCCTCTTCCAAGTTGATGAACAGCGCCGTTTCACCCGCGTCGACGCCCGCCTGGAGGAAGTGCAGGCTCGCGATCGTCTTCCCGCTGCCGGCTCGACCGCGTATCATGTAGCTNCCCGCGTCGACGCCCGCCTGGAGGAAGTGCAGGCTCGCGATCGTCTTCCCGCTGCCGGCTCGACCGCGTATCATGTAGCTCCGCTCCGCGATGAGTCCCCCCGACAGAATCTCGTCGAGTCCCGGGATGCCGGTCGAGACCCGACCGGCGAGTGTCGATGCCATGCTCACCGATTCACCCGCAGAATCATTAATGATGGGTAACGCTTAGTGGCCGCGCGTTCTCCGCCAACGTGAATGGACCCCGGCTCCGGAGAGACCAACGACGACGACGCTCCTGGCGAGTCGCCCGTCTCCGGTGGACCGTTCGCCCTCGACGGCGAGCGCATCCTCCTGTTCATGCGGCCGGGACGAAACCGCGATCTGTTGGTCGAGACGCTGTCAGACCACTATGCGGTCGACGCGACGACGGACGTGGGAGCGCTCGAGTCGACGTTCGACTGCTGCGTCTTCGACGCCCGCGAGTTCAACCGGGTCGCGGGGACCATCCAACCCAGGCGGGCGCTGTCGTCACCCGTCTTCCTCCCGTTCGTCCTGCTCGTCGGCGACCGATCGGTCGCGCCCGCGACGGACAACGCGTGGGAGTACGTCGACGAGGTGATCGACATGCCGGTGCGAAAGACCGCGCTCCGGTCGCGGATCGCGAACCTCGTCGAGCGGCGCCGGACCTCCCTCCGGCTCGCCGAGCGCGAGCGAAAGCTCGCGGACACTGTCGAGGACCTCCGGCTGAAAGAGCGGGCGATGGACGAGGCCCCCGTCGGTATCACGATCGCCGAGTCCGGCGACGGTGAGAACCCGTTGGTGTACGCGAACGCCGAGTTCGAGGCGCTCACCGGCTACGGCCCCGAGATATTCGGCACCGACTGTCGGTTTCTACAGGGCGAGGAGACGGACCCCGACACGCGGGCGACGCTCCGCGAGGCGATCGACGCCGAGCGACCGGTCTCCGTCGACATCCTGAACTACCGACGGAACGGTCAGAAGTTCTGGAACCGCCTCACCGTCGCTCCGATCCGCGACGGCGACGGGACGGTCACTCACTACGTCGGGTTCCAGACGGACATCACGGACCGGAAGATCCGCGAACGCCGGCTGGAGGTGATGAGTCGTGTGCTCAACCACAACCTCCGAAACAAGATGAACCTCGTCGACGGGTACACGGAGCTACTCCGCCGAACGCTGTCCGACCGTGACCTCGACGACGAGGGACTCCGACGGCCGCTCGACGTGATCGCCGAGACGATCGACGATCTGCTGGGCCTCGCCGAAGCGGTCCGCAAGATCGACCGCACCCTCTCGGACGCCGCGGCGGAACCGGCCGTCGACCTGCGCGACAGCCTCGCCGACATCGTGGACCGGATGGCCGACCGCTACCCCGAGGCGACCGTCGAACTATCGTTTTCCGACTGGCTCGCACCGGCCGACGACTCCACTGGCGCCGACGAGTTCGACGATGCGGGCGACGCCGGGACGCCCCTTCGCGTGGCGGTGACCGGACTCGAAACCGCGATCGAGGAGGGCGTCGAGAACGCCGTCAAACACAACGACGGCCCGCATCCGAGCGTCGCGATCCGCGTCGAGCGACCCGCGCCGGACTGGGTCGCGATCGAGATCGAAGACGACGGGCCCGGGATCCCGGACCACGAGACCCGCGTGCTCGAGCACGGCGAGACCTCGCTGACCCACGCCGACCGGCTCGGCATCTGGCTGATGTACTGGGTCGTCAACAAGGCCGGCGGCGAGTTTTCCGTGTCGACCGGCGACACCGGGACCACGCTCCGGCTCGCCGTCCCCGTCGACCCCTGACGGCTACCGCGCTCGGTCACGGCACTTCGCTACAGCGCCCGCTTCGAGCGGAGCCGCGCGAGCCGCACGCGGGCCTCCTGCCGGCTCGTTCCCCGCACTCGACCCGTCTCGCCGTCCGCCATCGAGACGAGCGAGAGCCGGTCCAAAAGCGGCGGCCAGTCGGCCGCTCCGGCGGCGTCACTCGCGAACGCGACCGCGTTGCCGAGCCCGTCTCGCTCGGCGGTCCCGACCCGCGCGACCGTCGCGTCCGCGTCTCGACGCCCGCCGGCGACGTAGAGGCGGTCGCCGACGGCCGCCGGGAGCCAGGCGGGGAGGAGCAGGAGCCAGAGTGCGACCCCGGCGACCGTGTACGCCCACGAGGGGACCCGGTTCCGCTCCGGCTCGTACCCGTGGATCCTGTTGACTCGCCGGTCGGCCGCGGTGCGGTCGTCGCGCCGCCCGACGAGGAGCGTCGCCAGCAGCGCCACCGTCTCGACGAGCGCCAGCGCCGGGATGAGCGCGGTCGTCACCGCCGCCTGTCGAGTTCGGATCTGTACCAGCGCGTGCCGGAGCGCGGCGTCCCGGTCGTCCTGCGGGAGGGCGAGCAGTCGCGTCGAGACGACGAGCCGAGAGCCGCGGTAGCCGTCGACGGCGGCGACGTTGGCCGCGTCGGCGCGGACGACGGTGACGGCGGGCGCGTCGACCCCGACCTCCGCGGCGAGGGTCGACACGCGGTCCGCGAGGAAGTCGGCCGGTCGGTCGTCGAGGTCGGCCGTCGGGAGCCGCGCGATCCGCCGGTCGACGACGATCGGTCCGAGGAGGGCCGAGCCGCCGAGACCGACGACGACGGCCGCGACCGCCCCGCCGAGCGCGCCCGGTCCGGCGACGGCGAGGCCACGGGGGCCGAGGAGCGCGAAGGCCGTCACGAGCGGGAGCGCGGCGATACCGACCGGAACCGCGAGGAGCGCGAGGGCGCCGATCGCTCGCCGACCTCGTGCCGTCGCGGGTTCCGTCATACGCACCAGTGGTGACACACGCGGCCTAAAGCTTTGCCGGAGGCGCCCGCGGGCGGATTGTGGGTCCTTTCGGAGCTTTTAACCCGATTCCACCACCAATTTCGGGTAATGGCTTTTGAGGATCTACTGAACGACCCCGTCATCCAAAAGTACCTCCACGAGCTGGTGGGGCCGACGGGGATGCCGGTCGCGGCCGCGCCGCCCGACGGCGAGGTCACCGACGAAGAGCTGGCGGAGGACCTCGGGCTGGAGCTCAACGACGTCCGTCGCGCGCTGTTCATCCTGTACGAGAACGACCTCGCCACCTACCGACGGGTGCGCGACGAGGACTCGGGATGGCTGACGTACCTGTGGACGTTCCACTACGACAACATCCCGGAGAATCTCGAAGAGGAGATGTACCGCCTGCTCGACGCCTTAGAAGAGCGCGAAGAGTACGAGCGCACCCACGAGTTCTACCTCTGTGAGGTGTGTTCGATCCGCTTCGAATTCGGCGAGGCGATGGACTTCGGCTTCGAGTGTCCCGAGTGCGGCTCCCCGGTCGAGGCGATGGACAACGACCGGCTCCGCGAGGCGATGGGCCGCCGAGTCGAGGAGCTCCGAGACGAACTCAACGTGGACGTGACCGGATAATGGTCGTCCTCGCAACCAAGTGCTACGTGGAGGGCGACGCTCGCGACCGCGCGCTCGACGGCATGCACTCGCTCGTCGGCAACGACATCGGCGAACTGACCGTCGACTGGCAGGTCGGCGTCCGCGACGACGACTTCGTCCAGGTGGACGTGACCGGAGAAGACGCCGAAGTCGCCCGCAACGTCCTCGCGGAGACGTGGGGCGAAATCGTCGCTCACGACGAGGGGCTGACGGCCGGCGAAGAGTACGTCGGCACCCTCGAATCGTGGGACGACGACGGGTTCGTCCTCGACGCCGGCGTCGACGTGCCGATCCCCGCCGACGAGATCGGACTCGGTCGGGGATCGCCGGCGCAGGTCGTCGAGCGGTTCGGGCTGGTCCAGCACCTTCCCGTGCGGTTCGTCTACGGCGGCGACGCCGGCGACCCGGACGCGGAGCCGAGCCGGCTGGCGGACGCGGAGCGCGACCGCCTGTACGACTGGCAGCGCGGTGACGGCCGGGTCAACGTCAACTCGGCGACCCGCGGCGAGGTCCGCGCGACGGTGAACCGCGCCGGACACGCCCAAGACATCATCACCGTCGAGCGGCTGGGGCTGCTCGAACAGAGCATCGTCTGTACCGAGAACACCGACCCGCCGGGGCTGCTGGCTTCCATCGGCTCGTACCTCCCGGCCGAGATGCGGTGTGTCGTCTGAGGTGAGCTGACCCCGTGAACCGACGCCTCGTCTTCGCGACGGCCCTCGTCGTCCTCCTCGTCGCCAGCGCCGGCTGTCTCACGTACATCAACGACGGCGGCGAAGTCGCCAACGAGACGCTCGACGTCGACCCGCCCCGCGAGTACGACTTCGCGTCCGACCGCGACGCGGCCTTCGAGCTGTCGACGGATACGCAGTACACGGCGGTGTACAACGCCTCCGCGATCGACGAACTCAGGCTGTACCGACAGACGCCGTACGCCGGCGATCAGCCCCTTGAGTTCGAGGCGTTCCGCTACCAGTACTCCGACGGCGAGGTGATCAACGGCAGCGAGTTCCGCGCTCGCGGCGGCGAGATCGACCGGACCCCCGACGAGACGTGGATCCGGTTCGCCGACGACATGGAGGGCGGCAAGCTGGCGTTCACGGCCGACGGCTCGCCGCGCCGGTTCACCACGCTCACGTACGTCGAGGGGTCGTACGCGGTGACGCTGCCCGAGGGATTCAGCACCGACGTGCCGATCGTCGGCCACGTCTCGCCGCGTGACCACGAGATCGAGACGGTCGACGGCCGCGACCGGATCACGTGGGACTCGGTGACGAGCGGCTCCGTCGTGGTCCAGTCGTACCGCGAGACGGACCTCGTCGTCTTCGGCGTGATCCTCGTCATCGCGGTCGCGGCCGCGATCGCCGGCACCGTCTACTTCCGGCGGCAGCTCGAGGAGCTCCGCGAGCGGCGCCGCGATCTGGGCCTCGGCGTGTACGAGGACGACGACGAGTAGAGCGCGGGACGGTCCTCAGACCGGCCCTCCGACTCCCCGCCGCCTCAGTATCCCAGTCTCTCAGCGTCCCAGCGTCCTTTTGAACGCGCGACCCCTTATCCCGGTATGAACGTTGCCATCGTCACCGTCGGGAACGAACTCCTCGTCGGCGACACTGAAAACACGAACGCGACGTGGCTCTGCGATCGCCTCGACGATCGCGGGGTCTCCGTCCGCCGAGTGACCGTCGTCCCGGACGAGGTCGCCGAGATCGCGAGAGTCGTCAACGAGTACTACGCCGAGTACGACGCCGTGATCGTCACCGGCGGCCTCGGACCGACCCACGACGACGTGACGATGGCGGCCGTCGCCGCCGCGTTCGGCCGGGAGTTGGTGGAAAACGAGGAGGCGGCCGCGTGGCTCGCCGAGCGGGGCTACAGCGCGGACGACCTCACCGCGGAGACGACGCACCTCCCGGCGGACTGCCGGCCGCTCGCGAACGAGCCCGGGGTCGCGCCCGGCGCGGTCGTCGAGTCGGTGTACGTGCTGCCGGGCGTACCGACGGAGATGAAAGCGATGTTCGAGTCGGTCGCCGACGAGTTCAACGGGACGCCGACGCACACCGTCACGGTCGACGTCGACGAGCCGGAGAGCGCGCTCTTAGCGCGGTTCGCGGAACTGCAGGAGACGTTCGACGTGAGCGTCGGCTCGTATCCGGGCGAGAGCGTCCGGGTGAAGATCACGGCGGCGACCGCCGCGGAGGCGGAGCGCGCCGCCGAGTGGGTCCGCGAGCGATCGGTGCTGGTCGACGCGGATCAGCGGTAGAGGTACGCGACCCACACGGCGACGAGCGCGAGGCTCGCGACGAGCACGACGGTGGCGGTCGCGTTGATCGGGAGCGTCTCGGTCGGGGCGACTTCGAGGATCATGAATCGGGGTTGTTCTGGGGGCGTCTTAAGTATTGATTGTCCGGCGGTTCGGGCGGGATTCCGCCTCGCCGACGGGACGCGTCTCGCTTAAGTTGCGGCCCTCGAAGGGTGACGCATGCACGTCGGCTTCGTACTGAACCCGGTCGCCGGGATGGGCGGTCGCGTGGGGCTCAAAGGGACCGACGGGAAAGTCGCGGAGGCGATCGCCCGGGGTGCCGAACCGCGCGCGCCGGACCGGGCGCGCCGGGCGCTGGAGCGACTCGCGGTCGTCGCGCCCGACACGACCGTTTCGACCGCGGCGGACCCGATGGGCGAGCGACTCGTCCGGGCGGCCGGGTTCGACCCGGCTCGGGTCGTCGACCCGTTCGGGTCGTCCGAGTCGGCCGACCCGCCGGCGCCGACGGCGACGACCGCCGAGCACACCGCGCGCGTCGTCGAGGCGTTCGTCGGCGCCGGTGGAGACGCGGGCGCCGACGGCGACGGCGGTGCCGACAGTTCTGCTCCCGTCGATCTCGTGCTCTTCGTCGGCGGCGACGGCACCGCGACGGACGTGGCGTCGGCGCTGGAGCGGGCGGGCGCCTCGGTCCCGATGCTCGGCGTGCCCGCCGGCGTCAAGGTGTACTCCTCGGTGTTCGCCGTCTCGCCGGAGGACGCCGCGGAGATCGCGGCGACCTTCTCGCGGACGGAGCGCCGCGAGGTGATGGACATCGACGAGGACGCCTACCGGGAGGGCGAGGTCCGCCCGGAGCTTCGAGCGGTCGCGCACGTCCCCGTCGCCGACGACCTGCAGTCGTCGAAACAGACCGCGAGCGGCACCGTCGAGTCGCTCGCCGAGGGCGTCGCCGACGACATCCGCGAGCGCGAGGGGGAGGGCGTCACGTTCGTGCTCGGCCCGGGGTCGACCGTCGGCGCGATCAAGGCGGCGCTCGGGTTCGAGCCCTCTCCGATCGGCGTCGACGTGTGGCGCGACGGCGAGGTGATCGTTCGGGACGGCACCGAGGCCGAGATCCTCGCGGCGCTCGACGAGGAGAACGTGATCGTCGTCTCCCCGATCGGCGGGCAGGGGTTCGTGTTCGGTCGGGGCAACCCGCAGCTATCGCCGGCGGTGATCCGGCAGTGCGACGTGCGGATCGTCGCCTCGCGGGCGAAACTCGACGACGTGCGGGCGCTTCGGGTGGACACCGACGACCCGGACCTCGACGCCGAGCTGTCCGGGTGGGTGCGCGTCCGCGTCGGCAAGTTCGAGACGCGGATGATGAAGATCGTGTGAGGGATCGTATGGGCGTTCGTGCGAGCGGCCGTTTATAAGACGTTGTCGGCGACGGCGCGATGAACACCGCTACCGCCCGCCCTGCAACCGCCCGCAACCGCCCGCAACCGCCAGCGCCCGCTCCGCACCTCACGCCTCCCCAGCCTCGTCGGACCGGCGCAACTGCGCCGGTCCGACTCCCTCGCGCTCGGTTCGCGCCGCGTTGCGGCGCTCACCGGAGCGCGCCGACAGCACCCTTTGTCGTTGGCTGCGCGTCATTGACTGCGAATCGTTCACTTATAAAGGACTGCTGCCGTCGCTCTCGGTTGTTTATATACCGTGTCGCTGGCGGCGGTTCGCGCCGCGTCGTCGGAACGCTACTCGTCCAACACGACCGAGCCCTGCCCGATCCGGGTCTGGTAGGCGCGGGCGTCGATCCCGGCGTCGGCGAAGGCGTCGAGCATCGCGGCGGCGACCCCGCGACGGTCGCCGTCGCGACAGACCGAGATGATCGCGGGGCCGGCGCCGCTGACGGTGACGCCCGCGGCGCCGGCGTCGAAGGCGGCGCGCCGCACGTCGTCGTACCCCGTGATCAGGCGCGCGCGCTCGGGGGTGACGATCGGGTCGTTCATACCGGCGCCGACGAGGTCGGGGTCGGAGCGACACATCCCGACCGCGAGCGTCGCGGCGTTGCCGACCGTCTCGACGAGCGCGTCCATCGAGGCGGTCTCGGGGACGACGCGCCGGGCGTCGCGCGTGGAGACGGCGACGTCGGGGAGACAGACGACGATGGGGATGGCGGCGTCGACCGAGTGGGTCTCCTCGGTCGTCGTCACCGTGAACCCGCCGAGGATCGAGGGCGCGACGTTATCGGAGTGCGCGACGCCCGAGACGACCGCCTCGCCCTCGGCGGCGATCGGCACCAACTCGGAGCGGGAGAGCCCCCGGTCGTACAGCCGGTTGAGCGCGACCGCGGCGCCGGCGGCGCTGGCCGCCGAGGAGCCGAGCCCGGACGCCGGGCGCACGCCCTTGTCGATGTGGATGCGGGCGGGCGCGTCGAGGGCCTCGACGACCGCGCCGACCGTGTTCTTCTCGGGGTCCTCCGGAATGTACTGCGCGCCGACGCCGGTGACCTCGATCGTCGTCTCCGCCGCCTTCTCGACGGTGACGACGTCCGCCGGTCGAGAGAGGGCCGCCCCGAACACGTCGAACCCGCTGCCGAGGTTCGCGCTCGTGGCGGGTGCCCGTACCGTGACCATGGCGACCAGTGTTGCCCGGAGTGCAAAAAGGAGCGGGATCGAACAACGCGAGTGGTATCGTCGGCCGTGAGACGGATTCGCGCACGAGACGCCGGCCCGTGGGTATCGGGCGCACGGGACGTGGCTGTTTAAAAAGCGGACTCACGCGACAGCCGGCGCGACCGACCGGAGCGGTGGCTGGGGGTGGAAACGCGACGGCGCGCGAACGGGCGCGCCACAGGATCTGCGAACGGCTCTCGACGAAGTCTCCGAGTTCGGTCCGGTCGGCCGCGACCGGACGGATCGACGGGCGATCGGGCCGATCTCAGCTGTCGGCCATCGTCCACAACAGCGCGCCGATGAGCACGAGCGGGATGCCGAGGAGGATGAACGTCGGCGGCATCGTCGTGTTCGGTGCGATGATGAAGATCACGCCGAAGCCGGCGAACACGGACGCGATCACCTTCTGGGACTTCAGCGGCGCGGCGCCCAGAAGCGAGACGACGAACCCGAGCAGTAAGACGTGCCCGAGGTGGTAATCGAGCAGGAACGTGTCGATGAACAGCGGCGAGAGCATTCTTGTCCGAACGTCCGAGGGATTCGCGCATTAAAGTTCCGTTTCGCGTGGCGTTTCCGCGGCCGACTGTTCGGCGATCCGACCCTCGTCCTTATAAGTCCCGTCCGGGAAACCACGGATCGTGCGACTCGTTCAGGTCATGATTCCGGCGGGGAAGCGCGCGGCCGTGGTCCGAGCGCTCGACGAGCTCGGGGTGGACTACGTCGTCACCGACGAGACGAGCGGCCGCGAGTACACCGCCGTCGCGACGTTTCCGCTGCCGACCGCGGCGGTCGAGCCGGTCCTCGAACGGCTCCGCGAGGCCGGGATCGACGAGCGGACCTACACGGTTATCGTCGCCGCGGAGACCGTGATTTCCCGCCGGTTTGAGGCGCTCGAAGACGAGTACGAGGAGGACGCCGAGCGCGGCGGCGACCGGATCTCCCGCGAGGAGCTGCAGGCGAAGGCCGACGATCTCGCCTCGGGGCTCGGAACCTACGTCTTGATGACGGTGATCTCCGCCGTGATCGCGACGGCGGGGCTGCTCCTCGACTCGCCGGCGACCGTCGTCGGATCGATGGTCATCGCCCCGCTGATCGGCCCGGCGATGTCGGCCGCGATCGGTACCGTCGTCGACGACGAGACGCTGTTCCGCCGGGGCGTGCGGATGCAGGTGCTCGGCGTCGCCGTCGCCGTCGTCGCCGCGACCGCTTTCGCGTTCGCGCTCCGCACGCTCGCGTTCGTCCCGCCCGGACTCGACCCGCTCGAACTCGCCGAGGTGTCCGAGCGGCTCGCGCCCAACGTCCTCGTGTTGGTGGTCGCGATCGGCGCCGGGATCGCCGGCATCGTCTCGCTGATGACGGGCGTCTCCGCGACGCTCGTGGGCGTGATGATCGCCGTGGCCCTCATCCCGCCGGCGGCCGCGGTCGGCATCGGCGTCGCCTTCGCGATCCCTCGGCTCGTCCTCGGCGCGGGAGTGATCGTCGCGGTCAACGTGCTCTCGATCAACCTCTCGGCGCTGGTCGTGTTGTGGTACGAGGGGTACCGACCGCAACGCTGGTTCCGCGAGGAGGAGGCGCGCGCCGCGTTCGTGAAGCGAGCCGCCGTTCTCATCGCCGCAATCGCGCTGCTCTCGGTGTTCCTCGGCGGCGTCACCTACGAGTCGTACGTCGCGTCGACGACCGAGGAGGACATCCGCACCGCCGTCGGCGACGAGCTGGCGGCGCTCGACGCCGACGCGGAACTGATGGAACTGGACGTCGAACGGAGCGGGACGGTCCCGCCGCTGGAGACCGAACGCGTGGTGATTACGGTGGGCGTGCCTCCCGACGCCACCGTCGAGGGGATCGCGGAGACGCTCGACCGGCGGATCGAGGCGGTGACCGGCGACGACGTTCGCGTCGAGGTGCGGATCATGCGCGTCGAGCGGGCTTGACTGCGTACTCGCACCGTTTCAAACGTTCGTCGAACGAATGTGTCTACAGGTGCTGAGATGCGGTCCTTCCGTTCGATATTATGCGAATATGCGCGCTTCTGCTCGACGGATCAAAGTGGAAGTACTTTTTATACTGGTCGTCCTTCGTTGAGGCAGTGACTGACGAATCTCGGCCCGAAGACGACTCGATGCGGGAGGTCGTCGAACGGTCTCGAAGCGGCGCACCGGCCGTCGGCGAGGCGGTTCGCGACCGTTTCTCGTCGGACGAAGTGTTCCAGCGGATCATCGCCGCTGCGGACGAGGAGGTGACCTCCGGCGGCCGCGAACTGTTCTTCAGCGGTCTCGCCGCCGGACTGGCTATCACGATCACCTTCATGCTGTACGCTTCGATGACCGCGTCGACGGATTACCACCCGATCTTGAGCGTTATCCTGTATCCGCTCGGGTTCATCTACATCATCATCGGCGGCTACCAGCTGTACACCGAGAACACGCTCCCGCCGGTGGCGCTCACGCTCGAACGGCTCGCCAGCCTGCCGACGCTGCTTCGTCACTGGAGTATCGTCCTCGCCGGGAACTTCGTCGGCGGCGCGTTCGGCGCGCTCGTCCTCTCGTACGGCGGGGTGTTCACCGGAGAGACGGTCGACGCCGCCATTTACGTCTCCAGCGGCGGCTTCGAGGTCGGCTTCTGGTCGCTGTTTTTCAAGGCCGCGATGGCCGGGTTGATCGTCGCCGGCGTCGTCTGGGTCGGATTCGCTTCCACGGACTCCGTGAGCCGGATGCTCGTGGTCTACCTCGCGTTCCTCGCGATCCCGCTCGGCGAACTGTACCACGTCGTCGTCTCGTTCACCGAGGTCCTGTTCTTGTTCTTTGAGGAGGGAATTCCGCTGTACGGCGCCGAGGTCAGCCTGTACACCGGCCTGTTCGAGTTCGTGCTACCGGTGCTGCTCGGGAACACGATCGGCGGGGTCGTGCTCGTCACGCTGGTGAACTACTTCCAGACGAGCGAACAGCGCCTCGAAGAGGCGCGCTTCGAGGGCGTGACCCGTCGGCTCACCGTGCCGGAGTGGGTGCTCGGGCGCGCCGCGGGACGGTCGTACGTCCCCATCCTGGACGCCACGGAGGCGACGCTGTTCGCCAACGAGGGCCACCGCATCATGGTGCCGATCACGAACCCGCGGACCGACGGCCCCATCGTCGAACTCGCGAGCCGGATCGCGAGCGACCACGAAGACGGACTCGTCCACATCGTCCACGTCGTGCAGGCGCCCGAGCGGATGTCGCTGTCGGCCGGCGCCGGGCGTATCGCCGACGCCTCTGCGGAGGGCATGACGGGACTCCGCGAGATCGCTGAGGGGTACGACATCGACGTCTCGACGTCGACGGTCGTCTCGCACCGCTCGTTCGAGGAAGTGTTCAACATGGCGCGCCGGACCCGCCCGGAGGCCGTGTTGATGGGCTGGGGCGACGATCAGCTGTGGAACGCCGCCCGCGCGGAGCGGCCTATCGACGAGCTCACCAACCAGCTCCCCTGCGACTTCCTCATCCTCAACGAGAGCGACCTCGACACCTCGCGGATCCTCCTCCCGACCTCCGGGGGCCCGGACTCGGCGCTCGGTGCGGAGGTCGCCAGCGTCCTCTCGCGGACGGCCGGCTCCGAAGTGACGCTGCTCCACGTCGTCGACGGACCGGAAAACCGCGCCGAGGGCGAGGGGTTCCTCACGGCGTGGGCCGCCGAACACGGTCTCAGTGACGCCGACCGGGTCGTCAACGACGGCGGCGACGTCGAGGAGGCCATCGTCGAGGAGGCGGCCGAGAGCACCCTCGTCATCATCGGCGCGACGGAGAAGGGGCTGCTCTCGCGGCTGGTGTCGAACTCGCTGCATCTCGACGTGCTCCACGACGTGGACTGTTCGGTGTTGCTCGCCGAGCGGCCGAGCAGTCGCTCGCTCCGCGACCGGCTGTTCGGGGCGGGCCGCTACGCGTCGGGATCGGTGAGCGGGACCGTCGAGCGAGACCCCGACAAGTCGAGCGGAGCCGACCTCTCCGAGACCGACGCCGCCGAGATCGGTTCCACGATCAACGAAGCGGACGAGTGGGTCGACGACACCGGCGACGCGAGCAACGCCGAACGCGACGCCGGGAGCGACGCCGAGAACGACACCGAGTCCCGCGCCGACGACGAACCGGCCCAGTCGGCCGTCATCACGGACCACGACGATCCGATCGAGGACGACGACGCGGTGAACGATGACGGCGAGGACGCCGACGCCGGGGACACCTCCGAGCGGAGAGACTGACGCTCCGCCCGCCGTCCCGCTGTCTCATCAATCCGGCGACGGACGATGACGCAAGCGATTCTTTGTGTTTCCGATGACGTATTGTCGACTCCCGACGACGGGTGTGTATGAACCGAACGCGAACGATAGGTGTGGTCGTCGGCGTCGCCCTGCTCGTTGGGCTCGCCGGCTGTGCGGGTATCGGCGGCTCGTCGGCGGATGCCGGCGTCGGCGGCGAGGCCGACCTCGAACGAAGTATCGACGTGAGCGCCGGCGGTGAGGCCGTCGGAGAGCCCGACAGGGCGACCCTCCGAGTGGCCGTCACCGCGACCGGCTCGACTCCGGAGGCGGTGCGCGACGACCTCGCGACCGGCGATAGTCGGCTCCGCGAGGCGCTGACCGAGTGGGGGCTCGACGAGGACGACATCCGGACCGATCGCTACGACGTCCGGGAGACCCACGAGTCGCGCGACGACCCCGATCGCGAGGCGTATCAGGGGATCCACCGGTACGCGATCGACGTCGACGACGTCGACGCGGTCGGCAGCGTCATCGACGTCACGGTCGACGCCGGCGCCGACGAGGTCCAGCAGATCCAGTTCGGACTGAGCGAGGAGCGCGAACGCGACGTCCGCGACGAGGCGTTGGAGAACGCGATGGCGAACGCCGACGCGGACGCCGAGACCCTCGCCGCCGCGAGCGACCTCGACGTGACCGGCGTCTATTCGGTGTCGACCGGGGACGCCAGCTGGACGCCCTACGCAGTGAGGGACGCGGCGGTGCTCGAGTCGGCCGACTCGGGCGGTGCGCCCGCCACGGGTATCGAGACCGGCGACGTGACCGTGCGGGTCACCGTCAACGTCGTCTACGGCGCCGAGGCCTGAGCAGCGGTCGGATCAGTAGCTTCAAAACCGCGCCGGCCGGATCCTCGGCCATGGCGCTCGAAAAGGACGTGGACTGTCCGTCGTGCGGAGAGGCTCAGTCGTTCTACCGGACCGCGGCGATGACGCTCCACCTCGGCGAGAAGACGAAGTGGCGCTGTCCCGAGTGCGGCTACGGCTACGTCGAGATCAACGGGATCAACACCCTCCCGGCCTGAGACGAGAGACCGCGACGCGATTCTGACGCTTCCCTTCGATCTGCGCGCTCCGACTCCCTTGAGCCGTCAGGCGCCGCCGATCACGTCGGCCGCCAGCGCCCCCACGCCGTCGATTTCGGCGCGGACCGTGTCGCCGGCAGTTATCACGCCGGCGCCGGGCGTCCCGGTCGAGATGAGATCGCCGGTCTCCAGCGTCATCACCCGTGAGTGGAACGAGACGAGCTCCTCGGGCGGGAACAGCATCCGATCGACCGTGTTCTCCGCGACGGTCACGCCGTTGATCACGGTCCGCACGGTCGTGCCGGCCAGCCGGTCGAGCGGCATCGGAGTCGACACCCACGGGCCGACGACGAGGAACGTGTCGTAGCTCTTCGCGCGGGTGAGAAACCGCGGGTTGCGCTGGAGGACGTCCTCGGCGGTCACGTCGATGACGGCGACGACCCCGGCGACGACCTCGCCGAACGCGTCCCGGTCGACGCCCTTGCACGTCCGTCCGATCACGACGCCGAGCTCCGCTTCCGCCGTGACCCGCGACGTCTCGTCGCTCGGAGGGAGTCGGATCGGGCCGCCGGGCGCGGTCAGCGCGGTCGCCGGCTGCATGAAACTCGCCGGCTCCGCCGGCCGGACGGCGTCGAGGTCATCGGCGTGGTCGGCGTAGTTGAGGCCGATCCCCCACAGCTTCCCCGGGTCGAACGGGGTCCCGAACGCGAGGTGCTCGGCGGGCGTCGGCGCGGCGGGCAGCGTCTCGACGGCCGGGAGCCCCCCCGCGCTGGCGGCCGCGCCGAGGGCGTCCGCGACCGAGTCGATCCCGGCCGACGCCAACGGGACGAACCCGTCTTCGCCGCCGAGCAGGGGGCGCCCGTCGACGGTCCGCGCGAGCCGGGCCGGGGTGGCGGACGACGGGTCTGACGGCCGGTCGGACGGCGGATCGACGTCCTCCATCACTCCTCGCGGTCCGTCCAGAAGTCGAAGCCGCGACCGGGCGCGAACACGTCGAGGCCGACTGCGCGCTCGTCGCCAGCGTTCTCGACCCGGTGTGACTCCCACGCCTCGAGGTGCACCGAGTCGTGCTCGCCGAGCACGACGGTCTCCGACTCGGTGTGAACGGTCAGTTCGCCCGCCAGACAGACGCACACCTGCTCGTTTTCGTGATCGTGCATCGGCGAGGAGTGGCCCGGCGGCTTCTCGAACCACTCGAAGGTGAATTTGTCGCTGCCCGCCAGCGACGCCCGCCGCCAGCCCTCGTCGGGTTCGTACGTCTCCGCCTCGTCGAATGGCACGTGGTCCATGGTCGGGCGACGAAAGGAGACGTGATATCGCTTGGGGTCGCGGCGGAGCCGGACGGGAAGCCGCCCCGGGCGACAGCCGACGTGCACCACCAGAACGGACGCCGCGCACCCGCCAGTCGCGGTCGGTCTACAGGTTCGCGTTGCCGGCGCCGCCGTCGATGACGATCGACTGCCCGTTGATGAACCCGGCCTTCGGCGAGGAGAGGAACGCGACGGTGTTGCCCAGTTCGATCGGGTCGCCGACGCGCCCGAGCGGGTTGCTCGCCCAGTCGGCGAGCCCCTCCTCGTAGGAGTCGTACTCGCCGCGCTCGATCGCCTGCTCGACCAGGTCCGTGATCCGGCTCGTCTCGTGGGGGCCGGGGAGGACGGCGTTCGCGCGCACGTCGGGCGCCAGCTCGCTCGAAAGCGTCTTTTCGAGGCCGATGACGCTCATCCGGACCGCGTTCGAGAGGACGAGCCCGTCGATCGCCTCCTTCACGGACCGCGAGGTGATGTTGACGATGGTTCCCCCGTCGCCCTCCTGTAGCGGCTCGGCGCACTTGCGGGTGAGCCGGACGACGCTCATCACGAGCAGCTCGTAGGCGTCGCGCCAGTCCTCGTCGTCGGTGTCGAGGAACGCGCCCGACGGCGGGCCGCCCGCCGAGGTGACGAGGTGGTCGAGCCGTCCGAACTCGTCGAGGGTCGTCTCCACGAGTTCGTCAAGGTCGGCCTCGACGGTGATGTCCCCGGGGACGGCGACGACACGAGCGTCGCCGGCCGCCTCGGCTTCCAGATCCGCTTTCGCCTCGGCGAGCGCGTCCTCGTCTCGGCCGTTGATTACCACGTTCGCCCCCTCGCGGACGAGCGCCTGTGCGGCCGCGAAGCCGAGACCGCTGCTCGATGCCGTCGTCAGCGCGACGTTCCCCTCGATGTCGAGATCCATACCGGCCGATCGGCCGGCCGCGGTATAACCGTTCGTGACGCGGCGGGCGTCGCCGCCGGGAGGCTCATTACCCCGCCGCCCGAGGCGGGCGGTATGCACGCGACTCGGGACACGAGCTGGGGCATGACGCGAGACCCGGGCAGGGAGGGGATCGCCCGTGGTGGGTGAAGCACGCGAGCCGACGGGCGACGCAGGGCCGCTCGACGGACTCACCGTCCTCGACGCCTCGCGGGTGCTCGTGGGACCGTTCTGCACGATGCAGCTCGGCGACCTCGGCGCCGACGTGATCAAGATCGAGCGACCGGACGTGGGCGATCAGACGCGGACGTGGCGCCCGCCGGCGTTCGGCGAGGGCGACGACGCCGAGAGCGCCTACTACGTCAGCGTGAACCGCAACAAGCGCTCCGTCGAGTTGAACCTGCAAGACGAGGCGGGCCGCGCGGTGTTCCGCGATCTCGCGCGCGAGGCCGACGTGCTCGTCGAGAACTTCCGCGTCGGCAAGATGGCCGAGTGGGGGCTCGACTACGGTGACCTCGTCGACGACAACCCCGGGCTGATCTACTGCGGCATCTCCGGGTACGGCGAGTGGGGCCCCGACCGCGACAAGCCCGCGTACGACATCATGATGCAGGCGCGCGGCGGGTTCATGTCGATCACGGGCATCGAGGACGGGCCGCCCGTCCGGATCGGCGTCGCGCTCGCGGACATCGGCGCGGGGATGTACGCGACCCAGGCGATCCTCGCGGCCCTGCTCGAACGCGAACTCGGCGACGGCGACGGCCAGAAGATCGACGTGAGCCTCCTCGACGGGCAGGCCGCGTGGACGAGCTACATGGCGACGAACTACTTCGCGAGCGGCGAGCCGCCCGGGCGGATGGGGAGCAAACACCCGAACATCGCCCCCTACCAGGCGTTCGAAACTCGGGACGGGTACGTCGTCGTCGCCTGCTCGTCGGACGCGTTCTGGCCGCGGCTCTGCGCGGCGCTCGACCGCCCGGACCTCGCGGCCGACGAGCGCTTCGAGACCAACGAGAAGCGGGTGCGCAATCGGGACGCGCTCGACCCCGTGCTCGACGCGGCGTTCGCCGAGCTGACGACCGAGGCGGCGCTCGACGCGCTCGACGCGCACGACGTGCCGGCGAGCCACGTCCGCGACATGGCGGAGCTGTTCGACGACCCGCAGATCCGCGAGCGCGGGATGGTCGCGGAGGTCGAACACCCGACCGCCGGGCCGATGCGGTTCCCGGCCTCGCCGATGCACTTCTCGCGCACCCCGACGACGGTCCGTCGACACCCGCCGTCGCTGGGCGAGCACACGGAGCCGGTCCTGCGCGCGTACGGGTACGGCGAGGGCGACATTGCAGAACTTAAAAAACGGGGGGCGATCCCGGATCGGTGACCGGCGGGCGCGGCGAGCGCAGCGAGCCGGCGTTCGATCGTCGGGCGGCGCGGTCAGACGGCGTCTCCTGCGATCAGTCGTCGTCGTCGCTCTCGGCGGTGATCGGGTCGTTCTCGTCTTCGGTGAAGCCGGCGGACTCCTCTTGGCGCTCGCGCGCCTCGGGGTCGAACTCGGCCTCGATATCCTGATACCGCGGGACGAACGAGAGCTCGTGGTGGCTCTCCGTCTCGTGGCCGATGTAGCGCTCCTCTAAGTCGAACTGGGCCGCTTCGTCGTTCTCCGCGATGTTCGCGAAGTCCTCGTAGGCGGCGTGCGCGCCGGAGTGGAGGCCGTACAGCGTGATGAAGATGTACTGATAGCCCAAGTCGCCGAGCTCTTCGAAGGTGAGCGGGTCCTCCTGGGCGCCCCACTCGAACGACGAGGAGTAGTTGAACGCCAGATCGAGGTCGGGGTGCGTCTCGTGGATCGTCTCGGCGTACTCGATCGCGTCCTCGCGGGACGGGTCGGGCATCTCGGGCCAGACGAGGTCGACGCCGGCGTCGGCGTAGATCCGACCGCGTTCGAGGTGCTCCTCCCAGTCGCCGTTGGCGGAGCCGTACGCGTCGGTCCGGGCGATGATGACCGTGTCCTCGGACTGCTTGGCGTCGACCGCGGCCTCGAACCGCGAGCGGGCCTGCTCGCGGGAGACTATCTGCTTGCCCGCGATGTGGCCGCAGCGCTTCGGCGAGGTCTGGTCCTCGATGTGAACCGCGGCGACGCCGGCCTTCTCGTACTCGCGGACCGCGCGACGGACGTTGTGGACGCCGCCGTAGCCGGTGTCGCAGTCGGCGATGACCGGGAGGTTCGTCGCCTCGACCATCCGCTTCGCGTTCTCGACCATCTCGCTCATCGTGACCATCTCCAGGTCGGGGAAGCCGAACTGGCCGAGGACGGTCGAGTAGCCGCTCATGTAGGCGGCGTCGAGCCCGGCCATCTCCGCGAGGCGGGCGTCGAGCGCGTGGTAGATGCCGGGCGCGAACGTGTAGTCCTGCTCGTCGAACAGCTCGCGGAGCTGCCGGCCGGCCGGGTTGTCGATATCTCTCGTGAAGACGTCGTCGTCGAGTTCGTTGGGATGCATGGGGATTACTCCGTGGTGTCGGTGGTGTCGTCGGTGGTGGTGTCGGCGGCGGTGCTGGCGGTGTCGTCGGAACTGGCGGTGCGGTCGTCGGTGGCGGCGACGCGACCGTCGCCGTCGGGAGAGCGCTCGGTCGCGCGCCGCGTGAACGTCGTCGGGTCGGGACGCGGGCCGGCGCCGGTCCCCGCCATGGGAACGGCGCTCATCGCGACCTCCCGTCGGCCCGCGAACGGCGGGTCGGACGCAGGTCGGGAACCAGCGGGGCGTCTCGCTCCTCGGCGGTCGGCGGCGGACTCGGCCGCCGGGTGCCGGTCGGGGCGGTCGTCGGAGTGTCGGTGCTATCGGTCCGATCGGTCCGGTCGGTCCGGTCGGTGTCCGCCGTCGGCAGCCGCGGCGTCGGAACGATCGGCGCCCCCGCTTCCTCGGTGATCGGCGTGCGGCCGGGGATCGATCGGGGAGAAGTGTCGTCGGTCGTGCGGTTCGTCGGATCGGTCGCGGGCGTCGTGTCGTTAGGTGTTGTCATCGGGTCGTGTGGGCGGTTGCGGCGGTCGTCTGGTGATCGGGCGGTCCGTGGGGCGTGCTGCGGCGTGTCCGTGTACGGATACTGTCATTGCACTCGGTACGTTCGGCGGGTGTATAATAAACATAATGATTGATAATGATAATATTCGTTAATGTGTTTTACCCCCTTAAATGATGAGTGGTGACAACCCACACACCTGGGCCGATCGCGGTCACGGTTCCGGCGAGCGGCGCCGACGTCTCCGCGGGTCCAGTAGCGTTCGCCACGCGCTCCGCCGCCCGGATCGATCTTTTATAGTCCGTTCCGGTGGATGGATGGGGTACTGTGAACGAGCGCGACGCGCTTCGGGCCCTCGCCGTCGATCTCCCGTACGCCGGCGACGACGCCGCCGTCGTCGGCGACACCGTCATCACGACGGACATGCTCCACGAGCGGACGGACTTCCCCGCGGGAACGACGCGGTACACCGCCGGGTGGCGCGCGGTCGGCGCGTCGCTCTCGGACGTGGCCGCGATGGGCGCCGAGGCGACCGCCGCAGTGGCCGTCTACGCCGACGCGTCGTTCGACGAGGGCGACCTCGACCGGTTCATCGCCGGCGCGGTCGACGTCTGCGCGGCCGTCGACGCCGAGTACGTCGGCGGCGACCTCGACACGCACGAGGAGTTCACGACCGCCTCGACCGCGATCGGATCGGTGACCGACGCGGGGGTCGTCGAGCGATCGGGCACGCGCCCCGGCGACGCGCTCTGTGTCACCGGCGAGTGGGGTCGGTCGGCCGCGGCGGTCCGACTATTTAAAAGGGGAGACGAGGCGTCTATCGAGCGCGCGAACGACCTCTTTCGGTTCACCCCTCGCGTCGCCGACGGGTGCGCGCTCGCCGGGACCGCGACCGCGATGATGGACTCCTCGGACGGCCTCGCGCGGTCGCTCCACCAGCTCGCGGAGGCCAGCGAGGTCGGGTTCGAACTGGACCGGGAGGCGGTTCCGGTGCATCCGGCGGTCGACGACGTGATCGGCGGGGCGGGTGAGGTCGGCGAGGTCGGTGGGGCGGGTGAGGTCGGCGGGGCGGGTGAGGTGGGTGGGGTCGGCGGGGCGGGTGAGGTCGACGGCGAGACCGACGAGCGGTTCGAGCTGGCAGCGCACTTCGGCGAGGACTTCGAACTCGTCTGTACGGTGCCGGACGAGGCGGTTGCGGACATCCGCCGGGCGTGTCCCGGCGGGCTGGTCCGGGTGGGCCGCGTCGTCGAGGCGGCGGCGGGCGTCACCGCCGACGGCGAGCCGCTCCCGGATCGCGGCTACACGCACGGCGACGGGTGAGCGGTCGCTGTTTATAACTCGGAGAGCGGCATCGTCGACGACTCTTTATAAGCAGTTGCTGGCGCGGCGCCCTCCGCTAACTCCCCGCCCGAACCGCAACCGCCCCGCACCTCACGCCTCCCCAGCCTCGGCGGACGGCTCGGCGCGGGCGGAGCCGCGCCGACCCGCCGCCTCCCTCGCGGGCTCCTCTCGGCCTATCGGCCGCTCGGAGGCGCGCCGCCGCTGTCCCGAAACCCACGCTTAAGACGCAGTCGTGCGCAGGGACCGTATGAACGTCGACCTCGGAAACGCACTGGAGACGACGCCGGGACTCACGGAAGAGACGCTGGAGCGGCTGGACTCGCGGGTCGAGGCCGCACACCACCGGATCGCGACCGGCATGGCGAACGACGAGTTCGGATACGCCGCGCTGAACCTGCCCGAGACGACCGACCCCGAGGCGATCCGCGCGGCGACCGATCGGTTCGATCGGCCGGAGGCGGTCCTCACGGTCGGCATCGGCGGGAGCGCGCTCGGCGCGGCGACGCTCGCGAACGCCCTGGAGAGCGACGTCGACGCCCACTTCCTCGACAACGTCGATCCGGACGCGGTCGACGCGCTGCTCGCCGACCTCCCGCTCGAAGACACCGTCGTCAACGTCGTCTCGAAGTCGGGGACCACGGCCGAGACGCTCGCGAACTTCCTCGTCGTCCGCGAGGCGATGGCCGACGCGGGCGTCGACTGGACCGAGCGCACCCTCGTCACGACGGGCCAAGCGGGGAACCTCCGCGCGCTCGCGGACGAGCACGACCTGCCCGCTATCGACGTCCCGGACGGGGTTCCCGGACGCTTCTCCGTCCTCTCGACGGTCGGGCTCGCGGTGCCGGCCCTGCAGGGCCACGACATCGAGGCCGTCCTCGCGGGCGGGCGCGACGGGATGGAGAGCCTGTCGGAGTCGCTGTTCGAGACGCCGGCGTACGCCTACGGCGCGGCGACGTACGCGCTCGCGGAGCGCGGCGCGCTCACCAACGCCGTCATGCCCTACGCGGAGTCGCTGGAGACGTTCGCGGAGTGGTTCGCCCAGCTGTGGGCCGAGAGCCTCGGCAAGGACGGGCTCGGCCAGACCCCGGCGCGGGCGCTCGGCGCGACCGACCAGCACTCCCAGCTCCAGCTGTACCGCGCGGGCCCGCCGGACAAGCTCGTCTCGCTGATCCGCCCGACGGAGCGCTCCGCGACCCCCATCCCCGAGACGGACCTCGACGGGCTGGCGTACCTCGGCGGGTCGTCGCTCGCGGACCTGCTCGACGCCGAGTTCGAGGCCACCGAGGCGAGCCTCGCGGCCGCCGGCGTCCCGAACCTCCGCGTCGAGATCGACCGCGTCGACGAGCGGAGCCTCGGCGAACTGCTGTACGCGATGGAGGCCGCCTGCGTGCTGTACGGCGAACTGGCGAGCGTCTCGACGTTCACCCAGCCGGCCGTCGAGTGGGGGAAGAAGGCGGCCCGCGGACTGCTCGGCGGCGGCGACTTCGAAGAGGCCGACGCCGTGGCGGACAAGCGCGAACTCCGGATCGACGGGTCGTGAAAATCCGAACGAACGCCGAACGGCTCCCGAACGACGTTCCGGCCCCGCACGACCGGTTCCGACGCGCCTCACGCGACCGGTTCCGACGCGCCTAACACGGCGTGCGTCCAACGGTCGGCAATGACGGACGACCTCCCGGTGCCGGTCGAGCGACTGATCCACGTGGTGAGCGCGGTGTTCGCGCTCGTGTTCGCGCTGGTGCTCGCCAGCCTGATCACGCAACTGGTCACGTCGCTCGCGCTGCAGGCCGGTATCGTCGCCGAGGACACGAACGCGTTCACGCTCCTCCAGACCGTCGTCAGCTTCGCGAGCTTTCTGCCCGGCGTGATCGGGTACCTCGTGATCACCGATCAACGGGGCCTCGTTTCGGTCTCGCGGCCGTCCCTGCGCGAGATCGGGCTCATCGCGGGCGCCGCGGTCATCCTCTACGGGCTCCAGATCGCGCTGTTGTTCACGCTCCGGGAGTTCGGGCTCCGAACCGGGCAGAACCCGGCGACGGTTGCCGCCGGCGACCCGGTCGCGTACTACGCGGCGATGATCGCCGTCTCGCTGCTGCTCGTCGGCCCGGCCGAAGAGCTGCTGCTCCGCGGCGTCGTTCAAGGCGGGCTCCGCCGGTCGTTCGACGCCGCGCCGGCGATCCTGATCGCGGCCGTCCTGTTCGGCGCGCTCCACGGGAGCGTCGACGGCACCCTCCCCGAACAGGTCGCGTACATGGGCGTGACAGTGATCCTCGGCGCAATTCTCGGGGTGCTCTACGAGCGGACGCAGAACGTGCTGGTGCCGGGATTCGCGCACGGGCTGTACAACGCGATCATCTTCGCGGGGCTCCTCTGGGGCGCCCTCTGATCGGGATCAGTCTCATCCGCGACGGCCGTCGCGGCGCCCGTCACAGCCGCGTTTTTCCCCACCGGAGGTCGTCGTAGGTCGACTGCTGGTCGCTGTCGAACCGCTCTTCGAACTTCCGTCGGAGCGCGGTCTTTTCCGTCGCCGCGATCCGCGCCAGCTCGTCGGCCTTCGCGACCGCCTCCGGCGGCCCGCGGGTCGTCGCCACGTCGGCGAGCACCTGTCGCGTGAGTCGATCGCGGGTGTCCCGGTCCCGGGTGAACGCGTACGGCGCCTCCAGCTTGTAGGTCACGTCGGTCCGCGGATCGTAGACGACCATGAACGTGGGCTCGTACAGCTCGGGGTCGAACTCGCGTTCGATCCCGAGCGCGTCGCGGTCGGCGGCCATCGTCTCGTCGGCGCCGCCCCGGCTGTGGAACCACGTGGTGAAGGTGAGTTCGTCGTCGACGCGGTCACCACGTCCGCGGCCGGCCGCGCGGTCGCCGTCGCCGCGACTCCGACCTCCCTCGCGCCGCTCCAACAGCTGCGTGAACAGCGCCGTGTCGTCGGGCCACGGCGACTCGAACCCCGCCCGGGAGAGCGCGCGCACGATGGTGCCGCTGGAGGGGTTCTTCACGAAGCCGGCCAGCGGCACGTCGCGCTCGACGAACCGCTCGACGAGGCGGACGTAGTTCTCGACGACGGCGCGGGGCTTCGCCTCGCGGGCGAGCGCGCCGAGCTCCGGGTTTCGGTCGTCCCACGTGAACAGCTCCTTCGGGTAGATGGGGCCGTCGAGCACGAGCAGGTCGTCGACGCGGTCGGCGTGGTCGAGCGCGTGGGTCCCCTCGGCGAGGTAGAGCGCGAGCGCGTGGACGACCCCCTCGGCGTACCGGTTCACCCGCGGGGCGTGAAGCACGCGCTGGCGGGTGTGGCCGTCGTCGCGCCGGCGCCACGCGCCGTCGAACGCCGCGGTGGAGTCGCCGGTGTGGACCGTCGCGACGATGGTGCGGTCGCGGTGGAGTCCCAGGTCCGTCGGCGCGCTCGCCATCGCGGCGTGCGCGACGTCGACGACGAGCCCGTTTTTAAACGTGGTCGGGTTGATCGTCCCCGAATCGAGCCCGTGGACCGTCTCGAACGGCCGGTCCGCCAGCGCGGCGTCGTCGACGGGCGCCCGCCGGCGCTCGTGGTCGCCGACGGGTTCGATCACGACGCGGCCGTCGCGGCGCAGTTCGGGGAGCCAGTCGCGCCACACCTGCGCCGCGAGGTCGTCGTGGTCGGTCGTGTCCACGTCGCCCGCGATGCCGTACGCGAGCTGTGCGATGTTCTCGACGTGGATCGGATCGAGCGTCACGGGCGTACTGCGGGCCGATGTGACTTAAAAGCGTTCGGCCGACGGCGCAGTGTGACTCAGAGATCGCGGTCCGGATCGGTGCGGGATCGAACGGTGAGAAATCGAACGATGCGGGATCGAACGAGGGGATCGAGAGGATCGAGAGGATAGAAACAATCGAGACAGTCGAGACAATCGGGAGGACCAACTCGGGAATCGCGCCGAACGCGATCGACCGTCTGTCGGCGAGAGAACACCGCTCGAAGTATCAGAACGTATATTCGGGGGTCAACCTTCTTCGTCGGAATCGTCGGAGACCACTCCATGACAGAGTCAGCGATCGGATCGACCGCCGCGGAACACGACTCCCGAGGGATCGGCGAGACGCTCCGGGAGATCGTCCGGTACATTCCCGACGGGACGTCGATGCCGGAGGCGATGTGGGCTGGGCGCCACCGGAACATCTTGCTTCTCGTCGTGATACAGGCGCCCCTCTTGTTGGGGCTCGGACTGTACGAGGGGACCGAATCCGCGCTCACGGGCGCGGAGATCCCGGCGACGCCGCCGTGGATGCTCGGCGGGTTCCTCGGAATGGTTCTCGGGAGCGCGGCGCTCGCGAACTGGTCCCGGCTCGGCCGCCGCCCGCGGACCGTGCTCGCGGCGTTCAGCGCGATGACGGTGTCGATGGCGCTGGTGAAGCTCTCGGGCGGGTACATCGAGGCGCACTTCCACTTTTTCGTGTTCGTCGCCGTCCTCGCGCTGTACGAAGACTGGCTCCCGTTCGCGGTCGGGATGGGATACGTCGCGATCGGTCACGGCGCGTTCAGCCTGATCGACTCCAGTCTCGTCTACAACCACCCGGCCGCGATCGCCAACCCGATCGTCTGGGGCGGGATCCACGCGGTGTTCATCACCGGCCTCGCACTGGCGCTTTTAGTCAACTGGTACTCCATCGAGAAGTCCCGGGAAGAGGCCCAACAGCAGCTCGAACGCGTCGCCGAACAGAAGGCGGCGATCCAAGACGTCGAGACGGCCAAAGCCGAGGTCGAGGAGCGCCGCGCGGAGGTCGAGCGGCTGAACCGGCGGCTCGAAACGACGGCGGACGACTACAGCGCGGCGATGGCGCGAGCGGCCGAGGGAGACCTCACCGTTCGGCTCGACGCCGACGACGAGAGCGAGGCGATGGCGCGGATCGGCGCCGCGTTCAACGAGATGCTGGACGACATCGAGTCGACGATGCGGGACGTCCAGTCGTTCTCCCGAGACGTGTCGACCGCGAGCACGGAGACGGTGGCGGGCGTTGACTCCGCCGAAGAGCTGAGCGAGGACGTGAGCCGGTCGATCGCGGAGATCGCCGGGGGAGCGGACGACCAACGGGAGATGCTCGAACGGGTGTCGAACGAGATGAACAACCTCTCGGCGACGATCGAAGAGGTCGCTTCCTCGACGGAGACGGTCGCCGACGCCGCCCGGCAGACGGCCGCGATCGCCGACGACGGCGAGGAGACGGCACGCGAGGCGATCGACAGCGTCCGAGAGTCGCGGGAGGCGATCGACGCGACCGCCGAGAAGGTCGAGATCCTCGACGACCGGATGGACGACATCGGCGAGATCGTCGGCCTCATCGGCGATATCGCCAAACAGACCAACCTGCTCGCGTTGAACGCCAACATCGAGGCCGCCCGCGCCGGCGGGGGGAGCGGGACGGGCGCGAGCGACGGGTTCGCCGTCGTCGCCGACGAGGTGAAACAGCTGGCCGAGGAGACGCAGGATGCGGCACAGGACATCGAGGAACTCATCGCCGGCACCCAGACGCAGACGGAGGCGACCGTCGCGGAGGTCCGCACCGCGGAGACGCACATGGAGACGGGTGCGGGGGCCGTCCGCGACGCCGCCGAGGCGTTCGCGCGCGTGGCCGGCAACGCCGGCGAGACCGACGACGGGATCCGCGAGATCAGCCAGGCGACCGACGACCAGGCCGCCAGCACCGAGGAGGCGGTGTCGATGGTCGAGGAGGTGGCGTCGATCAGCCGATCGACCGCCGACGAGACGGACGCGGCGGCCGCGGCCGCGGACGACCAGCTCTCGGCGATGTCGCAGGCGACGGCTGAGGCCGGATCGCTGTCCGATCGGGCCGAGCGGCTCCGGCGGCTCCTCCGGAAGTTCGAGGTCGGCGAGGGGTCGACCGACGGATCGTCCTCATCGACGGCTCGGACTGTCGCGATGGGCGACGGCGGGCGATCGGACTGAGGCAGAGCGGCGGGACCGGCGTCGCCGTCGTGGGCGCTTTTATACCGTATTTCCGATCGCCGCCTCGAACGCCGGGAGCACCCGCTTCACTTGCGCGCCGTCCTCGACGAACACGAGCGTCCGCGGCGGGCGGACCGCCTTCGGTCTGACGCGGAGCCCCGCCTCGGTCGCCGCGTCGGCGACGGCGTCGGGCGCGCTGACGAACTCGACGCGGACGCGGTCCGGCTGGACGTACACCTCGGCGACGAGGTCGGCGTCCGCGCTCTCGACGCCCTCGTCGTCCTCCTCGACCTCGACGCGCCCGTCCACGCCCTCGATTCCGTCGTCGTCCCCGCCCGTCCGAACCACGGCGTACGCGAGCGCGCCGTCGGGCGTCGGATCGACGTCGGGGTCGGCGTCGGCGAGCGAGAGGCCGCGGAGCCGCCCCTCGTTGCCCGTGATCTCGGAGGCGAGGAGCTGGCCGATCCGGACGCCGTCGGTCAGCCGATCGGCGGTCATCGGTCGGCCTCCGCGGGCTCGTCCGCAGCGTGTCCGTCCGCCGCCAGCGACTCTCGAACGTCGGCCGCGAGGTGATCGATCGCGGCGCCGTGCTCCTTCGCGTAGAGGACCGCGGCCGCCTCGATGGTGATCGCGAGCGCGCGCTGCCGCTCGTTGATCCCGGCGACCGCCGCTTGCTTTTCGACGCCCGCGGCGACGATGGCGTCGAGGGCCGTCTCGAAGGTCGACTGCTCGCGGAGCACGTCCTCGTCGGGCGTGAACCCCTCGGGGACGATCACGTCGTCGGGGTCGAAACGCGCGATCAGGTCGCCGTCCTCCTCGGCGACCAGCCCGCGGCCGACGGCGACGTCGACGAGGCGCTTCGCTTGGTCCGGCGAGAACCAGCCGCGGTCGAGCGACAGGGCGACGACGAACTCGCCCTCGCCCAGCCGCTCTTTCGCGCGCTGTTTGAACGGGACGGCGACGGCGACCTCCAGACTCATGTTCGATCGGCGGGGCGTCGACGGCGGTAAACCTACCGGACCGCGAGCCGCCCGCGGTGGGGCCGACCGTCCGGCGGGGCGGACAACCGTTATGTCGCGTCAGCGTGACGCCGTACGCATGCAAACCCGCCCGCTCGGCGACACCGGACACGACAGCAGCGTCATGACGTTCGGCGCGATCGCGCTCAACTGGCTCGAACAGGAGGGCGCGAATCAGCTGGTCGAACACGTCCTCGACTACGGCGTCAACCACTTCGACGTGGCCCCGGAGTACGGCGACGCGGAGCTGAAGCTCGGGCCGAAGCTCCGACAACACCGCGAGGAGATCTTCCTCGGCTGTAAGACCCAAGAGCGAACCTACGAGGGCGCGTGGCGCAAGCTCGACCGCTCGCTGAACCGACTCGGCGTCGACTCGATCGATCTGTACCAGGTGCACGGGCTCGAGTACGACGAGGAGCTGGACGCGATCACGGGCGACGACGGCGCGCTCGCGGCGTTTCGCGAGGCCAAAGAGCAGGGGCTGATCGACCACATCGGACTGACGAGCCACGGCGACCCGGACCTCATCCTCGACGCGCTCGACCGCATCGACGACCTCGAAACGGTGATGTTCCCGCTGAACCCCGTCGTCGCCGGCAAGGACGACGACGAGTACGACTACGAGGCGGTCCTCGCCCGCGCCGAGGAACAAAACGTCGGCACGCTGGGGATCAAGGCGTTCGCCGCCGGCTCGTGGCCGTCGACCGACGAACTCTCCGAGGCGGACCGTCCGTTCGCGAACTGGTACCGACCGGTCACCGCGCCCGACGAGATCCGCGAGCGGTTCGACTTCGCCGCCGCACGGGGGCTC
The DNA here is from genome assembly GCF_000336995.1 of Halorubrum aidingense JCM 13560. GTDB lineage: Archaea > Halobacteriota > Halobacteria > Halobacteriales > Haloferacaceae > Halorubrum > Halorubrum aidingense. The sequence goes on along the minus strand of NZ_AOJI01000025.1, from coordinate 25,743 downwards.
ACCAGCGTCATCAGCGCCGGCGATCCGAAGCTCGTCACCATGATCCTCGAAGCCGCCGCCGACTACGACGGGATGGACGAGGCCGCCCAGCGGTCCCTGATCGAGCGGGTTCGCCACGACGACAGTCCGGTTCCCGAACAGCTGCACCACTGAGCGGAGCGGATGGACGTTCCGCACACGGTCACGACCGCGCTCGACGATCGGTCGGTGGCGGGGAAGCGCTGTCTGGAGGCCGGCGCGGGCGTCGGCAACGCGACCGCCGGACTGCTCGCGAACGGCGCCGATCGAGTGTACGCCGTGACCAACGACCGAGACCACGCGCGGACGACGCGGCGGCGCGTCGCCGAGGCCGGGGTCGGCGTCGACGACGGCGGTGACCGCAATGACGACACCGGCGACCGACTGACGGTGCTGGAGGCGGACCTCCGAGCGGTCCCGCTCCCCGACGGCTCCGTCGACGTGATCACCGCGCACGGCTTGTGCAACGTCCTCGACCCCGCGGCGCTGTCGGCGGTCGCCGAGGAGTTCTCGCGGGTCGCGGCCCCGGGCGCGCAACTCGTCGTGGACGACTACGACCCGCCGCCCGACGACGCCGCGATCGGCGAGCTGTTCGCCGTCGAGAACGCCGCGTCGGAGCTGGCCCGCGGCCGCCCGGCGCTCACCTTCTACCCGGCCGCGTTCCTGCGACGGTTCTTCGTGGGGCACGGCTGGGAGTTCGAACGGGAGCGGACGCTTTTAGAGCCGGTGCCCTGGACCGAGAGCCACGTCTCCGCGCACGTCGAGCGAGCGGCGTCCACGGCCGCCAAGTGTCCCGACGAACCGGGCGACGCGCTGGCGGCGACCGCCCGCCGCCTCAAAAGCGAGATCGAATCGGAGTCGGTCGGCCGGATGTACGGGCTCGCGTTCCGGCTCCCGGACTGAACGGCTTAAAAACCGGTAGGCCGCGTCGTCTGCACACCTCAACCACACCTTAGTCGGCCNNCGCTCAGAGATGTGTATAAGAGACAGGCGTCACGTTCAGCGAGTAGCCGGTCGCGGCCATCGCGAACAGCACGAGGGGCGACAGGAACGCGAACAGGTAGTACGGCGCGTACTCCAGCGTCGGGACGCCGGTGACGCCCGTCATGTAGACGGCGCCGGCGTGCCACGGGAACAGCGCGCCGGTCGGCGTCCCGGCGGCCTCGACCGCCCGAGAGAGCTGGTCGGTGTCGAGGCCGAACTCGTCGTAGGTGTTCCGGAGGGTGACGCTCGGCAGCACGATGCTCATGTACTGCTGGGCGGTGAGCGCGTTGATGACGATCGCCGAGACGCCCGTGCCGGCGACGAGGGCGCCGGGGCTGCGGACCGAAGACGTGAACGCGTGCGCGATGACCGCGAGGACGCCGGTGCGCTCCAAGATTCCGCCGAGCGAGAGCGCGGCGACGACGACCGTGATCGTCCACGCCGAGCCGGTGAGCCCGCCCGTCGCGAGCAGTTCGTTGACGAGGTCGGAGCCAGACTCGGGAGCGGTCCCGTACATGAACGTGTCCCACGCGGCGGCGAAGCCGGAGCCCTGCACGAGGATCGTCGTGAGCACGCCGGCGAAGACCCCGGCGACGAGCGTCGGGAGGGGGGCGTACCCGCGCAGCGCGAGCCCGAAGGTGACCGCGAGCGGGACGAACGCGAGCAGCGTGATCGCGTACGTCTCGCCGAGGGCGCCCTGGATGTCGGCGATCCGGCCCGCGGGGATACTACCGTTCGCGCGGAGCCCGAGCGCGAGGAAGCCGAGGACGGCGAGTCCGAACGCGGCGACCGTCCCGGCCCGCATCCGCCGGATGTGCGCGTACAGGTCGGTGTTGGTGACGCCGGCGGCGAGGTTCGTGGTGTCCGAGAGCGGCGACTGCTTGTCGCCCGCGTACGCCCCGGAGAGAACGGCGCCGACGGTCATCGGCGCCGGGACGCCGAGGCCCGCGCCGATGCCGACGAAGGCGACGCCGAGGGTCCCGACCGTGGTCCACGACGAGCCGATGGCGAACGCGACGACGGCCGCGACGACGGCGGCCGCCGGGAGGAACGTCCTCGGCGAGAGGATCTCGAGGCCGTAGTACATGAGCCCCGGGATGGTTCCCGCGCTGACCCACGTCGCGATCAGCCCGTAGATGGTGAAGATGATGAGCAGCGCCTGCAGCCCCATCACGAGCCCGTTCGCGATGCCGTCGAAGAGCGTCTCCCAGTCGTAGCCGAGCCAGAGGCCGAAGGCGCCGACGAAGGCGATGCTCCACAGCAGCGGGGCGTGCGGGTCGAGTCCCAGTACGGCCGAGCCGATGCCCAGGAACGCCACGACCGCGAGGATCGGAACCAGCGCCGCCGCGAGGCTCGGGCGGCGGTCCGGGTCGAGGTCGTCGAACGTCGTGGGCGTGAATGAGTTCGTCACGACCGGGCATATTCCTTTGAGACATAAATATAGCTCGGAATATGCACGGAGAAGATAACGATCGTTCATCTGCGTCGGCGCCCGACGACGGAGGCGGACGCGTCGGGCCGTGTGCCGCACTGACGCGGGAGTCGCCGAACGGACGGTCTTATACCCCTCGGCGGCGAAGTCCGGGCAACATGATATTTGAGGGCCTCCCGACGACCCCCCGATCGGAGGAACTCGTCGACAAGGCGTTCTCGCGGGCGGCGCGCGCGGGGCGCGCCAAGCACGGGCACGATGCGCAGGAGTCGATGCTGCGGACGGCCGGCAACGTACTCTCGGACAACCTGGAGAACGTCGTCGTCTCGTGGCCGGACTTCGGCTTCGACGTCGAGCCGTTTTACTACGAGCTCGCCGACGCCATCGTCGACGTCGACCGCCTCCGGCAGGCGCTCTCGCAGGTGATGTGGGCCAGCCGCCAGATCGAGGATCTCCGGGACGAGTACACGACGAAGATCCGCAACTCCGACGTGGACACCGCGCGGAAACACCGGAAGCAGGCGTTCGCGCGCATGGCCGACGTGATGGACCAGATCGAAGACGACCTCCGGTACATCGGCGACTCGCGGGACCAACTGAAGGTGCTCCCCGACATCCGGCCCGACGAGCCCGCCATCGTGATCGCCGGCTACCCGAACGTCGGCAAGTCCTCGTTCGTCAACCGCGTCACCCGCGCCTCCAACGAGATCGCCGAGTACCCGTTCACGACGAAGGGCGTCCAGATCGGCCACTTCGAGCGGAACCACGTCCGCTACCAGATCGTCGACACCCCCGGGCTCCTCGACCGGCCGGCCGACGAGCGCAACAGCATCGAGCGGCAGGCGGTCAGCGCCTTAGAACATCTCGCCGACGTCGTCGTCTTCATGCTCGACCCCTCCGGCGACTGCGGCTACCCGCTCGAGGTCCAACTCGAACTCCGCGAGGAGGTCCGCGAGCTGTTCGGCGACGCGGTGCCGTTCCTCACGGTGGCGAACAAACACGACCGCTTCGAGGCGGTCCGCGCGGAGTCCGTCGACGCGACGATGAGCGTCACCAACGACGAGAACGTCGAACAGGTCCTCGACATGGCCGTCGAGGCCGCCGCGTTCGACCCCGGTCTCCCGACGCGCGGCGGCGACGAGTGAGCGCGTCGGCGCCCCGCTGAGCGCCCCGACGCCCCGTTATCCCGTTATCTACAGCCGTCCCGCTCCCGCTCCGTTACTTCTCGTCGACGTGACGTACTTCGCTGGCGACGCCGCGCGTCGAGTCGACCATCTCCGGGCCGGACATCTGCGCGCGGCCGATCGCGAACGCGCTCGGCCCCTCGATGACGACCTCGTCGCCGACGCGGATATCGTCGTCCGCGTCGACGACGCCCGGCGCGAGCACCGAGCCGTGCGGGACGAACGCGTCGATCTCGACCCGCTTCGTCGGCGCGTCGCTCTCGACCCAGTGGCGGGCGCCCTCGATGGTAAACGACAGGGTGCCGTACTGCGGCACCATCGTCGCGAGCTGCTCACCGGGCTCGCCCTCGCGGCCGGCGTCGGGGTCGTCCGCCCAGACCTGCAGCTTCGGGTACCGACCGGTGGTGCGGACGTCGGCCTCGCCCGGCCCGCCGAACAGGTCGTCGCCCGCGCCGTCGCCGAGCAGGTAATCCGCGATCGCCCGAACGGTGTTGTGCTCGCGCTCGCGCTTGCTGTAGGCGGGCTCGCCCTGCAGGGCGGCGTTCAGCTCCCCGAGCGACTCGTCGGTCGTCGGGTGGTCGACGCAGGTGTACTCGAACGGGACGTCGATCGCGGGGTCCGCCTCGACGCGCTCGCAGATCTCGCGGTAGCCGTCCTCGGGGACGTGCGCGATTACCCGCGAGTAGTCGTTCCGCTCCAAGTACCGCCGGAGCACCTCCGCGACGAACCCGATCTCGTCTTCGCTCCAGTCGCCCGTGACGACCGCGTCGTAGTGCTGTGCCGGGTACGTCGTCTCTAACTCCTGGGGCACGACGCCGATCGGCGAGGTCATCGAGACGGTGTGGCCGCGCCACTGGATCGCGTCGTGGAACTGGCGGTGGCTCTGTGAGTCGCTGTATGGCTTCGTCGCCGAACAGGGCACCAACACGAGCGGCTGGTCGGTGAACCGGTTCGTGTACCGGCTCGTCACCCGGTCGGCGAACCGCTGGATCTCGACGCGGTCGAGCGTCTCCGCGGTCGCGGCCGTCACCTCGGCGTCGCGCATCAGCGGCGTCCGCTCCTCGACGTACGCCCACTGGTCGTCGAACTCGCGGAACGCGGCGGTGAGCCACTGCTCGTGGCGCGTCTGCCCTTCGATGTAGTCGCGGAGCCGCCCCGACCGAATCCGCTCGCGGACCCGTCGAAGCTCGGCGCGCAGCGCGTTCACGTTGTGCTCGGCGCAGTCGGCGCGGGTGAACTCGTCGCGGGGCTGCGCGCAGGCCGGACAGGCGCACGGCAGCTCGTCGAGGTCCTCCAGGAAGTGCTCAGCGTCGGCGGTGAGGTACATGCCCTGGGTCCCCTTCGTCCGCGCGAGCGTCGCGTCCACGAGATCGACGCCGGCGTACGCGAGGAGCGCGACGTTCAGCGGCGTGGCGACGCCCGAGAGGACCAACGCGGTGTCGGCCGGCAGGGCCGCCTTCGCCGACACGATCGCGTCGCGGAACGCCTCGCCGTGGCCGACGAAGCCCTGCGCGTCCGAGAGCACGTACGCGTCGACGCCGGCGTCGCGGGCGCCCGCGCTGTCGACGACGGCCGCCGCCGGGAAGTCGACGTCCGGGTGGTCGACCGCGAACGACTCGCGGACCTCCTCGCGGGTTCCGGCGGGGAACGAGCGGTGCGGCAGCACGGTGAGCGAGTCCTCGTCGCCGTCCGGCACCGTCCGGTCGCCGGCCCAGAGGCTTCCTGCGTCCTCGAGAAACGGGTCCGCGAGCGCCGGCGTCGTCACGGGGTCGGCGAGCCGGAGCTCCCCGAGCCGCGCGGCGCCGTCGCGCTCGTGAACCTCGAAGTAGTCGGTCATACCACCTCTCGCGGGGGGACGGTCAATTCTCTTGTGTTCCGTGACCGTCGCGGGGCCGAAGACCGATCGCGGTGTGGAACCCGCCGATCGAACCGCGCGGTCTCGGGCGAACCGTTAGGGGCTTCGCGGTCCAACGGTCCCCATGAAGATCACCGGGCCGTGGGACCGCGACCGCGTCGACGAGTTCTTGGCCGACGCGCGGATCCCCGTCCGGCTCGGCTGTCGCACGCCGGCCGACGCCCCGTGGATCGTGTCGCTGTGGTTCTCGTGGGACGGCGCGGTCCACTGCGCGACGAGCGCGAGCGCCGACCTCGTCGACTTCCTCGCGCACGACGACCACGTCTCCTTCGAGGTGTCGACGAACGACCCGCCGTATAAAGGGGTCAGGGGCCGCGGTCACGCAACCGTCTCGCCCGACGAGGACGCGGAACTGCTCCGGTCGCTGCTGGAACGCTACCTCGGCGGCGTCGACAACGAGGTCGGCGAGCGACTCTTGCGCCCCGACCGCGAGGAAGTTCACGTCCGGATCGACCCCGAGCGCCTCCACACGTGGGACTACTCGGCGCGGATGCCGTCGCAGTCGACGCACCGGTAGGGACCCGACCGATCGCGACGCACAGCCTTACCGCCCGAGCGACCGCAGATTTTCGGTCTCGACGCCGTCCGGGACCCGTTCGAGCGCCGCGTCCGCCCAGTCGTCGTGCCCGAGCGTGATCGCCGTCTCCGGGTTCGCCGCGGCGAGGCTCGCGACGCCCTCCGCGGCCGCGGTCTGTGCCGACTCGTCGACGCGCTCCGGCACCTCCGCGGTGAGCGGGTACGTCTCGGAGAGCGCCCGCGGGAACGGGCCGAAGGGAGGTTTAACGCGCCACACCGCGCCGTAATCGTGCGTCGAGGGGGCGTTCGACTCGGTGAGCAGGAGCCGATCGGGGACGGCCAGCCGGGCGAGTCGCTCGTGGTGCCGTCGGACCTCGGGTCGCTTCGCCGACTCGTGGGAGGTGTAGAAGAACGCGTCCTTCGAGACCGGGTCCGTCCGCTCCAACTCGTCGGCGTGATCGAGCAGCGCCCGGTACCCGTCGAGCATCGCCGGGTGGCCGCGGGCGCGCCGGTCGACCAGATCGAGGAGCGTCCCCGACCGGATCGCGGCTTTGACCCGGCGGAGCTCCTCGAAGGTGACGTGGAGGTTGTGCTCGGCGAGCAACTGCTCGGCGGACTTCTCGGAAGTGCCGCTGCCGTCCATCTCTCGGAGTTCGGCGGGCGTGTGTTCCGCACAGACCGGACACGAGCAGGGGAAGTACTCCATCTCCGCGAGGTGTTCGGTGCCGGCCACCGTGAGGTAGCGCCCGTCGCGCGCCATCAGCGCGTAGGCCGCCGAGTCGAACAGGTCACAGCCGGCCGCGACGGCGAGCGCGAGCATCATCGGGTGGCCCGCGCCGAACAGGTGGACCGGCGCGTCGGGAGCGAGGCCGCGCTTCGCCGCCCGCACCGCCTCGACGACCTCGGCGTAGCGGTACGCGTTGAGCAGCGGGACCATCGCGCCGACGGGGAACACGTCCAGATCGGTCGCGCTCGCGTGGCGGCCCGCCTCCTCGCGGAGGTCGGGGAACGTCGAGCCCTGCACGGGCGCGTTGACCAGCATCCCGCCGGTCTCGGCCGCTTCGGCGTCGGCGAGCGCCCGCTTCGTCGTCTCCAGTTCCCGCTCGGCGCGCTCGCGGTCGACGTCGGGCGGTGTCGGCACGTCGACGGGGGTCGCCACGTCGCTCCCGATCCGTCGCTGGAACTCGATGATCTCCTCGGTGGTCACGTCGATGTCGCCGTACTCGGCGAGCTGAAAGGAGCCGGAGTCGGTCATGATCGCGCCGTCGAACCCGAGGAAGTCGTGGAGCCCCTCCTCCAGCACCCGATCCCGGATCCGGTCGGTGCTCCGGATGATGTAGGAGTTGGTGATCAGCATCTCCGCGCCGAACTCCTCGGCGAGCCGTCGAGGCTCGATCGTGAGGACGTTGGGGTTGACCACGGGCAGGAGCGCCGGCGTCTCGACGGTCACGCCGGCACGGGGGACCTCCAGCCGGCCGATCCGGCCGGCGGCGTCGTGGTCCCGGATTTCGAAGTGATCGCGCATACCCGGACTGCGGGGACGCGGGCGGTAAGGGTTGCGTTCGGGGGTGACGGCCCACCGCGCCGATCGACGGGTCGTCACCGGCCCACCGGCGGCTCACAGCCCGGTCGGATGGCTCACGTACGTCGTCTCCAACCCCCACTCCTCCGACAGCGACTGCAGCGACCGAACGCCGAACGTCTCCGTCGCGTAGTGACCCGCGAGAAACACCGTCAGTCCGGACTCCCGCGCGTCGTGGTAGACCTGCTGTTTCCCCTCGCCGGTGATCAGCGCGTCGGCGCCGGCCGCGACCGCCTCGTCGACCCAGTCGGCGCCGGAGCCGGTGACGACCGCGACGCGCTCGATCCGCTCAGGACCGAATTCAAACACCCGCGTCGGAGCGTCCGCGCCTTCGGCGTGGCCCTCGAACCCGTCGAGCGTCTCGCGGATCGCGTCGGCCGCGAGCGGGGCCGTCGTCTCTCCGATCGCCCCGATCGTGACCGGTCCGATCTCACCGAACGGCTCCCGATCGACGAGGCCGATCGCGTCGGCGACGCCCGCCGCGTTGCCGAGCTCCGCGTGGCCGTCGAGCGGGAGGTGCGAGACGTACAGCGCGACGTCGTGCTCGACGAGCGCCGCGAGCCGATCGTAGGTCCGTCCCGTGACGCGGTCGATCCCGCCCCACGAAATCCCGTGGTGGACGACGAGCACGTCCGCGCCCGCCTCCGCCGCGGCCTCGATGGTCGCCGTCGCGGCGTCGACCGCGAAGGCGACGCGCTCGACCGTTTCCGCCTCCGATCCGACCTGCAACCCGTTCGCGCTGGCGTCGACGTCGGCGTACGCGGCCGTGTCGAGCTCGGCGTCGAGTCGATGAACGTACTCGGACAGATCCATGCGGCGCGGTACGAGCGTCCGCGAGTAAAAGACCGCGGACCGCGGCTTGACCGAAGACCGCGGTCCGCAGTTCAGTCGTCGAGCTCCTCGGTGACCGAGTCCGGCGGGGCGCCGGACGCGCCGGCGGGACCGGCCTCAGCGCCCGATCCGGGTCGCTCCGGCGGCGCGTCGAAGTCGGGATCGAACAGTCGGAGCGCGGTGCGGATCGTCTCCCAGTCGTCCTCGCCGGCCGCGTCGCGCAGCGACCGGGTGGGCGCCGCGAGCAGCTGGCCGACCAGCGCGTCCGCCAGGTCCTCGACCGTCTCGCGCTGTGCGGCGTTCAGGTCGCCGTGCGCTTCGAGCCGAGAGAGCGCTCGGTCGACCTCCCGGGCCTTCACGCGGTCGGCGCCGGCGTACATCGCCGAGATGGCGTCGTCGGCCCGCTTGCGCTTGTACGCCCGCAGGATGCGGTCGAGCTCCTCGTCGATTATCGCCTCGACCCGCGCCGCCTCCTCCTGCCGGCTCTCTCTGGTCCGCCGGGTGACGTCTTCCAGCGCGTCGATGTCGTACAGCGTCACGCCGTCCCGATCGCCGGCCGCGGGGTCGACGTCCCGTGGCTGTGCGATGTCGATACACACCAGCCGGTCGGCGTCCGCGACGTGAGCGGGGTCGATCACCGGATCGGGGCTCCCGGTCGCCGTGATCACGAGATCGGCATCGGGGAGCACGGCCGGGAGGTCCGCCAGCGGGACCGCGTCGGCGGGCGTCTCGACCTCCCCGGCGACGAACTCCGCGTTCGGGACCGTTCGGTTCGCAACGACGATCTCCGAGACCGGCGTGTCGTCGAGCGATCGCGCCGCGAGCATCCCCATCTCGCCGGCGCCGATCACGACGGCGGAGCCGTCCGTGAGGTCGATCTCGCTCGCGGCCAGTCGGACGGCGGCCGAGCCGAGGGAGACGACGCCCTCGTTTATCGACGTCTCGTTGCGCGCGCGCTCGCCGACGTGGAGCGCCTTCGTCACCGCGTCTTTCAACACCGGGCCGACGCCGCCCGCCGATTTGGACTCCTCGTACGCCTCGCGGAGCTGACCGATGATCTGGTCTTCGCCGAGCACCAGCGATTCGAGCCCGGAAGCGACCCGCATCAGGTGTTCCAAGCTCTCCTCGTGGTCGAGTCGGCGGATCGCCCCGCTCCGCACTTCGGGAGCGAACGACTCCAGTGCGACCGCCCCGTCGACGGTCTTGTCGGTGACGATGAACGCCTCCGAGCGGTTGCACGTCTGGAGCGCGAACGCCTCTTCGACCCCGTCGCGAGCGAGCAGGTCGGAGACGGTCGCTCGGACGCCGTCGCCGCCCGCGGCCTCGATCTCGTCGACCGTCGCGCGGGAGTGAGCGACGCTCACGCCGCAGATCGCACCCGTCTCCTTCATCGATTGAGTACCTCCTCGATCACGGAATCTGCCTCTTGCCGTCCGTAAGATCTCCCCTTTTGTAAAGCCTTCCAAACCCCCTCGGATCGCACGACTCGGCGGATCGCCTCCCGACGCTCCGCGGGGGGGATATCGCGGTCTTTGAGCTCCTGTCGAAGCGCTCCCGAGAGATCGGCCATGGCGCCGGCTCCGGAGATCTCCGCTTCGATCCGCTCGCGGAGCGCCTTCGAGAGCGCCGGACTGGCGCCGCCGGTCGAGAGCGCGACCCGCACCGGGTCGTCGTCGACGGTCGCCGGCACGACGACGCTCCCGGCCGTCCGCGCCCCCGACACGTCCGTTCGGTTCACGAGGACGCCCGCGTCGAGCGCGGCCGCCTCGGCCGCCGCGTTGACCGCGGCGTCGTTCGTGGCGGCGACGACGAGCCCCGGCGCGGCCCGATCGATCCAGTCGCGGACCCCGTCGGCGTCGGGAGCGGCGCGGACCAGTTCGACGTCGGACGCGGCGCCCGCGAGCCGTTCGTCGAAGGCGGGGCTCACGACGACGACCCGCGCCTCGTCGGCGAACCGGAGCGCCTTCCGCGCGCCGACGGCGCCGCCGCCGAACACGAGGACCGTTTCCCCGGTGAGATCGTGATACAGCGGGATCATAGTTGCGCTCGCGGGCGTTCGGTACGGGAGATCACGCGGTGTTGCTGTCGGCGCGCTCGGCGATGCGAATACCGGTCTTTTTCAAGATCCGAGTGGAGAACAGCGTGTCCCAGTCGGCCGCGTCGACCGACCAGTACTCGTCCATCAGCGCTTTCACCTCCGCGATCCGACGCTCGCTCTCCGCCTCGGTCCGCCCGTGTGTCATCGCGAAGAAGTTGTACTCCCAGACCCCGTCGTGTCGGGGGCGTTGATAACAGTGGGTGACGAAATCGAGGCTTGCAACCGCGGGGCCGACCTCGTCGAGAACGTCCTCGGGGACGTCCCAGACGGTCATCCCGTTCTCCGTGTAGCCGAGCGCGTAGTGGTTCGGGATGACGCCGATCCGCCGCACCTTCCCCTCCACGTCGAATCGTTTTATCGTCTCGATCACCCAGTCGACGTCCGCGTCCAGCCGGTCGGCCACGTCCGCGTACGGCGTCTCGGTGATCGGGAGTCCGCCTTGGATCTCGACGACGAGGTCCCGCTCCTCCGGAGTGAGCGTCTCGCGGCCGCTCGGAGACACGTCGGGGCCGAGATCGGACAGGTCCACGTCGCCGTCCGGAACCGGACCGTCGACGAGGAACTTCGCGCCGACGTGGAACTCACGCTGTTTCGGGAGGTTGTACGTCTCCTGACCGGTCGCGGCCTCGATGTCGGCGAGCACCTCCTCGACCCGGTCGCTCCCGTCTTTGTCGGGGTCCGGGTGATCGGCGACGCTCACGACGAACCAGACGTTGAGGTGCGGGTGTTCCCGCTCGTAGTTGTGCGCGACCTCGGCGAACCCGTTGACCCGCTCGACGATCTCGTCGAACCGGTCTTCGGGCGCGTGCATCGCGACGAGCGACGCCGATCCGCCGATCTCCTCGGCGTTGACGAGCGCTCCGAACCGCGAGAGGATCCCCTCCTCGTCGAGTTCACGGACGCGCTCGCACAGTTCGGCCCCGGTCACCTCGACGCCGCGGTCGCGCAGCGCGGCCGCCGCCGGTTCGAACGGCCGCTCCACGGCGGGGAATCCCCCTTGGAACGCGTTGATGATCCCGCGGTCGAGCGCCGTCAGGTCCGCGTCGACCTCTCTCATACGCGACAGTCGGGTCCGAGCGAGAATAAGGGATTCGACCCCGAAGCCGGCGTTCGGTTCCGCGGTCAGCCGTCGAGGTCCCGCGCGATGTCCGCCAGCGACGACCGCGGGCCGCGAGTCACCTCGTACACGGTTCGTTCGCCGGGGATCCGGAGCCCGTACAGCTCGCCGGGGACGACGACGTCGAGAACGACGCTCTCGCCCGGCTCGCGACCGTTCGCGTCGAGCCACGCGACCAGCCGATTCGTGCCTTCGCCGGGCTCACGCGCGAGCCGCCGGTTGTCGAACGCGGCGCGGACGAGCCGCCCGCGGCCGTCTTCGGTCACCGGCGCGTGGTACTCCTCGCGGTCGATGACGACCCGGACCACGTCGCCGGCGTCGAGCGCCAGCGACTCGCAGCTCCCGGACTCGACCCGGCCCGCGAGCTCGTCGTCGTCTGGGAGCCGGACGCAGGGACGGCGAGTGCCGCCGCTCCGGGCGAGCGAAACGCGTATCGACGCGACGCCCTCGTCGTCGGAGGGAACGCGGGGCATCGGAAACGGGCGCTTACTCCTCGTCGGCGTCGCCGTCGTCCTCGCCGAGCGCGGCGGCGACGTCGTCGCCGTCGACGACCGAGACGTTGATCTGCGCGATGTCGTCGTCGATCTCGCGGCCGCGGACGGTGATGCGCTTGCGCTCGCCCTCGCGGGACGGCTTGAAGCCGACGCCGCCTTCGAGGAGCAGCTCCTTCAGGCGGGTGCCGGAGACGTCCTCGCGCATCGGACGACCGGTCTCGTCGGAGCCGCCGGTGAGCGCGATCGTGTGCTCGGGGAGACCGACGGCGTCGCCGCCGATCTCGTCGCCGAGCTCTCGCCCGAGGAACCGGTTTGCGTCCTGTCCGTCGACCTCTCGCTGGAACGTCTCGCCGCTGTCGGGGTCGGCGATGACGACTTTGAATTCGGCCATGGGCGAACCGAGACTCCCGCGAATAAAAAGCACGTCGAAAGCGCGATCCGGCTGTGAATCGGCTTCGGCGGTCGGATCGTCGCGGTCGGTAGCCGGCCCGGCGTGGTCGGTAGCCGATCCGTCGTGGTCGCCGGCCGGATCGCCGCGCCCGCCCGGCTCACCGCTCAGTCCGTCACGCCGTCGCCCGCCTGGCCGTTCGCCTCCACCGGCCGGACTCGGCGTTTCCCGTCGCCCCACGGTCCGTCGACGAACGCGTCTTCGACCGCGCTCGCGACCGCGTCGACGTCGTCCGGGCCGCCGGCCGCCGCGACGCTTCCGACGCTTTCCGGGTCGAAGTCGACCCCGAGCGCGTCGTAGACGGGCGCCGTGACATCGGCGACGGCTCGCGACTCCGCCGTCCCGACGACGAGACAGCCCGCGACGAGCGCCGCGTCCGACCGCACTCGCTGGGCGATCCCCGAGAGCTTCCCGCCGCCCGCGACGCGGATCGAGTGGTCGCCCGGACAGAACGACGCGCTCGGCTCGCCGGCGGCCACGTCCGCGTCGAGCCCGCTGAGGGCATCGAGGACGGTCTCAGTCGCGCGTTCGTACCGATCGGCGATCGACTCGCCTCCGTCCGCGTCCCCGTTTCCCCTCGCGGTCGGAATCGCGTGAGCGAACGCGAGCGTCCGCCCCGTGTACGCGACGGCCCGGCCGCCGACGTCGCGCTCTATGGCTCGGAAGCCGCGCTCCGCCGCGCGCCGCACCGCTCGTTCGAACTCGTCTTCGCGCGCGTCTCGGCGACCGAAGGCGACCTGTCGCGGCGGGGACCACACGCGGAGCCCCGGCTCCCCGTCGGCGGCCGCCGCGAGCAGCGACGCCGTCTGTTCGCGGTCGGCCTCGGGGTCGTCGAGGCGGCCTCGGAGCACTCGCATACCGGGATCGACGCCGCCCGACGGGAAGCCGTTTGCGCCCGCGAAGCGGCGTATGACACAAACGTTTTGACCACCCTCGGAGTGGGTCCGATATCGATGAGCGATCTCGGCGCGCTACCGGTGCGGGCGTACCTCGTCGCCTGCCTGCTCGCCGGGATCATCGGACTGTGGCTCGGCCGGGTCGCGTGGGCGGAGCGCGACCAGCCCGGCGGAACCGAAGTCGCGCTTTACCTCCTGTTCGGGGGCGGGATCTCGCTGCTGTACGCCGGCAGGGTCGCCGCCGCGAGCGAACTCGCGATGACCGTCGCGCTCAATCTCGCGACGCCGCTCGTCGGCGCCGCCCCCGTCGTCTGGATCGCGTTCGTGTTCGCGTTCACCGGACACGATCGATGGCGGACCGAAAATCGGATCGTCGCGCTCGCGACCCCGTCGTTCGTCTGGGTGCTTCTCGCGTGGTCGAGCGGCACGCACGACCTGTCGCGCCGATCCCTCGCGGCCGTCGTCGAGGGGCCGTTCACCCTCCTCTCGTTCGGGCTGGGACCGGCCGACGTCGCGTTCCTGCTGTACGCCGCCGGGCTCTGTATCGCGGGCGTCCTCCTCGTCGTCGACCTGTACCGGCGAACGGGGAACCGGTACCGGCTCCAGACGTTCGTGATACTTCTCGGCACGCTGTTCCCGTTCCTCGCCGGCGCCGTGACCGTCGTCGACGTCGGCAGCTACGCGAACGTCGCGTGGTTCCCGACGTCGCTCGTCGTCCACGGCGTGTTCCTGTACGGGACCGTGTTCTGGCTCGGCACGCTCGACGCCGCGGTCGTCGCCCGCGACACGGCCGTCGAGGTCATGCAGGACCCCGTCATCGTGGCGGGCTCCGACGGCCGGATCCGAGACCTCAATCCGGCCGCCGAGCGGCTCCTCCCGTCCGACGCGGTCGGCTCCTCGCTCTCGGCGGTGTTCCCGCGGCTGGAGACGGGGGTGAAACACCCGATCCGTATCGGAGACCGCCAGTTCGACATTCAAGAGGACCCGATCACGGACCCGCGGGGAACCGACCGCGGACACGTCTTCTTGCTCCGCGACGTGACCGAGAGAGAGCGTCGACAGACGGCCCTCGAACGCCGCGAGCGGGAGCTCGAACGTCAGAACAAGCGACTGGAGGACTTCGCCGGCGTCGTCTCTCACGACCTCCGAAACCCGCTCGCGGCGGCGAGCGCGGCCGTGGAACTCGCTCGCCACCGCGACGCCGGCAGCGACGGCGCTGGCGGGAGCGACGACACTACCGGCGCTGGCGACACTGACGGCGCCGACACCGAGGGTCCGCTCGACCGGGCCGCCGCCGCCCACGAGCGGATGGACGACCTGATCGAGGGACTGCTGTCGCTGGCGACCGCGGGCAAGTCGGTCGACTCGGTCGATCGGGTGTCGATCGAATCGACCGCGCGGCGGGTCTGGTCGCGGCTCGAAACCGCCGACGCGACGCTGACCGTCGCAGGGCCGGACGCGACGGTGCTGGCCGACGGGGACCGACTCGAACAGCTCGTCTCGAACCTGTTCCGCAACGCGATCGAACACGCCGGGCGCGACGTCGCCGTCCAGGTCGCGATCGAGCGGCGAGAGGACGGCGTCGCGTTCGCGGTCGCCGACGACGGCCCCGGCGTACCGCCGGAGCGTCGCTCGCAGGTGACCGAGCGCGGCGTGTCGCTCGGCGGCGGGACGGGGCTCGGTCTCGCCATCGTCGGCGACATCGCCGACGCGCACGGGTGGACGCTGTCCGTCGAGGAGTCGACCGCGGGCGGGGCGCGGTTCGTGATCGGGGGGATCGAACCCGCCGATGACTGACGCCGTCACGCTCCCGGCGTCGGTGCTCGACCGCTACCGCCGGATCTCCCGCTTCAACTCGCCGTATCCGGCACACGACGACGGCCGCGCGATCGACCTCTACCCGGCGGACGAGGCGGGGATCTCTCCGGTGGCCGGGACCGTCCGCGAGACGCGAACCGTCGGCTGTCCGGATCGGCCGTACGCCGCCGGTACGGACCACCTCATCGTGATCGACCTCGACGACGACTGGTGCCGGCGAGCGGGCGCCGAACCGGGAACGACCGCCCGGATACTGCACGTGATCCCCGAGGTGTCGGCCGGTGACCGCATCGCCGTCGGAGACGCGCTCGGGCCGCTGACGCGCTCGGGCTTTTTCGGCCAGTGGGTCGACAACCACGTCCATCTCGGGTTCCGGGCGCCGGGTGCCGACGCGCTCCGCGCGAGCGGGTCGCTCCCGGTCGATATCGCAGTCTCCGTCGAGCCGGTCTCGTGGGACGGGACAGGCGTCGTGGTCGAGCGCGGACCGACGCACGTCGTCCTCGACGCGCCGGCGCATCCGGACCCGGGCAACTCGTTCGCGGCGATCGCGACCGACGAGGGCGTCCCGGTAGACGGCGGGCTCGCGCACTACGCCGGCGGCGGCGCGTTCCGGCCGGTGGCGACCGGGAGCGGGATACACCTCGGCGGCACGCGCGTCGGCGTCGCCGCGGGGCGCGGGATCGCGTGGGATCCGGTGGACGTGCGCGCGAACGGTCGGCGCGTCACGGGACTGTCGCTGTTCGCGGCGCGAGACGCCGGGTACGGCGCGAAGATCGTCTGTCCTGACCGTGAGTTCGCGATCGGAGAGGCGGTGTCCGTCGACGTCGTCGGCAGCGATGACCCGATTCGGCTTGGCGTCGGATAACCGAACGCGGTCGTCGGGGGATGAGTGGCGAACAGCCGGCGCAAAGTCGTTCCGCGACGGCGCGCCGAGCTCCGGCCTCCGTCGCCGCGGGCAACGCGTCAGATCACGGGGCGGCTGGGGCGTAATCCGTGAAACGGGCCGCCCCCGGTCGGTCCGCCGACGCGCCCCCGGCGGCAACCGTCCGGCCGTTGTCGTTCGTTTCGAGGGCTACAAGCCGGCCGGGTGAGACGACGGGGTATGGACCGGAGCGATATCGCGGCGATGGACCCGCTGCCGGCGGACGCGGTGGCGCTTATCGAACGGCGGATCGAAGACGAACACGGGTACCTCTCGTGGCTGAACACGTCGGTCGACGTCGTCGAGCGCGGCCGGATCGTCCTCTCGATCCCGTTCGACGACAAGCTGACCAACGCCGACGGCGACACCATTCATGGGGGCGTGGCGGCGACGCTCATCGACACGGCCGGCGGCGTCGCCCAGCGAACCGCGTTCGAGGACCCCTACACCGGCGGCGTGTCGACCGTGAACCTCAACACGA
Organism: Halorubrum aidingense JCM 13560; assembly: GCF_000336995.1. Taxonomy (GTDB): domain Archaea; phylum Halobacteriota; class Halobacteria; order Halobacteriales; family Haloferacaceae; genus Halorubrum; species Halorubrum aidingense. The sequence goes on along the minus strand of NZ_AOJI01000025.1, from coordinate 9,007 downwards.
ACTATCTCCGGCCGGCGACGGGCGACCTCCGCGCCGAGGCCGAGGTCGTCAGGTCGGGCGGCTCGATCGGCGTCAGCGACATGACCGTGACGAGTTCGACCAACGGCGAATCCGCCGAGGTCGTCGTCGGTCAGGGCTCGTTCCGGTTGTTCCGCGAGTAGCCGGCGAGCCCCGACACGAGGTCGTCGACCAGATCGGGATCGCCGAGCGCGCGCTCCACCTCCACCACCGGCTCGCGGTCGGCCCGGTCCGGCGACGCGCGGACGACGACGGACTGCTCGCCGACCGAGACGAACCCGCAGCCGAGCCGCTCGGCGGTCTCCCGCAGTCCGAGACCGGCGTCGGCGTCGCCCGCGAGCACTCTCCGCGCCGGGCTCTCGAACGCCCGCACCGAGAACTCGTAGCCGTCGATCCGCTCGGCGAGTTCGCGGCGCGTCTCGGAGCGATCCGCGGCGAGCCCGTCGAGCGCCTCGTCGAAGCTCCGGCGGAGTCCCGAGTCGGCCGCGCGGTTGACGAACCGGAGGTCGCGGTCGACCAGGCTGTCGACGCCGTCGACGTCGTCGGGGTTCCCAGCGGGAACGACGAGCCCCCACTCGCGCGTCCACCCGCCGAGGTCGACCGTGTCGACCTCGCGGTCCGCCGGGCCGGCGACGACGGCGACGTCCGGGACGCCGTCGCGCAGCCGTCGAAGCCCCTCGCGGGACCCCACCGGGAGGTAGCGGGGGTTGTCGAGTCGGTCGAGCAGACGGTTGAGCGCCGGGTCGTCCTCGCCGACGCCGAGCAGGGTCGGCGGCCGGACGTCCGGTGAGAACAGCTGGACCGTCACGCGCTCGCCCGAGTCGAGGTACTCGGTGTCCGGGTCGACGGCGACGACGCCGTCGGCCTCGACGAGGCTCGTCGTCGCGCCGGAGCCCTTGTCTACGGGATAGACGAGGGGGAGGTCGGGGTCGGTCGACCCCGCGCTCAGATCGAGCAGTCCGACCGGCATGAGCCGGAGCCGCCCCTCGCCGTAGCGCTCGCTGACGCCCATCCGACCGTCCACGGTCGCCGCCGCCGGCTCCGGCTGCCCCGCGGCCTCGCGGATCGCCGGCGCGACGAACGTCCGGAAGATCGTGAGCGCCGACACCGGGTAGCCGGGGAGGCCGATGTACGCCGACGACGCGGCCGACTCGCCCTCGCCCCCGCCCCCGTCGCGATCGAGCCGCCCGACGAGCATCGGCTTGCCGGGTTTCACGGCGACGCCGTGGAGGAGCAGCTCGCCGCGCTCCTCGATCACGCGGTAGATCACGTCGACCGCGCTCGCCGAGGTCGATCCCGACGAGAGCACCAGATCGCACTCGTCCGCGGCCCGGCGGAGCAGGCGCTCCATCTCGGCGTAGTCGTCGCCGGCGTGCGGGTAGAAGACGGGTTCGCCGCCCGCCTCGCTCACCCCGGCGGCGATCGTCGTCGAGTTCACGTCGTAGATCTCGCCGCGAGAGGGATCGAGCGACTCGCCGGGGTGAACCAGCTCGTCGCCCGTCGAGACGATCCCNCCCCGGCGGCGATCGTCGTCGAGTTCACGTCGTAGATCTCGCCGCGAGAGGGATCGAGCGACTCGCCGGGGTGAACCAGCTCGTCGCCCGTCGAGACGATCCCGACCCGCGGTTTCCCCGTGACCGGGATCTTGTCGACGCCGAGCGCCGAGAGGAGCCCGATCTCGCGGGGGGTCAGCCGGGTTCCCGGGCCGAGCGCGCGGGCGCCGGCGGCGATGTCCGCGCCGGCGCTCATCACGTGGTCGCCGGGGGCGACGGAAGTTCGGACCGCGATGCGGCCGGGCTGGGATACGTCGTCGTCGGTCGGCACCTCGTCGGTCCGTTCCACCATCACCACGGCGTCGGCGCCGTCCGGCATCACGGCCCCCGTGGATATCTCCGCGCAGGTGCCGGGTTCGACGGTCACCTCGGGCGCCGCGCCGGCGTGGACCGCGCCGACGAGATCGAGTTCGGCCGGGTCGACCTCGTCGGCGCCGAAGGTGTCTCGCGCGCGGACCGCGTACCCGTCCATCGAGGCCCGGTCGAAGCCGGGTACGTCGATCGCGGCGTCGATCCGCTCGGCGAGCACGCGGCCGCGGGCGGCTTCGAGCGGGACAGACTCCGGCTCCGGGGCGAGATCGAGCGAGGCGATGGCCTCGCGGGCGGCTTCGGGCGTCGCGAGGTCGCGGAACTCCTTGCGGTCGCTCATGCGGTCACCTCCCACAGCTCGACGTCGACAACTTCGCCGGCGTCGATCCCCTCCCGCGGCTCCGGGACGACGACCCAGCCGTCCGCGAGCGCGACGCTGGAGAGGATCCCCGAGCCGCTCGCCCGGGTGGGCGTGGCGGACGGGAGGGCGTCATCGCGAGGGGTGTCGCCGTCGCGGTTGCTGTCGGTGTCGCCAGCGCGGTCGCCGTCAGCGTCCGAAAGCGACACCCGCGCGAAGGTCCGCGTGCCGGGCTCGCTGGCGATCTTCCGGTCGAGGACCGCGCGGCGCGTCGGGAACGGATCGGCCGCCGTTCCGCCGACGTGTTTCTGGAGCGGACGGAGGAACTGCGCGGCGTTGACGATGCAGGCGACGGGGTACCCCGGCAGCGAGACGATCGGAGTGCCGTCGGCCGCGCCGAGACACACCGGGTGGCCGGGCTTGAGCGCGACGCCGTGAACGAGCACCTCGCCGAGCCCGTCGACGACTTCGGGGATGAGGTCGCGCTCGCCGACCGAGGAGCCGCCGGTGGTGACGACCACGTCGGCGTCGAGGTCGCGTTCGATCGCCGCCGCGAGCGCGTCCTCGTCGTCGGTGACGATGTCGCGGTAGCGGGCCTCCCCGCCCCACCGCTCGACCAACCGCGAGACCGTCAGTCCGTTCGTCTCGATCACTTCGCCCGGACCGGGGTCGGCCCGCACCAGCTCCTCGCCGGTCGGGATCACGGCGACCGTCGGTGGCTCGGAGACGGGGACCGCGTCGAGGCCGACGGACCGCAGGAGCCCGAGGTCCGACGGTCGAAGGACGTGGCCCGCCTCGAAGAGCCGCTGGCCCTCGGCGACGTCCTCGCCCGCGTCGCCGACGTTCTCGCCCGCCGCGACCGCGTCGAACGTCTCCACCTCGTCGCCGACTTCCTCGACCTGCTCGATCATGACGACCGCGTCGGCGCCCTCCGGGACCGCGCTGCCCGTGTGGACCCGGGCGGCCTCGCCGGGGGCGATCGCGTCGGCCTCGGTCCCGGCGGCGCGGAGGACCGCCGGGGAGCGCCCGGACGCCCCGAACGTGTCCTCGGCGCGGACCGCGTACCCGTCCATCGCCGCTCGGTCGTAGCTCGGCACCGGCGCGGGCGCGTCGATCGGCTCGGCGACGACCCGGCCGTCGGCGTCGGCCAGCGCGACCGACTCGGTCCGCCCGTGCGGCGCGGCCGCGTCGAGCAGCGTCGCCAGCGCGTCCGCGACGCGGGTCCGTCGTTTAAATCCGGCCTCGCGTCTGTCGTGGCTCATGCTCGTTCGTTTCGCGCCCGCGTCCAAAAACCCCGCTCCCCGGCCGATCCTCGGTCCGGTCGCCGGTCCGGTCGTAACTCACGGTCGGGCCGGAGTAGACTCACGGTCGGGCCGGAGTAGACTCGCGGTCAGGCCGGAGTGGATCCGCGGTCAGGTCACCCACGACAGCACCCGCGCGGCGCGGTGGACGCCCTGAAACGCGGCGACGCGGACGGTCGAGAGCGCCTCCGTGACCGCCCACTTGGCTCCGATTGCGGTCCGCGTCGCGCCGGTCTTCGCGTAGTAGCCGGACTTGCGGCCGGCGGCGCCGACGTAGTGTTTCGCCGCCATCGGGACCGGAGCGCGTCGGCCGTCGACCGTCGTCGTCCCGTCGCGGATCGCGTCGAGCACGTCGTCGGCCGTGACCGCGTCGCGGGAGTCGCGGCCGTCGATCTCCACCTCGGTGAACGCGCGGCCGACGTACTCCAGGTGGTGCGCGTCGCTGGCGGCGACGCCGGGATACCCGTGCTCGGCGGCGAACCGGCGCGCGCGCCGGTTGCGGTACCCCGTGAACAGCCAGGCGTTGAACACCTCGACGGCGTCGACCTCGTCGACCACGCCGAGCGGGTCGTCGCTTCCGCCGTCGGCCGCGCCCCCGGCGGAAGCGACGGACCCGGCGAAATCGGTCCGCTGCTCGCCGTCCGGCACCGGGATGTTCCGCTCGCGGACACCGTGCCGAGAGCGCTGGAACGGGTGCGGAACGATCGCCACGCCGCCGTGCTCGTGGATCCACTCGACCGTCTCCGCGTACGACTCGCGGCGCGGTGGCATGCGCTCGACGCCGACCGCGAGCAGGTGGCCGTGCGCGGTCGACACCTCGACGCCGGGGATGCCGATCAGCCCGTAGTCGTCGGCGAGCGCGGCCGCCCGCTTCGACTCGCCGATCACGTCGTGGTCGGTGATAACGACGGCGTCGAGCCCGATCTCCGCGGCGTGTTCCAAGATGAGTTCGACCGGCTCGTGGCCGTCGTAGCTCTCGTCGGAGTGCACGTGCGGGTCGATCGAGACGGTGACTCCAGACACACCGTGACGTAGACGGCCGGAGATATATAAAAGCGCGAGACGGGCGGTGCGACGCCGACGGAAAGCGATCGCGAGACCGGAGCGTATTTATAAGCAACGACCGCCGTCGCCGTATACTTATAAACATCCGGTGACGACACCGCTATCAGTATATAAATAGTCGGCAGTAACATCCCAACCACTTATAAACAACCGCCGCGGCCACCGACGTCTCTGTCCCGGTGATCGCCTCTCGCGGCCGATCGATCAGAACAGGTCCCTGATCCGGCCGACGATCGATCCGTCCGCCTCGGCCTCGGCTTCCGCCTCCCGCCGCTGCTGTTCGCGGAGCTCCCGGAGCTTGGCGGCCTGGTCGTCGGTCCCCGAGCCGCTCGCGGTCTGGGCCTCGCCGCCTTTGAGCCCCTGTAGCTCCGAGACCGCGGCGTCGACCGTCCCGGTGGTCGTCCGCGTCTCGGTGGCGGAGCCGGCGAGCTGCTCGCGGTCGATGTCGACGTCGTCGACGGCGCTCGTGTTCAGTTCGAGTCGCCGCGTCTCGGAGCGCTCGACGCCGCCCCACGTCAGCTCGGCGTCCTCCAGTTCGCGCTCGATGTCGGCGCGGACGGCGGCGTCGGTGACGGCCTCGGCGCCGGCCTCGGCGCCGACTTCACCCGAGCCTGCGCCATCCGAACCGCCCGTACCGGCCGCGCCGCTCGCCCCGGCAACGCCGCTGCCGGCTCCTCCGGCGGCGACGCTCGCGCGCTCCACGCGGTGGGCGACCAGGGCGCCCCCGGTCGCGGCGATGACGGCGACGAGCCCGAGGACGTACACCGCGACCACCTGCGCGCTGTAGTCCGGGGACTCGACGACGTTCCAGTTGTACGGGTACACCCGGGCGAACACGCCGGTGGCGACGAGGGTGATCGCGGTTCCGACGCCCGCGAGGTACAGCATCCGCCGATCGACGGGCAACAGCACGACCACGCCGAGCAGGAGGACCGGCAGCCCGACCGCCCCGGCGACGGCGGCGACCTCGCGGACCGCGTACGTCGAGAGGGTGTTCGGCGGGAGCGTCGCGCTGTAGAGGAACACGACGACGCCCGCCAGCCCGAGTCCGATGCCCGCGAAAAAGAGCCCGAAGCCGGCGTACACGTCGATCGTCCGGTCGGGGTCGCCGACGTAGCGGCGGTAGTACCCCAGCAGGGGGTTCTCCGCGTTCGAGTCGCTCATACTCGCACCGTTTCCACCGACGGTAATGATTGTTGCCCCACGGGGGCGTCCCGTGGCGGTCGAATCACGGACTGAGAAGCGTCGATCTCCACGAAAGTGACGCCCTCGCGGTCGTGTGCGGCGCGCGCCACCCGGACGGGCCTTGATGCCGCTGGCCGCCGTCGCCTCACCCATGCAGGAGTTCGACTTCCTCGTTATCGGCTCGGGATCGGGACTCGACGTCGCGAACGCGATGGCCGGCCGGGGGAACTCGGTCGCCGTCGTCGAGAAGGGGCGGCTCGGCGGGACGTGTCTCAACCGCGGGTGTATCCCCTCGAAGAAGCTGCTGTACCACGCCGAGGTCATGGAGACGATCGAGGGCGCCGGCGCGTTCGAGATCGACGCCGAGGTCACCGGCGTCGACTTCGCCGAGATCGTTCGAAAAGTCAACGCGGACGTCTCGGGCAGCTCCGACTCGATCCGACGGGGGCTCCGCTCCTCGGACAGCCACGACCTGTTCGAGGGGACCGGGACGTTCGTCGACGACCGGACCGTCGAGATCGTCGACGGCGACGACGAGGGGGCCACCCTCCGCGCCGACACGGTGCTCGTCGCGACCGGCACGCGGCCGTCGATCCCGCCGATCGACGGGATCGAGGACGTCGACTACCTCACCAGCACCGAGGCGCTCCGACTGGAGACGCTGCCGGACCGCCTCGTGATCGTCGGCGGGGGGTACATCGCGGCCGAGCTCGGCCACTTCTTCGGCACCTTCGGCAGCGACGTGACGATCGTCGGCCGGCGCGAGAACCTCCTCCCGGAGGCGGACGAGGCGGTCGGCGAGGCGTTCACCGACCGCTACGCCGACCGCTTCGACGTGTACGCCGGGTACGAGGCCGTGGCGGCCGACGAGTCCGACGGCGAGGTGACGATCGAGGCCCGGCCGTACCCCGAGGTCGATTCGGTGCGGGCGGGCGGCGAGCCGGTCGGATCGCCCGAGGAGGCCGACGACGTGACCGTCACGGGCGACACGCTGCTCGTCGCCGCCGGCCGGCGCCCGAACACGGACGCGCTGAACCTCGCGGCGACCGGCGTGGAGACCGACGAGCGGGGGTTCGTCGAGACCGACGAGTACCTCCGGACCGACGCCGACGGCGTCTGGGCGCTCGGCGACGTCGTCGGCGAGTACCTGTTGAAACACAGCGCGAACCACGAGGCGAAGGCGGTCGTCCGCAACCTGCTCGGCGACGAACCGGAGCCGGTCGACTACTCGGCGATGCCGTTCGCGGTGTTCGCCTCGCCCGAGGTGGCGGGCGTCGGCGCGCGCGAGCGTGACCTCCGCGAGGCGGACGCCGAGTACGCCACTCGAACCTACGCGTACGACGAGACGGCCCGCGGGAGCGCGATGCACGCCGACGGGTTCGTGAAGGTGCTCATCGACCTCGACGGGACCATCGAGGGGTGTCATATCATCGGCCCCGAGGCGTCGAACCTGATCGAGGAGGTCGTCGTCGCGATGACGGCGGGCTCGGGGACGGTCGCGGACATCCGCGAGGCGGTCCACATCCACCCGGCGCTCTCGGAGGTCGTCGACCGGGCCTTCTCCGGGCAGTTCTCCCGCGGCGGCGGCCACGACCACCAGCACCACGGCTAGGCGGCGCCGATTGCCCGCTTCCGCACCCCGCGCGGGGAGGCGTTTTGTCTCCCGCCGCCGAACGGCCCGTATGGTCCAGCCCCGGTCCGCCTCCCGTCGCCGATTCCTGTCGGTTCACGCCGGCGGCGCCGCGCTCGCCCTGTTGGCCGGCTGTGCCGACCGCGGCGCGGGTGGCACAGACGACGCGGGGGATGCGAACGATGCAGAGAGCGCGGACGACACAGAGGATGCGAACGACACGGAGAGCGCGGACGACACGGAGAGCGCGGATGACACCGGCGACGGATCCGGAGGGCTGGACGGCGATGAACTCGACCTCCGGGAGGCGAACGTCGTCGACGTCGCGGTCGAGGAAACTGACGGCGAGTACGCGTTCGACGTGACGCTACACCACGACGACGACGGCGAGGAGGGCTACGCGAACTGGTGGCAGGTCGAGCGGCTCGACGGGACGCGGCTCGGCCGGCGCGAGCTGCTCCACGCGCACTCCGAACAGCCGTTCACGCGGTCGGACACCGTCGCAGTCCCGGACGACGTCTCGTGCGTCGTCGTCCGCGGACACGATCAGACGCACGGGTACGGGGGAACGGTGGCCCTCGTCGACCTCGCCACCGGCGCGGTCCGGCTCGTCGACCAGGGCGAAGAGCGGCAGTCGTTCGAGACGGCCGACTGCCCGTGATACGGTATCGCATACCGAGTCGGCGCTGCGAACACACACCCGCGGGTGGGTTTTGTACGTGTGCGAGAGATAACTGGGCACGATGGCAAAAGCAGCAATCGTCATTCTCGCCGGCAACGAATCGCACGCCGACTACGGCCGCCTCGCGAACGGTCTCGAGGCCGCAAAGGAGTTCGCCGAGAACGACGACGACGAACTCGAGCTGATCTTCGACGGCGCCGGGACGCAGTGGATCCCGGAGCTGGAAGACGAGGAGAGCGACTACCACGAGCTGTATCAGGCGGTCCGCGACGACGCCGCGGTCTGTGACTTCTGTTCCGGCGCGTTCGGCGTCGACGAGGCGGTCGCCGACTCCGGGCTCGTCACCCTCGACGAGTACGACGGCCACCCGAGCATCCGCTCGCTCGTCGACGACGACTACGAGATCATCACGTTCTAAGCGGCGAGCGCCGGCGCCGCCCGCGCCCGGACCGACGTACCCTCGTGAGTAACGGTCCCGTAACGGAGTGACCCATCGCTGAGCGGGGGGCCTCGAACGGCGACGAAACCGGCCGCCTCAGACGCCGATCAGTCCCGGGTCCGCCTCGACAGCGCGCGCAGCCGCCGTCCCACCACCGCCGGCGGGATCCGGCCGCGGACGGTGTCGCGAGCGACCCCGAACGTCTCGACGCTCCGGCGGACCGTCGCGCCCTCGCCGAGTTCGCGTTCGAGGACGGCCGCGTACGCGGCGACCTGCAGATCGTATCTCGACCGGGTGTGTTCCGTGCCGTCGGTGAGCGATATCTTGACGTCGGTGACCTGCCACTCGCCGTCGCCCAGCCTGAAGAGGAGGTCCGCCGTCCCGTGGATCTCGGCTTCGAGGCCGTCGGCCCGGACGAGGCCGCTGAGGTCGTGTTCGACGTAAACCCTGTCTCTTATACACATCTC
>NZ_AOJI01000024.1 GCF_000336995.1 Halorubrum aidingense JCM 13560 | reverse complement strand
GCTCAGAGATGTGTATAAGAGACAGAACGCGAGCGGCAGCGACGGCGCGACCGCGTCCGTCTCCGTGTGGATCGGCTCGTCGAGGAGGTGTCGGAGCGCGGCCGCGTCGGCGTCCTCGGTGAGCGGGTACGCCGTGCTCGGGTCGAGAAAGCGGGGCACCCACGGGGCGAGCGCGTCGCGGTCCAGCGGTACCGCGCCGGCGTGGGGCGTCCGCGTCGGCCCCGTCCCCTCGAAGTCGGCGAACAGGTCGACGGCGTTGACGGCGACGTCGAGGGACGGGTCGGCTGGCCCGTCGGCGGGCGTGGGCTCGTCGGCGGGGGTGAGCGCGTCCGCGAGCGCCTCCAACCAGCGGTCCCGCGGGCGTCGCGGTGAGGGGAGCGGGTCCGGAAGCGGCACGAGCAGGTGCTCGCTCGCCCGCGAGAGCGCCACGTACAGCAGCCGCCACGACTCGGCTCGCGACTCGGCGGCGACCCGCTCCAATCGATCTGGGCCGAGCAGCCGCCGGCGGTCCACCGGCTCGTCTCCGTCTCCCGACTCGTCTCCGCCCGCGTCCCCCCGCTCGTCCGCGATCCACCGCTCGGTCCCCCACCGGAGCCCCACGTCGCGGTACGGGAAGTCCCGTCCCTCGGGGTCGTAGAGGCCGCCGTCGAAGGACGGGAGGGGGAGGTCGGTGGCGGTGTCGGTGTGTGTCGGCGGCGCGAGCCCGGCGACGTCGCCCTGCGTCACGAGCCGGTCCGTCTGCACCCCGTGCCACCAGTTGTCCGGCGCGGGGTCGGCGAGGGCGACCACCTCGTCTTGGTCCCCTTTCGCGCCGTGGATCGTCCGGAAGACGACGTCGCACTCGGCGCCCGCGCTCGGCTGTGTCGGCCCGTTCCGCGGCGTCTCGCGGAAGGGATCGAGGAGGGCGACGAACTCGGCCGGCGCGTACCGGTCGTCTCCGGTCCACCCGTCGACGGCGTCGACGAACGCGTCGAGGTTGGCGACGCGCCGCGCGGCCGGCACGTCCGAGACGTACCCGTGGGGGTCGGCGCGCAGCGCCAGCGCCTCGACGATGTCCTCCACGAAGACGGCCGGCGGGACGGTCCGGAAGCGGTCGCGGTCCCGCCGGAGCCGGAGGAGCCCCTCGGCGAGGGCGCGCTGGTCGCGCGGCATCGACCGGTCGGCGGCCAGCGCCTCGTCGACGTCGCCCCCGTTCCGTTCGAGGGCGTCTCGGAGCGCGTCGCAGTCGGTCGACAGCGTCGACAGCAGCGCGTCCGCCTGCGCCGGATCGGCGGGGTCACAGAGCCAGTCGCAGACGGCGAGGACGGTCTCGACGGTCGGGCAGTCGAACAGGCTCTCGCTCGCGTTCCAGACCGCGAGCCCCTCCTCGGCGAACGCCTCTTCGTAGTCGCTCATCCGGGCCCGCCGTCGGAACAGGACCGTTATCGACAGCGGCTCGCCGTCGGCGTCGGTGAACGTCCCGTCCGCGAGCCCCCGCGCGAGGTAGGTCGCGAGCACGTTCGCTTCCCCCGCCCGCCCCTCGGGGTTGGCCCACCCGGCCGTGCCGGGCGGCGCCGGGGGCGCGAACGACGCGACGTGCACGGTCGGCTCCGCGACCGGGTCTCGGTCGGCCTCCAACCCGGGGAACTCGGCGTCGACCGCCCCCGCGGCGCCGCGCGTCGGGTCCGCGAAGACGGGGCCGACGACCCGGTTGATCGCGGCCGCGATCCCCGGACGGCACCGGTAGGTCGTCGCGGCGGTGACCGAGACGTGCGGGTCCCAGTCGATCCCGAAGTACCGCCCGTCGCGACAGGCGGCGGCGAAAAGCGACGGGTCCGCGTGTCGCCAGCGGTAGATGCTCTGGAGCGTGTCGCCGGCGGCGAAGACGCGCGCGTCCGGCGCGACGAGCCGCGAGAGCGCGTCGTGTTGGATCGCGTCCACGTCCTGCGCCTCGTCGACGACGACGCTCTCCAGGCGCGATCGGTACCGGTCGAGCAGTCGCGTCCGCCGTCGCGTCGCGTCCGCGTCGTCGAGCCCCCGGGCGCGAACCACGTCGCCGGGGAGGTCGTCGTCGAGGTAGCTCGCCACGAGGAACGCCACGTCCGTGTGCGAGGCGACGCCGACCGACCGGATCCGTTCGCGGTACGCCGCTCGGTACGCGTCGAGGACGGCACAGAACGTCTCGATCGCGTCGCCCCACGCGTCGTGGAGTTCTCGGTCCGCTGCGACGAGCCGCGCCGCGTCCGCGTCGTCGAGCGTCGCCGTGGGCCCCGCCCCCGGATTCGCCCCGACGTACCCCGCAATCGTGGCGGCGATGTCGTCGAGCGACTCGGTCCGCCCTTCGGGATACGCGGCCTCTCGCGTCCGGTGGAGGTCGCGCTCGAACGCCGCCGTCGACAGCCGTCGGTCGCGGCAGTAGTCGAGCGCCCGCGCGAGCAGCGCCGCGACGCCCTCGTCGTACTCACCGTCGGGATACGCCGTTTCGAGCCGCTCGACCCGCGGTGCGAGTTCGGGCCGCGACGCGACGGCCTCGTAACACTCCCCGTGGACGCGCGAGAGCAACGCCTCGTTACCGACGGCCGGGACCGACTCGAAGCCGACCGCGGGCGCGACATCCTCGAAGACGCCGCGGAGGAGGGCGTCGATCGTCCCGAACAGCGGCGCCCGGCGGACGCGGCTCACGAGCGCGTCGGCCTCCGCTTCGCTGACCGCCGACGCTTCGGGGATCAGGTCGTGCGCGACGACGTCGCGGAGGTGTTCGCAGACGGACGGGACGATGTCGGCCGCCTCGTCGGTGGTGAACGACACGACAGCGATCCCCTGTTCGGGCGTCGGGTCGCCGTCGACGTACCGCCGGAGCACGTCCTCGGCGGCGATCCGGTGGGCGACGACCGACTTGCCGGCGCCGGCGACGCAGTCCATCGTGAACAGCCCCGCGTCGCTGGCGGCGAACGCGTCGCGGATCTCGCGCTGGGCGCCCCGCAGCCGGAGGGGTTCCTCACGCATCGCCGCCACCCGCTCCCGGCGTCATCGCCGCGATCGGCGCCGGCAGCTCGGGGTCGACGCCGGTGAGCCGCTCGCGTTCGGCGCGGGTCACCGCGTCGGCGTCGACGGCCGCGAGGTACGGCGACGGTCGCCGCTCGTCCCCGCCCGTCGTCCGCCGGTGCCGCGTGAGGACGACGCCGCGCGTCGCGGCCCGCATCGCGTCCGCGAAGTGGTCGCGGTCCCGCCCGTCGGCCCACTCGGTTCGGGGCGCGACGACGCCGGTCCGCCCGTCGCCGGTCAACACCGTCTCCTGTAGTTCCGGGGGGACGACGCCCGCCGTCGCTCGCGGCCAGTCCCCGTCGACGAGGCCGACGACGATCACGTACGGCACCGACAGCCCCCAGACGTCGTTCGCCTCCATCACGTCGACCGCGGTGGCGTTCGAGTGCTCCCGTCGCCCCGGTCGCTGCGTCGCGAACAGCCGGCACAGCTCTCGAACGGTCTCCCACGACGCCGCGAGGGTTCCGTCCGACAGCCGGTCGGCGTACTTCCGCTCGACCTGCGCGACGAGGGTCTCCGCTCGGACCACGGCGCGGGCCTCGGTCTCGGTCTCCAGCAGCGCCGGCGAATCCCGGGCGTTCGTCCGCGGTAACTCGACCGCGCGGTACGCCCCGACCGCGTCGCCGAGGACCGAGCCGACGGTCTCTGGGCGGGGGTCGTCCCCGGCGTGCGCCGCCGCCCACGAGACGTACCGCCGGACGCGGGCGTCGTCGACCGCGTCCGTCCACTCGGCGATCGGTCGCGACTCGGCCGGCAGCGACCGCACCGCCGCCTGGACCGTCGACGGCTCGACCGGCCACCCGCCCGGTGCGGCGTCCGACTCGCCTGGTGCGGCGTCCGACTCGCCTGGTGCGGCGTCCGACTCGCCCGGTTCGGCGTCCGACCCGCCCGCCACGGCAGCCGATTCGTCCGCCGTGGCGCCCGCCCCGGTCGTCCGCTCCGTCGCTCCCGGCGGTTCCGCGCCTGCCGGCGCCCACCGGTGTTCGAGGGGACGGAGGAGCGTCTCGGGATCGACGCGCTCGCCGTCGAGCGCGGCACACAGCGCGTCGAGGAGCGCGTACGGCCGCGTTCGCGTCACCCGTAGCTGCGTCCAGAACACGGGTGTCACGCCGTACCGGATCGCGGCCCGGAACAGCGGCTCCTCGTACGGGTCGAGGTCGCGAGCGACGACGACCGTCTCTCGAACCGGCACGCCGCGCTCGTGGAGCGCGGCGACCGTCGCCATCGCCGCCCGCGCCTCGTCGCGGCGCGTCGCGGTCGCGATCTCCGCGGCCGGGCACGACGGGGCGTCTAGGGGAGCGGCGAGCGACAGCCGGCCCGATCGGGTCACGCGAACACCTCTCGACCCGGACCGTCGACGGCCAACAGGGCCGGGAGCCGCTCGTCGAGGAACGGCCCGGTTCCGGGGCGGAGGTGTAACTCAACGTCGACGGTCGTCGTCGCGAGGACCGCGCACACCAGATCGACGTACGGCGCCGAAAGGGTGCTCACGCCGACGATCGAGACCCGCTCGATGTCGGGGTACGCCGCGGTCCACGCCGCGCCGCCGGTCCGATCGACGTCGCGCGTCGCCCGGCGGAGCACGTCCACCCGCGAGACCGCCCCGCGCGCCCGGTCGCGCAGCGCCCGCTCGGCGTCGACCGCCGCGTCGACGAGCGCCGCCGCGTCGGCGTCGACGGGCGGCCGCCGCTCTCTCGCCGCGGCTCGGAGCGCGCCGATCCGGTCGGGATGGAAGTTCGTCATCGATTCGATCGTCGAGCGGACCTGTTCGACGTGCCGTGCGCCCGCGTCCCCGCCGGTCCCGAGTCGGTCCCGAAACGTCGGTCGGGCGTCGCCCGAGGAGGGGCCGGGGTCGTCCGGAGACGGCGGCGACTCACTCGGGGAGAGCGACCCGAGCAGCGCGAGCCGGTCGATGCGGTCGAGCGAGCGCGTCGTCCCGCCGGCCTCTCGGGCGACCGAGCGGCCGATCGACTCCGGGTCGGTGAACGCGAACCCGCCCTGCGGCCGCGCCGCCTCCCGCAGCCGCCGCTGGAGGTTCCGCTGGTGCAGCTGGACGGGGGCGACGACGAGTTCCGACGCGGTCGACGCTCGTCTCGCGCGGTCGAGCAGCCGCGACTCGTCCCCGACGTGAGTCGACAGGCGGTCGGTGAGCGACGAATCGTCGCGCGAGTGCTGGTGGGGACACATCGTGTTGTCGTGGAGTCGGTCGTACGCGGGGGGAGACATAAGCCTCTCGCCACGGTCCCGAACGACTCCGGACCGACCGCTCGCCTCCCGCGCCGCCGACGGCCTTCTCACGAGCGGACCGCAACTGGTTCGCCGTTCGGGCTCGAACGGGGTCGCATGCACGCGAGGCCGGTTCGCACGGAGATGCCGTCTCAGACGGAGGCAGGCGCATGACACGCCGTCGAACGGACGCCGTCGTCAGCGCCCTCCTCGCGGTGACTCTCGTCGGCGGCGGGGCGCTCACCTGGCAGGCCTACCGACAAGCCCGGGCCCTCGATCAGTCGATGGGATCGATGATGGACGGGTCGATGGGGGCGATGCACGGCCCGAATCCGCTGTGGTACGCGTTCGGGACGCTGCTCCTCGCGGGCGCTATCGGCGGCGCCTACCTGCTGCTCCGCGAGGCCAACGTCGCTTCGGACGCCGCCACCAACGAGACCCGGTCGGAAGTCCGGGCGACGACCGCAGGCGATCCCGGGGCAACGACCGCAGGCGACCCAGAGCCGACGGAAACCGAGTCGCAGTCGGTCGGTTCGAGCAATCCCGAGGCGGACCCGCAGGCGCGCGTCCTCGATCTGTTGCCGGACGACGAACGTCGCGTCCTCAAACCCGTGCTCGCCTCGCCGGGCATCACCCAGATCGAACTGCGCGACCGATCGGAGTTCTCGAAGAGCAAGGTGAGCCAAACGGTGAGCTCCCTCGAAGAACGCGGCCTGTTGTACCGAGAGCGGCAGGGGCGAACCTACCGGGTGTATCCGAGCGAGGACCTCCGAAAACACCACACCGAAGCCTAACTCTCGATCGCGTCGCCGCCATCGGCACCCGCCAAGACCTCCCGTCGGGACCGCCCCGTCGCGCTCGACGGAACCGGCGGCCGTGGCGTCTACCGGCTGAAGACGGTGTCAACGCGCGCCGAGCCGGTCACCGAGCAGCGAGCCGAGCCGCTCCGACAGGTCCGCTCTCCGCACGCGCTCGGTCGCGACCGAGGCGTCGCCGGTGCCGAGCTCTTTGAACCCGGTCCCGGTCGGCACCAAGACGACGGACTCGTCGGCGTCGATATCGCCCCGGTCGGACAGGCGCGTGGCGCCGGCGAGCGACGCCGCCGAGGCCGGCTCGACGCAGAACCCGGCGTCGACGGCGAACCGCCGCTTCGCCGCCCGGAGCTCGTCGTCGGTGACCGACAACACGGCGCCGCCGGTGTCGCGGGCGGCGGCCAGCGCGCGTCCGCCGCTGGGCGGGTCCGGGTTCCCGATCGAGTGTGCGATCGTCTCGCCCGTCTCGTCGGGGGAGAGCGCCGTCGGGTCGGTTTCTCCAGCGTCGAACGCACGCGTGATCGGGTCGGCGGCCGCGGTCTGGACGAGGTACAGCCGCGGGGCGTCATCGAGCAGGCCGGCCGCTTCGAGGTCGCGGATCCCGCGCCACATCCCCGAGGCGAAGCCGCCGGAGCTCGTCGGCACGACGATCGCGTCGGGCGCGTCGGGCGCGAACGCCTCGCAGATCTCGAACAACGCCGTTTTGTACCCGCTGATTCGGGTCGGCGAATCGCTGACGAGCATCCCGATCGGCAGCGCGTCCGAGAGCGCGAGCGCGTCCCCGTAGAGCGCCCCGTAGTCGCCGTCGACTCGGACGATCGTGGGCTCGTACTGCGCGATGAGCTCCAGCCGGCCCGCGGGGATCTCGTCGGGAACCAGCACGACGCACTCGCGGTCGAGACTGGCGGCGTGCGCGGCGGTGCTCATCGCCATGTTCCCGTACGAGACGGTGCCGATCGCGTCGTTGCCCGCCGCGATCGCGTGAGGGACCGCCACGGCGCTCCCCCGGTCTTTGTACGCGCCGGTCGGGTGTTCGCCCTCGTCTTTGACGTACACGCGGCAGCCGGCGGTGTCGTCCAGTCCGGGGCTTCTGACCAACGGGGTCCCGCCCGCGGCGCGGGCGACGCCCGCCGGGCGATCGATCGGCAACAGCGGCTCGTAGCGCCACATCCCCTCGTAGTCGCGACAGTCCGACCACGCGAACGACGACGCGTCGGGCTCGATCCAGCGCGGCTCGCCGCACGAACACCGGACGCGGGCCGCGTTCTCGTCGCCCTCGCCACACCGGTAGCAGGTCACCGACAGAGACATGCCGTCTGCTCCGACGGCGACTCGGGTATATGCTCTGTTCGTCGGCGGTCGCCACCGCTTCGAACGGAGAACCGTTTATCAGCCCTGCCGGCCACGACCGAGTATGAACGAGGCGGCGGTGTTCGATCGAGTGGTGACCGCGCTCGACGAGCGGAATTACGAGCCGCTCGTCCACGTCCCGGCGGCGCACAGCGACACGTACGCGGACGTGCTTGACCGGTGTCGCCGCCACGAGATCTCGATCCGCGGTCGGTACCCGGACGTGCTCGGGTTCACCGAGACGAACCGCGTCTTCGCGATCGAGGTGAAGGGGTCGACGAACCTGCTCAGGGGCATCGGACAGGCGCTGACTTACCAGCAGGGCGCGCACGTCTCGTACCTCGCGGGCGACGGCGACGCCGTCGCGCCCCACGCGAACCTTCTCCAGTCGAAGGGCGTCGGCGTTATCGCGGTCGGCGCGGACGGGGTCGAGCGGTGGGACGCCCCGCCGAGCGCCGAATCGACCGCGGCGGTCGCCGACATCGAAGGACAGCTGTCCCTCCGACTCCGGGGGAACGAGTTCGGCGGCGACATTACGACGCTGAGCCTCGCGCAGCCGCTCAACTACCTCGCTCCCGTCGTCGCGCTCGATCGGAACGGACCGCTCGCACGCGACGAGCTCGTCGACACGATCACCGACGAGTACAGCTTCGGCGCCGCCACCGAGACAGTCGCGAGCGGGCGCACCTTGGGGCTGATCACGGCCGGTTCGACGCTCGAACTCACCTCTCAGGGTGACCTGGCGGCGACGGTGCTCCGCGGCTACGGGGTCGAAGACCTCGACGATCTGCGACTGGTCAAATCGGACGTCTCGCGGCGCACGATCGCCGCGGTTCACCCGCCGCTTGCCGTGCTCCTTCGGAACTCGTTCGTCCGACACCCGGAGTTCGGACTGCTGCTCGACGCCCTTCGGATGGAGGGACCACAGGTTCACTTCCTTGCGCTCGTCGAGCGACTCGTCCACGAGTACCCGAACGTCTTTTTAAGCGCGTTCTGCACGACTCGGGGTGCGGCCCGTGCTCGGGAACTGATCGAGCGCGGCGAGACGGCGCGGCTCTACCGCGACCCGTCGGTGTGGCGCGACGTGATCCGCAACAACGTCCTGTTCAACTTCGTCCAGCAGCTGAAACACGTCGGCGTCCTCGCGCCCGAGACGCGGAGCCACAGCGGGCCGATCGGCGAGTACGACCCCGACGAGAAGCCCTGGATCGTCGCCGACGAGCGGTGATCGTCGTCGTAGTCCGAGAGTCCAAGCCCGCCGATCGTCCGCCGACCGACACCCACTCACCCGACGACTGACACCCACTCGTCGGCGACGCGCGGGAACGCGAGGACGGCGCCGGCCGAAACCGTCGCCGCCCATCCGATTCCGGCTCCGACGCCTACGGTTCCGCCGGCTCCGACGCCGGTGACCGCCCCTTCCACCGCGAGTCCGCCGAAGATCGCGACCGCGATCGCGGCGTTGAAGTACGGGACCCGGAGCGCGAGCAGTCGCGGCGAGAGTGTCACCCACCCCGGCGTCGGGGTCGCGACCGGATGCAGGGCGCCGATACGGATCAAGGTCCCGACGACGACCGCCGTGGTCCACGCGACCAGCGCGGTCGCCTTCGCGTCGAACCACCCGTCGGCCGGATACTCCATCACGAACAGCAACACGGGCAGCGAAACGACCGATATCTCTGCGAACACGCGAGGCGTGTCGTGGAGGAACAGCCCGAAGCCACGCTTTTCGGTTCGAGTCAGTTGCCCGTACCCGTACCACGTCCGGCGCGTGTTCGACTCGGCGGCGTCGGTCTCCCGGCCCGGGACGCGTCGACGGCTCATGGCTCCGTCTCCCTCGTCTCGGCGGCTCCCGTGTCGTCGACGGCGACGACGCCGTCGATCGCGACCGCGTCGCCGACGGCGACGGTCGCCCCCCACGACCGCTCGGGGACGACGGTGTTGACCATCAGCCGGAAGTCGTGGTCGAACCGGTCGCTCGCGGTCCATTCGGGGAGCGTCTCGCGCCGCCGCCGGATGAACGTCTCCCGGAATCCGGGGATCTCCTCGCCGGTGTCCGGGTCCCGCGACGGCACCACGCAGCGCTGACACGGGTTGACGCCGATCAGCTCGACGGCCGGCTCGTCACCGATCGCGAACCGAACGCCCTCCCCGTGGTCGGCGAAGAGACGGTCCTCCCAGAAGGCCGGACAGTCGTCGAGCACCACGTTCGGACGGAGCCGCCGGCGCGCTTCCGTCGCGTCCGCGATCTCGTCGAACCACGAGGCGACGGCCGCGAGCGTTCCGGTTGAGACGACGGTCGGTCCGGGGGCGGCTCGGTCGTCGGGGAAGCCGCCGGCGGACTCGGACACGAGGTCGACGTCGTACCCGAGGAACTCGCCGACCCACGCGGCGAGCGCGTCGCCCTCGTCGGGGAGTGCGAACCGGCGCTCGTCGGCATCGGTCGCCGTCTCGGGCCGTGACGGCCGCTCTATCGTCACCGCCGTCGGGGTCGCGTCCGTCGGTCCGGCGAGCTCGTAGCGCGCGCGCAGCCGGTGGATCGCGGGTTCGCTCTTCCCGTTGACGTATCCCCCGCCGCCGCCGACGGAGGCGGCGTGCGGGTCGACGCCGGCCTCCACGAGGGCGTAGGACCGATCGCCGCGGAGGGCGCCGTTGGGGCCGAGCGTCGCGCGCCCGATGCTGACGCCGTCGAGCGATTTGAACGGATACGCGACGAGGTCCGCTACACGTGTCATACGCCGGGTTCGGCGGGACGGTACAAAAAAATCTGTGTCGGACTGCGGCGGGTCTTACTCCGAATCGGCGTCGGACTCGCCGTCTTCGTCGCTCTCGTCCTCGGGTTCGATATCGAGTCCGGCCGCCGCGAACGCGTCTTCGACCTCTTCGACGGGGACCGTCCGGTACCCGTCGGCCTCGGTGATCGTGGCGACCGCGACGTCCGCGGGCTCGAACTCGTCGTCGTGCGCCGCGAGCGCCGCGAGCGCGAGCTCGATCCCCTCGGAGAGCGAGAGGTCGTCGGTCCACGCCTCTTCGAGGTGGCCCTGGATGTCCTTGCGGCCGCCGCCGATGACGGTCGCCTTCCACTCGTTCGGCGTGCCCGAGGGATCGGCGGCGAACAGCCGCGGCCGCCCCTCGTCGATGCCGCCGATCAGGAGCGCGGCGCCGTACGGGCGGGTGCCGCCGCGCTGGGTGTTCTCCTGGATGTGATCGGTGACGAACTTCGTCAGCGTCTCGACGCCGACCGGCTCGCCGTAGCGGAGGCGGTTCCCCTGCGACTGCCGGCGCGCGAGGTCGATCAGCTGGCGGGCGTCGGCGACGTGACCGGCGCTCGCCGTGCCGACGTGGTCGTCGAGCTTGTGCAGCTTCTCGATGCTCTCGGCCTCCATCAGCGTCGAGGAGGCGCGGGACATCGCCACGAAGACGACGCCCTCGGTCGTGCGAACGCCGACGCTCGGCGCGCCGCGAGAGACCGCCTCGCGGGCGTACTCGACCTGATAGATCCGACCGTCAGGCGAGAACAGCGACGTGCCGCGATCGTACGCCTGCTGGTCGTTGCCGCCCATCATCGCCGATCACCCGCTCGCGCGGTGTCGCATTGGCTCATTACCCTCCCTTACGTCGGACGGTTGAAAAACCCTCCTTAACCGGTACGCGGGATCCGACGCCGGACCCGGTTTCCGAGCGGCGCGTCGACGCAGATCCCCGTCTGCGACGCATATATGCCGATCCGTCCCCTAACCGGAATGACATTGACATCCATCCGAACGACAGCCGCGCTACTGGCCCTCCTCGCGATCGTCGGGGCCGTCGGCGGGGCAACGGCGGTGCCCGACGCGCGGATCACGATCGACGGCGTCGGGCTGAGCGTGACCGATCCGGCCGTCGGTGAGCGGACGTCGCTGAACCTGACGGTCTCGAACTCGGCCGGGAGCCCGGCGGCCGCCGACGTGACCGAGATCCGACTCCTCGACGCCGACGGGGAGACGCTCGACGAGGCGACCGCTCTCGGCGCGCTCTCCGCGGGCGACTCGCTCGACGCCGAACTGCGGACCCGGTTCGACGACCCCGGCGAGAAGCGACTCACCGTCGAGGTCGTCGTCGAACAGGAGGCGGTGGGCGACGCGGCGGACGACGGTGACGAGGACGCTGCCGGCGAGACCGTGACCGTCACCCGCGACGTCGTCGTCGACGTCCAGCCGGCCGAGGTCGCGCTCGACCTCCGGACCCGGGCGCTCTCTCCCGAGGATCTCCAGAGCGACGACGAGAGCGAGGGGACCGGCGTGAACCTAGGCGGTATCGAGGGGATCTTCGGCGGCGGAGGCGGCGGCCTCGACACCGGTGACGACACCGAAGAGGTCGCGCGAGCCGCCGACTCGCCCGTCGAAGTGACCGTCGTCAACACGGGGACTACGACCGCCGACCGCGTGAGCCTGACCGCAGTGGGAACGGCCGTCGACGGTGACGACGGGGCCGGCGACGGGAGCGACGAGGGCGACGCAGGCGACGGGGAAACCGCTTCCGAGGGTCTCGACGCGGGCCCGTTCGTCGTCGAGGACGTCGCGCCGGGCGAGGAGCGGCGCGTGCTCGTCGACCTCGGTCCGCTCGACCGGCGAGAGGCGGTGACGTTCACGGCGGCGTTCCGGTCGGGGACCGACGCGCAAGCGGGCGTCGGCGCGGAGCGCACCGCGGAGTCGACGCTCGACTACCCGCCGCGCGAGGCCGCGGCGACCGTGACCGACGCCGCCGTCCAGATCGGCGAGGGCGGCGCGCTCACCGTCGACGCCAACCTCGGTAACGTCGGGGGCGGCGAGATGGAGGGCGTCGTCGTCTCCGTCGCGGACGCGCCCGGCGTCGAGCCGACGCCGGCCGGCGAGGCGTACTTCGTCGGCACGCTCGGCGCGAGCGACTTCGTCGGCTTCGACCTGCGGACGACGGCGAACGCCTCGGTCGCCGACGAGGTCCCGATCCGCGTCGAGTACACCGAGCGAGGGGTCAGATACACCGAGACGGCGACCGTGGCGCTCCCCGACGCCGACGGGGCAGACCGCGACGGCGCCGGCACCTTCGGGCGCTTCGGCGGCGCGCTCGGCGGCGTCTCGGACGCTCCCGGCGGCACCGCGGCCGGCGCGATCACCGCCGTCGGCCTCGTCGGAGCCGCCGCGCTCGCGGTCGTCGGCGGGGTGGTTCGCCGCCGTGACGTATAGCGTCGAACTCCGGGGGGTGACGAAGCGGTACCCCGGTGGCGGCGGCGAGCCGGTCGTCGCGCTCGACGCCGTCGACTTCGCGGTCGAGCCGGGCGAGTTCGTCGCGGTGGTCGGTCCCAGCGGGTCCGGGAAATCGACGCTGCTCAACGTGCTCGGCCTGCTCGACGACCCGACGGAGGGTCAGCGACTGCTCGGGGGAACCGACGTGACGAGCCTCTCGGTCGCCGAGCGAACCGCCGCGCGCAAGGAGTCGATCGGGTTCGTCTTCCAGGACTTCCACCTCCTGCCGACGCTCTCGGCCGTCGAGAACGTCGCGCTGCCGACGGCGTTCGACCCGGGTGACGCGACCGATCGGGCCGCCGACCTGTTGGACCGCTTCGGGCTCGGCGACCGTCTCGACCACGATCCGAGCGAACTCTCCGGCGGGCAGAAACAGCGGGTCGCCATCGCGCGGGCGCTGATCAACGATCCCGCGGTCCTGCTCGCCGACGAGCCCACCGGGAACCTCGACACGGAGACCGGTGAGGCGATCCTCGCCGAGTTCGAGCGCGTGCGGGCCGAGGGCGTCGCCGTGATCGCGGTCACCCACGATCCGCTCGTCGAGGAGTACGCCGACCGCGTCGTCGAACTCACCGACGGCGTGCTCGTCGGCGGGGTCGTCGACAAGGGGCGCGACCGGGGAGGCGACGAAGGAGTCGACGCCGCCGAACGCGACGATACCGGGCGCGACGACGCCGAACGCAACGACGCCGAACGCGACGATACCGGGCGCGACGACGCCGAACGCAACGACGCCGAACGCGACGTCACCGAGGATCGCCGCCCGGTGACGCCCTCGGAAGAGCGATGAGCGGGGACCGCAACTGGTCCGGTTGGCTCCGCGGCTGGCGCCCGGCCGTGTCGATGGCCGGGCGGAACCTGCGGCGGAACCGCGTACGGACCGTGCTCGCGGTGCTCGGCGTGTGCATCGGCGTGCTCGCGGTCGCGGCGCTGGGGATCTTCGGCAACGTGCTCGCGCTCGGCGCCGACGACGCCATCGGCGACATCGGCACGCAGGTCGTGGTCTCGCCAAACGCCGACGCCGGGGTGGAGTCGCTCTCGGAGGCGGACGTGGCGGCGATCCGCCGCGCCGTCGGCGAGCCCGCGGTCGTCCCGCTGTACACCGACAACGCGGTCGTCGGGAGCGCTGGCGGACAGACGTTCGCGACCGTGTACGGCGTTGAGGAGCCGGGGCTCGCGTTCGAGGCCGCGGACGGCAGGCTCCCCGAGCGACACAGACGGGGGGCGATCGTCGGCGCGGGGATCGCCGAGGACCTCGGGCTCGACGCGGGCGACACCGTCGAGATCGCGGGCCGGCAGATCCGCGTCGTCGCCGTGCTCGCCGAGAGCCAGACGTTCAGTCCGGTCGCGCCCGACGACGCCGTCTTCCTCCCCGAGTCGGCGTTCTCGGCGGACGGGTACAACCAGGTGCTCGTCGTCGCCGAATCGGGCGAGGCGGCGCGGACGGCGGCCGACGGCATCCGCGAGGAGGTGAACGCCCGCGAGGAGCGCGTCGACCTGTTCGAACTGGCCGCGGTCGTCGACGAGATAAACGGGTTCTTCGACCTGTTGAGCAGGTTCCTGCTCGGCCTCGGAGCCATCTCGCTCGTCGTCGCCGGCGTCTCGATCCTCAATGTCATGCTGATGAGCACGGTGGAGCGACGCCAGGAGATCGGCGTGATGCGCGCCGTCGGCGTGACGCGCCGCGACGTGTTACGCGTGCTGCTCGCGGAGGCCGGTCTCATCGGGGCCGCGGGCGCGGCGGCCGGCACCCTCCTCACGGTGCTGCTCGTCGCCGGGCTCGTGGTCTCGACGCCCGCCGTCGACATCGACCTCGTGTTAGACCCGACCAACGGGTACTACCTCCTCTTGGCGCTCGTGTTCGGCGTCGGCGTCGGGCTCGTCAGCGGCGCGTACCCCGCGTGGAAGGCGGCGAACGAGCGGCCGGTCGAGGCGCTGCGGAGCTGAGCCGCCTGAGCCGCCTGAGCCACTCCCCGCGGTCAGCTGTCGACGCGCTCGTACGTGACGAACGAAATCTCGCCGTCGGCATCCTCCGCCGGCACCGTCTCGCGGTCGGTCTCGATCCACTCCTCGTCGTCCCACGCGGGGAATCGCGTGTCGCCGTCGGGACGCCCCGGCACCTCGGTCAGCACCATCCGATCGGCGCGGTCGAGGAACTGCTCGTAGACGGTCGCGCCGCCGATCACGAACACCGCGTCGACGCCGCGGTCGGTGGCGTCCGCGGTCGCGCGCGCCACCGCCTCTTCGACGTCGTTCGCGACGGCGGCGCCCTCCGGGAGATCGGGGTCTCGAGTCGTCAACACGACGCTGGTTCGGTCCGGCAGCGGCCCGCCGATCCGATCGGCGATGCTCTCGTAGGTGGCGCGGCCGACGATCACGGGGTGACCCGTCGTCAGCCGCTTGAAGTGCGCGAGGTCGGCCGGGTAGTGCCACGGCATCCCGCCGTCGTCCCCGATGACGCGGTTCTCGGCGACCGCGGCGACGAGGACGATGTCGAGATCGGTGGCGGTGGGCGCGTCGTCGGTCATCACTCCGCGACCGCGAACGAGAGCCCGTCCGCGGAGTCGTAGTCGACGACCTCGATATCCTCGTAGGTCAGTTCGTCGAGCGGCTTGTCGGCGATCTTGATCCGCGGGCGGTCGCGCGGCTCCCGCGAGAGCTGCTCGAGGAGCCCGGGGACGTGGTCGTAGCCCGCCTCGCCGTCCGCCTCGTCGGGAGCGGTCCGCTCGACCCAGCTTTTCACGTCGAGGTAGTCGGCCTTGCTCTCGACAGTCGCGAGCCGGTCCTGCACGTAGCGGAGGTTGTTCGCGTACCACTTCCCGCGCTCGCCGCGGCCGCAGTAGACGTGCGCGTCGACGACGGTGTGACCGAACTCGCCCACCTCGAAGCCCGTCCGCTGGGCGAGCGCGTTCGCGAGCAGCGCGTAGGCGGCGATGTTGAAGGGGACTCCGAGCGCGATGTCGCCCGAGCGCTGCGTGAGGTGGAGGTTGAGCCGGCCGTCCTGCACGTTCACGACGAACGTGTAGTGACACGGCGGCAGCGTCGACGTCGCCGCGTTCGCGGGGTGCCACGCGTTCACGACCATGCGGCGCGAGCGCGGGTTCTCCTCGAGCGTGTCGAGGACGTACTGGATCTGGTCGAAGGTGCGGCGATCGGTCCCGTCGGGGCCTTCCTCGACGGTGACCCACCGATGGGCGTCGTCGGGCCAGGTCTCGCCCGGGAGCGCGGCGTCGTCGCTCGGGACGGGGTAGCGCCGCCAGAACCGGCCGTACGCGGTGTCGAGACGCCCCTCGTCGTCCGCCCACGCGTCCCAGATCTTGGTCTCCTCGCGGAGGGTTCGGACGTGCTCTTCACCGGAGAGGTACCAGAGCACCTCGTGAATGAGCGAGTTCCAGCGGTAGCCGTCCATCTTCTTCGTCGTCAACAGCGGGAACCCCTCAGCGAGGTCGACGGTGTACTGTCCGCTGAACGACGCGATCGTGTCGACGCCGGTCCGATTCGGCTTGTAGGTGCCCGTCGACAGGGTGTCGTCGACGAGATCGAGGTACTGTTGCATGGTGGTCGGTGTCGCCTCCGGCGGAGTCCGGCGGGACGACGGATCTACCCGTCCAAACGAATTGGACGATGTAAATGATCGCTATTTATCGCGGCCGTCCCGGGGATCCACCACGCGTAGGCGCACAGTCGATCCGCCGGCTCGATCCGGTTCAGTCGTCGTCGCTGAGGATCCCCTCGGCGACGGCCATGTCGTCGACGCTCGGGTCCTCGGCGGACCGCCGAAGGACGAACCGCTTGCGGACCAAGTCGGCGGCGTAGATGACCGTGCCGAGAATGAGCAGGCTGTCACCGGGGAGCCGGGCCCAGAACAGCGTCTGCACCGTCGAACCCTCGTAGAAGGCGAGGCTCCGAGCGGCCGCGTAGCTCTCCGTGAACGCGACGTCCAACTGCAGGAAGCCGACCGGGAGCACCGAGACGAACACCATCAGCGCGAGCCCGACGTTCCAGCACCAGAACGCCGCTCGGAGCCACGAGCCGTCCCAGCGCTCGGGGTCGATCGACAGCTGAAGCATGTACGTGACCATTCCGAGCGCGAGGAACCCGAACGCGCCGAACATCGCCGCGTGGGCGTGTCCGACGGTGAGGTACGTGCCGTGTTCGTAGTAGTTGATCAGCGGGAGGTTGATGAAGAAGCCGAGCACGCCGGCGCCGACGAAGTTCCACACCCCGCTGGCGACGATGAACATGAACGGGAGCGTGTAGGGGAACTCCGCGTCCGACATCGCCCGGTACTGCCCGATCGCCTCGTAGAGAATGAAGACGAGCGGAAGCAGTTCCAGCGTCGAAAAGACGCTCCCTATCGGCACCCAGTAGTCGGCCATACCGATCCACCAGTAATGGTGTGAGACGCCGATCACGCCGGTGCCCATCACCAGGAGCGCCTGCAGCATCACGGCCTTTTCGGCGCTGCGCCGCGAGAGGAGGTTCATCGACACGAGCGTGAGCCCGATGATCGCGACGATGAAGAACTCGAAGGCGCCCTCGACCCACATGTGAACGACCCACCACCGCCAGAACTCCGTGACGGCGATGTTCGTCGTCGGCGTGAACAGGAAGCCGGCGACGAACAGCAGGGTGATCGAGCCGCCGGCGTAGAGGATCATGTGCGCGAGCCCGTACACCGGCTCGCGGTCGAGCAGCGGCTTGAGTCCCCGAATCGCGAGGACGGCCCAGAGCACGAATCCGACGAGCAGCCCGCCCTGCCACACCTTCCCGACTTCGAGGTACTCCAGCCCCTCGTTGCCGAGGAGCCACCAGAGCTGACCGTCGAAGTACCCGTTCGCGCCGAGCCAGATCCCGCCCATCCCGCCGACGACCACGGTGACGAGCGCGCCCAACAACACGTTGACATACCTCGCCTGCCGTTTCGGCTCGTGACCGGTCAACAGCGGCGGGAGGAACAGGCCGGCGCCGAGCCACGTCGATGCGATCCAGAGGATCCCCAGATCGATGTGCCACGTCTTCGCGATTGAGAAGGGGAGGAGCTGAAGGATGTGTACGCCGAACAGCTCCTCGATCCCGAAGAAGCCGGCGCGCTCGATGTAGAAATGGGCGAGTAGCCCGCCGAGCAACACCTGTGCGAGGAACAACCCGGCGGCGATGGGAACGAACCGCAGTGCGGCGCGCTGGCTCGGGAACACGCTCACGTCGCCGGGCTCGGGCACCGACACTCCCTTCGCCGACGGCTCCGGGAGCGTCACCGACTTGTACAGGAGGATGGCGGCGCCCGCCGCGCCGACGAGCAGCACCATCGCGATCACGCTCCAGATCATCGCGGAGCCGGTCGCGTCGTTGCCGGCGGCGGGCGAGTACGGCCAGTCGTTGGTGTACGAGTGCTCCGCGTCGGGCCGGTCGGTGTGAGAGAACCACGCGGTCCACAGCGCGAAGTCGGCGAACGCCGCCGCCTCCTCCGGCGACTCGATCATCCCCTCGGGGACACCGCGGGCGTGGTCGCCCTCGTGGTACCGCTCGACGTAGGTCGCCCGCACCTCCTCGTGAGCGTACGCCTCCGCCGCGGAATACTCGACGACGCCGGTGCCGTCGTGGGCGCCGTCGAGGTCGTCGCGGACGGTCTGGTCGATCGCCGCCCGCTCGCTGGACGACAGCGAGTCGTAGGCGGCGTCGTGCTCCGCTTGCGCGTAGTACTCGCGCATGTGCTCGGTTTTCAATTCCAGCGTCTCGGCGGTGTAATCCTCACCGTAGTACGCGCCGTTACCGAGAATCGATCCGTGGTTCATCAGCCCGTACTGTTGAAAGGCCGCTTTCCCGTCTTGGATCGTCTCGCCGGTGGTCACCGTCTCGCCGTCGGGGCCGACGACATCGTCGGGAATCGGTGGCGCCTCCTGATACGCGAACCACGCCCCGGCGCCCATGACGACGAGGTTCAACAGGAACGCCGCGACGATGACCTTGGCGATCGTTTTGCGAGTGAGTTCCATCGACGGGGCGTTGTGCCTCAACGACCTACTCAGTTGACGGCAACATATTCGGTCGGGGCACGCCCGATCGAGAGGGCGACCCGCGAGGGCCCGATCGGAACGGAACCGACCCCGAACATGTTCGCACGGCGATTCACCCCCCGGGAGCGCCTATCCGTACCCATGACACAGGCCAGAGAGTCGGCGAGCGACCCCGATCCGACGAGCGTTTCGGGCGCGGAAACGACCGTCACGGTGCGCTGTACCGGGCACGTCCGCACCGAGCTCGAGGTGTACGAGTTCGAGTACACGTTCGCGGGCGATACGCTGCGGGAATTCCTCGACGAACTGTTCGATGACTACCCCCAGCTCCAGGAGATGCTGATCGCGGAGACCGAGGCCGACGCGACTCACAGCGGCTGGGCGCCGACGCCGGAGGAGTTGCCCGGCACGTGGACGAAGAACCCGGTCGGCGAGCAGACGATCGCGTACGCCCGGATCCTCGTCAACGGCCGCTTCAACGAGAACGAACAGGGGTTCGACACGACGCTCGAAGACGGCGACCGCGTCGCGCTCGTCTACCCCTTCATGTTCTGCTGTTGAAGTCGATCGGTGGAAGTGAGCCGCGCCGCTCACGAGGTGTGAGCGCCACGATATGCGGGGGAAGGTATTCGAACCACGGTCGGACGTGCTCGCTTCGCTGCGCGCGACCTCCCTGATCCGAATCCCTTCAGGACCGAGTCCTGCTGCTCGCGAATTGCTCGCAGCAGGAATGCGGGGGAAGGGATTCGAACCCTCGAACCTCTACAGGAGCGGATCTTAAGTCCGCCGCTTTTGGCCAGGCTCAGCCACCCCCGCGCAGATTCGGGTTCCCGCGGTGGGGTCAAACCCCTTTCGGATGCGTCCGGCGGCGCTCGGTTCTAAGCGGCCCTACCAATCGACCGAGAGCGTTCCGTCGCCGTGCGGGTTCGGCGCGATCTCCTCGTCCGTTCGCCGGTCGACGACGTGGATGACGCCCGCGCCCTTCTTCGCGGGACACACCTCCGCCGCGCGGATGTTCTCGTCTAAGTCCTCCTCGCCGATGTAGTACGACCGCGGCTTCGCCATCCCGCTTTTGATGTCCATCACCCAGTTGTCGCCGACCTCCGCGCACTTGCCCGCCCCGAAGCACTTGTTGGCCTCGAAGACGATCTTGTACGGCTTCTCCTCGATCGGCGGGCCCTCCCCGCCGATGTCGCTCGCGCGCACGACCGCATCGTGGTCGATCTCCGCGTCGTCGCTCATACCGTTGCTCGGCGCCGACCGAACTTTCCTCTGTCGGTCGTTCTCACCGGATGCGGCGGCGACGTCGATACCGTCGGCGCCGCCGGACTCGCCGGACGCGATTCACTCCTCGACGTGCTCGGCCAGCAGTCGTTCGGCGTGCGCGGCCGAGTCGGCGAGTTCCCATCGAACCTGCGCCGCGTCCCGGTAGGCGAGGGCCTCTTTCAATTCGTCGCGGAGGACGCCCGTGCCGAACCCGACCGTGTTCCCGTCGCCGTCGCCCAGTTCGTACAGCGCGTACCGGGCCGGCGCGCCGCCGACCGTCGAGCGGTCGAGATCGCGCCACGGCTTCGCGAGGCTCATCGGTCGCCGTCGTCCGCGGTCGGCGCGTCGGTCGTCATCGGTGCGTCGGTCCTCATCGGTGCGCGTCGAGGCCGTCTTCCGGCGCGTCGACGATCTCGAAGCTCCCCTCCGTCCAGCCGTCCTCGACGAAGACGAACACCCGGCCGCCGGCGATCTCGGGGTCGGCGATCACCTCGTTGCGCTGGCCGGTCCGCCCGACGATCACGCCGGGGAACACCTCGTCGCGCTCGCCGTCCTCGACGATGACGCGGCCGACGCCCGAGTCCTCCAAGATGTCGTCGTCGGTGTTGTAGTCGTTGACGTACGTCATGACCCCCTCCGTCTCCGTCGGGTCGGTGACGAGCACGTGCGTCTCCTTGCCGGGACCGGCCGTGACCGACCCTTCGACGGCGTCGGGGACGCCGCGGTAGAGCGTCGTTCGCCCGTCGAGGTACTCGATGACGATCCCCTCCTCGCGGAGGTCGACGCCGATCGACGTCGGCGGAACGTCGTTGCGTGACGGTGCTGACATACGCGTCGCTCGGTGCGCCCGACTCAAAAGGGACGCGCTCGGCGGCGGCCGGACGCGAAACGGGGAACTCCTCGACGGGGCCTTCACTCGCGAGAATCGGGGATGGCACCTTTAAGACCCCTCCGCCGGGAGAACGTATCATGCAACGGACGCGACGCGGCCTGTTAGGGGCCGGGGTCGCCGCGGTCGGATTCGCCGGGTGTCTCGGCGTCGACGGCGTCGAGTATCCGGACGAGGCCGACGACGACCCGCCGAGCGCCGACCCGGAGGCGCCCGACGGCGACGGCAGCTCGGACACGTCAGACGGCGACAGCGACGATTCCGTAACCGACCAAGACGACGACCTCGGTCCCCACGCGAACGAGGCCCTCGCGGCGGCGACGCGAGCCGTCGTCGACGACGCCGTCTGGTTCGCGACCGAGTACCCGGACGCGGTCGCGAGCTACAGGGCGGCGGTCCGCGACGTCGTCGCCGAGATCGACGCGGTACGGGCCGCGGTCGACGCCGAGGACGCGGTGGCCGCTTCGATGGCCGATCGGCTCGCCGCGGCGGGTCGCGGCGCCGCCGACCGCGCGGCCGACGCGCTGGAGCCGCACTTTCGACCGCGCGCTCGGATCGTCTCCCGGACCGACCGGCACGTCGAGCCCCTTCGGCGCTTCGGGAGGCGCGGCGACGTCGACCGGTTCCTCGAATCGCTCTCGCGCATGCGGAGCGCGTTCGCCGGACTCGCCACGGCCACCTACACCGACGAGGCGTTCTCTCGCGATCCGGTCCACAACCGGCTGCTCGATCGGTTGCTGGCCCCGTTCCCCGAGGACGGCGACCGTCGAAGCGACGCTCGCGACACGCTCTTCGTCGAACTCGCGGTCCCGACCCGCGGGTTCGCGACGTTCGCGCACCGCCCCTACGACACCGACCGATACGACCGCTCGCGGATTCCGCGGATCTACGGGACGGCCGTCGGCGCGGACCGCCGCGAGGAGCTTCGCGCCCGACTCGGCCCCATCCCGCGTCCCGGGGACCGCACCGAGGAGGTGTTCGCCGCGTTCGCTTCGCGCCCGCCGGCCGGCGCCTCGCCGCGCGAGACGTTCGAGGGATGGGCTCACGAACTGGACGGGACGCCGGTCTACGTCCAGCGGTATCCGGACTCCGAGACGGCGGCACGGCGACTGACGACGGTCCTCGACGAGGCGGAGACGGAAGGCCGAGCGCCGATCGATCCGCGCGCGACCGCGGCCGGATCGAACCTCTCGGGAAGCGCGGGGGGTGGCGGCGATGGCGACAATGGCGCCGATGGCGGCGACGACGGCGATGGCGACGACGGATCTGCGGGTCCGACCCGATGGCACCGCCTGTACCACCACGAGGCGACCGGCGAGCGGTACGGGTTCGACGAGCACGCCGGCGTCCAGTACGGCTACGTCGTGCAGGCGGGGGAGTTCCTCCTCGCGGCCGGCTTCTCCGGCGACGCGTGGGAGGAGCGGGCCGGGTGGCAGCGTCGACTGGCGGACGGCTGGGTGGTCGCCTGATGAACGCGAACGGGATGGGGGTGATCGCGGCGGTGTTCGCGCTCGTCGGCGTCGGCGTCGGCCTCGTCGGCGCCGTCGCGACCGGTTGGGCGGAGACCGCTCTCGCGACCGCCGCGACCGGCGAGACGGCTCGATTCGGCCCGGTGTTCGTCGCGCAGACGTACCTCGCGGTCACCGCGGCGTCGCTCGTCGTCGCTCCGGTGATCGCGGGCGTCCTCGGGGTCCTGGTCGGCTCGCAGTCGTACGACGCGAGCGAGGCGGTCCTGACCTGCGGAGGCGGCGCCGGACTCGGCGCGCTGGCGTACGGGCTCGCCGTCGTCGTTCTCGTCGTCGCCTCGCAGGGCGAGGCGGCGGCGCAGGCGCACGGAATCGTCGACGCGCTGGGACCGCTCGCCGCGACCGCCGCCGTCGCCGCCGCCGTCGGAGCGGTGGCCGGCGCCATCGGATCGGTGACGGGGTAGTCGATGACGGACCAACCCGACCGCGGCGATGCCGCCGCCGAGGCGACCGCTGACGGGGACCCGACCGCCGGGGCCGTGCGAACCGCCCTCTCGCGCCGGCGAGTCTTGGTCGCCGCCGTTCCCGGCCTGCTCGCCGGCTGCCTCGTCGAGTCCGGCGAGTCCGGCGAGTCCGGCGGGTCCGCCGATTCTTCCGGCAGCACCGATACAGCCGAGGGCGGCGACGCGGCCGAAGGAGACGCCGACGAGGACAGCGACGCCGATGGGGAACACGACGCGGGTGCGACCGAGGACGACGAGTCGCAGCCGACACAAACAGAGGGATCAGAAGATCCCTCGGACCAACTCGGCCCCGACGGCTCCGGGCTCGTCGTCGCGAACGCGGCGGTGCGCTCGGTGACCGATCGCGGCGCCGAGACGACCGTTCGCGCCGAGTTCACCGTCGAAAACGCGGGACGGTTCACGTACGGCACGATCGAGTTCCGGGCCGACGCGTACGCGACGCGGCCGGGATCGCGATCGCGCGACGCGGTCGGCTACGCCTACGTTGTGGAGCGTTTCGAGTCGGGGAACCGGTTCGACGACGGGACTCGCCGGGTCGCGCTGGACATCTCGTTCCGCAGCCGCGACTCCCGGGCGCGCGCCGACCCCGACTGGTACGACGTCGACGTGGCGATCCGGCGCGCAGAGCCGGTCTGAGCCGCGCGGTGCCGATAACGGGCGCCACGGCCCGCCGAGCGGTCGGGTTGGTGGGAGTTCGGGAGACCTGCCGTGATCGCTACCTCTTTGTCCGCGCGAAGGGGCGAGTTGTGCATGGAGGGACGGGCAGCCGCGCTCGGCGCCGGCACCGTGTTGAACGCGCTCGCGACCGGAACCGGTGCGGCCTTCGGTATCGACGTCGAGACGCGCGCGACGGTCACGCTTGATACGGCAGAGCGCGGCGTCGACGGCGCGATCGCCGAGGCGCCCGACGCCGACACCGAGCTGATCGAGCGCTGCGTCGCGCTCGCTACCGACCGGTGGGGCGACGGCGAGGGCGGCGCGGTCCGCACCGACAGCGACGTGCCCCTCGCCGCCGGCTTAAAAAGCTCCAGCGCGGCCGCGAACGCGACCGTGCTCGCGACGTGCGACGCCCTCGGACTGACCGTCGGCGACCGATCGGACGATCCGGAGGTCGACGTGACTCGCCTGGCGGCCTGTCGGCTCGGCGTCCGAGCGGCCCGGGAGGCCGGCGTCACCGTCACCGGCGCGTTCGACGACGCCACGGCGTCGATGTTCGGCGGCGTCACCGTCACCGACAACCCGAGCGACGAGCTTCGGTCGCGCGAACCCGTCGACTGGGACGTGCTCGTGTGGACCCCGCCCGAGCGCGCCTACAGCGCGGACGCCGACGTGGCCCGCTGTGAGGCGGTCGCGCCGATGGCCGACCTCGTGGCCGACCTCGCGCTCGACGGTCGGTACGCCGAGGCGATGACGGTCAACGGGCTCGCGTTCTCCGCCGCGCTCGGCTTCGACGCCGACCCGGCGGTGGAGGCCATGCCCCACGCCACCGGGGTGTCGCTGTCGGGCACCGGGCCGAGCGTCGTCGCCGTCGCGGACCCCGACGACGCCGAGACCGACCTCGACGCGGTCGCCGACGCCTGGAGCGAGCGTCCCGGCGCCCTGCGACGAACCACCACCCGGAACGACGGCGCCAGCGTCCGATGACGACCACGAGCGATTTCCAACGAGTGATTCCCAATGAGTGATACACCCAACACAGAGGAGCGAAGTCTCGACGAACTGCGACACGAGATCGAGGACATCGACCGCGAGATCGTCGAGCTGATCGCCCGCCGAACGTACGTCGCCGACACCGTTGCGGCCGTCAAAGACGAGCGAGACCTCCCGACGACCGACGAGAGCCAAGAGGAGCGCGTGATGGACCGCGCCGGCGAGAACGCCGAACGATTCGACGTCGACGCCAACCTCGTGAAAGCGATCTTCCGGCTGTTGATCGAGTTGAACAAGGTCGAGCAGCGAGAAAGCCGGTAGACAGAGTACCCTTTTACGGTCGAACAATCAGTCCGGAATCGGTTCGATCGAGAGCATGACGCCCGTCTGACTCGAACTTATGTGCGCTGACATGGTATATGACATCAGGAACCATGATCCCGGACCTCCCCGTAGAGCGCGTGAACGGCCAGGAGGAGTGGAACTGGAACGAACGACAGACGGCGAGAACGACACCCGACACGCCGGGAGACGCCACAGACCGGCGGCCCGGTGGCGACAGCCGCGGCGACGCCCGTGAGTACCCCGAGGCCGCTCGACGCCGCGCCGACCGGCTCGAGTCCGAACTCGAACGGAAAGAACAGGAGCTACAGCGGGTCATCGAACGGTACGAGCGACTCCTCGCGAAGAAGAACCAACAGCTCGCGGACCGGACCAAGCAGAACACGGACCGGGACCGGCAGTCGACGGTTCGCGACGTCCTGTCCCGATACGCCGGCGACCGGTGGTGAGCCGGGCGCGCTATCGCCGCTGACGGCCCTCACTCGTCGCCGTACCCGCGCTCGGCGACTCGGCGGGCGGCGTCGCTCAGGCCCGACCCTCGCTGCCCCGCTTCGGTCCCGTCGTCGTCGTGGCTCCCGTCCTCGTCGCCGCTCCCGCTGTTCTCGCGACTTCCGCTGTTCTCACCACTCTTGCTGCTCCCGCCGCTCCCGCCGCTCCCGCCGCTCCCGCCGCTCCCACCGCTCCCGCCGGCGATCGCTGACGTGTCCGAGTCGACGTTCCCGTCGGTTTCGGGACGCTCCGCGTCTCGTGGGGTGCGTCGCGCTGCGGGCGGAACAAATGCGGTCTCGACCGCGCGGACGATCTCTTCGACGCTCTCCGCGTCGAGGCGGTCGGCGTACGCCTCGCGGATCAGGTCGGGAACCGCGTAGGCGTACTGCCCTCGTCCGGCGTGTCGGATGACCCCGGCCCGTCGGATCGGGCGGTGGCGGCTGTAGGCGTGCCCGGAGTCGCCGTCGCCGCCGGCGTCGATGTGGGCCGCGACGGGGTCGCTGACGCCCTCGCGGCGGTAGTGGCGAAGCATCTCCCGTGACAGCTCCGGCAGCGACTCGATGCGGCTTCGAAGCTCTTCGATGACGGCCTCGCGGGTGCCGAGTTCGACGGCGTCGTCGAACCGGAGCGCGCTTTCGGCCACGTCCGCTCGCGTGACGGGGTCTACGTCGGAGGCGGAACGGGGACGGTCGCCGTCGGCGGCGCCGTCCCCGTCGATCGGATCCGCGTCGGCCGTCCGTTTCTCCTCGGTGCCGTCCGGTTTGGCGTCGTCCGTCGCCGCGGTACCGTCACCGTCCGTGTCTGCCGTGTCGTCCGGTTCGGCCGTGCCGGCGTCGACGCCGTCGGCGTCGTAGCTGGCGAGGTCGGCCTGATCGCGTCGCTTCGCGGACGCTACGGACCGGCCGCCGCCACCGCGGTAGGGGGCCTCGGCCTTGCCGAGCAGGGCCTGTGCGAACTGGTCGGCCATGCTGCTCAGGTCGCGGGCGTCCTCCAGTTCGCGCTCGAGTTGGGTGATACGCTGGCGTTTCTTGTCGAGCTCCTGTCTGAGGTCGGCGAGCTCGGACTCGTGACGGGCCTTCTCGTCGGAGATCGACTGCAGCTCGCCGACGAGGTCGCTGGAGACCGACTTGAGCTCCGGGCGCTCGAAATCGTCGAGCCCGGGGGTCGCGCCCGCGTCGAACGTCTGCTTGCGGTGGAACTGGATCCGACGGATCGACTCGTCCCAGTCGGTCATGAGGAAGGCCTCGCCGTCGCCCAAATCCTCGACGGCGCTCGCGTACTTCGAGCCGAGGATGCGGCCGACGACCTTCGTGTCGTTGTCCCACGTGAGCCGGTGCCAGCAGAGCCAGTCGCACTGGGTGATGAAGTCCTTTTTCACGTCGGCGGGGCGCTGGCTGATACCGACGATCCCCAGCCCGTGTTTCCGGCCGCGCTTGCCCACCTTGATCAGCATCTTGCCCGTCTCGTCCATGCCGCCGCCCTCCGGGATGTACTCGTGGCACTCCTCGACGACGAGGAGGAACGGCTTCTTGAGGCGCTTCTCCTTGGCGAACAGCTGTTTGACGACCTCGAGCAGCAGCTCGTTGGCGACGGACTCTTCGAGGTAGCCGGAGACGTCGAGGATGATCGGGACGTTCTGCTCTAAGGCGAGGTTCGCGAGCTTCTCGGCGTGCTCGGGAGAGACGACGATGTCGCACTCCTCGTCGGCGCCGGCGTGGAGGATCTCGTACTCCTCTTTGAGGCCGTAGTACTCCCCGTCGGTGTCGACGATCATCACGGGGAACCCGTTGTCGAGGAGGTTCTCGATGACGACGCTCGCGGTGTTGCTCTTGCCGGACCCGCTTTTCCCCGTTATGAAGGAGCGGCCGGTGAGCACGTCTACCACCGGGAGCTCGACCGGTGATCCCGGTTCCGCCGTCGCGTCGCCGCCGATCCCCTCGCTGACGTCCGCGACGTGGATCGTCTCCTGCTCGGTCATACCCGTGACAGGTACCGCCCGCCTCATAAACCATCGGCTCGGAGCGCGCCGACGCGAGAAACTCGGCCGGAAGCGCGGCGGCGGCTCCGTCCCGGAGAATTATACGTCCCGCCGTCGACGAGACACCTGTGAACACCAGCAACACGCTCCTCAACGCGCTCATCGGCGCGGTCGCGACGTTCGTACTCTCATTTACTGGCATCGGACCCGTGCTCGGCGGCGCAGTGGCGGGGTACCTCGAGGGCGGCGAGACGAACGACGGCCTCCGTGTCGGCGCGATATCGGGCGCGATAGCTTCGATCCCCGTGTTCGGAATCCTGCTGTTGATCCTGTTCGTCGTCCCGGTCGCTCCGGACGCTGGCGTCGTGCTCGGGAGCGCCCTGTTTATCCTCGGGATCATCGCGCTCGTGTTCGCCTACACGATGGCACTCAGCGCGATCGGCGGGGTCATCGGGAGCTACGTGAAACGAGAGCTGTAGTCGCGCGACGAGCCGGAGGGCAGCCCGTGAGTCGTTCTCGTCGCGAACGCTTCCGGGCGCAGTCGCGGACACTTTTATAAACGGTCGATCCGCCGCGGACGCCGCCGCACGGGTGCTTATAAATAGGACGTCGCGAGCGGCGGTCGTCGGTCGGCCTCAGTGCTCGCCGCCGGTGCCGCGGCGGTCGGAGTCCAGATCGATGTCGAGGTCGTCGAGCAGTTCTTCGGCCTCCGCGCGCTTCTCCTGGTGGTCTTCGAGGAACTCGCGCATGAGGTCCGCGGCCTGCTCCTTACAGCCGCCACAGAGGCGCTCACCGTTCACGCACTCGGAGTAGACGGTCTTCGTGAGCTCGTCGTCGTCGCCCGCGAGCAGGTAGGCGTACAGCTCGTAGACGGGGCACTCGTCGGCCTCGCCGCCCAGTTCGCGCTGCTCGGCGGCGGTGTCGCGGCCGCCGGTCGTCGCCGACCGCACCTTGTCGTACCCGTCTTCGGGGTCGTCCAAAAGCGAGATGTGGCTTGCCGGGACCGACGAGGACATCTTGCCGCCGGTGAGCCCGGTCATAAAGCGGTGGTAGATAGAGGAGGGCTGGCGGAAGCCGAACCCGTCGTGGTCGATCTCGACGTCGCGCGCCAGCGCCTCGGCCTCCTCACGGGTGAGGTCGAACGCGTCGACGTGGCCCTCGAAGACGCGTTTCTCGCCGTCGACCGCCTCGATAAGCGCCTCGAACGCCGCCTCGGTGGCGTTGCGGTCGAAGAAGCGGACCCGGGGGCGGAGCGGCTCCTTGCCCCCCGATCGGAGCTTGTCGAGGGCGGTCGACTTGGCGGCGACGAGGTCAGTGGCCGCCGAGTCGGTTTCGGGCGGCTCGTAGTCGGCGAGCCAGTCGGCGGCGTCCCCACAGCGCACGTCGCTCTCGGCGTTCTCGTCGCTCTCGGTGTCCTCGGCACCTCCGTCGCCGGCCGCGAGCGCGTCGTAGGCGGCCCGCACGAGCCGGCGCTCGTCGTCGTTCAGCTCGAAGGAGGCGAACGCCTCGGTCACCTTGAAGTAGCGCACGCGGGTCGCCAGGTCGCGGGTCAGCCGGACGTGCGGGTCCTGGTCCGGCCCGACCGGGATCACGGTTGGTTTCGGCTCGTCGACGAGCTGCGGGTAGAGGATGTCCGCGGTCTGGGTGATCACGCTCTGCATGTGCGAGATGTTGGTCTCGCCGTCGAAGCCGTAGATCGCCTCGAACTCCGAGAAGTTCGCCTTCGAGCCGAGTTCGAATCCCAGGTCCTGGACCTCGCGGTTGTCGGACTGGCGGTACAGTTCGCCGTCCTCGGCGTCGAACCCGAGCGCGAGCAGCGAGAGGAGGTAGTTGCGGGCGTGCTCGTCGATCTCGCTCCACGACATCCCCCGGGCGGAGTGGGCTTCGAGGTCGGCGATCAGCCCGAAGGCGTCGCCGCCCTGCTCTTGGTGCCAGATCAGCTCGTCGAAGACGAGCTTGTGGCCGATATGCGGGTCGCCGGTGGGCATGAACCCGGAGAGCGCCGCGAACGGCTCGTCGTTCGCCATCGCCTCGACGACCGCGTCGTACTCGCGGTGCCCGAAGATGACGCCGCGGCGCATCAGGTAGTGCGGGTCGATCACGTCGTCGGCGACGTCGTCGAACGCCTCGATGCCGAACTCCTCGAAGAGGTCCGCGTAATCGCCGACCGACGCCGACCCCCACGGGTCGAGCGCGACGTCCTCGGTCGGTCCGTCGGCCGGCTCGGTCCCGCCGTCGGCGCGGGGCGCGCCTCGATCCCCGGCAGTCGCCGCCTCGGGAGCCGCCGCACCCTGCGCCGTCTCGTCGGGGGTGTCCTCGTTCATACGTCCTCTCCCGTCGGTCGACGCAAAAACCGTTCGCTTGCGGGGGAGCCGTTGACACGACGCCGGGGTCACCCCGGACGCCAGAGACGCTCCGGGCGCCGCAGCGGGCGAGTTCCTATTTAAACGCCGCGGCCCTGCAGCCGCTCTTCCTCGGGGATGTCGGCGTTCGACTGCCCCTTCATTCCCTTGCCGATCCCGGAGGCGATCTCGGCCAGCGCGTCGGGGTCGTCCCAGTTGTTGACGGCCTCGACGATCGCCTCGCCCATCTGGACGGGGTCCTCCGCGCCGAAGATCCCGGATCCGACGAAGATCCCGTCACAGCCGTGGTACATCATGAGCGCGGCGTCCGCGGGCGTCGCGATCCCGCCGGCCGCGAAGTTGACGACCGGGAGCCGCCCGGCGTCCGCGGTCTCGTGGACGAGGTCGCGGGGGGCGCCGTGCTCGCGGGCCCACTTCTCGCGCTCCTCGTGGTTCAGGCCGGTGAGCGTCCGGATCTGGGTTTTGATGGTGCGCTGGTGTTTGACCGCCTGATTGACGTCGCCGGTGCCGGCCTCGCCCTTCGTCCGGATCATGGCCGCGCCCTCGCGGATGCGCCGGAGCGCTTCGGGGAGGTCGCGGGCGCCGCAGACGAACGGAGACGCGAAGTCGCGCTTGTCGGTGTGATACTCGTCGTCGGCGGGCGTGAGCACCTCCGACTCGTCGATCATGTCGACGCCGAGCGACTCCAGGATCTCGGCCTCCTTGCGGTGGCCGATCCGGGACTTGCCCATCACCGGGATCGAGACCTCGTCGATGATCTCGGTGACGTTGCCGGGGTCGGGCATCCGCGCGACGCCGCCGCGCTTGCGGATGTCGGCCGGGACGGCCTCCAGCGCCATCACCGCGACCGCGCCGGCGTCCTCGGCGATCCGGGCCTGTTCGCGGGTGACGACGTCCATGATGACGCCCCCTTTCTGCATCTGCGCGAAGCCGCGCTTGACCAGTTCGGTCCCCCGCTTCAGCTCCTCTAGATCCGTGGCCTCTGCCATGTTCGATCGGTAGGGCGCCGCCCACTTAACGGGTGGCTTTCGTCCGATTATCGGCCGTTGCGTGGCGTCTGAGAACGGCGCGGTTCCGCGGACTCTGCCCCCGCTCACCGCAATGGAAAAGCCCCTCGCTAACGACGGACTACCCATGACCAGCGGAGCCATCCTCGCCGGCGGCCGCTCGACGCGCTTCGGCGACGCCGACAAGTCCGTCGTCGACCTTGCGGGCGTCCCGATGATCCGGCGCGTCGCGAACCGGTTCGCCGGCGCCGACGACCCCGTTCCCCCGGGCGCGGCGCGCGCGTCCGGCGGCGACCCGATCGTCGACGACCTCGTGATCAGCTGTCGGCCCGACCAGCGGGACGCGATCGAAACCGCGCTCGACGGCCTGTCGCTGCCCGTCCGGTGGGCGCTCGACGCCGAACCGGACCGCGGCCCCGTGGCGGGCATCCGGAACGTCTGCCGGGCGGCCCCCGGCGACTACGTCGCGGTCGTCGCCTGCGACATGCCGTTCGCGGACCCGTCGTTCCTCGCGACGCTCGTGGAGGACGCCGCGGGGCACGACGCCGCGGTTCCGCGGCTCGACGACCGATGGTTCCAGACGACGCAGGCGGTGTACCGCGCCGACGCGATGGCGGCCGCTTGCGACCGCGCGCTGGCTCGCGGCGACCGAAAGATACTGGCGCCGCTCGACGAACTCGATCGAGTCGTCGGCGGCGACGCGTCGATCCGAGAGCGCACGACGCCGCGTACGTTCACGAACGTCAACACCCGCGAGGAACTGGCCGACGCGGCGTCGGTCGTCGCCGACGCCCTCCGGAAGGACTGATCCGAGTTCGCGGGGTCCGATCCGAGTTCGCGGGGTCCGATCCGAGTTCGCGGGGCCTGATCGGAGTTCGATCCGCCTCATGAGACCCCGGAACGCCTTACCGTTTGAGCAGGTCGTACGCCTCGGTGAGCTCTTTGAACGCCGCTTCGTCGCCGTCTTCGCCGTCCGGGTGGAGCCGCTTCGCCTGCTCCCGGTAGGTCGATCGAATCGCGTCCTGTCCGGCGGTTCGATCCAGCCCGAGCGTCTCGT
The DNA here is from genome assembly GCF_000336995.1 of Halorubrum aidingense JCM 13560. Taxonomy (GTDB): domain Archaea; phylum Halobacteriota; class Halobacteria; order Halobacteriales; family Haloferacaceae; genus Halorubrum; species Halorubrum aidingense. The sequence goes on along the minus strand of NZ_AOJI01000024.1, from coordinate 81,175 downwards.
ACGCCTCCCGCTCGGTCATCCCGCTCGTCGAGGGGGCGCGGTCGCGGGGGTCACGCGGGTCACGGGAACCACGCGGGTCACGACCGCCGAAGCCGCCCGCGGCCCCGCTCGCTCCGAACCCGCCGTCCGTGGCGCCGCCGCCGGCGCCGGCCGACCGGTGCGCGCTTCGCCGGTGCTCCGCCGCCCGGGCGCGTTGCCTCGCTCGTCGGTGTTCTGCCGGCCCGGCCCGCGCGGCCTCCCGCCGAACCCGATCGCGGAGTCGACCGCTGGCGTGGTACCAGAGGAAGTACGCGACGACGCCGAAGGGGACGGCGAGGATCAGAAGCACCGGAGAGACGACGACTCCGGCGACGGCGAGCAACGCCGTCAGTCCGATGAACGTCGCGGCCAAGCCGACGATGATCGCTCGATTCGTCACGACCGTGATCGGGGCGCCAGCGTTGTAAGCGTCTCGCCGATGGCTGTCGAGCGATCGGTCTCCGCGGTGGCCGTCTCGGAGGTCCCGACCGCCTCCGCACGGTTTATGCCCGCGGGCGACCGGATCCGTGGTATGCCAACGGCGGACCGAGAGACGGTGACGGGGCTGCCGCCCGGGATCGCCGCCGCCCGCGAGGAGCTGACGCCGATGCTCTCTCAGTACGCGGACCTGTGCGCGCCCCACGAGGACGCGCTCGTACTGTTTCAGGTCGGCGACTTCTACGAGGCGTTCTGCGAGGCGGCCACGGCCGTCTCCCGGGTCTGTGAAGTGACGCTGACGGAGCGCTCCGACTCGACCGGCGACTACCCGATGGCGGGCGTCCCCATCGACAACGCCGCGCCGTACCTCGACTCGCTGCTCGACGCCGGCTACCGCGTCGCGCTCGCCGACCAGGTCGAAGACGCCGACCAGGCCTCGGGGCTCGTCGACCGGGCGGTCACCGAGGTGATCACGCCCGGAACCGTCGTCGAGGACGACTTACTGGAGGCCGGCACGACGAACTACGTCGCGGCGGTGGCGGCCGGTGAGGAGGAAGCGGACCCCGACGGCTCCGTCGGTCTCGCCGCCGTCGACGTGTCCACGGGCGAGTGTCTCGTCACCGCCGGCGACCGCGACGCGATCGCCGAGGAGCTCGACCGCGTCGCCCCCGCGGAGCTGATCACCGGACCCGCCGCCCCCGACTTCGCGCCCGCGGACGCCGAGCGCGGCTGGACCACTCACGAGTACGACGCGGACGTCTTCGATCGGTGCGCGGCGACCGAACGGCTCTCGGCGTACCTCTCCGCCCCGGAGCGACGGTTCGACGCCGACGCCGAGCTTCGGGCGGCCGGCGCCGTGCTCGCGTACGCGGAGTACACTCAAGGCGACGACGGACCGCTCTCGTACGTCACCCGGATCCGGCGGTACGACCCCCGCGACCGGCTCCGGCTCGACGCGGCCGCCCAGCGCAGCCTGGAGCTGTTCGAGAACCGCGGGCTCGGCGCGAGCGACACCCTGTTCGACGCCCTCGACGAGACGAACTGCGCGCTCGGTCGGCGCCGTCTGGAGCGGTGGCTCCGGCGCCCCCTCGTCGACGTCGAGGCGATCCGGAGCCGTCACGACGCGGTCGGCGAGCTGGCCGACCGAAGCCTCGTCCGCGAGGGCGTCGCCGAGGCGCTGTCGACCGCCTACGACCTCGAACGCCTCGTCGGGCGGATCTCCCGCGGCCGCGCCGACGCCCGCGACCTCCGGTCGCTGCATGCGACGCTCGCGGTCGTTCCGGAGCTGAAGGCGACGCTGGCGGGTGAAGAAGACACCGCCTCCGAGGCCGACGACGCTGACCGCCCCCGCACCGATCACCTCCGCGACCTCCGGGACCGCCTCGACGAGCTCGTCGCCGTCCGCGAGCTGATCGACGAGGCCATCGCCGTCACCCCTCCGCCCGAGATCACCGAGGGCGGCGTGATCCGGGACGGGTTCGACGACGACCTCGATGCCCTTCGTGCGACCGAGCGCGAGGGTCGCGAGTGGGTCGCCGACCTAGAGGCGACCGAGCGCGAGCGCACCGGGATCGACTCGCTGTCGGTGGGTCACAATCAGGTCCACGGCTACTACATCGAAGTGACCGACGCCAACGCGGACCGGGTCCCGGACGACTACCGCCGGCGACAGACACTCAAGAACAGCGAGCGGTACGTCACCCCCGAGCTGAAAGAGCGCGAGGAGGAGATCGTCGCCGCCGCCGAGCGCGCCGACGCCATGGAGTACGAGCGGTTCGTCGACGTCCGCGAGCGCGTGGCCGCCGAGACCGAACGGATCCAGGGACTCGCGGAGGCGCTCGCCGAGCTCGACGCCCTCTGTTCGTTCGCGGCCGTCGCCGTCGGCGGCGACTACGTCCGCCCGGAGATCGTCGACGACGCGGATGCCGGCGTCGAGATCGAGGGGGGTCGCCACCCGGTCGTCGAGCGCGGGTCGGGGTCGTTCGTTCCCAACGACGCGTCCCTCCCCCGCGGCTCGATCGCGGTGATCACGGGGCCGAACATGAGCGGGAAGTCGACGTATATGCGGTCGGTCGCGCTCGCGGTCGTGCTCGCGCAGACCGGCTCGTTCGTCCCCGCGCAGGCCGCCACTCTCCCCGTCTTCGACCGGCTGTTCACCCGCGTCGGGGCCTCCGACGACATCGCCGGCGGGCAGTCGACGTTCATGCGCGAGATGAGCGAGCTGACGGAGATCCTCCACGACGCGGGCTCCGACTCGCTCGTGCTCCTCGACGAAGTCGGGCGCGGCACCGCCACGACCGACGGGCGCGCCATCGCCCGCGCCGCCGCCGAGTTCATCCACGACGATCTGGGCGCGACGACCCTCTTCGCCACTCACTACCACGAGCTCACCGACCTCGCGGCCGAGCGCGAGCGCGTCTTCAACCTCCATTTCACCGCCACCCGCGAGGACGGCGACGTGACCTTCCTCCACCGGATCGTCCCCGGCGCCTCCTCCTCGTCGTACGGCGTCGAGGTCGCCGAACTCGCCGGGGTTCCGGCGCCCGTCGTCGAGCGATCGCGGTCGCTAGTTACGGAGGACGACGATCCCGTAGGGAGAGACGCCGATCCCGCAGGCGGGATTGTGGCCGACGAGTCCGGCGCGACCGGTGACGACGAGGCCGCACGAGGTGCCGCCGACACCGCTCCCGACGACGCTACCCCCACTGCCGACACCCGGGACTCCGACACCCGGGCCGACGACGGGACGCCCGGCCTCGCACCCGACCTCGCGGCCGAACTCCGCGACATCGACCTCGCGCAGACGACGCCGATCGAGGCGCTGAACGCCCTGCACGACCTCCAGTCGAGGATCGACGATGGAGAGTGACGAAGCGGCCGCCCGGGTTCGCCGACTCGACCCCGCCACCGTCGATCGGATCGCCGCCGGCGAGGTGGTCACCCGACCGGCGCGGGTCGTCGCGGAACTGATCGACAACGCGCTCGACGCCGGGGCGTCCCGCGTCGAGATCGCGGTCGAGGGTGACGGGACCGACCGGATCCGCGTCGCCGACGACGGCCGCGGGATGAGCCGAACCGACGCCCGTCGCGCGGTCGAGCGCCACGCGACGAGCAAACTCGCTCCCGACGGCGACCCGGTCGGGGTCGAGTCGCTCGGCTTCCGCGGGGAGGCGCTGGCCGCGATCGCCGACGCCGCGCGCCTCGAACTCGTCACGAGCGACGGCGGACCGGTCGGCACGCGGGTCGTCGTGGACGGGACGGCGACCACCGGACGCGCGCTCGTCCCCGGCGACCGCGACGACCGCGGTGACGGTGGCGACGGAGACGTCGGCGACGTCGGCGACAGTGACAGCGGTGATCCGACCGTCGCCGACGCCGGGCGCGCCCGCGGCACCACGGTGACCGTCGAGGACCTCTTCGCGACCCGCCCGGCCCGGCGCGAGTCGCTCGCGGGCGCCGCCGCCGAGTTCGCGCGGCTTTCGCGAGTCGTCGCCGACTACGCGCTCGCGGCCCCCGAGGTCGCGTTCACGCTCGATCACGACGGATCGACGACGCTCTCGACGTCCGGAACCGGCGTCACGGACGCCCTGCTGGGCGTGTACGATCGGGAGACTGCGAGCCGATCAACGGTCTTGGACGCGAGCGTCGACGGCGGGACGGCTTCCGGCGAGACGGCTTCCGACGAGACGGCTCCCGAGGAGACGGCTCCCGACGCGACCGACGTCGGCGAGGCGGTGTCGGTGTCCGTCTCCGGCGCCCTCGCGTACCCCTCGATCACTCGCGCCTCGCGCGATCACGTTCGGATCGCGGTGAACGGGCGGCCGGTCCGGAACGATCGGCTCGCGGCCGCGGTCCGGGCCGGGTACGGGCGGCTGCTCCCCGACGGCCGAGAGCCGGTCGCCGCGGTCGCCGTCTCGGTCCCGCCGGAACGAGTGGACCCGAACGTCCACCCGGCGAAACGCGAGGTCGGCCTCCGCGACCGCGAGGCGGTGGCCGCGGCCGTCGAGGCCGCCGTCGGCGACGCGCTCACCGGCGCCGACCTGCGCCGGAAGGCGTCCGTCGACACCGACCTCGAGTCGGCGCTCGACCCGGTCGGGGAGGCGGACGGGCGCCGCTCTGCGACCTTCGCGGACGCGGAACCGATCGGCGTGTTCCGCGACCTCTATCTCCTCGTCGAGGCGGGCGACGAACTGCTCGTGATCGACGGTCACGCCGCCCACGAGCGGGTGAACTACGAGCGGCTCGCCCGGGCGTTCGACGGCGACCCGGTTCCGACCGCCGCCCTCGACCCGCCGGCGACGGTGTCGCTATCGGCGCCCGAGGCGGCCGCGGCGGAGGCGCACGCCGCCGATCTCGCCGCGCTCGGGTTCGAGACGGAGCCGTTCGGCGGTGGGACGGTGCGGCTCCGGACCGTGCCGGCGCCCTTCGGACGCGCGGCCGACGCCGGGGCGTTCCGCGACGCGCTCGCGACGCTGTCGACCGGGGAGTCGCCGCGAGACGCGCGCGAAGCGCTGCTCGCCGACCTGGCGTGTCACCCCTCGGTGAAGCGCGGTGACCTCGGTGACCTCGACCGCGACGCGCACCGCTCGCTGCTCGATCGGCTGGGCGAGTGCGAGCGACCGTACGCGTGTCCGCACGGTCGACCGACGGTGCTCTCGGTCGACGAGGCGACGTTCGCGGCGGGGTTCGAACGGGATCAGTGAACTCCACGGGGAACCGGACGAGCGACGAGTCGGATGAGCGGTGAACCGCTCCGCGTCAATTGGCGGCAATCGGCGTCAACCGGCGTCAGCCGACGTCAGTCGCCGCCACTCGGCCGGCTTCCGGGAGGAGTATCGAGGCGCTCGACGCGCTCGACCGTCTCGTCGTCGGCGGCCGTCTCGGGCGGGTGCGTCACCGTCCGCTGCGGGTATGGGATGGAGATGCCGGCGTCCGCGAACCGGCGCTGGATCTCCTCGACGGCGGTCGCTTTCGACCGCCAGCGCGCCTGCGGCGTCGGCGGGTCGATCCAAAAGCGGAGATCGAGGAGGATCGCGGAGTCGCCGAACGCGGAGGGGATGACGTACGGTTTCGGGTTGTTCGCGACGGTGTCGATCCCCGTCAGCACGTCTTCGGCGATCTCGCTGGCGCGGGTCGGGTCGTCGTCGTAGCCGATGCCGACCTCCATGTGAATGCGGAGCCGCCCCTCCCGGCTCCGGTTGGTGATCGCCTGATTAGTGACGAGGTCGTTCGGCACCACGACGTACTCGCCGTCGAAGTTCCGCATGTGCGTGTTCATGATGGTGATCTCGGTGACGAACCCCTCCTCGTCGCCGATCTCGACCCAGTCGCCGATCTCGAAGGGGCGCGCGAACATCAACACGAAGCCGGCGATGAGCGACCCGAGCGTTTGTCTAGCGGCCATCCCGAGGACGATTCCGAGGAATCCGGCGCCGACGAGGAGCCCACCGAGGTTTACGCCCCAGATGCCGAGGACGGTGAGCCCGGCGACGGCGAGCAGCCCGACCTGCATGATCCGGGTGAGCAGTTGCTCTTGATGGGCCGTGATGCGGTCGCTGTCGTCCGACAGCGCCGAGACGTACGCCTCCAGCAGATCGCTCGCGATGTAGGCGCCCGCTAAAAGGAACCCGGAGAGTACGACCCGCGCGCCGACCGTCAGCGCGTTCTCCGCGACGGGCAACGCCGCGACGACGAGGGCGAACTGCCCCCACAGCGAGAGGATCGCGGCGGTGGCGAGCGAGAACAGCGCCAGTTGAAGGATGCCGACGATCAGTCGCAGTCCGAACGAGAGGGGGACGGCCTCCCGGAGCGTCGCGATTGAGTGTTCGCCGCGGCCGTCGAGGAACCGCTCCAGCCAGCGCGACGCGACGCGCTCGCCGGCGCGAACGGTGCGAGGAAGCAGGAGCCAGCCGATCGCGGCCGTCGCGAGGAGGATACCGAGTGTCGCGACGAGACGCGCCTCGGTCGTCGTGACGCCGCTCAAGAGCGCGTCGAACTGCGTTCCGAGTTGCGCGATCACGCTCCGAACGTTCGGCGTCGCGGTGATAAAACGTCCGTCCTGACTATCGTTTTGGAGAATGGCGGACCTGATCCGCTCACCGCCCGCGTCGGAGCTCTTCGATCAGCTGCTCGATGAGCACTGACTGCCGGTCGAGCCGCTCGGACTGGGCTTCGACCGTGCTGCGGAGCGCGGCGACCTCCGTCGCGAGGTCCTCGCCCTCGACGCCGGCGCTCTCGAAGGGCGAGCCGTCGAACGCGTCGGCGTTCGTCGGCGCCGACGATTCATCGTCCGGGCGGTCGGCGTCGCTGAGGCGGTCGGCGTCGCTGAGACGGTCGGCACCGGTGTCGACAGCGGACGTCTCAGACACGCTCTCGTCGGTTCCGCGGATGAGATCGGCGTCCGACGCGTCCGAGGCTGTCGACCCCGTCGACCCCGTCGACGCGGCGCCTTCGGGTCCGGCGTTGTCCGTGACGGCCGCGGTCGAATCCCCCGATGTCGGTGGCGCAGCATCCCCGACGCCGGCCGAGAGCGGGTCCGAACCGTCGCGGTCGGCGGGATCGGCACCTTCGGGTCCGGCGTCCCCGCGGTCGACATCACTCACGGCTTGGGACTCGGACCCCACCGCGGCGGTCGAGGCCGGTTCGTGCTCCGGCTCCGCCGCCGTGTCGGCCTCTGCGCTAGCCTCTCCGTTGGCCTCTGCGTTGGCCTCCGCTTCGGCCTCCGCGTCGGCCACGGGCGAGGCCGATAGCGGATCGGGTCCCTCGCCGAAGTCGGTGGTGCTGCCGGTGTTCGCCGTCGCGTCGGCGTCGCCGCCCCCGTCTTCGTCGGCCGCGACCGTCACCCGGAACTCCTCGAGGCTGTCGACATCGTGGAACGCGCACACGGCGTCGACGAGGGTCTCCCGGACCGCGCGGGCCGATTCGTTGGGGGCTTTGAAGCGCTCCGAGCGCCCGCCGTGCGCGAGCACGACGGCGGTCGCGACGGTTCCCTCCTCGAAGTCGAGATTCGTGAGGTCGGCGTAGGGGAACTCCTCGAACTCTTCGTCCCAGACCGCCGACCCGACGTGTTTGACGAGACGATCGCTGGTGACGACGAGGGTGAGGTCCGAAAATCGGAACGTGCGGACGACCGACTCGCCCGGGTCGGTGACGCTTCGCGCCGAGAGGACGCCGGCGAGGATCGGGTGGAGGACCTCGTCGGCGCGCTTGACGGGCACGGTGATGGTTTCGTCGCCGTCGAGGCCGTAGCCGAGGGTGAGTTTCGCCTTACGGCGGCCGGTCGAGAGCGCGATGTGCTCGACGTCGTGGGAGTACGTGGCGACCGACTCGTCGGACAACAGCCCGTCGCCGCGGTAGACGAGGGTTCGCGTCGGCGTGACCGCCAGGCGGTCGTCACCCCCGAGCGGGACCGTCGCGACGACGTTCTCGTCGCCGACGGTCTCCGCGAGCAGTTCGGGAAGGCTCATATCGCGGCTATCCGCCCCGCCGGTGATAAATCCGCGGGGTCCGCCGGAGCCGTGCGGTTGCGGTCGCGTGATCGTGGCGTCACGGACGCCGCCTCGCAGGCGCGGCACAGCGGCCGCGGCACCACGAATGCGAACGCGGAGTTCCGCGATCACCAACCGCCGATCGGCCGCCGATCGGCCGCTTGCCGGCTGCCGACCGGTCGCCGCCCGTTCCCTGTCACCGACTCACAATCCTCCGACGGATGGGAAGCTTAAAGAGTTTCATCGCGGTACGGAAAGGTGAGGCCGGGTGGCTTAGCTGGACATAGCGCCGCACTCATAGGGTTCGGAGATTCGGTGCGGTGACGCCTTGGAAGCGTCCGCGTCCTTCCCGTGGCTCCGCCGAGCCTCGGACCTGGGACATGCGGAGATCGTGGGTTCGGAGCCCACCCCGGCCACTCTATAATTCACATCCCGAGAGGCGTCGATGTCCCGCCGCGAGTCGCGGCGGGTTCCCCGAACGCGACGCCCCAGCCGAGAGGTGCGAGGCTTCAGTCGAAACGCCTACGGACTCCCGATGCGACGATGACTGTATGCAAGCGCGTGACCTGATGGTGACCGACGTGAAGACGGTCGCCCGGGACGACGACGTCGCGGACGTGTTCAAGCGATTCGCCCGCTACGACTTCAGCGGGTTCCCCGTCGTCGACGATGACGACCGCGTGGTGGGCGTCGTCACCGAGTCTGACCTCGTCGACCTGTTCGAACCGGACGACGAGACGCTGTGGATTCCGATCGGGCTCCCGCCGTTCGTCGACACGCTCACCTATCAGGTGAAGCCGCCGTGGGCCGACCTCGATCTGGGCGTGGACATGGTCCGCAACGCGGACCGCCCCATCTCCGACGTGATGAGCACCGACGTCGCGACGGTCACGCCCGACACGGACGTGGAGGTGGTGCTCGATCTGCTCACCGGTGACGACCCGGACATCAACCGGGTTCCGGTCGTCGACGACGACGAGCGGCTCGTCGGCATCATCGCCCGGCAAGACGTGATCCGAGCGTTCCGGGACAAGCGACTGGCGTAAGGTGCGGGCGGGTCACGACCGATTCGACGCCGATTCCGTCGTGATTCGACGCCGATTCCGTCCGGCGTGGAGAACCGATCGCAGCGGTGCGCGAATCGAACCGACCGACCGATTATTTATAAGTGGAGAATGGCGTTGCCGTCGGTGACACCCCGCGCTCTCACAGATTACCAGTCGTCGACAGCTCCGACGCCGGCTGCCAGCAGGGCTTCGCGCCCTCCGCGTATTTATAAGGAGTTGCCAGCGGATCGCCGGGGGACGCCTCCACAGGCCCCGCTGCTCCGCATCGCAATCGTCCCTCACACCTCCCCGGCCTCGTCAGTCGCCCGCCGCTTCGCTCAGGGATCGACCCGCACCAGCCACGCGTCCGGGTCCTCTATCTCCGCGCTCGTCGGAAGGTTCTCGGGGCGCTCCCAGACGACCCCGGCGGCCTCGATGCCGCGAGCGTCGGCGACGTGTCGGAAGAAGGCGGCGCCGCGCTCGTACTGCTGCCGTTTTAAGCCGAGACCGAGCAGCCGGCTCGCGAGCCGTCGAACCGGACCGCCGCCGCCGCGCCGCTCGTCGAGTTTGCGGCGCAGGTCGTCGTACTCGTCGTCGAACGCGCGGTCCATCAGCACCTCCGCGTAGCCCTCGACCGCCGTCATCGCCGCCTGTAGCTCCGCGAACGACTCGCGGTCCAGGTCGGCGACCGTCAGCCGTCCGCTCGTCAGCCCGTCGACGCCGCGCTCGACTCGCGATTCGAGGTACTCGGGGAGCCACGGCGCCGCGCCGAACTCCGCCGCGTGGGTGACCTCGTGGAAGGCGATCCACCGCCTGAACCGCGGGTAGTCGACATCGAGCGAGGCCGCGACGGCGACGATGTTCGGGTGGACGAAGTAGAGCCCGTGGGCCGCGTCGGGCTCGTCGGCGAGCAGCAACGGGTCGTACTGCCCGAGCACGTTTCGGGCGAGAAAGCCGAGCGCGAACGCCATCGATCCCGTGTTGGCGACCCGCGAGAGGTCCCGCGAGACGGTGAACACGGGATTCGACGCTCCGCCGGTCGGCTCCACGATCGACCCGCCGAGGACGCTCTCGTCGCTGCCGACCGCGGTTTCGTCACCGCCGGCCGCGGCCGCCTCGACGGGCGCCATCACGTTCCGGAAGGTGTCGACGCTCGCGTCGATCCAGTGGTGGCGGTTCTGCACCTCGATCGCGTCCGGCACGTCGAACTCGATGCCGGCGACGCCGCGGAGCCGGCCGCGCGCGTCTCGCACGTCGGCCGCGTACCCCTCGCGCTCCGTGGGCGTGAGCGCGAGCGAACCGGGGTCGGTGCTCGCCTTCGCAGCCGCCGCGGCCCGCTCCCAGTCGACGACGCCGGGGCCGGACGCCTCGGAGATCGCGCGGAGGCTTCGGAGAATGTCCATATCGGTTCGACGGGAGTCGCCCTCAAATCCCTTGTGTCGGTCTGCGGCCGGTCACTCGTCGCCGGCGATCCCGGACGGAACATCCTCGTCACGGCCGAGGAACTTCGCCGCGGCGAACCCGAGAGCGGTAACCAGCCCGGCGACCAGCAGGGCCAAACCGACGGTCGCCACCGAGCAACCGCAGCCGCCGTCGTCGACGTTCGAGCCGTCACCATTCGATCCGTCGTCCGCGACGCTGTCTCCCGTGACGCCGTCCGCCGGTCTCGCCGCCGCGGCCGTCTCGCCCGGTTCGACGACGAGCCCAAGCGGCCCGATATCGATGTCGCCGTCGCCGAGGGTGATCTCGAGCAGCGTGAACGATGTGTCACTCATACACCACTATTTGCGCGCCGACGGCTTATGCGTGTCGGGGGTGGCTGCATCGGGGCGCCGAAACGGGACATAGCGAGGTCTCGGGGCCGTGATCGTCCCGCTTCGTGTTCGAGCCTGTGATCGCCGCTCTCGGTTCGGATCGGCGAGTTCTTACTCGCTCCCCGACAGGCTCGCACATGAACGAGTCGCAGCGAGCGTTCCTCGACGAACTGCTCGCAACCGCCAGCCCGTCCGGCTTCGAGACCGCCGGTCAGCGGGTGTGGGCCGCGTACGTCCGCGAATTCGCCGACGACGTTTCGACCGACGCCTACGGCAACGCCGTCGCCGTACACGAGGGCGACCCCGATGCGCCGACGATCGCCTTCACGGGCCACGCCGACGAGATCGGGTTCATCGTCCGCGACGTGCTCGACGACGGGTTCCTTCGGATCGCCCGGATCGGCGGGTCCGACCGCAGCGTCTCGAAGGGCCAACACGTGACGATACACGCCGACGAGCCGGTTCAGGGCGTCATCGGGCAGACCGCGATCCACCTCCGCGATCCGACCGAAGACGAGTACGAGGAGATCACGGCGCAGTTCGTCGATATCGGCGCGACTGACGCCGCGGAGGCCCGCGATCACGTCGAGGTCGGCGACCCCGTCACCTTCACGACCGACGTCGAGGAGCTGGTCGGCGGCCGGATCGCTGCCCGGGGGATCGACAACCGAGCCGGCACCTGGGCGGCCGCCGAGGGGTTCCGCCGCGCCGTCGCCGCCGACGTCGACGCCACCGTCTACGCCGTCTCGACCGTCCAAGAAGAGGTCGGCCTGCAGGGCGCTCGGATGGTCGGCGTCGACCTCGACGACGTCGACGCGTTCCTCACCGTCGACGTCACCCACGCGACCGACAACCCCGACGTCGACCGCGAGCGCCGCGGGCCCGTCACGCTCGGCGACGGCCCCGTGGTCACCCGCGGCAGCGCGAACCATCCAGTGCTCGTCGACCGTGCGCGAGCGGCGGCGACCGACGCCGATATCGACGTGCAGTTGCAGGCCGCCGGCACACGGACCGGCACCGACGCTGACGCCTTCTTCACCTCGTGCGGCGGCGTTCCGTCGCTCACCATCGCGATCCCGAACCGGTACATGCACACGCCGGTGGAAGTCATCGACCTGGACGACCTCGACGCCGTCGCCGACCTGCTCGCCGCGATCGCCGCCGGCGCGGCCGACCCGGACGAGTTCGTCGTCAACGTGTGAGTCGCGGCGGGCGGGGACGACGGTCGCAGTCGGTGGCATCGACCGCCGCAGCGGGCGGGGACGATCCACGGTAAACCACGGCACGGCGCGGTCAAAACGGAACTGTTTTACAATCGCCTTTCGTACCGATAGATGCGTCAAACAGACGTGCGCTCTGGTGGTGTAGTCCGGCCAATCATATTGCCCTCTCACGGCAATGACCTGGGTTCGAATCCCAGCCGGAGCATTCTAACTCGACGCCTTCTTCCGATTTTCGCCGTGAACTAACCAGAGGTAAACCCATGTTCACGGCAATGCGACTCACAAGGTGTATTGAACCCGACGCCGTCTTGCGATCGCCGAAATCGAGGGGCAATGACTCGGGATACCGTCAGGAGGGGCAGGCAATGAAAGACGCTGACCGGGAAACCGACCCCTTAATTCTGGTAGGAAAAGTAAGAGAAGATTCACCTAATATTTACTTAAAAAGCACGTCAATCAAGGCTGTAAATACGACACTCTGGAAACATCGCGTTCCGACTGCGGGACATCTCGATGAGTTCGTCGAGGAGCGTCCGAGAGGTCGCATCCTTCCGAACGCTGAGACACAGGAGAACGATGTGCTGATGAAGTGTGTACCGTCGTTTCGAGAACTTCGAAGAGTAGTGGGTGACAGTTCGACGAGCAAGTGAAATGCCTGCTCAATACATCGGAGTAACCGCGATCTTGGGAGGGCTTGCATCCAGTCAAACTACCCCGCGAACCTGTAACTCTTTGAGTATTTCAACGGAGTAATATATTAGTAATAATATGAACGCATTGTAGCGTCTCTCACGGGCTGCCCGACGTTCAGCCGTCTGGGTCAGCCGAATACCCCGCGTCTTTTTATTGATCTCAGGTGAACCACACGGCATGTCGGATCTTGGAGTACCGAACAATCGAGTGCTGGCCGCGGACCTCTTTGCCGTCGTCGCGACTGTCATACTGCTGGCCGGTATCGTGTTCACTCCGCTCGGTGATATCCGAGGTCTCGCCGTCGTCATCGGGCTTCCTTTTGTGCTACTCGTTCCGGGGTACGCGCTCGTTTCAGCGGTGTTCCCGCGTAGAGGCGACTTGGCACCGGGCTCCGCAACGGAGATCTCGTGGGTAGCGCGTATCGGTGCGAGCGTTGCCGGGAGCGGGATTGCCCTCACCGTCGTTGGTGTGATGCTTGATTTCACGATCTGGGGATTTGACCGGACGGCTATTGTCGTAGGGCTGTCAGTCGTCTCCGTTGGGGCAACAGCCGTTGCGTGGTATCGACGTCGGAGTCTCGATACGGCCTACCAAGCGGGTATTGGCCTCGGTGCCGTCCGCTCAACCGTTCGCACTGCCGTGATCGATGAGAGCGCCGTCAGCGTCGTCCTGACGATTCTCATGGTCATTGCTGCTGCTGGGGCGGTCGGTGTCGTCGCCGAGGAGTCGACCAGCGACGGATCGGTCATCGAACTGTATGTTCTCGGCGAAAACGAGTCGGGTGAACTCACGGCGGGGGCCTACCCCTCGAACGCAACTGTCGGCGATCCGATCACCGCTGGTGTCGGCGTCGGAACAAGCACGTTGTCGTTCGATGGCTATGTTACGGTACGGCTCGAACGCGTGACGGTCGACGGAGACGACGTCACTGTCAGGGAGTCACGTCGCCTCGGTAGAATCGACATTCAGCTCTCTCCCGGTGAGAGGACGATCCGTCGCCACACTGTCCAACCGTCGATGGCCGGTGAAGAGCTTCGGATGACATATCGCCTCTACCGGACCGGGTCGGAGTCTCCACTCCGGCAAGTCCACGTCTGGCTCACTGTAAGACCAGCGTAAAACGCCGTACCCGTTCACCGTATCGACGAATCTGGTAGCCTCTCTGCGTCCTGAGTTCTGTGAGCCGTCCTGGCGTTAGCCGTGGGAAGACGGTTGATCCACGCTCCCGCTCTCCGTTCCAAGAACCCATGACTTCTCTGAAACGAAGCAGATACGCTGGCGTTGTCCCCTGCATAGGGGAGCGTTAAGATGAGCTTACCAAGACCTCAGTTTTTATCTACTAAGCAGCCCATATACGCATAGAAGTCACCTCATGTGGCTTTACAGGAGACAGATTGTGAGGACCAACGCAGTAACAGTTCGAGTTACAGGTCGTGACGTGACACCTCCTCTCGGTTTCTCGGAGGGGTCATCTACACTACGTTCTGGCCGCGGTTCGATGGTCTCGCTCGACGGTCCGCTCCGAACTGCGTGGACGGATGCTGGATCATGACTGATGCAAACAACCGTGTCGTCCGCGACGAGCCGGATGCCGTGGACGCCTCCGATACGATCGCTCCGCCAGCGGCTCGTTTGCTACAGAACGTCGCAGTCGGTGTCGTACTGACCGATAGTAACACGGATGCTGCGTTACGGACTGCAATTCGAGCACGACACCGCGGTCATACGGTGTTCGTGGTCTCCAATTTAAAAAACGACGAGACGCTAGACACGTTAGCAGACCTCGGTGCCGTCGTTCTCTCTCCGCCTTCACGGCGGACCAGCCAAGGCGAGTTTCATCAGTTGTTATCTCGAACGGCCAGAGAGCGAGGCTTGTCGGGGATTATCTTACAGACACGTGATTGTCCTCGCATCGACTACGATCGGACGGCTGTTGCGTTTGAGAATGCCGATTACGAGGTCATTGCTATCCCCGAACACTGGGATCAAACAACTGACAGTCCAACGATCGTCGTCGGCATCCCGGCGTACAACGCCGCGGACAGCATTGGGAAGGTAGTTGATCGCGCCGCCGCGTACGCCGATGAGGTCATGGTCGTGGACGACGGGAGTCGTGACGACACGGCCGACCGCGCTCGCGATGCCGGCGCAATCGTCGTGGTGCACGAACGAAACCGGGGGTACGGGGGTGCACTCAAAACGCTCTTCCGCGAGGCCGCCGACCGACGGGCGGCGCATTTGGTCGTCATTGACGCCGACGGCCAACACGACCCGGGAGACATTCCAACGCTCGTCGAGACACAGACGCGCCAGGATACCGATATCGTCATCGGAAGCCGCTACGTCGGTGAGCGGAAGACGAAGATCCCCTTCGTCCGGTCGGTGGGGTTAGCGGTCATCAACCACCTCACGAACGCCAGCCTCGGAAAGCTTCGCCCCAGCGGGTTCATCCGGGACACGCAAAGCGGCTACCGGAGCTATAGCCTGTACGCGGTCCGATCGCTCGCGGCCGATCCGCTGATCGGGGACAACATGGGCGCGAGCACGGATATCCTTCATCACGCGCACCGGAACCGCCTGAGCGTGTCGGAGGTCGAAACGACGATCTCCTACGATGTCGAGAACGCCAGCTCACAGGGGTCGGTGTCTCACGGTCTCGATCTCCTCCGGAACATCTTCTGGACGATCGAGTACGGGAAACCGCTACTCATCCTCGGGCTCCCCGGCGGTCTGATCACCCTATTCGGCGTCACGCTGACGATCCAGTTTCTCGTACACGCCGCTCAGACCGGCACGAGCGTTTCGATCCGGCTGGTCCCGCCTATCCTGTTCGCGGTCGGGGGGGTGCTGCTGTGTATCGCGGCGGTGATGATGCACGTGTTGAACCGGCATCCGAATATCAACAGACTGCGCAAGGACGGCAACAGCTAAACGGCCGGCTCGACTTGACAGCAGCATGATAGCGGTCGCATCCATGGTGACGAACGATGCCCCGTAGGATCGTCGCAGGGGGACGCCCTCACGACTGGTTCGGTCCTCGGTACCCCGCGCGAGTGTTCGGTGTTCTGGGCCTCGCACTCGTGGGCGGCGGTCTGGTGATCTCCCAGTTCGACACGCTGCTGTTCGTCTGGGGCGGCACCGCGCTCTTCGTCGCGTTCCTGCTCTCGTTCGTGATGACCGGCACCACGGTGTCGTCGGCCGTCGCGACCGACATCTACACGACGATGGCCCGCAACGTCCAGCAGCCGCGGCCAGCGACCGATCACGAATACGTCCCCGATTCTGGCGGCGTCACGCTCGTCGCTGGAGACCGCGAGTTCGATCCCACGGGCGAGCAACTTCTGCGGGCCCACGACGGCCTTACGACGGCCGAAACGATCGGCACCCAGCTTTCAGTGCTAGTCGACGTGTTGGTCAACGACCTCGAGCTGGCCGCGCGCGCCACGGCAACGACCGACGACGAGAGCGCAACAGTGACCGTCACCGGGAGCCGTATCGGAACCACGGAACTGTTCGACCACCCCGTGGCCTCGGTCATCGGCGTCGGACTCGCTCACGGACTCGGAGTTCCGGTCACCGTCGAGACGTCGCGCGAAGACGGGAATTTGGTCGTCGTTGCAAACCTTACAACGAGCGAATAAACTTCCCGAACGTCCGGAGACCGACCAGTGCGACGAACACGACCGTCCCAACGAGCAGCGGCCATCGGAGACGTGTCCGCCACTCGACAGTCGTGTGAATCGGCGTGGTCAACGCGGTTATCACCACGAGCCCAACGAACGAGACAATGAACGCGTATTCGAGCGTCAGTGACTCCACACTCGCCAGAATACCGACGCCACCGAGCGTCCAGCCGATTTGCCCGAACAGAAACTGACGCTGGCGGGCGGTCGTCATTACGCGGATTACTTGGCCGGAGGGTATAATTTCACCGCTGCGGTGACAGCACTAGGTTGAAGAACCCGCCTGCTGTCAGGTACTGCACCGATGTTCCCGTGGACTCACGCTGCGTTCGGCTATCTTTTGTTACTCTCTGTCGCCGTTCTCCTCCACCACCGCCTCTCACGGGCCGAACTGATCGCCGTGATCGTCGCGACCCAGCTTCCGGACCTCGTCGACAAACCCCTCGCGTGGTGGTTTAGCATCCTCCCGTCGGGACGCTCGCTGGCCCATTCACTGTTGGTGGCCGTTCCCCTCTCGCTTATCATCCTCGCGATCGCGTGGTATCTGACGCATCCCGAAGTGGGACTCGCCTTCGGCGTCGGCTACGCTAGCCACTTAGTCGGCGACAGCTATATCGCACTCTACTACTGGCGACCCGAGGAGCTCACCTACCTCCTGTGGCCGCTGCTCCCGCCGTACCCCTACGACGATTTCGTCGGGCTGACTGACTTCTTCTCTCAAGTGGCAATCACTCGAAATTTTGTAATCATCTTTATTGCCGCGACCGCCGTCGGACTCGGCTTCGTCGTCCAGTTCGTCCGTGCCGAACCCCTCCCCCGATAGGCGTCGGGCCGACCACCGCCTATTTACAATCGGCTCACGAGAACCCATCATGACGCCGACTGTTGCCAATAAGACGGTTCTCGTGACCGGTGGCGCGGGTTTCATCGGGAGCCACATCGCCGACGCGCTCTGTCCGGCCAACGACGTCCGCGTCTTTGATACGTTCACTAACGGCGACCGGGCCAACTGCCCGGACGAGGCGACGGTTATCGAGGGAGATATCCGCGACGAGACGGCGCTCGAAGCCGCTGTCGACGGCGTCGACATCATCTTCCACGAGGGCGCGATCGTCAGTGTCTCTCAGTCCGTCGACGATCCGACTACGAGTCACGCGGTCAACGTCGACGGCACTCTCACCGTGCTTGAGGCGGCTCGCCGCGAGGATGCCCGAGTCGTCTTTGCGTCGAGCGCCGCGATCTACGGGATGCCGACGGCTCTCCCAGTGACCGAAACGGCTCCAAAAGAGCCGACCTCCCCTTACGGCCTCGAGAAACTCTCGGGAGACCATTACTGTCGGCTGTACGCCGACCTCTACGGGCTCCCCACGGTCGCGCTCCGGTACTTCAACGTCTACGGTCCCCGCCAGTCCGGGGGCGATTACGCCGGGGCCATCACCGCGTTTACCAGACAGGCGCGCGCCGGCGGACCGCTGAAGGTACAGGGCGATGGAAACCAAACCCGTGATTTCGTCAACGTCGCCGACGTGGTCCAGGCGAACCTGCTGGCGGCCACCACCGACGCGACGGGCGAAGCGTTCAACGTTGGGACCGGTGTCGCGACGACCGTGACTGACGTCGCCGAAACTGTCCGTGATCAGATCGCACCGTCTGCCGACATCGAACACGTCTCTCCGCGGCAGGGCGACATTCGCGACAGCGTTGCGGACATCGAAAAAGCCCGCGAGCTGCTAGGCTACGAGCCCACCGTCTCGCTCGCTGAGGGGCTAGAGCGCTACTTGTCTTAACCTTCGACGATAACGGTGCCGTGCATCCCGGCCTCGTGTGGAATACAGAAGTAGGGATACTCGCCGACCGTCTCGAAGGTGTGGCTGTAGGTCTCTCCCTCTCCGACGCTTCCGCCGCTCGGATACGCCGAGCGCGCGGCTGCTTCGGTTTCGAAGTCGCCGGACGCGAAGTAGGCCGCACCGTCGGGGAGGTCGGCTTCGTAGGCCGTCGCACTGTGGGGGACCGCACCGGTCGTCTCCCAGACGACGGTTTCACCGGCTCCGATCCGCACCACCTGTGGGTCGAATTTGAGGTCGTCGGTCATCGCGACGGTCGTCGGCTCCGTGTTCCCCGTCGGTGGCCCCCCATCGTCGGGGGTCGACCCGCTACAGCCGGCCACGCCCGTGGCGAGTGCGGCCCCGCTCAACCGTAGCACGGTTCGTCGGTCGTACATGTGTACCGATTGGAAGCCAGTAGGATAAGGATAACCGCCTACAAACACTTTTGGCGCCGCCGATGGAATCACCAGCAACCATCGTGTTTCAATGGATCTTCTAGATTACCTTCGTCGTCCGCTTACGCTTCCCGTTCTTGTTTGCGTAACGGCGGCAGTCGGCCTGTTGACATTAGATGCTCTTCGGATTCTACCGCGGCCAACAGTGCTCCGGGCTGGGTACGCCAGTATCGGTGCCGTCGTCGCGCTGATTCTGTTCGGCGTTTCACAAGCGGAGCCTCCCGACCACTCGAAGCGCCTTCCGCCGTCTCTCGCGACGAAGGTCGTCTTCATCGGTGCCGCGGGGGCCGTTATCGCTGCGGCGCAACTGAACTCGCGGCTTCTTCCGTTCGGAATCGTCCTCCCGTTGGGGTTGATCGTCGTCGCGTACCAGATCCGCGGCGAACCGTCGCCTCCCGCGGTGTTGACGCAACTGGGCTCGCTGTTTGCGGCCCTCCAACTCGGCAAGTACGTCACCACGGGATTCTATTTCGGTGGAACTGACACGTTCGCTCACGTCGCTGCCGTCGACACGCTCATCGAAGCCCGGTATACGACTGCGATTCCACACGGCTACGACCTGTATCCGGTCTTTCACTTTCTCATCGGCGCGGTCAAACACGCCACTGGGCTCCCGGCGTACGACGCGCTCGTTCTCACGGGCATCGGACTCATGACGCTCGTCGTGCCGATCGCATATCTTCTCGGCCAGTCGATACTCGGGTCGACGCGACTCGGGTTAACAGCCGCGCTGTCGGTGCCGATTCTGGAGTTTTTCTCGTACCATGCAGTATATTTCTACCCACAGGCCTTGGCGTCCGTGTTCCTCCTGATCGCCCTCTACATCAACAGCCAACTGCGTCAGGCCGGCGATGAACGAACCTTTCGTCGACTCTCGGTGTTCGTCATCGCCCTCGTCGCGACGATGGTTCTCACCCACCACCTCACGTACATCCTCTTTGCCGCTGTCGCCGCCGTCGCCGTCCCGGTCGCCTTAGTCCGTCCGTTGCTGTTCGGCCAGCCCGTCTCGAGTGCCGGGTCCCTTCGGTACCGGTGGCTGTTCCCCGGAGTGATCGGCGCGGTGTTACTCCTCGTCTACTGGTCGTACTCACCGAGTCTCATCACTGTCGGTATCGTCGAACTGACCGCCGGCGTGTTGTTCGACGTGGCGACGGTCCCGGCCGAGCAGTTATACACCTACGGGGTGTCGCTTCCGGCAGACACGGTCGGTCGAGCGATCGCCTGGTTACTGACGCCGACGGGTATCTACGCGGTCGGCCTGAGCGGGCTGCTGTTGGTCGCGGCCTACGAACTGCTGACCGAACACCGATCGTACCGACAGGGGTTCACGCTCACCGTGACCGGGCTCGGTCTCTCGGCTCTGTTACTCCCGATACCGGTCGCGATCCCCCAGATAGAGCGGCTGAAGTTCGTCGTGGCGCTCGTCGTGCTGTTCCCGTTGAGCGTGGGTCTCCGGCGGACGCTTTCGGTCGATCGCCGCCACGCCGTCGCCGCGTTCGTCGTCATCGCCATGCTCGGCGGGGCGACGGGGTTCACGGTGTTGGTGGCCGACGACCTCCCGGAGACGTACATCGACGAACCCCGAGAGCAGGTGGAAATGACCGACTCCGAGTTCGACTCGGTTGGGATGACGGCGTCGTTCCTCCAGCGATACGGCGACGGTCCCGCCGCCACCGACCGCGTGACGAACCGCGCGTTCGAGACGAGCGGCTTCAACGCAACCAGTCCGTTACAGGCGCGTCCCGGCGGGATACGAACCGACGGAACGTATCTGGTCGTTCGTGAACGGTGGACCGACCACCTTGTCGCGCTCGGGCAGGGGCTCAGAAGCGGTGAACTGAACAGCTTCGCCGTTTCCGATTCTCGGTTCGCGGCCGCCGATTCGCGACACGATAAGGTGTATACCACAACGCACGTTCGGGTGTATCGAAGCGACGACGGCTTCGAAGACGTCTACGGGACGAACGGCACGGCTCGGTAGAGCGCGCTCCGAACCAGCGCGAGCATCGAGACGGGGTGCGGGGAGATCCGGACTGCTCGGGAGAAGAACGTGACCGCGCGGTCGTAGTCGCCCGCTTCGTGGCAGGCCCGGCCGAGGTCCGTGTACAACTGGTTGTAATAGATCGGCAGATACGGCTGTGCCGCCGGAACCCGCTGGCTCACGAGGTAGCCGAAGCGTTTTGCATGGTCGAGATACGTGTCGACGGCCATCTCCGTGGCCATCATGCTTCGATCGTGGCGGCGACGCGTGAAGAGGTCCCGACAGCAGCAGACCCCCGCTTCAGTGGCGGCTTCGAGGACGTACAAGAGGTCCTCTCCCCGATCTAGACCGGTCTCGAAGCGGACGCTCACCTGTTCGGTATCGACGAGGATAGCCGAGGTGACCTCCGAGAGATCGCCGACGAACACGTCGTAGACGAAATCGTCGAGCGTCCCCGGTGACCCCTGGACGCACAGTCCCGCACCCGTCTCGGCCATCCGATCGAGCTGCCGGTCGAGTTTGTCCCTCGTCCACAGGTCGTCGGCGTCCAGAAACGCCACGTACCGCGTTTCGGCGCGGTCAAGGCCGGCATTCCGCGCGTCTGCGGGGCCAGTGTCCACGTCGTCGACGACGATGAGCTCTGTCGGGACGGTTTGGTCGGCTACCGTCTGTCTGGCCTCCTCGAGCATCTGTTCGGGTGTGTATCGCGGGCTGTACGGGACGACGACAGACACGGGCTCGGTCACCATTCCGCCATCACCTCGCGGTGAATCTCGTTGAGCCGTCGGGCGTGGTGCTGCCAGGTCCACTGCTGGTCGACGAGCCGCTGGTGGCCGGCGTCTCCCATCGCCCGCATTCGGTCGGGGTCGTCTAAGAGCGTCTCGAGCGCCGCTCGCAGTCGGTCGGGATCGTGTGGCGGCACTAAGACCCCCGTTTCGCCATCGACGACCATCTCCGGGATGCCGCCGACGTTCGACGCCACGACCGGGGTCTTCGCCGCCATTGCCTCGTAGATGACTGTCGGACGGCCTTCTTGCCAGCTCGGGTGAACGAGCGCGTCGGCGGCGATATGCCAGCGTCGAAGTGCGACGGGATCGAGCTGCCAAAACGAGCGTGTGGGATGCGGTGACTCCCCGAGCTGATCGAGCAGCCACCAGCGGAGGTCCCCCTCGTGGCCGACCGTGACGAGCAGCACGTCTTGGCGATCGAGTGCGTTCACTGCGCTAACCAGCTCTCGAATCCCCTTTTGTTCCGAGTAGGCGCCGACCGACAACAGCACCTTCGTTTCGGGATCGATACCGAGCTCCGCGCGGATCTGCTCGCGGCGGTCGGTCGGGAACTTCGTGGGGTCCTCGCCGATCGGGACCGTGAGGATCTTGTCTTCGGATGTAAACCGCTTGGCGACGCCGGCGAGTTCGTCACTGACCACGAGGATACGCGACGCGTACTCGATTGTCTCCCGGAGGCGTTTTTTTGCGCCTTTATTGAAGGATTCGTAGTTGTGGAGATCGACCGCGTGGCTGTTGACGACCAGCGGCAGGTCGTGCCGGCGGCAGTACTTCAACATGCCGTAGCCGTCGAGATAGATGTCCGAGACGTGAACGATGTCGTGTGGCGTCTCGAACGTGCGCTCGATGTACGGCGTGACGCGTTTCTGGATGGAGTCTCCCGAGACGTGGTAGAGGAATCGCTTGGGCACTAGGTACCAGAATCGGGGGTAGTGGGCGACGTACGTCCCCCACCGCTCGGTTTGCGGGACTCGGGCGTATTCCGAGTACGGACCCGCTGGCGGGGCAAACGGCGTCGGCACGACGAGATCGACCTCCGCGTCAGTGCGGTTCAACGCGTCGAACGAACGGTGGTTAAAGGGTGATCGAACCGGAAGCGCGTGGCTCTGGTGATGAATACAACAGCCCAACACTCTGTACGGCTCACCCCTCTCGCCGGTATAGCTCGAATCCGTCATTGTGACCTCCCAGAGGCGAGCACTCGCAGCCCCAACGCCGACCAGAAAGCCAGCCGAATGAGGTTCCGTGGACGCAGAAGCATCGACGCGTCGAGCCACGCCGTAGCCTCGCCGAACCGACCCTCGGAGAGGAAGTGTCCGACGAGCCCCATCTGATGGACTTGGCGCACCGGAACTCCACGACGTTCGAGGGTCGCGACCAGTTCGGCGTTCCGTTCGAGGTACCGCTGATCGTTTGCGACGTACGCCTCCGCCGGCGCATCACCCGTGAAGTGCGTCACGGCGAGGGGTTCGTCGACGTATGCGAGCTTGCCGACGGACAACACTCGGAGAACGAGGTCCCAGTCTTCGTAGATCGAGAGCCCCTCGTCGAAGCCGCCGGTCGAAGTGATGACGTCGCGTTCGACCAGCAGCGTCGACCCTGGCCCCATGAACACCTGCATCGATAGCAACGCTTCAGCTAACTCCTGGCCTCCCTCACGAGGGGCGCGCGAGCGGAAGACTGCCTCCGAAGCGGCGCCGGCGATCCGTCCGCCCACCGAGAGTCCGGTCGAGACGATGTCGCAGTACACGCCGACCCACCCCTCGCCCCGGTCGTCCAGCACCGAGAGCTGGCGGTCGAGCTTCCGGGGAAGCCATTCGTCGTCGGAGTCGAGAAAGGCGACGTAGTCGCCGCGAGCGGCCTCGACGCCGGTGTTCCGGGCAGCGCTCACACCGCGGTTGGTGTCGTGTGCGAGATACCGGACCCGCGGATCCTCACCGTCCTCGATCAACGCCTGTGTCCCGTCGGTACTCCCGTCGTCGACGACCAGCACCTCGATGTCGTCGACCGTCTGGGCGAGGGCGCTGTCGACGGCACGCGCGAGTGTCTCGGCCCGATTGTACGTCGGGATAATGACGCTGACGCGCGGCGCGTCCGTCGGCGACGTCTCCGTGCCGTTATTCATTCATAACCTCTCTGTGAATCTCGGAAAGTTGGTGAGCGTGGTGTGTCCAGGTCCACTCTTGGTCGAGCAGCCGCTGATGGCCGGCCGCACCCATCGTTCGGAGCCGCTCGGGATCATCAAGGAGGTACTCCAAGGCCTTTCGCAACCGATCGGCGTCGCTCGCGGGCGTCAACACCCCCGTCTCGCCGTCGACGATCATCTCCGGAATGCCGCCGACGTTCGACGCCAACACGGGTGTCTTCGCGGCCATTGCTTCGTAAATGACCGTTGGTCGAGCCTCGAAATGGCTCGGGAGGACAAGCAGATCCGATGCCACGTGGAGCCGACGGACCGCGATGGGGTCCAACTCCCAGTAGGCGTGCGACGGGTGCGACAGCTCACCCAACTGCTCGAGGAACCACCAACGCAGCGCGCCGCCGTGACCGACGGCGGCAACGGCCACGTCGTCGCGGTCCAGCGCCTCGAGCGCGGCGACCAACTCGCGGACCCCTTTCTCCTCCTCGAAGCGCCCGACGAACAGCAGTAGCTTCGTCTCGGGAGCGATGCCGAGTTCTCGCCGGATCGCCTCCCGGCGGTCCGTCGGATACTTTTCTGGGTCTTCGCCGATGGGGAGCGTCGTCACCTTGCTGGCGGGCGCAAAGCGTCTGGCGACGTCTGCGAGTTCGTCGCTGACGGTCAAGACGGCCGAACAGTAGTCGATCGTCTCGCGGATCTGCGACTGGACCGTCTTGTTGAAGCGATCGAAGTTTTTCAAATCACCGGCGTGTGAGAGCGCGACCAACGGAATGTCGTGCTTTCGGCAGTATTCGAGGCTGGCGTAGCCGTCGAGATAGAATCCGCAGGTCTGGACGACGTCATGGGGCGTCTCGAAGGTCCGTTCGACGTACCTCGTCACGCGCTTTTGTGCGGAGTTCCCCGAGACGTGATAGAAGTACTTCTTGGGCAGCATGTACAGGAATCGGGGGTAATGAACTCGATAGGAGCCCCACTGTTCCGTCTTCGGGACGTGTCGGTAGTCCGAGTACGGTCCCACTGGTGGCGCAAACGGCGTCGGTGACACCACATCGAGGTCCACCCCGGTAGCGTTGAGCGCGTCGAACGAGCGGTGGTTAAACGGAGTCCGGACTTGGAACACGTGATTCGGGTGTTCAAACGCACAGCCGAGGACGCGGTATGAACCCCTCGCTGTCTCCGTGTCCGCATCTGTCTGGGTGTTCCGGTTGTCTGTCATAGTACCATGCCGCCACGAGTCGTCGCAGCAGTAAGTTCGTCTAACTAACTACTGGGGGGACTGTTATGCTTTCCGGGAAAATCCAGGACACGAACGGTTATGATTCACTTACCGTGGCGTCCCGCGACCACCGACGAACGCGTCTCGAACAGTCTCTCCCATCAGTGGCGGTGGACCGGGGAGTTCACAGCCCGGCAGCGACGATTTATAATGGTTGGGGAAGTATGGCGGGACGTGTGTTCCTCCGATTCCGTCGTAGGTGGCCGCCGTGACCAGCCCACTGGATCGGCGTTCATATCTCGCGGTAATGCTTGCGTCGGCGACTGCAGGCTGTTCGGGATGGGGTGACCAGATGTCTACACCGCCACCCGAACCGCTGACCCGTGGTCACATCGTCGCCATCGGACGCGATCTTGAGACCACGGCCATCGAGCCGACTGAGACCGAGACGCCGGTTCAAGACGCGCTCGACTTCGTCGCCGAATCAGGCGGCCGTGTCTATCTGCCGCCGGGAATCGTCCGCGAACGGGGGCCGGTTCGTCCACACCGGAACACCGGCATATACGGCTACGGGATGAACGTCTCGGTCCTCCAGATCACCCAGCCGGACACCGACGGCATCCGGTTCGACCGATCGCCCCGCGCAAGCCGTGTCCAGCTCGACGGCTTCGAACTACGCGGACCGGGTCAGCAGTCGTCCTCCGGTGTGGCGATTCACTTCTGTGATAACGGTACCGACCCGGTGAGCGATCCCGCGGACTTCTACGTCGGTCGGCTCTACTGCTGGGCGTGGAACAACTCGGTCTACCGCGTCGACGAGGGCGTCGGCCCGTTCCAGTGTCGCCACGACTTTCTCCGGATGGACGAGTGTGACGCCGGCGATGAGCGGGCACTGATCGAGTGGCGCTCCTCGTACGGGCCGGCCAACTGGTTCGGCACTATCGTCGCCTATCCGTCGGCCGCTCGCAGCGGGGCCAACAGCGTGCTGTTACACCAGCGTGGCGGCGAGCTCACAGTCGGTGACATCACGACGGGGACGACGGCCGGGCGGCTCGTAGACTCCCAGAACGGTCGCCTCCGTGTCGGCCGACTCCACTACGAACCGACCGGGCAGCGAACCGTTCCTCGCTCTCTCGTTCGCATCGGTCCCAACGGAGCGACTCGGTTCGACGACGTGCTCGTCGACTCGGAGGCGGTCCGGTACGTGTACGAACTCAGCGAAGGGGCCGGTGACGCGGTCCTGTCCGGCTCTGTGAGCGGTCGCGGGACGATTCAGCGGAACACCATACACGTCTCCGGCCGGCTCGATCCCGACCGCCGCTCGTGGTATTTCGGCCGCTCGTCAGACGTCGACGTGACCGGACCGTCGGGAACGGGGAGCCTCCGCGTGCTAGGCTCTGCTGGACAGGGTCTGGGCTGAACGAGTCACCGACACCATTATTCAAACGCAGTCAGAGATACACTCGTGTCAAACCAGCCATCTGCTGGCGCTTCCGACCCGCTGGTGTCGGTCGTCGTCGTCACCTACAACTCCGAGGCGACCATCGGAGAGACGCTGTCTTCGCTCGCCGAGCAGACGTACCCGACCGATCGGTACGAAGTGATCGTCGTCGACGGGGGAAGTAGTGACGGCACTGAAACGATAGTCGCCGAGTTCGATGCGACGTTCCGCGTCGTCGACGGGGGAACTATCGGCGCGTGCCGAAACCACGGGGTCGACGTCGCGACCGGTGACTACGTCGCCTTCACCGACTCGGACTGTGCGGTTCCCGCAACGTGGCTCCGATCGCACGTCGACCGTATCGAAAGCCAACACGACGAGCGTATCGTCGGCGTCGGAGGTCCGAACCGGCCGTTCGCAGACGATCCGTGGTTCAGTAAACTGGTCGGTAGCGTCCAGGGGACCGTCTTCGGATCCGGCGGCTCACCACAGTCCCATGCGATCGACGAGGTCCGCACCGTCCGCTCGGTCGCGGCGTGTAACGTCATGTACGACGCGACGGTTTTCGACTCGTACCGCTACGATGACGCGGTCAACGTCGGTGAGGACGCCGAGTTCCACTTCCGGCTGTCGGAAGACGGGTATCGGTTCGTCTTCGATCCGTCGATCGCCGTCTCGCACCACCTCTCGGCCAACCTCGGTGCGTACTGCAAAAAGAGCCGCTCGTACGGCTACGCGATGGCCCGCATCCAGCGCCGCCACGGGAAGATCATCCGATGGTACTCCGCGCTACCGTCGGTGGCACTCGGCTGCGGGACACTCGCCGCGGCGATCGATCTGACGTCTCGAAAGCCGCGGTACGTCCCGCTGCTGTTCGCCTCGTTCCTGCTTGTGAGTGCGTACGCGACCGCTCAGGTGTATCGCGAACGGCGAACTCTGTCGGCGTTGCTTGTCCCGGTCATGCTCGCGGCGCAGTACACCTGCTACGGGATCGGATTCTTGGAAGGTATCGCTACGCGGGACCCCACGCATTAGGAACGTCCCTCGTCCGCCACCTCTGGGGGCTTCTCGTCACGCCCGATAGATCCCGATCGCCCAGTGGTGCTCGCCGAACACTTGGTATCCCAGCCCGAGATTCCCGTCGACCGCGCAGTGCCATCCGTCGCCGTCGAACCACGGATCGACCTGGTGTATCGCCCCGGAGTTCCACCCGAGTCCCCCCGGGGGCGCCACGGCGGGACCGTCACCCCGCTGACGGTCCTCGTAATTCGTGGGCGTCAGTTCAGTGATTTCGTACGCGTGGATTTGCTCGCCGTACCGGTTCGCACAGTCCTGATAAAACGCGAGAATCCGATCCTCGAACACGAGCGGTCGCCCTCCGGGACGGGCGGCCTTCGGGCGGTCCTCAACGATCGGATTCGCTTCGTGAGGTGTCCATGCCGGTGATTCGAGATCGTCGCTGTAGTACGCGTAGAGGTCCGTCCCGTCACCGAGGATTCCCCACCAGCGATCCTCCCAGCGAAAGACGCTGAAATCGTGTAGCGGCGTCTCTGGCGTGACGAGATCAGCCACCGGTGTCCACGTCTCCGGGAACGATTCGGCACGATACAGCGTCACCGGCGCCGGTCCCAGCTCTTTCGCCCACCGATCGGGAATCATGTAGTGGTCGCCTTCCCACCGGAACACGTACGGATACGAGAGGTGTTCGTCGGTTTCGAGAACGACTCGGTCGTAGGTCCAGTCGTAGCCGTCGTCGCTCTCCGCGTGCGCAATCGCCGCCGTCGGCGTTCGGTTGTGCGTATAGACCTCGAAAAAGAGATGCCAGCGGCCAGTCTCCGTGATAAATAGAAACGGGTCGGCGACGCAGTCAGTTCGACCGAAATCAGTCACGTCCGCCGCCGTTACGACGGGATTGATGCCGCTGACCGCCTCGAAGTTCGACGGTGGACTGTCGGCGTCGACGGGATAGGACGGCACCGTTTCGCGGTCGTATCGCCCGGTCACGTCGACCGGATCGGGGTAATGCTGACTGGACGGCGTCCGCATATGAAGCCACTCACCGGCGTGCCATGCCATGCGCTCGATGACTCCGAATTTAGCGAGGGTCTGTCGGAGCGAACGAACCATTCCACGTGTGCGATAGCGGGAGTGGACAAGGAGATCGGTCGATGGGGAATCGCCAGCCATACTGGGTGCTTATTACTGCGAGAGGTCCGTACTTAATCCCTCATTTCGGAAAGCAGTCACCCCGGATCAGAACCCGGTTCCAGCAGTTCCAAGTGCGCGGAACCCGCCGGTCGAGCCCTCGTTGTGCGTGACCGTCACGTCGTCGGGAGATCCCTGATACAGCGACGGTTCGGCTGGATCGACCGGGGCGGCGAGATTGACGATACCGCCGGTGATGTCTGCGGCTGCACCGAGTTCGATGTACGGGCCGAGGATCTTCCTGCCCGGGCCGCGACCGTTGTAGTCGTCGTATCCGAGTTCGTAGACGTAGTCGGCGACGCCGGTGACGTGCTTGACCGTGTCGATGACGGCTGTGCCGTGGCCGCGCAGGCGGATGATCGCCGACGGGTTTGTCGGGTTCGACGTGGGCTCCCAATGGACGTTGCCGAACTCGATGACGCTGTCCCACGTCTGATCGATGGCCACACCGGCCGAACCGCCCATCGTGAGGTAGTCGACGGTTTGGGTCCCGCCGCGTGAGAAGAACACGGTGGTGTTCTGCCCGCTCACGTTCGCGCTCGGGTAGGCCGCGATGGTACCGAACCAGTTCGCAGGGCCGTACCACGAGCGGAACTCGAACAGTCCGTCTTGGTCACCGGCGTCACACTCGTAGATGGTGAGCTGTTCGTGGCGACACTGGAACGGGCCGACGCCCTCGTCGACGCGGTAGACCGAGTTGTTCCATCCCCAGAACAGCAGTCGGCCGACGAGGAGGTCTTGGGTGTCTCTGTTGGTGTGGTGAATAGCGACTCCCGTCGGTCCGGTCCCGGCCGGCCCGTTTAGTGCGAAGCCGTCGAGTCTGACGCGGCTGACGCCGGATTCTCGATCGAACAGGATCCCGTCCGCGCTCCGGTCGGTGATCGAGATCTTGGAGATCTCGACGCCCAGACCGAGAATTTGCGTCTCCTCGTACGGCCGGATCGGGCCGGTCTCCTCGACGACGCCTGCCGGGAGCCGCACCTCACCGCCACCAGCGGCGCTCACGATGTCGAGCGCGTCCTGAATCGGCGTGTCTGTCTCGGCGGGGTCAACGGATCGGGGGCTCGTGTTGTTCTTCCCGACGGCGACGACGAGGCCGGCTAACAGCAGCGAAACGACGTCGCTTCCGCCTCCGGCGGAGCCGCCGGAGCCGATCGTTCCGAGCTGACTCCACGACCCACCGTCGCCGAGATACACGTTTCCGGTGTCGGTCGCGAGGAACTTCGCGCCGGTCTTGGCGACGTAGTTCGACCGACTGGCGTCGGTATCGCGGATTTCGACGTCCGTGTCGATACGTTCGAAATTGCGGTTCAGCGGTTCATCCCAGTTTTGGGTCCCTGCAGCAGGGGTTTCGTATTGGTGATTGTCTGTCATGTTAGTTTTCCTCGACCCCACCGTAGCCGTAGCTCCCGTAGCCGCCTTCGCCGAACTCATCGTTCGGAACTGTCGGTGTGTCGGAATCGGTTGGTTCGTCACTCGCGGCGACGTCGAGTAGGGCGCCGATCTGTTGGGTAGTAAGCGCCGTATCGTAGACACGGACGTCGTCGATCGCGCCGTTCATCGCGTAGTAACTGGCGTAGCCGTTGTCGCCACGGCCGACGTACAGCGACCGGTCGCTGTGGACCACAGCGCCGGACTGTGAGTCGTCGCGGTCGACTTCCTCACCGTCGAGGTACATCACGAGCGCACTCCCGTCCCACGTGCAGGCGAGGTGGTGCCACGCTCCGTCGTGCGTAGCGATCCCTCGCGGATTCACGCTGGCTTGTCCGCTCTCGACGCCAACGTGGGCCCGCAGGCTGTTGGGTGTCTGTACCTCGACGGCATACCCTTCGGCTCCGAAGCGGGCGTCCGCCTTCTGAACGATCGTCTGCTCGTTCTCGCCGCTGTCGGTGCGGAACCATCCGCCGAAGGTGAGTGCTTCTGTCGGCCGCAGCGCGCCCGCGTTCGGCATCTCGACGTAATCTTCGGGGGCTCCTCCGAACGAAATTCCGGAACTTTCGAAGACACCTGCCGCGTCGAGCACTGGCGATCCACGAACGAAGCCGTCGTTCGATCCCGCGCTGTCAGCGATCGTTGCGCCGCTGGTCTCGACGAACTGCCAGCGGGCAGCTGGGGCTGGCTGTGTGGATGGATCGACGGGTGTCGGCTCAGACCCCGAGTCCGACCCCGAGTCCGACCCCGAGTCAGGTTCCGACCCCGTGTCCGACCCCGAGTCCGGTTCTGATCCCGAATCCGATCCCGTGTCCGGCTCCGATCCCGAGTCCGGCTCCGACCCCGTGTCCGGCTCCGACCCCGAGTCCGGTTCCGATCCCGAGTCCGGCTCCGACCCCGTGTCTGGTTCCGACTCCGCTGTGCTAGTCCCTTCGTACAGCGAGACGATCTCGTCTGCGCTGAGAGAGCGATTATACACGCGAACGTCGTCGATCGCGCCGTTCATCGCGTAGTAACTGGTGTAGCCGTTGTCGCCACGGCCGATGTACAGCGACCGGTCGCTGTGGACCACAGCGCCGGACTGTGAGTCGTCACGGCCGACCTCCTCACCGTCGAGGTACATCACGAGCGCACTCCCGTCCCACGTGCAGGCGAGGTGGTGCCACTCGCCGTCATGCGTGGCAACTCCCCAGGGGTTTACGCTAGCCTGCCCGCTCTCGACGCCGACGTGGGCCCGCAGGCTGTTGGGTGTCTGTACCTCGGCGGCATACCCTTCGGCCCCGAAGCGAGCGTCCGCCTTCTGAACGACTGTTTGTGCGTTGGCGCTGCTCTCTGTCTGGAACCATCCGGCGAAGGTGAGTTCCGTTTCGGGGCGCAATGCGGCGGCATCCGGAATCTTCACGTAATCATCCGGGCCAGCTCCGAACGCATACGCCGTCGAGTCGTATGCGCCTGGGATGCCCTGTTGTGGTGTCCCTTGTACGGTGCCGTTGTTCCCCCCCGCGACATCTGTCGCTGTCTCACCGCTGCCGTCGAGCGGCCAGTGGGCTACGATACCTTGGCCCGGCCCTACGACTGAGAGAGGCGGCATGAAACCACCGTTGAGTTGGTACGGTACGCCACCGTAGCCGAGGCTCTGTGAGCCGAGACTCTGC
The DNA here is from genome assembly GCF_000336995.1 of Halorubrum aidingense JCM 13560. GTDB lineage: Archaea > Halobacteriota > Halobacteria > Halobacteriales > Haloferacaceae > Halorubrum > Halorubrum aidingense. Next base: position 49,635 of record NZ_AOJI01000024.1, on the reverse strand, counting down.
ATGGACACGGGGTCAGCGTCCAGACAGCCGGCAACCGAACCGGTTCCGAGAGCCGAGACGCCGCTGAGTTTGAGCATCGTCCGCCGTGTCAGTTTGAAATTATTTTCGGCAGGTGGCGGTTCAGTTACCATATTACCCGATATTGGTCACTGAGTAAGATAACCTTGTCTGCCAATTATAACCCGGATTGTCAAAATAGAACGTAATAAAAATCCAATACTTCCATCTAATGGGAGATTATCCCAATAATGATCACTCGACAGTTACGCTCTTCGCCAGATTTCTCGGCTTGTCGATTGCTCTTCCTTTGCTGTTGGCGACGTGGTAAGCGAACAACTGGAGGTAGACGTTTGCTACCAGCGGCTCCAACAGTCCGAGGTCTGGCACCTCGAACTCGACATCGTGATCTCCTTGATATCCGTCGGCGGCGATCGCGATGACCGGTGCACCGCGCGCCTGGACTTCCTTGACGTTGTTTCGAGTTTCTTCAGGGCGTGTTCCGTCGGTGAGGATCGCAAGTACCGGCGTCTCTTCCGTGACCAGCGCCAGCGGGCCGTGTTTGAGTTCGCCGGCAGGGAATCCTTCAGCATGGTCGTAGGAGATCTCCTTGAGCTTGAGTGCACCTTCTAGGGAGACGGGCCCCCCAAGGCGCCGACCGATGAAGAAGAACGCCTCCCCGTCGGCATAGGCCTCTGCGATCTCTTTGATCTCGTCGTTTTGATTGAGGACGCTTTGGACAGCACCGGGAAGGTCCTGCAAATTTCGGCGCAACTCGCGGCCAGCCGCGACGTCGAGTTCGCCGCGCGTCTCTGCCACAGTCAGCGCGAACATCGCGAGGACGATAATCTGTGAAGCGAACGTCTTGGTCGCTGCGACACCGATCTCGGGTCCTGCCCGGATATACAGCGCGTCGTCACATTCACGTGCCATCGTGCTCCCGACGGTGTTGGTCACGCCGAGCGTTCGAATGCCGACGCGGTGAGCCATCCGTAATGCGCGGAGGGTGTCGGCGGTCTCGCCGCTCTGACTGACTCCGACCACCAGCGTCCGTTCGGGGTCGCGGCCGCTTCCGATGCTGTACTCACTCGCGAACTCGACGGTCGCTCGCACGTCGGCAAACTCCTCTATTAGCTGTTTGGCGTACAGACAGGCGTGATACGACGTGCCACAAGCGACGAATTGAATCTCGTCGATAGTGGTGAGGAACTCCTCGGAGAGAGACAGCTCTGCCAGATCGACCCCCTCCTCGATCCCGTTGATGCGACCGGCGATGGCTTGACGGAGCGCCGTTGGCTGTTCGTGGATCTCCTTGAGCATGTAGTGGTCGTATCCGCCCTTTTCGGCCGCGTCGGGGCTCCACTCGATGGTGTGTCGCTCTCTGTCGATCGGCTTCCCGTCTTTCCAGATACTGACCCCTTCACGGGTCACCTGTGCGATGTCTCCGTCCTCGAGATACGACACCGAGCGAGTGTGCGCGAGCAGGGGCGTCACGTCGCTCGCGATGAAGTTCCCGTCGCTCCCGTGCCCGACGACCAGCGGACTGTTCCGTCGAGCGGCGATGATGCCGTCGTAGCCGGCGGCGACGACGCCCAGTGCGTAGCTCCCCTCGATTCGGGCAACGACGGCCGAAACCGCCTCCCGGAGGTCGTCCGTCCGTTCGAGTTCGACCTCGAGGAGATGAGCGACGACCTCGGTGTCGGTTTCGCTGGTGAACTCGTGATCCGAGAGCGTCGTTCGGAGTTCGTCGTAGTTTCCGATAATGCCGTTGTGAACGACCGCGACCCGGCCAGAACAGTCGGTGTGCGGGTGCGCATTGGCGTCCGTCGGCTTCCCGTGTGTGCTCCATCGCGTGTGGCCGATTCCACAGGTCTGTGTCGTCGACTCGGGGATGTCGATCCCGGAGACGAGCCCGACCTGTTTGAACACCGCAAGATCGTCGTCGACGAGCCCGATACCCGCCGAGTCGTATCCACGGTACTCCAACTGCTCTAACCCGGCCACGAGGCGCGGCCGAGCCGGCTGTTCGCCGATGTATCCGATGATTCCACACATGATTAGGCCCTCCGCACTGTTTCGCCCGACTCAATCTGTCCCTCGAGGACGGTCCCGCTGTGTGCGGACACATCCTGTCCAACGACGGTGCCGGGCGTGAGCGTCACGTTTCCACCGAGCCGTGCTCGGTCGGCCACGACGCCGCCGAGGGTGACGTCGCGATGGATCGTGTCGTCAACGACGACCCGCGCCGACCCGCCTTCGACGGTGACGTTCGGACCGACCGAGGCCGACTCTCCGAGGATACAGTCGTTCAGGACCGCTCCGTTACCGATCCGCCCGCCATCCATCACGATGCAGTTCGACAGCGTCGCGTTCGCACCGATCCGTACGTTCCGACCGACCGACGTCCCGGACAGTAACGTCGCGTTCGGACCGACAGACACGCCCTCGTCGAGCGCGACGTCATCGGCGATGACCGCCGTCTCGTGGACACCCTCTCGGGAGCGTTCGTCCTCGTGGTCGTGGAGGAGCGTCGCGTTCGTCGACAGCAGATCCCACGGATAGGTCAGATCCTGCCACGGACCTTGGTGTCGTACGGCTGAGAGGGCCTGTTTATTGGCGAGTCGCTGGAGTGCGGTCGCCATCCCGAAGTCGCCGTCGGCGGTCTCTGTCACGTTTCGGATCACGTCAAACACGCGTTCGTCGAAGACGTACGCGCCACCGTTGACCAGGAACGGCGGATCGGCGGTCGGCGTCGGAGAAACGCTGCGGACGGCATCCCCGTCGATCTCGACTGCGCCGTACTCGGTCGGACGAGTCGACTGGACGGCCGCCATCACCGGGCTGTTCGTCTCGGTCCAGCGTTCGATGAGCCGATCGAGCAGTTGCCGCTCGACGAGTTGGTCGCCGTGAAGCGTCAGGAACGGCCCGTCGACCGCCGATTCGACCTGCGAAAGCGCGTGCGCGCCTCCGAGCCGGTGTTCTTGAACCACGTAGTGGATCGGGATGCCCCACTCGTCGCCGTCTCCGAAATGGCTCTGAATGCGCTCTCTGGCGTGGCCGACGACGAACACGGCGCTGTCGACGCCGGCGTCGATGGCGGTCGTCAACACCGATTCGAGTATCGGCTTGTTCCCGACAGGGATCATCGGCTTCGGACGACGCTCCGTGAGCGGACCGAGCCGCTTCCCTTCACCGGCCGCTAGTATCACCGCTTTCATGCTGTCACCGTCTGAAAAACCATGAATTCAGAAGGGCACGGCTTCGTATATATGTTCGTCATAAAGGACTATATGCTCTCGTTAACTTAAGCTATCATGGACTATAGAGAGGGTGACCGCACCCGGCTGGTCACGCGCCGACGGGTGTTGCGGGCCGCCGGGACCGCCGGTCTGGCCAGCGCGCTCGCAGGGTGCTCGGGTGACGAGCGTAACCAAGGCGGGGAGAACACTTCGGACGGCTCCGACGGCGGCGACGCTCCGAACGGCTCTGACGGCGACGGCTCTGAGGGAAACGACGAACCCGACCCGACGTTCTTCGAGCAGGGGCCGACCGTCGGCCTGACGGAGGTCGCGACGGGGCTCACCTCTCCGAACGGACTCATCCCCGCCGTTGACGGCAGCGACAAGCGGTTCATCATCGATCAGGTTGGCATCATCTACGTTCACGACGCCGACGGGCTCCGTTCGACGCCGTTTCTCGACCTGTCCGACCGTCTCGTCGCGGTCGGAGAGGGACTGCCGAACTGGATCCCCTACGACGAACGGGGGCTGTTGGGCCTGGCGTTCCACCCGGAGTACGAAGAGAACGGTCAATTTTACGTCCGGTACAGCGCGCCCGCTCAGGACCCTGACACCGACCATCGGGAGATACTCTCCGAGTTTCGTGTCGCTTCGGACGGGGAGGTGGCCGACCCCGACAGCGAACGCATTCTCCTCGACATGCCGTGGCATCGAGAGCTGCACCAAGCCGGTACCATCGAGTTCGGACCGGACGGCTACCTCTACGGTTCGCTCGGTGACGGTCTGAACCCGTTCAACGCCCAAGAGCTCGACACGCTCATGGGGAGTATCTACCGCATCGATGTCGACGACCGGACTGACGATCTCCCCTACGGCATTCCCGAGGACAACCCGCTAGTCGGCGAGGAAGGCCGGGACGAAATATACGCGTGGGGCCTTCGGAATCCGTGGAAAATGGCCTTCAGCGGCGACCGACTCATCGCCGGAGACGTGGGGCAGGCAATGTGGGAAGAGGTCAACGTCATCGAGTCAGGTAACAACTACGGCTGGCCGCTCAAGGAGGGAACTCGGTGCCATGACCCTCAACTCGGCACCAGTAGTGACGGGGAGTGTGTCGTCGAGTCTGAACGCGGCGAGCCTCTCGTCGACCCCGTCTTAGAGTTCCCGCACTTCGACGAGGAGGGGTACCCCGTCGGATTCGCTGTTATCGGCGGCCACATCCATACCGGCTCAATTGCGGCGCTCGACGAATCGTACGTATTCGGCGTCTACACGAGCTCGTTCTCTGAACCGGCGGGCCGACTCATCGCCGCGACACCGCAAGAGTCGGGTCAGTGGCCAATGCAAGAACTCCAAGTCGACGGCGGCATCGACATTCAGGTGCTCTCGCTGGGGCAAGACGGCTCCGACAGTTACGTGTTAGGAACGCGTGCCGCCCTCTCGGAAGATCCCCTCTCGCAACAAGCGGGAGTCGTCTACCGGCTCACCGAGTAACTCGGCTCCCTCGGGTGTATGACGGCGGATTATCCCGGCACGTTCCGAACGTTCTCGATGATTTTGGCTCGAAGCGGCGGCGCCGCGAGCACGCCGGCGCCGTAAAGGATCGCCGACCCTCCGATCGCGGCGAGGAGTGCCTGCGGCGTATCGACGGTGAGTATCTGCGTGAGCCCAACGAGGCCGAGACCCATCCCGACGGCGGCGAGCACGGTCCAGCCGACGTCCCGAACCGGAAATCGAATGGTGGTGAGCCGACCGAGGTAATAGCCGAGTATCGCCGTGTTAGCGATCACCGACAACAGGGTCGCTGCGGCGGCGCCGACGAGGCCGTATCGCGGGACGAGAAGGACGTTCAGGGTGATGTTCATCGACAACGAGACCACCGTGGCGATGGCTCCGTATTTGGGCCGGTCGAACGCCTGTATCGCCTTATCGAAGACGAGGTTCACCGCCTGCGGGAGCTTCTCGATCATGAGCACCAGGAACGCCGCCGCGGCGATGGTGTACTCGAGCCCGAAGATGACGCCGAGTATCTCTCGACCGATGACGGTCACGCCGACCACGGAGGGGACGATCAACAACAACGAGACGGTCATCGCCTCCGAGATGAGGTCTCGCACTTTCTCTACTGCGCCGTCCGCCTGCCACGCCGACAGCTGCGGGAAGAGAACGCGAGCGAAGACGGTGCTGAACATGATGGCCGTCGTCGTCAACCGCCACGCCAACTCATAGGCGCCGACCGCGGCCTGCGAGAGGAAAAACCCGATCACGATGACGTCCATCCAGTTGTAGACGTGACCGCCCAGCCCCCAGATGCCGTTGAACTTCGCGTAGTCGTACAGCGACCGGAGATGGCGGCGACCGGGACGCGCCACCGGCGTCGACACTCGCAGTATCCCGCCGACGAGCAGGACGGTGTAGCTGACCAACAGCGCGTACACCAGCGCCCGGACGCCGTAGCCGTACTGTAAGAGCCCGACCGCGACGGTCACGAACGTGAGACTCCGGAGGAAGTGGAGAACCGCGGTCTGGGCGACCCGTAGCTCTCCTTGGAGGACGTGGATGACGAGCATCGACAGCTCGAACGCGATGACGACGCCGATCAGCTCCACGGCGAGATCCGTTCCGACGTAGCCGGCGAGCGGTTCGCGGACGGCCAAGACGAAGACCGACACGACGAAGATAAGCAGAACCTTCAACACGACCGCCGCGCCGAACATCTGGGCCGGGTCGTCGCCGGCGCTGATCCGCTTTTCGACGGCCCCCCGCAGTCCGAAGTCGACGACGGTCGCCATCGTGTACAGCGTCGCCTCGAAGAGGAAGAAGATGCCAAGCAGCGTCGCGCCCAGCTCGCGGGCGAAGTACACCGTGCCGAAGAAGCCGAGCGCCGTGTTCAACAGCTCGACACCGAACAGCAACGAACTCGCCCGGGCGAGATTCATCGTCCTTCGGAGCGGCGGCGGTGACAGGGAGCCGCGACCACGCCCGCTCATTTATAACAACCCGACCGCTTCGTACCATTCGACCGTCTCGCTGAGCGCGGCCTCCCAAGGGCGCTGATCGACCGGAGCCTGCTCGGTGAGCGCTGGCCGGACGGTCCCGAAGTCACCGCGTTCGAGGAACCCTTCGCCCGGGACCGGCGAGATTCCGACCCGGTGGAGGAGGTCCATCGCGGGTTTGACCCCCCACCGAATCGCGCCGTACGGGACCGTGACCACGCGACACTTGCCAGGTGTGTGGCGCGCAATCGCCTTGAGCACCTGTCCGTTCGTGAGGTTCGGCCCGGTCACGAGCTGTCGGCCGGTCGCCTCGCCGTCGAGACAGCGACCGACGGTGCCGACGACATCGTCGACGTGGACGATGTTGTACTTCGCGTCGGTGTACAGCGGCGGAACGAGCACGCGGTTCGTCGCGATGGGTCGGACGTGCTCGTACCGTGTCAGGCGGTAGTCACGCGGACCGAAGATGTACGTCGGATAGATGGCGGCCACCTCGAAGGGGTGCTCCCGGCCGAACAGCAGTTCTTCAGAGGCGACCTTCGACTGCTGGTACGTCGACTCGGCGTCGGCCGGCACCTCCGGGTGGGCACCGATGGTGCTGAGGAAGACGAACCGGTCGATGTCGCCTCGCGTCGCCGCTTCGACGAGTCGTTCGGTGCCGGATGTGTTGACCGTCGCCATCGACGCGGTGTCGTAGACCGCCGCAGCAAGGTGGACGACGCCCTCGACGTCCGCCAACGCCGTAGTTAAGGAGTCGGTGTCCGAGAGATCGGCCTCGACCGTGTCGACGCCGTCGGGAAGTCGCGTGGTCGTCGACGATGGACGGACCATTGCGACCGGCTCGTGGTCGGTCTCTTCTAACGCCGCCAGGAGGTTCAGCCCGATGAACCCCGTCGCCCCCGTCACGAGGACCCTCATCGTTCACCCCTCGGGTCGACCCCGCTGCGTTCGTACACCGCGTCGATGACCTCCGCGACCGCGACACCGCGGCCAACGGGGGCCGACGTGTCAGGGTCGCCCGCCACCGCGTGGTCGGCGAAGTCGTGGATGCGTTCGGTGTGGGCGTCCTCGTCGCTCGCGGGAAAGAGGTTCGCAATACCGAGGTCCACCAGCGGGAGCGATCCCTGCTGGAACTCGAAGGGGCGTCCGTGGACGTCCCCCTGTAGGGTCTTCGAGTCGAGCTCCAGCCATCCCTCGGTCCCGACGACGAGCACGCGACTGACGCCCTCGGTCTGAGTCCACGTGGCCGAGAGCTCCACGGGAACGTCGCCGAAGGTCATCGAGGCGCGGGCGGCGTCCTCGACGTTCCGGTCTCGGAGGTACCGGACGCTCGCGTCGGTTACGTCGGGCGATTCGTCGAACAGCTCGAACAGCACGTCCAGCGAGTGCGGAAACAGGTCGCGAGCGACGCCGCCGCCAGAGAGGGTGGGGTTGTAGTACCAGCCTTGGGAGGGCGGCGCCGAGTGGTGCGCAACGGTTATCTCGACGAGGTCGCCGAGCAGGTCGTTCGACAGGATCGTCATGGCTCGCTGGTAGTTCCGGTAGTATCGGTGGAGGTAGCCGATCTGTGTGACGATGTCGGCGGCGGCGGCCGCGTCGGCCATCCGGCTCGCGCTCTCGGCCGACAATGCTAGGGGCTTCTCACAGAGGACGTGACAGCCCGCCTCGACCGCGGCGATAAAGATCGCTTCGTGCGTGCTAGGGGGAGTACAGATGCTCACAATGTCGAGATCGTGCGCGGCGAGCATCGAGGAGATGTCGTCGTACCCCGGTACCGATAGCTCCTCTTCAACCGTCGACCGTCGGTCGGCATCACGTTCGGCAAACGCGACGACGCGGGTTCGGGGATGAGAAGTAAACGCCGGCACGTGGTAGTCGGTGGCCATCCATCCAGCGCCGACGACGCCGACGGCCAGTGTAGTCATAGTGTTGCTTCCGGTGGGTCCGCCATAAAGCCATCCGGGTTTCTCTCCGGTGACGAGACGGATTCCCGTCCGCGTTAAGCTGGTCTTATCGCTTGTCGCGGGGGCGGCCACTCGCACCAACCGGCGCGAAGACGAGACGGAACCACACGGTTCGGAGCCCCGTCTCGGATTCCCACGGTCTGACTGCGCTCACCGCCGCTGTCCATCGAACGCTCACGGACGTCAAACAGCACGAGCGAAAGACTTCGCCGCTCACCGGTCCCCGATAGCGTCTTCGAGCGGTACGAACGGCTCAACGCCTACGAGGAGGCGGTCGACGCCGTCGTCCGCCTCTTCTCCCCCGTCGAAACAGGAGGGCCTCTCACTTCGTCGCTTCAGGCTGCGTCGCTCGGCGCGTCGCCGTCGCCTGTACCTCGCTCAACCGCTCGCAGGCGGTCGCTTTCGAGGTCCATTCGGACTCGGTGTGTTCGTCGCTCAGCGTCACCCCGGACTCATCGGTCGCACAGTCGTAATACACCGCAAATCGGTCCTTCCCGGCGGCATTCTGCCACGATACGGCCTCGACCGGTCGGCGGATCGCGACCGCCAGTCCGGTTTCCTCGCGTATCTCACGGTGCAGGCAGTCCAGCACGGCTTCCCCGCGGTGGAGTCGACCACCAGGCAGTTCCCATCCACCGTCGCTCGATCGGCGAATAGTGAGTACCTGGTCGTCCGGTCGACGGATGACACCGCGGATACTCACCGTCGCTTCGAGGAACTGTGTGTCCATGTTTTGCTGATGCCTCAACGGAGGTGTTAGTCTACCGATCGGTGGTCGACCCGAACTATAAGCTCGTATTAACAGCTGCGTCCGAGGCGAACGCCTCGGAGTTCGGCACAGAGAGAACGGGAGAATCTTCGCGAGAGGGGACGGCCTCTGCTCGGCGTCTTATCTATCTCGGGTGACGACCTCTCCCGGCGTGGTAGCTGCCCCAGTAGACAAGGTGACACCGGCGTTGAGACTGGTGTTGATGCCGGTCTTCGCGCCGTCTCCGAGAACAACACCGAACTTTCGCCGGCCCGTAGAGACGCGCTCGCCTTTCACAGTAAGTTGTACCGGCTGGCCGTCGTGACGGAGGTTTGCGACCTTCGTTCCGGCACCGAAATTCGTCTCACGCCCGAGAATACTATCGCCGACGTAGGAGAGGTGCCCGACGGTCGCGTCGGCCATGAAGACGCTGTTTTTCACCTCGACGGCGTGTCCCACCTTCGCGCCGGGGCCGACGTAGGTGGCACCGCGGATATAGGCATTCGGACCGACGCTCGCACCGCTGTCGAGATATGCAGGTCCATCGATGACGACACCGGATCGGACCGTTGCTCCGGCGGCGACGTGGACGTTCCCGGAGAGGGTCGCGTCCTCGTGGACCGTTCCCTCGATCGTCGGCTCGGCCTCGTGGACTTTCCACTCGTTGGCCGCGAGCAGATCCCAGGGTCGACCCACATCGAGCCACCGTTCGAAGGTGACCGACGTCACCTCGAAGGCTTCACACACCCGCGAGAGGACGTCCGTGAACTCGAGCTCGCCGCGTTCGCTTTCGGGAACGTCGAGCCACTGTTGGACGTCCGCCGGGAGCGCATAGGCCCCGGCGTTGATCAGGTTGCTCTGGGGGGTGGCCGGCTTCTCGACCACTCCCGTGACTCGCCCGTCAGTGACCGTGAGAACGCCGTATGACCGCGGATCGTCGACCCGGAAGGAACCGACCGCCGGCGTCGACTCGTAGAGCGTCGCCAAGGTGCCCTCATCGTACAGGGAGTCCCCGTTCAGCACGACGAATGGCTCCGGTGCGAGCGTATCGACCGCGACGGCCACGGCGTCGGCAGTTCCGCGCTGTTCGGTTTGGGTGACGTACTCGACGGGTACGCCGTCGACCGTGTCCCCGATGGCCGCTTGCACGGCCGTCGTTTCCGGACTGACGACGACGATCAGTCTCGAGGCACCGGCGTCGACAGCAGCGGCGAGCGTGTGACCGATCAGCGGACGACCGGCGACCGGAAGCGTCGGCTTCGGCTGCGTCTCCGTGAGGGGACGCATACGCGTTCCCGATCCGGCAGCGAGCACAACTGTTTGCATAGGTCGGGCTCAGCGCGCGAATGGATATCAATTGTGCATTTCGCTGATGTCATATGATGTACCAAAGAGGTGACCCGCTCGGTCGCTGAAGAGTGCGAATATCACGATGAGGCTCGGAGAGAACGAATCTGGTGCGGCTCGATCCCGAAGCGGTTCACTGACTGCTGTGAGCTCGGATACGGCTTCGAACGGATTGTAAAGCTCCATTTGCGCCTGCCAACGTCCCCACCTTCGGTCCTGATCGTCGGAGAAAATGAAGTTACGCTACGCCTCCCTCAAGGAGCAAACGGCGTCAGCCGTGAGCGAGTAGGGTGGGGTAGTCCGCCAGCGACTTAACGTCCGGGTGCCATTCCGTACGGTTCACCACGGCGCATGCTCTCTGCGAGTAACACGTAGGTCGCTTGGCTCCACAGGAGGTTGGCGTTCCAGCGAGGGCGACCGGCCCCGTCGACGCGTTCGGGGAGGAGGTTTGCGCTCGTCACCCATTCCGGGGCGTGGTGGTGGACGTAGTCGGAGACCGCATCGGTGTCGCGGCCGCTCTGCCAGCGAACCATGTCGGCGTAGGCCTCACAGATGGGCCAGCCGCCGTCCTCGTCAACTCCGGTCGGCGTGTAATCGTCTCCGGGATACCGTCCCAGACACGGTGTTCGTTTGGCGCGCCACGCAGTGTCGGTGGCGTGTTCGACCGTCGACACCATCGTCTCGTCGTCGGCTGCAACGACGTTCCACGGCCAGTATGCCATGAAGACAGCGCCATCAGGACGGCGGTCTGCTGGAGGCCAGTCCGGGTACTCGGGATCGCTCGCCGTGACGTAGTGCGCGCCCAATAACCCGTCCTCCTCGAAACAGTACTCACGGAAATTACTCGCCCACGTGGCGGCGCGCTCGCGGCAGCGCTTGGCGTAGGCGTCGTCGCCGGCTGCCGAGGCGAGCTCTGCCATCGATCGGAGTCCGGCGATAGCGGCCGCCGACCCCTCTGTCGTGTGGCCCCAGATCTCCTCCCAGGGATCTTGGTGTCGTTTCGGGAACCCGTCCTGATCCCACGACAGCAGGAAGTCCGCTGCTCGACGGCTCATGGGGTAGTGAGCCTCCAATAGTGCGTTATCACCGGTCTCCTCGTAGAGGAGCCAGTGGGCGTAAATCGGCCCGCCGACCTGATCGAGTTGGAGCTCTTGCCAGTGGTCGCTCCCGTCAGCGTAGTAGTTCTGCCACCACGTGCCGTAGCGGTCGATGTCTCGTTTATCGGTGGTGTGGCTGTCGATCTGCACGTGATCAAGCCAGTCCAAAGCCCGGCGGGCTTCGGGCATCGCGCCAATCGACGAGAGGGCTTGTATCATGATAACTAGGTCCCGTGGCCAGATGTAGCGATAGGAGAACTGCTCTGGCTTGAACGCCCCAGCGATGATGCCGCCGAGGCGGTCTTGAGCACACTTGATGCTCGTCACCGAGAGTTCGTATAGCTCCCGCGCAGTGGCGTCGGCCGGAGGCGACAGTGAGAGGTTCGCATACCACGCCTCCCAGACCGCCTCGAAGGTCGCTCGCTCGCGCTCATACCCGGCATCCAGTGTCCAGCGGACGTTATCGATAGCCTCCCGCTCGCTCTTTCCAAACCCGATTCCGGTCGTCCAGCGAACGTCGGTCTCCCTCCCCGCATGGAGTCCGATGGCGGCGTCTACTTTGCCTTCCTTCTCCGTCGTCTCGGTGAGCGTCCCGGTTCCGTCAACATACAGGTCCTGCCACGCACTGCGGTCCGGCCCCGACTCGACGCCTTGGAGGCCGATTCGCTGACCGTCGAACGTTGTTTGGCCCGTCTCCGGGTTTCGCTGTGCGATCGCGAGGTACCGGTTCCCGTCGTGAGCAATAATAAAATCGTAGCCACTCACGTGTCGACGAGCCGCCTCTTCGACATCGTTGCCGGTTCGAATGTCGTCCATTCCGAGGCTGGCCAGTGTGAACAGTGAGTGACCCCGCGCGTCTTCGAAGCGGGCGCGATTGTCGATCAACAACGTCGGCGTGTTCGGACTGACGAGCACTCGTTGGTCTAGGGCTGCTCCCTCACCGTCGGGGAACCGGAAGTCGTTGTGGATCTTGATTTCGGGGACACGGCTTGAGGTGTAGCCGGTGGTGCTCGCAACCGCATCGTTTCGTACGTCGAGAGTAACCCCTGAGTCCGTTCGGCTCAACAGTACGTGTACGTCGTAGAGCTGTTCGACGTCGAGACGGAACGCTGAAACCTCCTCGATAAGCGCCCCATTCCACGCGCGGTGGTGGGTTCCAGGGTATTTATTTACCGCTGCAAGCACGTTGCGGCCGCCTCCGAACGGCGCGCTCACGATTGCATCCTTATCGCTCGGCCGAGGCGCGAACGGTCGTTCTGAGTCAGTCACTGCTGTCTCTCCCGGCAACCGTTGTCCCGCTGTCCACACCGGACCTGCGTCACCCTCAACACGGAGTTACTCGTAAAACGGTCTGTTAAGGACACCATTATAACTCGCTTTGACGGTAGTTCACTTAAAATACGATCACCGATCCCGTATTCTCAATGCGAGGGCTAACATGCCGACAATACTCTGTCACCACACTCACACGGCGGATTCGAACTACGCTGAACGCGATGTTAGGGGCCACACAAACGGGATACATCACGCGGATTACGTTTCGATGGTGGGTGCTGCACCACCGACCCTCGACGTGGTTTTCACGCGCACCGAACATTGGCGGGCTGACCCCGATCGGTTCGATCGGTTGGCCGAACGCGTTTTCGAGCGCGGTGGCACAATCGATCGGTTCGAGTCGCACGCTGTCTTCACGGTGGCCGGCAGCCGTGGGGCGGTTATCAACGGTATCGAGACCTCCGTGGAGACGGACAATAGCCACGTAACCGTCTGCGGATTGCCGATAGAAGATCGTCCGCCAGCCCGAGCGTGCTCACTCGACGAACTGTGCGAACTCGGCCGCGAGGCCGCTTGGGTCGCCCCTGCCCATCCGCGGTTCCCGAAACTCGGCTTCTCCGACGCGCATCTCCGGAGCGTTCTGGACCGGATAGTCGAGGAGCCGTTCGCTGTCGCGCTTGGGTATACGACCGGCTATCCGGCCCCGCTGAACGTCCTCGCACAGGGGAAACACACGGCTCACCCGGTCAGAAGATACGCGCGGGAGTACGACGTCCCGTTACTGCCGGAACTGGACTGGCATGCCGCCCTCCCACGAACGCCCACCGGCTTCGGTGTCGTCGATGACGAGGCGTTCGCCGCGCTCGTCGATGGACGGATCCCGACCGACGCGCTGCTCGACGCGGGACATCTCAAAGCGGGTCGATGGCCTGCCGGCGTGACGTGGTCCGACTTCGTCCAAACTTTCCCTGGGGCGGTCCCGGCACCGCTTCGGTCGGTCAGCGGCGCCGCAGTGCCGACCGAAGACAGACTACGGGCTATCCGAGACCAGACCATCGGTGAGCTGTTTGCCCACCCGTTCTGGAAGCGGTTCTGTTCCGCTTCCGACGCGGCCGCCAGTCAGTAACCACGGGTGACAGACAGCGCGGATCGCAACGGATGAGCCACAGACGTGTTTCGCCGCGCCGATCGCACGATGGCTGTCACCGGTGACGGGGAGTTTGTACCTGGTGGCTCCGTTGAGATCAGCTGAAACAGACAGGAACTGGCTGCTAAATACAGCGGAGATACCTCTCTGAGCGCTGGCACTCAGTTATATTCTCACGCCCCTTACGAAGTGATATGGCTGCGTGGCATCGGAACGTGAGGAGATGGCGGCGGCAAGACATCGGGACGGGGATTGTCGCGGCGTCTGCGGCACTCGTCGCTTCCCTCTGTTATCAGCTCGTGCTGGAGGTCAGTCCATCACAGCTTACCGCGGACGCACAGTACTGGACCGGGTACGCGCCACAATTTACAGTCGTCGCCGGATTCGTGGTTGGTCTCTTTTTGTGGAGACGCGTTATGTCTCAGGTGTCTACCCCGAAACAGGGTGCGATCGCGGGCGGCCTGCTGGCCCTCTGTATCGTGGTACTTGTACCGGTACTGGTGGCTGTGTACGTGCTTCTGTTTCCACTCCTTCTCAGTGTCATTACCGGGCAGGAGTTTCAGTACGCACTACAATCCTACCCGGCACCGCTGTGGGCCGCTGTCGGCGTCGCTCGAACCGTTGCTACTGCGTGGAGTCCGCTCGTCAGCGTTGTGCTGGTCCCCATCGGAGCGCTGGCCGGGTGGACGTCCCAGCGTCGCTGTCGCTTCAGTAGGTAGCGAATCGTCCGCTAGCGGCCACGAGCCGCCAACTGTCGGCGGTCTCGTTCCGTTATCCACCACCGCAGGCGTTCTACCGTGTCACGAACCGACGACTCCGGCGGGGAACGTCACCGAGTGAGCCGGCACGTCAGTCATGTCGTGAATCACCGGCGTTGATCGGTCCGATTTGATCGAGTCTGACGGCGATGCTGTGCGAGAGACGCGTGTCATATTCCGCGGAGGGTGCTGAACCGCCAGCGACAGCGGTTTCGACGGTGGCGAGCGACTCGATCAGTTCGACGGTTAGTTCTCCTCGGCTACCGCTACTGCCACTTCGTTTCGCCGCATAAACGGCGGTGTCCACGGGTCGTTATACCGGAGGAGGTACGGCTCTCCCTTCGGGTCGATGCCTTCACGGTCGAGTGTGGAGAGCAGCTTCCGTGTTCGCCGTGTGACGCGCCACTCCGGCGTGTACCAAGAAAACCGATTCACGGCGACTGTCTTCGGTGGTTCGGTGACGAGTGTGACCTCGTCTTCCGTCGGTTCCGGCGCCGTGTCAGGAGTGTACTCGGCGGGGAGGTAGAACGCCATTCGGACCGTCTCTGCGTCGGTTCCGGTCGCGTCTGAGCGGACGGGGGTGGTCATCGCAATCGACGCTCCGGATTGGGTTTCGACGGGGGCAGTCATCGAGACCGACTCGTTGCTTTGGTTGGCTCCCGAGATGTATCTGAAGAGCCGTCGGAATGCGGTTCGCTGGTTTGGTGCCGTCGTTTCGACGAGCATCGTCTGGGGATAGCGGCGAAGCTCGCTGCCGTTCAGCGTTCGGAGCCGTTCATACGGAACTGATTTCGCCTTCTTGGTCGAGTAAATGCCCCACCCGACCCACCCGGCGAACACCACGCCACCACCGACGAGTATCGCTTTCGTGATCGACCTCATACAACACGTTAGTCATCCACACGGATTAACCGACTGCTCTGTTTCACTTTGTGGTCAATACGGGGCGCGCACGTGTCGGGATGGTTCGCTAGCCATGCGGATCGTGGTGTGGATACCGCACGATATACACCGCGCGTGTTGGTCACCTGTTGGGAGAACATAAAATAGCGAGCGCTCCAAATCGTCTGTATGGCTACTCCACGCCTCGTGTACGACGACGACTGCGGCTTCTGTATGTATATGACGCGGTGGCTGTTGCGGTTCGGTACGTTCGATCCGATCGGGTTCAGCGAACTCACACCGGATCAGAAGGCGCGGCTTCCGGACGACTACGACACCTGCATGCACCTGCTGACCGACGACGCGGTATATTCCTGCGGCCGAGCGCTTGAACAGTGCGTCAGCCGGTGTGGGATCGTCGGTCGACGTCTCGTTCACACAGCGCGTCTGCTTCCCGGTTGGGGACGAATCCGGGAACGCGGCTACCGGTTCGTCGCCGACCGCCGATCGATTTGGGGGCGGTTTCGGTCCTGCGAACACGTCGAGGGAAGCCTCTCCGGTTCCCAATCGAAATAAAAAAAAACCGTTCTGCCGCACATGTTGGCTTGGTCTGGTCAGTACAGATGGTGCAGAGCACAATTCGACTGCATTGTGTCAGAGATTGCGTGCGAGATACAACGCGAATTATTGCGAGTTGTCACAGGTGGGTGATTCGGGAGGCTTGATTCACTCTCCCTGTTCGACTTCGAAGATCTCGTCTGCAGTGAGACCGTGGGCCTCTTTGTGGACTTTCTCACCCGCTTCTTTGCTGGGGCCCTCAAAGAGGCAAAAGACGGCTCCCTCGTCTTCATCTACCCAATAATTCAAGTATTTCACACCGTGTTTCTCCTGCGTTTCGAG
Organism: Halorubrum aidingense JCM 13560; assembly: GCF_000336995.1. Classification (GTDB taxonomy): domain Archaea; phylum Halobacteriota; class Halobacteria; order Halobacteriales; family Haloferacaceae; genus Halorubrum; species Halorubrum aidingense. Next base: position 33,285 of record NZ_AOJI01000024.1, on the reverse strand, counting down.
ATCTTTTTTGTGAGCATCAACAACATCCTCAACGCTTGCATCAACATCTCTATGAACGTCCATATAGAGTGGCATGGTACATCTCAACATGAGAAATGCCCACGGTTAGTTATGAAGACCTATTTTTCGGTACGTCGCACTTATTCGGGCGGCAGAACGTCCAGATGGATTAGTCGGTAAATCGACAATCGGTATCGGCCAAACATCACCCCTCTTGCGATCCAGCCGCAAAGTATGCACTCTTCACCGACCAGCTGTGTCAGTTTATAATATGTTTGAAGAATAGGATTTTAACAAAGCCAACGGAGCCAGTAGAACCTTTACCGCGGAACCGAGATTGTTGGTGTACGTCTGATGGCTGTGCTTGACGATCTCTCCGGATTCGAGTTCGAGGACGTGGTGGAGGATATCTTCCGGAATCTCGGGTACGAGAACGTGCGGCAGGCCGAACGGACGGCTGACGAGGGGCGCGACATTTTGATCGAAGCGGTCGTTGACGGGACTCGTCGGAGTGTCGTCGTGCTCGTCGTACTCGGAATAGCCGTTAGTGCGGCGTCTGATCGGACTCGAGACCGGTTCGGTATCAGTCGTCCGCGACGGCGGGAACGGTCGGTGCCTCCGAGGGGGGTTCGGGCTGTTCGAACAGCGGGCTCCACGTTAACGCGTCCTCGTAGTGGAACGCGCGGTGGTCCTGCGTCGGGTCTACGACCGTCAGCGAGAGCCAGTCGTTGTCCAGCAGTTCGGTCAGCTCCTCGTGCTCAGCGAGGACGTCGGTGACGCGGTCGACCGGCGCGTGAACGATCGTCGAGAGGCGGAGTGGCTGGTGGTGCGGGTTGTCGTCGGCAGCCATCAGCGACTGCAGCGGGAGGCCGGTCATCAGGTCGCCGCCGTTGCCCTGATAGACGCCGACGTTGCCGACGGGGTTCTGCGTTATCTTCGATCCGCTCCCGTAGACGGCGTTGTCGACCGTCGAGAAGTAGTACTGGGCGTTGATCCACTGGGTGACGACCATGGGGCCCGTGAAGATCGCTTCGAGCGCGTCGCCGTCGGGGTCCGTCGTCCAATCGTACGAGTGGAGGAAGGCGCGCCCGTCGAGATCGATGTCGCTCGTCAGTTCGCGGGGGCCGACGACGAAGCCGGCGTTGCCGGCCAGTCCCCACTCGGGACGCGTTTCGGCCCAGTCGGCGGCGCGGCGTGCCGTCTCATCGACGCTCATCGAGCCGTCGGTCCCCATCGACGCGGCGCGCTCGGCGGTCGCGTTCTCGCGGGCGGTCGCGAGGTTCCCACGCAGCTGTTCGAGGTCGTCCGCGTGGCTCTCGGGGACGTCGGTGGCGAACAGTTCCACCTCGTCGGTCGTCGTGTTGTGCTGGCCGGCGACGAAGACCGTGTCCTCGGGGACGTCGAACCCGCGGTCGCGGAGTGCGGCCGTGACGGCGTCGTCGTTACAGATCGCCGCGAGAACGCGGGCGTTCGGGCCACCGGCGTTGCCGGCACAGGCGCCGCAGTCCAAACTCGAGTCGTACGGGTTGTTCGCCGTCTCGCTGGTGTGGCCCGTGAACACGACGAGGCGACCGAACTCCTCCCAACCCATCAGCTCGAACGCTGTCGCCGCGTACTCGACTTTCTCCTCGTGGGTCAGCCCCACGGGGAGATCGCCGACGTAGGTGTGTTGATGGTGGACGGTCTGCTCGCAGAACGCGTGGGTGTCGGGGCTCACGTCGTCGGCGGTGTCGAGCAGGTCGGAGACGCGGCCGGGCGCGAGGGTACGGGCCGCGAGCGCCAGCCCGTACCCGCTGCCGGCGCTCTCGACGAAGCCGAAGGCGGTGGCCGGGTTCGTCTTCAGCGTCTCGATCACCTCGCTCGCGGCCTCGCGGAGCCCCGACCAGCGGTTGTGACTCGCCTGTGCGTCTCTGTCGGTCGGGATCTCGGAGACGCGGTGCTGCGGGTCGAGAATCGGCGGACAGGCGTCGACCGACACCTCGGAATCGTACCCCTGGTACTGCATGGGGATGCCGAAGAAGCCGGCGTACCCGTGCGTTTCGTAGTCGCCCGTCTCCTCGATGTGACGGCGAAGCACCTCCGAGCGCGTGTCGATACAGAAGACCAGCTGCGCGTCTGGGCGACCGGAGGGGTCGCGGTCGGCGATGGCGGCGCTCTCTTCGGCGACGCGTTCAACGACGTCGCCACGGTAGCTCGCTTCCCACGCGCTCAGGAACGCGTCGGCGATCTCATCGGTGGCCTCGTCTCCGGCGCTGTCGGGACCGGTCGCCGGTTCGATATCGGCGTCGAACCCGTCCAGCAGCGCGAGGCGCGCCGCGAGATACCCTTCCAGCGTGATGGGGTACGTCGACTGCCACGCGCCGTCGTCGGCGGCGCGTTGTTTGACGAACCCGGTCCATCCGGGGAGCGCGGCGAACTGCTCTTCGAAGATGGGTTCCCACTGACTCTCTGGATACGACGCCAACACCGACTCGATCGCTTCGATCGGCGATTCGGGCAGGTCGGCGATGACCCCCTTGTCGGGGATCTGGCCGTCGTGCGCCGCCACCGACCGGAAGGCACTGTAGAACCCGTCTTCGCGGTTCGGCATCGGCCACTGCGCCTGGCCCTCGTCGAGGAACGCCGACAGCCACTTCGTCAGCACGTGGTCGGCTTGCTCGAGGTCGGCGTTCGGACGCGCTGGTTCGACGTTCGCGTCCATGCGGTCCAGCAGCGTTTCAGGGTCGTCCTCGTACCCGCGCGCGGCCAGCTCCGAGGCGAGCAGCTCGGGGTCGATCTGCCCGCCTTCGAGGGCCGCGTGGAACGTCTCCGGGGTCGGATAACCGCGACCGCCGAAAAGGTCCGCAGCCTGGGTGACGGCCTTGCTGAACGGCATGTCTTCAAATCCGGAGAGCGGGTTGGCCGTCACGAACGAGTGAATCGGCCAGACCGACCCGACGGTGGTCGCTGCCTTGTCGATGCTGTCTTCGAGGGTGTGTTCAGTACTCATTGTAGTCCTCCCTGGCAGTCAGCACGGTGCTGGAAGCGGGTTGGCTCGCGTTCAACAGCGCGACGTAGAGGCGCTGGCTGCGTTCGTGGACTCCCGTTTCGATCCCGACGTACGTGAGGAGGAAGACGCCGGCGACGAGCGCGTGGAGCGCGCTCAGTTCGGTCGGGGCCGCGACGACCGGAAGTCCGGACAGGACGCCCGAGACCGCTTCGTAGACGAGCGCGTAGACGGCGATCGCCGGGATGAAGACCAGCGGTATCGCGCCGTAGCGAGCCGTCGACGGAAGCGAGGCCTGCTCGACGGCGGTGCGGGCGGCGTGCATCGTGGTGAGCACGACGAACACCGCGAGGAGGAGCCCGCTGTCGACGCTCGTTCCTTTCCCCGTGAGCACGGCGAACAGTCCACCGCCTGCGAGGCCGGTGAGCAAGATGATCGCGGCGCCCGTGACACTCGTCTCGTGAGTGTCGCTCGCAGTCGGGCTCGTGTGCTCGACCCGTTCGCCCGCGCTGAGGAAGTGATACGCCTTGTAGAAGCCGTGGAGGATGAGGTGGGTGATCGCGGCTCCGAAGAAGCCGAGACCGGCCTGCATGATCATAAAGCCCATCTGCCCCACCGTCGAGCAGCCCAGCTCGGTCTTGACGTCTGACTGGATGGTTTTGAGCAGCTTCCCGACCAAGGCGCTCGTTGCGCCGACGGCCACGATTCCGAGCATGAGTGTCGCGTCGACGGTCACGACCGGAGCGAAACGCGTCAGCAAGATGCCGCCGGCGTTGACGAACCCGGCGTGCATCAGCGCCGAGGCGGGCGTCGGGGCGGTCATCGAGGAGAGGAGCCAGCCGTGGAACGGGACGAGCGCGGACTGAATCATCGCCGCGAGGACGAGTGCGACCGCGGCGACGAGCCACACCGGTCCGCCGAGGGTGTCGGCGGTCGCGGCGACGCCGGAGACCGACGTCTCGCCGGTCGCCCACCACAGCGCGGTCAACGCGACGCCGAGGAGCGCGCTGCTGGCGAGGAAGTATTTGCGGGCGACGCTCGCGGCGGCCCGTGCCTGCGCCCAGCCGTCGACGGTGCCGATGAGGCGCGCCATCACCAGACCCATCGCCAGCCACAGGAGGGCGAAGACGGCGAAGTGATCGGCGGCCACGAGGCCGATCACGGCGACCGTGAAACCAAACACGGCGAGGAAGAAGCCGGTTTCGTGGGCGCTACCGGCCATGTAGCGACGCGAGTAGCTGTGAACGATGCCGCTGAAGAAGGTGACGACCACCCACATCAGCACGGTCAGACCGTCGATGGCGACGACGCCGGGGATCTCCCACGCGCCGCCGATCCGGAGTCGGGCGATGAGGACGACGACGCTCGCCGCGAACAGCGACCACACGGCCCACGTTAGTGCCACGGGCACGACCGACGATTCCACCGTCGTGTCCGGGAGCGCTCCGACAGTCTGTTTCGAACTGTGTCCTGACATCGTTCAGTCCATCATACGACCGCTTCCGGTAGCCGGTAGATACCGGAGTCCGCTTTTGGTCGTCTTCGTTCGCTTTGGAGAACAGAATGACTATTAAATCTGTCTATGAGAACAGTTCGTTCGAAAAACTACCATTATAGAACGTTATGGTTTCGCAGTATTTGCGAGCAGACTGCTCACCGTGGAGGGTAGCCCAGTAAAAAAACCGCATCGTTGCAGATCGACCGCGCGTCGTCGCCTAGCTACTGTCCTTGGAGTCGAACTTGCCGAAGGGTGTCGTCTCGTGACTCCTGACGAGAACTTCGTCGGCGACGGTCAGTCCCATGTCGAGGAGCTCTTGTGCGACGGGCGTGATCTCGTTGTCCGACTCGCCGACGACCGTCACGAGCAGATTCTCCTCTCCGGTGACCAGCTCTTGAACCGAGATGACGCCGTCGATCTCCAGAATGTCGGGTATCAAGGTGCCGCGCTCGGGAATCGAGGCGGTACAGTACAGCAGCATTCGAAGCGGGTAGCCGGATTTCTGGTAATCGACGCTAACGCTGTATCCCTTGATGATGTCGTCGGATTCCAGACGTTGGATGCGTTTGCGGACGGTACTGTCCGAGGTACCGGTCCGCTCCGCGATGTCACCGGACGACATGTTCCGCGCGTCCTCCTGGAGCGCGTACAGGATCGCTCTGTCCACGTCGTCGATCTCCTTGTCAGCCATACCCGCATATCCGAGATACAGGCACTTTACCTTTTGATGTTGCTCGGTTACGGGGCGGTCACGCCTCGCGTTCGAACTCCGGATCGAACAGCCGCGCCGACATCGGTGCCGGGTCGCCGTCAGTGAGATTGTACGCCGAGAAGTCGGTGACTCCCGCCTCGCGGAGCAGGGCTTCGTCGTAGAAGCTGTTGCCCGTACACTCCGCCGGGTCACGCGCTAATATCTCGAGGACCGCGTCGGAAACGACCTCCGGGGTGCGCCAGTCGTCCTCGGTCCCGAGCCCGAAGTACCGGGTCGCGCGGGTGTCGATGGTCGTCACCGGCCAGAACGTGTTACAGCCGACGCCGTCGCCGGCCAACTCCTCGGCGAGCGAGAGCGTGATGAACGACATCCCGAGCTTCGACCACGCGTACGGCGCCTTCCCCGGTGACCGGTCGGTCACGATCGGCGGCGAGTTCGACAGCAGCCACGCCTCGTCGAGCCCCGCGAGATGCTCGGCGAACGCGTGCGCGACGAGGTGAGTCCCGCGGACGTTCACCTCGGTCAGCAGATCGAACCGGTCGGCCGGCAGGTCGGCGACGTTCGCCAGCTGAATGGCGCTCGCGTTGTTGATGACGATATCGACCTCGCCGAAGTGATCGATCGCCTCCTCGACGACCGCCTCGACGCGAGCCTCATCGCGGAGATCGAGTTCGAGCGCGAGCGCCTCGACCCCGCGATCACGCACCTCGCGGGCCGTTTGCTCGATCGACCCTTCGAGGTCGGAGTCGTCGCCGTCGGTCGTCTTGCCCGTCGAGACGATACTGCAGCCGCGGTCGGCGAGCGCGAGCGCGAGCTGTTTGCCGATGCCGCGGGTCGTTCCGGTGATGAACGCCGTCGAACCTGAGAGGTCAGGAGCCGCGAGTGCCATGCCTCCGATTCGGCCAACCGAGGGATAATTCCCGGTGCCGAGGCCGCGAGGGCAGCGCGACCGGTCTCGGGTGGCCCCATTCGACGAGCCACCGTGTCAGTAGTGACCGACACGAGCCGATCGCGGACGTCTTCGATACGATCGAGAAGCGGGTCCGATCCGATCGGCAGACCGCAGCATTCCGTTCGGCACAATTATACTCCGCGCGGAACACATTGTACGCTAATGACACCTAGCCAGTTCGAGAACGAACTCACGATTCACGAGCACACGCAGGCGGGGACGCTGGACGAATTCCACCGCGCCTACGAGGCCGCAGTCGACGACATCCGCTCCGACTTCGGGGCGACCCACCCGCTCCGGATCGACGGCGACGAGATCGAGACCGAAGAGACGTTCACCGTCACGAATCCGGGGGACACGGACCAGGTCCTCGGCGAGTTCGCCGCCGGCGACGAGACGCACGTCGACGAGGCCGTCGCGGCCGCCAGCGACGCCTACGACGAGTGGAAGGAGACGCCGTGGGACGAGCGCGCCGCGCTGTTCCGCGACGCCGCGGACATCATCCAAGACCGCAAACTCGAGATCACGGCGTTGATGGCCTACGAGAACGCGAAAACGCGGAACGAGGCGATCGCGGAGGTCGACGAGGCGATCGACTTCCTCCGGTACTACAGCAGCGAACTGGAACGGACCGAGGGGTACTCCGCCGACACGCGCGAGCCGACGCCCGGGCAGCGCTGCGTTAGCGACCTCCAGCCGTACGGCGTCTTCGGCGTTGTGTCCCCGTTCAATTTCCCGTTCGCCATCCTCGTCGGAATGACGACCGGCGCGCTGATCACCGGGAACACCGCGGTCGTGAAGCCGGCGAGCACCACGCCGCTGACGGCGCACGCGTTCTTCGACGTCCTCGCGGAGGCGGGTATTCCGGACGGCGTCGCCAACCTGGTCACGGGCGGCGGGCGAGCGGTCGGCCAGCCGATGATCGAACACGAGGACGTCGCCGGGTTCGCGTTCACGGGCTCCCGCGAGGTCGGGCTCGAGATCCAGCGGACGTTCGACGAACTCGACAAACGCGGGCCGGTCATCGCGGAGCTCGGCGGGAAGAACCCGGTCATCGTCTCCGACAGCGCCGACCTCTCGAAGGCCGTTTCCGGCGTGAAGTTCGGCGCGTTCTCGTTCAGCGGTCAGAAGTGCTCCGCGACCTCCCGCGTGTACGTCCACGAGGACGTCGCCGACGAGTTCACCGAGCGTCTCGTCGCGGAGACGAACGACCTCTCCGTCGGTAAGCCCGAGAACCGGGAGACAGTCGTCTCCCCGCTGATCGACGACAGCGCGATCGAGCGCTACGACGACATCTGCGACACGGCGGCCGCGGACGGCACGGTCCTGACCGGCGGGAGCCGAGTCGACCGCGACGACCGCGACGACCTCCCGGCCGGTCGGTACGTCGAACCGACCGTGGTCACGGACATCCCACACGATCACGCGCTCGCGACGGACGAGCACTTCCTCCCGTTCGTCACTATCCACCCCGTCTCGAGCCTCGAAGAGGGGATCACGAAGGCCAACGACAGCGAGTACGGACTCTGTGCCGGCCTCTTCTCGGAGGACGAAGACGAGATCAACACGTGGTTCGACCGGATCGAGTCCGGGATGTGCTACGTGAACCGCGAGCAGAGCGCGACGACCGGTGCGCTCGTCGATGCCCAGCCGTTCGGCGGCTGGAAGTACTCCGGAACGACCGGGAAGTTCGCCGGCGGTCCGTGGTACCTCCAGCAGTTCATGCGCCAGCAGAGCCGGACCGTGGTCGGCGACGTCGGACAGCTCTAAACGTCCCCGTCCTACTCGCTTCCCCGGTTCAGAGACAACCCGCCCTCAAATCGCCCGAGGCGTTTGGGTGGGGTAGTTGATTCAGGCGGTCTCCGACGACGTTTTACACCTTTGCACGAGTCAACACACGTGGATCCCGATACCGTCCGAAACGCGTGGGTAAACCGGGCGGGCGAACACTCACCGGCGTACTACGCATATCACGGTCCGAACGAGACGAGTACGGTGATACGCGATATCCTCGGCGAGCACCTTCCCCGCGACGCGGCAGTCCTCGAACTCGGGTGCGGGTCGGGCCGGCACCTCGAACACCTCGCCGACCACGGCTTCGAGAACCTCTCGGGCGTCGACATCAACGCCGAGGCGTTCGACACGATGCGGGAGACCTACCCCGAACTCGCCGCCGACGGAACGTTTTATTGCGGCCCGATAGAGGACGTCATCGAGGAGTTCGACGACGGACAGTTCGACGCGGTCTACTCGGTCGAAACGCTCCAGCACCTCCACCCCGACGTCGAGTGGGTCTTCGAGGAAATCGCTCGGATCACCAACGACGTCCTCGTCACGGCGGAGATCGAGGAACCGGTACGCGAGTCGTCGTCGACCGACCACGATCTGAACTACGTCGACGAGGACACGCCGCTGTACTACCGAGACTGGGACCGCATCTTCACCTCGCTGGGTTTCGTCGAGGTCGACGTCGTCCGCGGTGACAGAGACACCACGCGGGCCTTTCGCGCGCCCGGCTGACGCACCGGCCTCGGCAACACAGGCGACCGGCCAAATGAACCCAGACGTCGGCTGTCCTCCCGGCATACCTTTGACGCTCGGACCGATAGAAGGCAGTGTAGAGCGCCTACGGACACGTTGAGCATGATGCCACCCATTACCCGTCAGTGTCCCGAGTGCGGTACCAGAGACTGGAGCCGCCGCTTCACGGTCGTCGTCACCGACACCGGCCGCCGGTTGGTTGCGTGCCCCTCATGCAACCACCAGTTCAAACCGGTCGACAATCCGTTCCTCAACTGACTCGGCGGCCGGGCGGCCCCCGGTCCGTTCCCGCAAGACTAGCCCGATTCCGGTTCACTCGTCTGGTGACCGGGACGGGTCGTACTCCGTTGTGAGGTCATTCAGTACCAGTTCGAAATTGCGCTTGTTGGCCTTCCAGGCGGCGTCGAAGAGATCACCCGCGATCGGGATTGTTCCCACGACCACGTCGACGGCGATGTTCGCGATCATTTTGAGCAGCGTCGTGGAGGACACGCCGAGACGAGCCGCCTCAACCACGATGTACAGCGAGAGTCCGCCGCTGAGTACGTCCCCCACCCCCGGGAGAACACCGAGCAGTGGGTCGATACCGATGCGGTAGCCGATTCCCGGAACGCGGATTCCCTCGTCGAGAACGGACGCCACGATTTGGAGACGCTTGACCGCCGCTCGGTCGACCGACTTCGGTAGGTGCTCCATCTTCTCGCTGAACTCGATCAGCACCTCGCTCTCCTGGTCACCCGTCATAGGTACCGTTTGGAGCCCTGCCCGATAACCGTGGTGTCGAGGTCTGTCGGGCGTCCCCGGAGGCATGGATTCAGGTACTAGATACGTCGGCAACGTCGTTTCGATGGGCAGTTCGGATCGAATTTGACGACGATGAACAGTACGAGCGGTTGAAGGAACGGAAGAAGCACCGGGGGTTGACGTGGAAAGGGTTGCTCCTCGAAGGTGAAAAGAAAGTCAGAGAGGATACCCCAGAATAAGCGTCGAGCGTGGATTGTACCGTGTGATGTCGGATTCACGCCCGCCCTAAACAGTAGTTGCCGAACCTGACTGAGACTCTTCAGGCTGGGCTGTGTTGGTCACCAGATGGTCCAGACAGCTGAGGCGAAACAGGTTTGCCGTGCTGCGTCGACGGTGCTGTTTCCAGAACTCGAATTCGGCGTAAAACCGTGTGGGAAGTACACGAGAGAGGATTTCTTGGAAATCCTCTCTCGGATCGCTTTTGATCAGGAGTTCGCAAATACGGGTGGGAAAACGCTCCAACTTGATCGTGACGAGCACGTCGATATCACCGCTACGGCTCGAAATTCACTCGCTAAATCGCTGCTGTATCACTTGCGCAATCTCTCAGCAGAGGCTATCACCGACCAGTTCGATGGCGTCCGAGATCGAGTGTTCGAAGTCCTCCGGTCTCAACGCCGACTTCCCGCGTTCGTCGATGTTGCCATCGATCTCCACGAGTGGCGGTTCTACGGATCTGCCGACACAGACCACGTCCTAACCACGTATCCAGATCTCGGAACAAACAAAGCGTTTTGCTTCGCAACGCTGTGTATCGTCGCTCCTCGCACGCGATTTACGCTTGCGGTGGTCCCGATGGACGCGAACGGCTTTCGCGCCAAGCGCGAAGCCGTTCGCTCCTTGCTCGAAACAGCCAAACAGTACGTCTCCATTCGGCACGTCTACCTCGACCGTGGATTCTACCAAGTCCACGTCGTCGCGGAGTTGGAACAGCAGGATGTCGGTTATATCGTGCGTGCGCGGCCGAGTAGTGGAATGAAAGACCGCCTCAGCGCCGGCGCTGAGACGGTTGCTGACGAGTACACGATGCAGCGAAAGCGCAAACCAACAGCGTCGGTAGATGTCACAGTCTTCGCGGTTCCGCACCGCACAAGCGAGGACGAGCACGTCTGGTTCGTGACAAGCTTAGACGTAGACTCATCGACAGCGAGAGCATACGCGGCGGCGTTCTGCCGCCGCTGGGGGATCGAAACGTCATATCGCCAGCTCGGCGATTTCCTCCCGAGAACGTCGTCGCCGACGTTCTCGGTTCGACTGTTCTACTTTCTGTTCGCGGTGTCGTTGTACAATCTGTGGGTGTTAGCTAACGTGTTAGCTTCAGCTGAAACAGTTCCAGAGACACCGCTGATTTCAACACGAATCTTCCGCAGATTCGTTCTCTCGACAGACTACGGCTGAGTCCACCTCGGATCTGACCGGGATAACCGGTGAGTACGCCTTATCGCGGAGAGGTGTCGCTCGGGAACGCCGCTGTCGCGGCGTTCCCTCGCTCTCTCACTGAATCTGTCACAACGAAATCCGCTACGATCGTGAAATGCGCGAACTCAACGGCTTGGTTAGTGCGAAACAAGATTTGATTCGGCAACTACTGTAAATGGCGGGACTCTCTCCTTGATACAGGTAGTCAGCAACCCGGTATCACCGGACAGGATGAACTATCGAGACGTGAATCATCGTCGTTCATTCCCTCGAGTCAAACAGGTGTGAGTTCATAAGTGAGGGGAGTATGCGACGTCTGCACTGGAACGTGGCTAGATCAGAACGGGTGCCGTCAGTTCGTACGGCTCTGTCGAATTGGCTTCGTCGACCCACGGTGGTTGCTCAAGATCGAAGTTACCAGTATCGAACTCAAACGTGGTCCTGTACGTCGTCGGTTCGTCGCCGAGCGATCTGACTAGCACGTACTCCGCGTATGTCCCGGCAGGTGTAGTTACGTCCCAGGATACGTTTGCCGAGTTGACCGTGGACGTGTCGGCGTCAGCATGTACCTCACCCGAGGCCTCTGTGACGCGGTACGCCTCCGTTCCTGATACCGGCTGTGGTCAGTACAGGAGCCGCACAAACCACGTAGTACAGAAAAAATACATATTCAGGGACAGAAAATAAGCAGACATGACCGTTTCAAATTCGAATGAAAAATCAAGGCCGAGCATGGTCGATATATTCTTTCCCCTGATATTCTCCGCCATCTTCGGCGGTCTACTGTTTGGTCCAATTGGCGCTCTAATCGGTGCGGTTCTCGGCGCAACTATTGGGGGAATTGTCGGAAGCAGAGACAAGAAGGCAGTGCCCGGGGACTCCGAACGCGATTGATGAACAGTGTGTCTGCAGTTCCTTTGTGCCTGTACCGTCGAGAGAGATGCCCTTTGCGTGACCGACTGTTCATCCCGTGTTGTGTCTGAAAAAGGGTGTTCCACGGAGCCCGTCGACGTGGGGTTCGCGTAGGACAACGCCGATTAGGCAGTAACCGGCAGGGTCACCCGTGGAATCGGTACAGCGACGTGACGTACGGCAGCCGGTTGAGCATCCAGATCGCGACCGGCAGCCCGATGACCGTGATCGCGAGGGCCGACGCCACGTTCGCCCACAGCAGACTCAGCCACCACCCGACGAGGACGAAGTAGATCGCCCGGACGGCGAGCGAGCGTTGCCCGCGCGCCGACTCGGGCTCCGACAGCGACCGCGGCTCCGCGAGCGTGAGCACGGTCGGCACGAGGTTGATCAGCTTGATGCCGATCGGCAGCAGGACGACCGTGACGTTGAGCAGCCACGCGGTGTTGACGACGATCGGTGTTACCCACCAGCCGACGAACACGAACCACAGCGCGCGAACGAGGAGGGATCGTTGTGCCATTAGCCTCGTTAGACTTCCACGCGGTAAATCCGTATCGCCGATCGCGGCCGGGTGCCGCGGGTCACTTGTTCCCGACCTTCGTCGTCACGCGAAGAAGGCCCTCGGCATCGCCTTCGGCGGCGTCGCAGTCGTCCTGGTTGCCACGTAACCGACCCAACGAGCCGGTCACGAGTGACTCCGGCAGAACCATTAGGTAGATGACACACCGACACCCACAGAGAGGTGAGCATGACGCAGAACCCGCGATCGCACTACGTCCGCCGATTCGATTCTCTCGGGGCCGCCGACCTCGGTGTCGCCGGCGGCAAAGGCGCGAACCTCGGCGTCCTCGTTGACGCGGGAGTTCCGGTCCCGTCCGGGTTCGTTGTGACGACTGCGGCGTATCGGTCAATCGCGGACGACGCGGAGATCAGCGCAGCGATCGAGCGGCTCGGCTCGCACGACCCCCGCGACTCCGGCGCGCTGACGACGACGGCTGCCGAGATCCGGGCGCTCATCCGCGAGCGACCGATCGGCGACCCGATCGAACGCGCGATCGCCGAGGCGCTCGACGTCGGCGCCGACACGACCTATGCCGTCCGTTCGTCGGCGACGGCAGAGGACCTCCCGACGGCGTCGTTCGCCGGCCAGCACGACACCCACCTCGGCGTCACTGCCGACGCCGTCACCGACGGAGTCCGCGACTGCATGGCCAGTCTGTTCACCGACCGGGCGGTCGCCTATCGCGCGCGAAACGGTATCGCACACACCGACGTCGAGATGGCGGTCGTCGTGCAACGGATGGTCGACGCCGACGCGGCGGGCGTGCTGTTCACCGCCGACCCGGAGACGGGCAAGCGAACCGTCGCGACCGTCGACGCGACGTACGGCTTAGGCGACGCGGTCGTCGCCGGCGAGGTGAGCGCCGACCACGCGCGAATCGCCCGAGAAACGGGCGCAGTCATCGAGTACGACGTCGGCGACAAAGCGACCGAACGCAGGCTCACCCGAGCGGGCACCACCTCGGTAGACACACGGACGGACAGGCGAGAGACGCGCGTTCTCACCGACGCCCAGCTCCGGACGCTCGTCGATATCGGTGAACGGATCGAGGCGCTGTTCGGCGAGCCGCAGGACATCGAGTGGGCGCTCGTCGACGGTGCGTTCGTCATTCTGCAGTCCCGACCGATCACGTCACTCGTCTCGCTGCCGGTCCCCCGCCCGGACGACGACCGACTGCACGTCTACCTCAGCCTCGGTCACGGACAGGCGATGACTGACCCGATGCCTCCGCTGGCACTCGACCTGTGGGAGGCGGTGTACGGCGACGTGATGAACGGCTTCACGGGACGCGACCGCGCCTGGATCACCCGGACCGAGGGCCGGGCGTACATGGACATCACACCGTTTCTCGGGTTCCGCCGGACGCGTGAGGGCATCGTCAAGACGATCGCCGCGGTGAACCGGTCGGCCGCCGAGGGGACCGAGCGGTTGCTCGCCGAACGGCGCGAGGAGTTCGGTATCGACGTGTCGCTCGCAACGCTCCCGGCACTGCTCCGGACGGTCGCCAGCGTGCTCCCGATCCTCGCTCGGTTGTTCTGGCAGGGGATCGCCCCGTTCGTTCGCGGGGCGGCAGGCATCGACGAGTTCGTGACCGAACTCAACGAATGGGCGAGCGCACAGGCGGCCGACATTCTCGCGACCGACGATCCGGCCGAGTTGGTCGAGACCGTCTTCGCGGGGTTCTCGACCGAGTTCGTCTCCGACCTGTCGCCGAAGTCGATGCGCGTCGTCATCGGCCCGCTCGCGGGAACGGTCCTCGAACGGGTGGTCTCCGGCGCGGACGCCGCGACCGTCGAAGCGGCCGCACGAGGCAACGAGGCGGAAGTCGGCACCAGAATGACGCTGGCGCTCGGCGATATCGCGGACGTCGCACGAGAGACGCCCGCGGTCGAACGGGCGATACTCGACGGACAGCCGTACGAAGAAGTCCGCGCCGTCGACGGGAGCGAGGCGTTCGTTCAGGCGTTCGATGCGTTTATCGACGAGTTCGGCCACCGCGCCGTCGGCGAGTTCGACCCGAGTCGTCCTCGGTGGCGTGACGACCCCTCAGCCCCGCTCGGCATCGTTCGTGGGAACCTCGCCGGCGAGGACCGAGGCGCACACCGGTCCCGGCTCCGCGAGCGCAAACGAGAGGCGCAGGCGGCGATCGACGAGCTGCAAGCGAGTGCCGACCGGGGGCTGCTCGGGCCCGTCCGCGGCCCGCTCGTGAATCACCTGCTCCGGACGTACCGAAGCCACATTCACCTCCGAGACGAACCGAAACACGCCATCGCACACCTGTTCGCAGCGTGGCACGAGGCGATCCAGCGGGCGGGCGAGCACCTCGTCCGCGAGGACGTGCTCGACGACCCGGACGACGTGTGGTTTCTCCGCAGATCGGAACTCCGTTCGCTCGTCGATGACCCCGACGGCGAGGTCCCCGACATCGCTGCACGCAAACGGGACCACGAGCGGCACGGCCGGATCGATATCCCGCCGCTCATCACTAGCGAGGGCGAGATCCCCCGAGTGGAACGCGTGGACGTCGACGAGCACACGCTGGTCGGCACCGGGGTCTCCGCCGGCGTCGTCGAAGGCGTGGCTCGGATCGTCGACGATCCGGCGACCACGACCCTTCGGTCGGGCGAGATCCTCGTGTGCCCGTCGTCCGATCCCGCGTGGACGCCGCTGTTCGCGACCGCGGGCGGACTGGTCACCGAGGTCGGCGGAAGCCTGACCCACGGCGCGCTCGTCGCCCGCGAGTACGGCCTTCCCGCCGTCGTCTCCGTCGCCGGCGCGACAGAGGCGATCACCGACGGGCAGCGGATTCGCGTCAACGGAGACACCGGGACCGTCGAGCTGCTAACGAAACTAGATAAGCGTTAACACGGCCGAGTGAGGTGTACCGGACAATGGCAGACCACACACCGATTCCGACGGGCGGCGAGAACCGATGAAGGTCGCAGTGTACGGGGCCGGAGGCGTCGGTGCGTACTTCGGGGGTCGCCTCGCTCAAGCCGGCGCCGACGTCCACCTCATCGCGCGCGGCGACCACCTCGATGCGCTCCAGCGCGACGGCCTCCGCGTCGAAAGCGTCTCCGGTGACTTCTCGATGGAGTTGCCCGCGACCGACGACCCGGCTGACGTCGGCCGGTGTGACGTCGTGCTGTTCACCGTCAAGTCCTTCGACACCGAGGCGGCGGCCCGCGAGGTCCGTCCCCTCCTCGGCGACGACACCGCCGTCGTGTCACTGCAGAACGGCTTGGACAACGAGACGAAACTCGCCGCCGAGATCGGTCGCGAGCACGTCATGGGTGGTGTCGCTTACATCTTCTCGACGATCGCCGAACCGGGCGTCGTCGAGCACACCGGCGGACCGACCAGCTTCACCTACGGCGAGCTGGACGGCGCGCGAAGCGACCGCGCCACGCGCTTTCTGGAGTGGTGCGATCGCGCCGACGGAATGGACGCCGAACTGTCCGAATCGATACAAACCGACCTCTGGGAGAAGGCCGCGTTCATCTGTGCGCAGGCCGGGATGACCGCGACGGTGCGCCTCCCGCTCGGCGAGATTCGAAGCCACGAGGAATCCTGGGAGATGTACCGGCGGCTGATCGACGAGGTGTGTCGAGTCGGTCGGGCTACCGGTGCCGAGCTACGGGACGGGACCGTTTCCCAGTGGATGGACTTCGCCGACGACCTCGGCGCGGACTCGTACTCGTCGCTCCATTACGACATGACACACGAGAAGCCGATGGAACTCGAAGCCCTCCACGGCACGGTCGTCCGGCGGGGTCGGGAGAACGACGTCGCCGTTCCCATGAACGAAGCCGTCTATGCGATTCTCCAACCGTGGGCGCAGCGAAATGCGTAGGACGACACCGAACACGACCCCGAACATGGAACCGAGCACGACGCCGACGCTCTCGCGTGCGCTTGGCCGCCAGTAAGGGAACGAACGCGACCCGCCGAGACCGCCTCAGCGGCCGCCGTCGGTCATCGCAACCGGGTCGTCGTCGGCTCCGGATTGGTCAGCGGTCGGGTCCGCGGTCGCCGCCGGGTCAACGGCCGGATCGTCGGCGCCGAAGTGAGTCCACAGGGTGACGCCCGCGGTCGCGTAGGCGACGAGGTCGTAGTGGACGTTCCCGCCGAAACCGGTGAACGCGGCGAGGGTGCTGTACCCGAAGACCGCGACGACGCCACCGACGAACACCGCCTCGTTCGTGAGCCGCCCCTCGGCGGCCGCGCCGATCGCTCGGCGGATGATCGGGCCGCAGGCGACGAGGAAGGCGATACCCGAGAGCGCCGCGAGGTTCACGAAGAAGTGCGTCGCGACCGCCGAATCGAGGATCGACTGGAGGTACGCGACCGTCACCGGGTCGTAGAACAACCACTCGACGCGGGTCGGGTAGAGCACGCCGATGTACGGCGTCGCGACCATCAGCCCGAACAGCACCGCGACGGCGACTCGGGCCGAGGCGAACTGCGACGCGCGGCGGGTGACGAACGCGTCGTCGCCCGGTGCGACGACCAGCCCACACGCGACGAGCGTCTCGCGGAGGTCGTCCCGGCTCACGGCGGGGTCGTGGTGGACGCCGACGGTGCCGTTTCGTTGGGTCGCCGACGCGGCGCTGACGCCGTCGCAGTCGCGGAGCACGGCCTCCAACAGCGCCTCCCGTCGCTTCGTGTCGATTCCGTCGACCGAGAACGTGTCGTGGACGTGCGTCTCCGGAACGCGTGCAACCCGCGGACCGGGCGCGGCCGACGGTCCCCCCGTGGCCGAGCCGGCACGGGCCGGGGCGTCGATCCCCCGCTCGCGGGCCACGGCGTCGAGTTTCGTCGGACGCCCGTGGTGGTCGTCTGGCATGTGAATACCCTACACGTCCACGAGCATGAAACTTCCCCCGAGCGCGTCGGTTCGTCCGGACGCGTCGAGCCGATCGGGCCCGTCAGCGGCGGCGTCCCTTCGCGTCAGGCGTTGACCGATTCGAGGTAGGAGGTGACGATCATCTGCCCCTTTCGGGTGAGCGCGGCGCCCGTGTCACCGTCGACGACGAGCTCCGCCTCCCGGAGTTGATCGAGGACCATCGACGTCTGGGTGACGTCGCCGGTGACGATCTCCGCGATGTTCGCCTCGCCGCCGGCCGAGTAGATCGAGACGAGGACCTCCAGCTGCTCCTCGGTTGGATCGAACGAGTCGAGGTCGTCCATGGCCTCGTCGTATTCGAGCTTGAGGTACCGCCCGAGCACGTTCAGCGTTCGCGCGTCCGGGACGGTCGCAATCGACGTCACCGTCTGCGTGTCGGGGACGTGACGGAACACGAGCGCGGGGCGTTTCGTCCCCGCGAGCGTCCGGTCCGTCCGCTCGTAGTCGATGACGGTCGAGAGGGTCACCCGGAACGGCTCCGGGCAGTTGGTGAAGCCGATCGCGCCCGGCGAGAGGGTCACCGACGCCGTGTGGTCGGTCGCGTCGGTGACGCGACCGCCGACTTTCGCGGGATGGCGAACCGTGACGGTGACGTTCCGCAACAGCGCCTTGAACAGGAGCCGCGTGAACTGCTCCATGTCGTCTGATTCGCCCTCGATCAGAGCCGTGCGTCTTCGGTCGTTCCCGTCGTAGGCGACGGTGACGCTGTCGTTGAAAAACGACTGCAGGTCGCCGGGAACGGTACCGACGGCCACGTCGAACACGTCCGCGAGCGGCACGGTCGTCTTCGTGCCGTCCGTCGCGATCACCAGTCTGCGCTGGCTCAGCAGGATGCGCCCCGTGACCGGATCGTCGCTTCCGAGGTCGGCGGTGTGGACGCGGCCGACGAAGTCGGCGACGACTGACTCCTTCATCGATCACCGAGACGGGGCGTTCGCTCTTGATTGTTGCCCACCTCGTCTCAAGCCTGATAGCCGACTGTCAGGCGTCGATCGGGGGACTGAACGACCGCAACCGGCGTTCGTACGGGTGTCCGATACGACCGTCAAAGGCGAGGAACAGCAAAGCCTAATGAGGTGGGCATCAAACCCGCAGGTGATGCCCACAGTAGAATACCTCAACTACGAAGTGCTCGACGACCACGGCTGGTCGATGGACGATGACGACCTCTTCGAGGAAGCCGCCGCGGCCGACCTCGACGCCGAGGACTACGGCAGCCTCGAAGTGAATCAGGGCGAATACATCCTCGAATCGGCCGAGGCGCAGGGCTACGACTGGCCCTTCTCGTGCCGCGCCGGCGCGTGTGCGAACTGCGCGTCCATCGTGAAAGAGGGCGACATCGAGATGGACATGCAGCAGATTCTCTCCGACGAGGAAGTCGAAGAGAAGAACGTCCGCCTCACCTGCATCGGCAGCCCGGCGACCGACGAGGTCAAGATCGTTTACAACGCGAAACACCTCGACTACCTGCAGAACCGCGTCATCTAAGCTGCGGCCCCGGCGGCCGTTCGGCGCAATGACCGACACCACCAATTTTTATCGCCCGGCAATCGGTGCGCGCTCGGCAGTCGAACGCGGCGAGCAGCGGCACCGAACCCGGAGGCGTCGGTCGCGGCGGGCCGGACCAGCAGGATTTATCATGCGTCTGTCTGACGGAAACACATGAACGGGAGCGACGCCGACGATCAGACCGGTCCCGCGGGATCCGCGGCCCCGACCGCAGAGCACGAGGCAGGGCCCGGCGAGTCGGTCGTCGAACCCGCCGTCACTGAGGCGGCCACGACGACCGCTTCAGTCGCTCACGCGAGGCTCGAGGGGGAGTCCCGACTGGCGCGTCCGAACCGGATCTCCTCGATCCTCGTCGCCGTCGGTCCCGGCCCGCACTCCGGAGCGACCGTCGACCTGGCGAGGCGACTGGCGGACGCGACCGACGCGTGGCTCGAACTCTTCCACGTCGTCCCGTCGGATGCCGGGGTCGAAGCCGCCGAGTTGGACGCGACCGATGGACGCGACGGCAGCGATAGCGGCGGCGCCGGCGGCAACCACGGCAACCACGGCAACCACGACGCCGCCGCCGACCCCGTCGCCGCCGGCGAGGCGCTGCTCGCGGCGGCCGACGACCGCCTCGGCGACTTCGAGCGGGCCGATCGCTGGCTCGTCGAAGCGCGGAGCGCCGCGGACGCGATCGTCGAGCAGTCCCCTTACTACGACCTCGTCGTCGTCGGTGCGCCCACGACCGGGACGGTCGGTCGGTTCGTCTTCGGCTCCACGACCGACACCGTGGTCGACGACGCCGAAGTCCCGGTGGTCGTCGTCGAGGCCGACGGGACGACGGCGCTCCGCGACGCGTAGGCGCGCCCTCGACAGCCTGCCGACGGGTTTTGCGGCACGGGCCGGCACCGAGCGGCGGCGACAGCGTTAACTTAGTGTACATACTTGTACATCATAACGCGAAACAATACATTGGTGCACATTATGGATATCAACGACACGGTCGAACGCGTGACGGACGGGACGGATCTGACGGTCGAGGAGGCGCGCGAGGCCGCGCGGCTCGTCTTCGAGGAAGCGACCGAGGCGCAGATCGGCGCCCTTCTCGCCGCGCTCCGGGCGAAAGGCGAGACGGAAGCCGAGATCGCCGGGTTCGCGCAGGGGATGCGCGACGCCGCGCGCACCATCGATCCGGACCGGAAGCCGCTCGTCGACACCTGCGGCACCGGCGGCGACGACTACGACACGATCAACGTCTCGACGACCGCGGCGATCGTCGCCGCCGGCGCGGGCGTCCCGATCGCCAAGCACGGCAACTACTCCGTCTCCTCGTCGTCGGGCAGCGCCGACGTGCTCGAGGTCGCCGGCGCCGACGTCGAAGCCGAGCCCCCCGCCGTCGAGGCCGCGATCGAGGACGACGGGATCGGGTTCATGCTCGCGCCCGTGTTCCACCCCGCAATGAAGGCCGTCATCGGTCCGCGAAAGGAGCTCGGAATGCGGACGATCTTCAACGTGCTCGGCCCGCTCACCAACCCCGCCGGCGCCGACGCCCAGGTGCTCGGCGTGTACGACCCCGACCTCGTCCCCACGATCGCGCGATCGCTCGCACACATGCCCGTCGAACGGGCGCTCGTCGTCCACGGCGCCGGGATGGACGAGATCGGCATCCACGACGAGACGGTCGTCGCCGAGGTCGACGGCGACGAGGTGACCGAGTTCACCGTCTCGCCGGACGACCTCGGACTCGAACGGGCTCCGATCGAGGCGGTCGCCGGCGGGACCCCCGAGGAGAACGCCGCCGACCTCCGCGGGATCGTCGACGGCTCGGTGACCGGCCCGAAGCGCGACCTGATCCTCGCGAACGCGGGCGCGGCGGTCTACGTCGCCGGCGAGGCTGACTCCCTCGCCGCCGGGGTTGAGCGGGCCGCCGAGGCCATCGACACCGGGGCGGCCGCCGCGAAGTTCGCGGCGCTGTGCGGTGGCGACGACGAGAGCGACGCCGATAGCGAACCGGAGTCGGCCGGGACCGATGGAACCGCCGCGGCCGGCTCGGAGGACGACTGATGGCCCGGGTGAAGATCTGCGGGCTCACGCGCGACGCGGACCTCCGCGCCGCGATCGACGCCGGCGCCGACGCGGTCGGCGTCATCTCCGAGGTGCCGGTCGACTCGCCCCGGGAGGTGGACCCCGCCGCCGCGGCGGAGCTGCTCGCGGCCGTTCCCCCCTTCGTCACGGCGACGCTCGTCACCATGCCCGAATCGGCCGAGCGCGCCGTCGAACTGGTCCGGATGATCGGCCCCGACGCCCTCCAGCTCCACGGCGAGTGGACTCCCGACGAGATCCGCTACGTCCGCGCGGAGACCGAACGGAAGGTGCTGCTCGCGGTCGACGCCGACGACCCGGCCCGCGCGGAGGAGCTCGACGCCGTCGCCGACGCGCTCGTGCTCGACTCGACCGACGAGTCGGGCGCGGGCGGGACGGGCGAGACGCACGACTGGGAGCGGGCGGGTGATCTGGCGTCCCGGCTCACCTCGCCGGTCGTCCTCGCCGGCGGGCTCACGGCCGACACCGTCGCCGAGGCGGTCCGCGTCGCGGACCCGTTCGCCGTCGACGTCGCGTCCGGCGTCGAGTTCACCGACGGTCGGAAAGACCACAACGCGATCGCCCGCTTCGTCGCGAACGCGGGCCGAGAGATGGAGTTGGCGTGAGCATGGACGACGCACACCCCCAACTGGACCGCTCGAAGGACGCCTTCGTCGACCTCGCCGCGGACGCAGAGAAGCCGGTCGTCGTCCGCGCGTCCGCGTCGCTCGACCCCGACGTCACCCCTCTCGCCGCGTACGCGACGCTGGTCGGTGAGGGCCCGTACGGGTTCCTGTTGGAATCCGGCGAGAAGGTCGCCTCCAGCGACCCCGACGGCGCGTTCACCGCCGGGGGGAAAGCGGACAAACACGCGCGCTACTCGTTCGTCGGGTACGACCCCGAGGCGATCGTCTCCGTCCACCCCGACCGAACGGACGTGACGCGACTCGGTCCGGCCGCCGAGTTCGTCGGTGACGGCGACGGCGACGACGGAGATTCTCTCGGCGGTGACGACGACGCAGCGCTCGACGACGCGCTGGGTCCCGCCGCCGGCGACGCCATCGACCGGATCCGCGCGGCGTTCCCCGACGTGAGCCTGCGCGGGTTCCCCGACACCGATCGCCAGATCCTCTCGGGTGGGTTCGTCGGCTTCCTCGCGTACGAGGCCGTCTACGACCTCTGGTTGGAGGAGGTCGGCGTCGACCGACCCGAGACCGCGTTTCCGGACGCGGAGTTCGCGCTGACGACGCGGACGGTCGTCTTCGACGAGAAAGAGGGAACGGTCGAACTCGTCTTCACCCCCGTGATCGGCGTCGACGACGACCCCGCAGCGGTCTACGACGACCTCGTCGCCGAAGCCGAGCGCGTCGCCGGCGAGTTGGCGGACGCGTCGCCCCCCGAACCGGACGGGATCCGCGTCGAGTCGGAGTCCGCCGAACCGCAGGCGGCGTACGAGGAGGCGGTACGGACCGCGAAACGGCACGTCCTCGACGGCGACATCTACCAGGGCGTGATCTCGCGGAGCCGCGAGCTCCGCGGCGAGGTCGACTCGCTGGGGCTGTACGCGGCGCTCCGCGAGGTGAACCCGTCGCCGTACATGTACGTCCTGCGCCACGACGACCGCAGCATCGTCGGGGCGAGTCCGGAGACGCTCGTGTCGGTGCAGGGCGACCGGATCGTCTCGAACCCGATCGCGGGCACCTGCCCCCGCGGGACGAGCCCGGTCGAGGACCGCCGGCTGGCCGGCGAGATGCTCGCGGACGGGAAGGAGCGCGCCGAGCACACGATGCTCGTCGACCTCGCGCGGAACGACGTTCGCCGCGTGAGCGAGCCGGGGTCGGTCCGCGTCGAGGAGTTCATGAACGTGTTGAAGTACAGCCACGTCCAGCACATCGAATCGACCGTGACGGGAACGCTCGCGGCCGACGCCGACCCGTTCGACGCGACGCGAGCGACGTTCCCGGCGGGCACGCTCACCGGCGCGCCGAAGGTGCGCGCGATGGAGATCATCGAGGCCCTCGAATCGACCCCGCGGGAGGCGTACGGCGGCGGCGTCGGCTACTACTCGTGGACCGGCGACGCCGACTTCGCGATCGTCATCCGGACGGCGACGCTCGAGGAAGGCGCCGACGAGACCACCGTGACCGTCCGCGCCGGCGCGGGACTGGTCGCCGACTCCGATCCGACCGCCGAGTACGAGGAGACCGAACAGAAGATGGACGGCGTGTTGACCGCGATCGACCGGATTCGGGCGGGAGAGCCCCCGACCGAGGACCCGCTCGCCGCGGGCACGGAGGTCGACGAATGAAGGTCGTCGTCGTCGACAACTTCGACTCGTTCACGTACAACCTCGTCGAGTACGTCTCGGACCAGCCGATCGGCGAGGACGACGAGACGATAGACGTCGAGGTGCTCAAGAACACGGTCTCGCTCGCGGCTATCGAGCGCGCCGACCCAGACGCGATCCTCCTCAGCCCCGGTCCCGGTCACCCGAAGAACGACCGCGACGTGGGCGTGACGATGGCCGTCCTCCGAGAGCTTTCGCCCGACGTGCCCACGCTCGGCGTCTGTCTCGGGCTCGAAGCCGCCGTCTACGAGTACGGCGGCACCGTCGGGCACGCGCCGGAGCCGATCCACGGCAAGGCCTTCCCGGTCGACCACGACGGGGAGGGCGTCTTCGCCGGCCTCGATCAGGGGTTCCGCGCCGGGCGGTACCACTCGCTGGCCGCCACCGAGGTGCCCGACGAGTTCGCGGTGACCGCGACGACGGACCACGACGGCGAGCCGATCGTGATGGGGATCCGCCACCGCGAGCACCCGATCGAGGCGGTGCAGTTCCACCCCGAGAGCGTGTTGACCGCGGCCGGTCACGACCTCATCCGCAACTTTCTCGCGTCGGTGTGACTGCCGGGCGCGTCGTCAGCGTCGTCCGCGTCAGGCGTGCTCGTCGTCGCTCTCGTCGTCACTCTCGTCGTCGGGTTCGGCGTCGTCGGTCGCTCCGCGGCTCGCCAGGCCGACCAGGTGTTCGATCTCCCGAAGGATCACCTCGTCGACGCCGAGTCTGACCGCGTTCTCGGACCCGGGCAGACAGAACACGGGCGCGTCGGCGACGACCCCGGCGGTCGCCCGCGAGCCGATGGTGCGCGTTCCGATCTCCTCGTAGGAGAGCCGGCGGAACAGTTCGCCGAAGCCGGGGAGTCGCTTGGCGAAGAGGCCTCGAACCGCCTCCGGTGTCACGTCGTCCGGCGTCACGCCCGTGCCGCCGGTGGTGACGACCGCGTCGGTGTCTTTCCGCCGCGCGAGCCGGTCGACGGTGCCCTGCACGCTGTCGTACTCGTCGGGGACGAGTTCGCGGACGACGACCTCGTGACCGGCCGCCTCGAACGCCGACACGACGTAGTCGCCGGAGGGGTCGTCGTCCAGCGACCGCGAGGAAGACACCGTCACGACCCCGAGTGCTACGGACTCGGCGTCGTGGTGGTGATGGTCGTGGTCCTCGTCGTGATCGTGGTGGTCGTCCGTCTCGTGGTGGTCGGGCGCGTCGCTCATGACACCACGTCTCTCGCCGACGGTGAAAACACCTCTCCGACGGGGCGATCGATCGATCCGCGGCCGGCGGCGGTCGGACGGCGACCGGGCGGCGACCGGCTCAGGGCCAGTCGTCGCGAGAGGGCTCTTCGGC
The DNA here is from genome assembly GCF_000336995.1 of Halorubrum aidingense JCM 13560. GTDB lineage: Archaea > Halobacteriota > Halobacteria > Halobacteriales > Haloferacaceae > Halorubrum > Halorubrum aidingense. The sequence goes on along the minus strand of NZ_AOJI01000024.1, from coordinate 8,735 downwards.
GGGCTCAGCGTCGCGCTCGTCGCCCGCGAGGGTCCAGCCGGCGGCGTCCGCCGCGTCCTCGACGTGGAGGAACTCCCACCCGGTCGCCGCGGCGAGGGCCTCGTCCTCCTCGTCGACGCCGACGAACACGTGTCGGTCGGTGTCGAACTGCTTGGCGATGTTCGTCAAACTCTCCTCGACGCCGCGCGGCCCCGAAAAGAAGTCCTGACGCACGCGGTGTTTGCGGGTGAAGTTGGTGACGACGTAGGTCGGCTTCTCGCTGACGACGCCGACGTACTCCGTCCACTGCCGAGCGTTGTTGAACACGTCGTTGGGGTCCGCGAGGGACTGTAACGCCTCCAACTCGAACGCCAACGTCATGTCGCTAGATCCGCCACTGTCCATGATTCGGGTTTCGTCCGGCGGGCGAAAACAACTTCGCTTTAGGGGCCACTCGCCCGATCGGGGCGCGTCTCACCGCCCGGTCGCTGTCCGGGTGACGACTCGTCGACGCCGCGGTCAGCGCGCGCGGACCTCGTAGTAGTCGGTGAATTTCACCACGTCGCCGTCGTCGAGGTCGCCGGTTTCGGGGGCCGTCCGCGGTCGCCCCGCCAGCTCCAGAACCGCGACCTGCGTGTCCTCGTCGAGCTCGTCGTAGTGACGGACCCGCGCGTCGGTCGGTACCCGTCCGGTACGCCGGAGCCGCATTCGTCTCCCCGTTTCCCTGAGTGGCATGTGAACACATACCACATTATTAATGATAAACCTTGCGTCGACCCCGAGATCGTGAGAATAGCGCCCCACCGAACCCTCGCTCACGAGCCGCCGGCCTTCCGTTTCGAACGCGGGAGGCTTACCGTCACCGTGGTTCCGCGGGGGTCCCGCGCCGCGACCGTCGCCGAGCCCCCCGACTGCTGGATCACCCAGTACACGAGCCACAGCCCGAGTCCGCTGCCGTGATACAGCGCGTCGACCGCTTCTCCCGTCTCCAGCACGTCGCGGTTCATCCCGGTGAGTCCGGGGCCGTCGTCCGCGATCTCGACTTCGACCGCCTCGGCCGTCGATCGGACCGCGATTTCGACGGTCGGGCGCTCGCGGTCGTGGTGTTCGATCGCGTTCCGGATCAGTTCGTCGAACGCCCGATCGATCCAGTCCGTCGCCGCGGCGACGGCGCCCCCGTCGTCGGGCGTCGAAACGGACACCGACGCGTTCGGAGACTCGGCGGCCGCCGTCGCCGCGAGGCGGTCGACCGTCCGCGCCACGTCGACCGGTTCCGTCTCGGGCGCATCGCTGAGCATCTCGGTGATGTGGTGTGCCTTCTCGCTCGTCGTCAGCAGATCGTCGGCCCGCGCGACGATGTACGAGGCCGCGTCGGCGACGTCGACTCCGCCGTCCGCGCCGTCTACGCCGGTGGCCTCGCCCGAGCCGAGACCGGAACGGTCCGCCGAACCGGTCGCGTCGGTCGCGTCGGTCGCGACGAGCTGTTCCGCCCGGCCGCGAATCACCGTCAGCGCGTTCCGCAGGTTGTGCTGGAGCACGCGGTCCACGACGCTGAGCTGGCGCGCGCGGTTCACGCTGTCGGTCACGTCGCGGAGCACCGCGACCACCCCCCCGGGCTCCTCCTCGTCCCGGTGTTCCAACGGGTAGTACCGAACGTCGAACGTTCGGGTTCCCCGCTCCGGATGCGCCCGCGTCGTCCGGTACTCGACGGTGCGACCCCGGAGGGCCCGGTCGACGTACCCGCTCACGTCGCGGTACCGCTCGTCGCCGATCACCTCGGCGATAGTGAGTCCCCGCACGTCGTCGGTTTCGATCCCGTGGTACGCGCGGTACTGCGGGTTCGCAAAGAGGAACCGGCCGTCGCGATCGGTGGCGGCGATGAGGTCCGTCGCGCCGTTCACGGCCCGTTCGTAGCGTTCGAGATCGCGCTCGCGGGCCTTCAGCCGCGTGATATCCCGACAGATCGCGAACGTCCCCGCCAGTTCGCCGTCGCCGTCGTAGTACGGGTACCGCTGGGTGCTGAACGTCGCCTCTCGGTCGCTCCGCTCGAACGACGGCGAGACGCTGTACTCGGCCATCGCCTCCGTTTCTAGGACCTCTCGACGCCGCTCGTCGATCTCGCTCGCGGTCTCCGCGTCCATGAACGCGAACTCGTCGGTACCGTACAGCTCCTCGCGAGAGACGCCGGCGAACTCGCTCACCGCTTCGTTGACCAGTTCGAACTCGCCCGCGCAGTTCTGCAACAGGATCGGATCGTCGAGCTGTTCGACGATGTCGCGGTACTGTTTCAGCTGTCCCATCGCCGCTTTCCGCTCGGAGATGTCGGTCTGGATCGCGACGAACCGCGAGAGCGCTCCCGACTCGTCGAACACGGGAGCGATCGTCTGGTGAGCGTGATATACACTGCCGTCTCGGCGCCTGTCGACGATCTCTTCTTCCCACACCTCCCCGTCTCTGAGGGTCGCCCACAGCGAGTCGTAGTACGATTCGGGCATCTCCCCGGAGTTGAGTATCGCCGGGGTGGCGCCGATCGCGTCGGCGGGCTCGTAGCCGGTGTGGTCGGTGAACGCGGGGTTGACGTACTCGATCGTCCCGTCGGTGTCGGTGACGTAGATGGCGTGTCCGGCCTGCTCGACGAGGTTGCGGAACGTCTTGAGTTCGCGGTCCGCCGGGTCCGCCACGGCGTCCCGGAACACGCCGGTGTAGACGCGAGCGTCCGAGTCGGCGGCCGCTCCGCCCGCCGCGTGCTCGTGAAACTGCACGGAGAACGTGACCGTGTGCCCGTCCGCGTGTCGTGCCGGAAACCCGAATCGGCCGGCGTCGGCGATTCCCGCGATCGCGTCGAGCCGCCCGCGAAGCGAGCGGACCCGCTCGTCCGTGGCGTCATCGGCGATCAGCTCGGTGAGCTGCCGATCGCGAAGATCGGCGGGATCGTACCCGAGGACAGCCTCCGTCGCGGGGTTGGCGTAGACGACGGCGCCGTCGCGGTCGATCGACACGACCGGGTCAGAACACTCCGTGACGAACGACCGAAAGAAGTCGTCACCGGGCACTGACGACCGATCGGGAGACGATCCGCGAGCCATTGGGTAGCAGAGAGATCACGAGCGCGTGAAAAGGTATTGGATGACTCGTCGTCGGCCGCATCTCGATCCCCCGCGACCGTGCGGGGAGCGGAGGACCCCCGCGGCCTACTGCTCTGCCGACGTTTGCTACTGCTCTGCCGACGTTTGCTACTGCGTCGCGCCTACTGCTCCGTCTGCGCCGCCAGGTCGTCGACGGAGAAGCCGGGCTCCATGAGCAGATCGGTCTGACCGCTCACGTCGCGGCCCTCGCGCATCAGCTGTTTGAACGCCGACTGCGGCGAGAGGTCGCCGATGAGCACGCCGCCGACGATCTTCCCGTCCTGCAGCGCGACCCGTCGCCACTCGCCGTCGGCCGTGGTGGCCTCGACGGAGTCGTCGCCGAGCGTCGGGTGGCCGAACGAGAGGAACGGGAAGTCGAAGTGCGTGATCGAGTACGACGAGACCCACTCGAACGTCTCGCTGCCGTACTCGACCATGTTGCGGGCGGCGACCGTGCCCTGCTCTTTGGCCGACCCCCACGAGCCGTTCTTCGCCTGCTCGCCGAGCACGAGGTCGTTGAACGTGGTGATGTCACCGGCGGCGTACACGTTGTCCACGTTCGTCCGCATGAACTCGTCGACGACGATGCCGTCTTCGGTCTCGATCGGCGTGTCCTCGACCAGTTCGGTGTTGAAGTTGAGCCCGATGGCGACGCCGGCGAAGTCGCACTCGTAGCGCTCGCCGTTCGGGTCGACCGCGGCCTCGACGTGGCCGTCGTCGTCGACTTCGAAGTGGTCGACGCCGGAGCCGAACACCGGCTCGACGCCGCGCTCGCGCATCGCGTCGTGCATGATCTCGGCGCCCTCCTCGGAGAGCGCGTAGCGCCACCAGGCGTCACCGCGCATCAGGTACTTCGCCTCGACGTCCTGTGCGCCGCAGATGGCGGCGAAGTCGATGCCTAAGAGCCCGGCGCCGACGATGACGGCGTTGTCGGCGTCCTCCACGCTCGCTTTGATCTTGCGGGCGTCCTGGAACGTCCAGAAGTGGTGGATCCCGTCGGCGTCCGCGTTCCCGACCGGGAGCTGCTGAGGGGTCCCGCCGACCGCGAGCAGCAGGGTGTCGTACGCGAACGTCTCTCCCTCGTGGGTGTGGATCGCGTCGTTCTCGACGTCGATGTCGACGACGACGGTGTTGAGCCGGAGGTCGACGTCGTGGTCGTCGTACCACTCCTCTTGGTGGATCGAAATCGGCGCCTCCGGGAGCTTCCCCTTCGCGTACTCCTTTATCAGGATCCGGTTGTAGAGGGACTCTCCCTCGTCGGTGAGAACCGTGATATCGGCGTCTGGTGCCTCCTCGCGGAGCGTCTCGGCCGCCGACGCGCCCGCGATGCCGTCACCGATGATCACGTACGAATCGCTCATAATCGGCTGTTCGGATTCGGGGTTAATGTGGATTGTCATCCGCGTTGACGACCGTGATAGACCGTCTCTCGGTCGCCTCTTCCCCGAGATATCGACGCTTCGGCGGCTCGTTCGGTCGACTTGTCGTCCAGACTACCGGTTCGATCGCGCTACTCGTGACCGTGCTCGTCGGCGCCGGCGGGCTCGGCCGGGAAGTCCTTCTCGCCGGCCTCGATCCGCGCGTCGAGCCAGTTTTCGGTGGGGATCAGCGGGCACTCGTAGGCGTGGTTGTACGCGCACGTCGGGTTGTACGCGTGGTTGAAATCGACGATCCACTCGCCGTCGACGCGGTCGCGGTCCGGTTCGAGATCGAGGTAGCGGCCCGCGCCGTACGTCTCCTCGCCGTTCGTCGCGTCGCGGAACGGGACCCAGAACCGGTCCGCGCCGTCGGCCGGGCGGTACGCCTGCAGCGCGCGTTCCTCGCCGTCCAACTCGAACCGGAACTCGCCCCAGCGGCGGTACGTCTGCTCGCCGTCGGCGGTCGTCTCGACGGTGACCATTTCCGGGTCGTCGTGCTCGTGTAAGGGGAGCACGAACCGAAACGACCGATCGGGTTCGTAGTACGCTAACCCGGGGAACGCGTCGCCGCGCATGGATATCGGCAACGGCGACCGCGCCGAGTCGCGGAAGTGCTCGATCTTCGCCTGCCGCTGGTGTTCGATCCGGTTCGCCCAGTCGTCGTCGGGGTCCGTCGCGGTCATCTCGCTAGTGTATTGTGTTCCTCGCGCAATAATGGTTTCGTCGACCGTTCCGGCTCTCGCCACCGGACGGCTCGCCACAGATTCAAGGTCGTCGCTCCCTAACCGCGTTCATGAAGATCCGGCAGAACATCCGCCACTGGGCCGCGAAGAAGGCGCTGACGACGCCGGTCATCGGCGACGTCGCGAACGACAAGCTCGTCGATCTCCACACGAGCATCTTCCTCAACAAGGCCGACGAAGGGCGCCGCGAGGAGCGCCGCGACCACCTCGACAGCTTCTTCGACGCGACGATGGACGCCTACGTGGCCGCCCTCGAAGCCGGCTTCGCGGAGGCCGAGGCCCGCGAGATCACCCACGTTCAGGCCAACTTCGACTTCTTCAATCACGGTTGGACGGAGATGATGGAGATCCCGGGCGGGGAGCTGGAGGAACACTACCGCCGCTACGAGTCCTTCTTCGCCGCACACAGGATCACGATCGACGACCCGCTCGGCGAGTTCCGGCCGGCCGGCGGCGTCGTCGACGCCCCCGCGACCCCCGAGAAGTTGGAGACGCCCGAGTACGAGAACGCGCTCGCCGGGTTCGCCGCCGACGTGTACGTCGAGACCGACGACGGCGAGACGGTCGTGGGCGGCGACACCGCCGAGCCGGAGGACGTCGACCCGGCGGCGGCGCCCGGGCTCGACGAGGACGAAGCGAGCGCCTGAGCGGACCGTCTCACCGCGCGGGCGCCGACGGCGATATCGATCCGTCGGATCGACGCCACCGGCCACGTTTATACATCGCCGGCGAGAGGTGCCGCCATGAATCGCGGGCAATCGTTCCTCCTGTTTCTCATCGGCGCCGTCTCGCTGGTGACGCTTCTCATCATCCTCCCGTTTATCGAGTACGTCATCGCCTCGGCGATCCTCGCGTACGTCCTCTTCCCGTTCCACCGCCGACTCTCTCGGCGCCTTCGGAAGCCGCTGTCCCCGCGGCTCGGAAACATGACCTCGGCGATGGTCATCCTCCTCGGGTCGATCGTCGCCGTCATCCTGCCGCTGGCGTACATCTCGCTGGTATTCGTCCGCGATCTCGCCTCGATCGCCGCCGGGGACACCGGCGTCGACCTCCCCGCGATCGAAGCGCGCATCGCCGCGATCACCGGCGAGGAGTTCCAGATCGACGAGCTGCTCACGACGGCCGGCGATCTGCTTCTCAACGCGTTGTTCGGCGGGCTCGGCGGGGTGTTCACGAGCGCGCTGCGCGCGTCGCTCGGGCTGGCGCTGGCGCTGTTTCTGGTGTATTACACCCTCCTCGACGGGCCGGCGTTCCTGCGGTGGCTCCGGTCGACGATCCCGCTGCCTCCGACCGTCATCGACGGGCTCATCGAGAAGGTGAACGCGACGACTCGGGGGGTCGTCATCGGTCACATCTCGGTCGCGGTGTTACAGGCGCTCATCGCCGGGCTCGGTCTCTGGGCGGTCGGGCTTCCGAACGTCGTCTTCTGGACGTTCGTGATGGCCGTGCTCGCGCTGCTCCCCCTCATCGGCGCGTTCCTCGTCTGGGGGCCCGCGTCCGCGTATCTCGTCCTCGTCGACCAGGTGACCGCCGGAATCCTGCTGGCGTTATACGGCCTCGTCGTCGTCTCGCTGTTCGACAACTACGCGCGCCCGATCGTCATCGACCAGTCGGCGCATCTGAACCCGGCTATCATCCTCCTCGGGGTGTTCGGTGGCATCTACTCGATCGGCTTCACCGGCCTCTTCGTCGGACCGATCGTCATCGGCGTGCTCGCCGCGACGCTGGAGACGTTCCGCGAGGACTACGACGCGATCTGAGTCGATTTTAAGCGGCTCGCCGCCGTAGTGAGCGGTATGGCTCCCGCTTTCCGAACCCGCCTGCCAGACCGACGGGACGCGGCCCTCGTCGTCCTCGCGGCGATCGCGGTCAACCTGATCGGCGCGATCGGTGTCCCCTTCACCGCGACCGAGAGCGCGTGGTTCGCCGCCCTCGAACTGCCCTCGTACTACCCGCCCAACTGGGCGTTCGGCGTCGTCTGGCCGATTCTGTACGCGATGCTCGGCGCCGCGGCGGCGCTCGTCTACGTGACGGGTCGCCGGCGGAGCGGCGATGTAGACGACGGACTCGGGGTCGCCCGCAACGTGCGGGTCGCGCTCGGGCTGTTCGCCGTCCAACTCGCGGTCAACGTCGCGTGGTCGCCCGTCTTCTGGGGGCTCGAACGCGCCGATCTCGGGCTCGTCGTGCTCGCGCTCCTCATCCCGCTCGTCGTCGCGACGATGGCCGCCTTCGCGCGCGTCGACCGGCGGGCCGCGCTGCTGTTGGTGCCGTACCTCGCGTGGATCGGCTTCGCGACCGCGCTCAACTACGGGATCTGGGCGCTGAACTGACTCGTCAGCCGTCCGGCGGCGAGCCGTCGTCGAGCCGCGCCGCGATGAACCGCCGTTCCGCGGGGTCGAGGTCGCGGTCGCCGGCGCGCGCCTCGTCGAGGAACACGCGCAGACCAGTTCGGTAGGCGGCGACTCGCTCCGGCGAGGCGGTCGGTTCGTCGGCCGGCCGCGCCAGTTCCAGTTCCGCGATCCCGGTTCGGTCGCCGGTGTACGCGAAGCCGGATTTATAAAGTGCGACGTAGGCGAACGGGTTGTTGACCGCGATCCGGACTCGCGCGTAGCCGTCGGCGGCGAGCCGCGAGACGGTCCGATCGACGAGCCGCGGACCCAACCCTTCGCCGCGGCGCGCGGTGTGAACCGTGACGTACCTGAGCCGGCAGCACTCGGGATCGGTTCGGTCCGGCGAGAAGGAGACGGCGGCGTACACGTCGTCGTCGAGCTCGCTCGCCGCGACCGTGGGCGGGAGCGACTCCGTCGGCTCCCACTCCGGCACCGCCGGCGAGCCGTCCGGCGTCCTGAGCACCGCCTTTCCGGGCGCGACGACGACGAACTTCCCGGCGTACGCGAACGCCCGGTAGTCGAGCCGGAGGGTCGCGCCCGAACCCGGCCGGCCGAGAAGCGAGAACTCCATGCCGCTCCTACGGCGCGGGTATATAAATGCGGTCGGGCCGCCGCGCTCGCTTTTAACTTGCTCCGTCGCCGAGCACGGCCATGCACGGTGTCGGCGACGTCGGCTTCTTCGATCGGGTGGCCCCGCTGTACGACCTCGCGATGCCGCCCGCGAACGGGGAGAAACTGGCCGCGGGGCTCGGCCACGCGACTCGTCCCATCGACCGCCTGCTCGACGTGGGAGGCGGGTCCGGGCGCGCCGCGGCCGCGCTGACCGGCCCCGAGATCACCGTGGTCGACGCGTCCGTCGGGATGCTCGCTCGCGCGAGCGAGGTCCGCGGGCTCTCCGGCGTCGCCGGCGACGCCGGGCGGCTCCCGTTCCGCGACGCGACGATCGACGCGATCACGATCGTGGACGCCTTCCACCACCTCCCCGACCACGACGCGGCGCTCCGGGAAGCCGCGCGGGTCCTCGCGCCCGGCGGCGCGCTCGTGATCCGCGAGTTCGATCCGACGCATCCGCTCGGCCGC
>NZ_AOJI01000023.1 GCF_000336995.1 Halorubrum aidingense JCM 13560 | reverse complement strand
GATGTGTATAAGAGACAGGGCGGGGCTCCCGTCGGAGCCGACGGTAACACGCCCCTCCAGTAACAGGGTTATGGCCGCCACGCGATAACGCGCCGATCGGATGACCGATCGACACACGCGGACCTCCAGACGAGCGGTATTGGCTTCGGCCGGCGCGGCGATCGCGGCGACGGCCGGCTGCCTCGGCGCGACGGACGACGACCCGCCGGAGGCGTACACGACGCCCGCGGCGGCGGAGTTCGACGGCGTCGTCGACAGCCAGTGGCTCACGGAGAACCTCGACGACGTGCACCTGCTCGACGTCCGCGAGGAGGAGGCGTTCCTCGACGCGCGGGTCCCGGGTGCGTACCACTTCCCGAACTCCGAGATGCTGGACAGCTACGCCGAGGAGACCGCCGACGGGTTCGAGGCCTCACCCGACGCGATCGCGTGGACGCTCGCGGAGGCGGGCATCGAGTCCGGCGACGACGTGGTCGTGTACGGCGCCGAGTCGAACCTCTGGGAGACGTACGCCATCTACACGCTCAACGCCCTCGGCCACGAGGGGCAGGTCAGCCTGCTCGACGGCGGATTCTCCGTCTGGGACGCGGGCGACGGCGAGACGACGACGGGGTCGCCCGAGGCGCAGGAAGGCGAGTACGAGGCCGAGGTCGACACCGGCGTCGTCGCGACGCGGGAGTTCCTCGCCGGCAACGTCGACGAGGACGGCGCCGCGATCCCGATCCTCGACATGCGGTCGCCCGAGGAGTACTGGGGCGTCGACGAGCGCGGCGACCTCGACCGCTTCGGCCACGTCACCGGCGCGACCAACCTCAACTTCGTTCAGAGCATCGACGACGAGGCCGGGCGGCTCCGCTCGCCCGAGGATCTGGAGACGCTCTGGATCGACGACGCCGGCCTCTCGTCGGACGAGACCGCCGTCGCCTACTGTCAGACCGCCATTCGGGCCTCCGTGGGATGGTTCGTCCTCGACCAACTCGGCTTCGACGACGTGCGCAACTACGAGGGGAGCTGGGCGGACTGGGGGACGCTCTCGGAGGACGACGGCTACTACTACACCACCGGCGAGGACACCGGAACGGTCGTCGACACGTTCGCGTAGATCGGTTTCGTCGACGTCGGTGGCAGCTATTACAAGGACGGGGAGCCGATCACCCACCGACCGCGTCTATCGAGGTCCAATAGTACTGACCGTCGTATTCGAGATACGTGTTGTAACACTCTGTATCTAGTAATTCCGCACTTCCGTACACATCGTGGCTTCCGCTATCGTCGGAGTCGGTGTCCAGATCTCTTACCGCGTTCTCGACTTCCTCTTGTGCCCCCTCGGAGAGTTCCTCGAAGTGACAGCTGTTGTCTGGCTGCTCGACGTCCTCCCTTGAGACGGTGACCACGTACGACGGACGGTCGCCGTCCGTTTCGGTGTCGTCGGCTGTGGAACTGTTGGCTGCGGTGCTGTTCGGTGTCGTCGTGTTGGAGGTGTTGTCGGTTGGTTCTCCGCCGTGGTTCAGACATCCACCCAACCCGGCGAGAACGCCGCAAGAGACCAAAATCGCTCGCCGCTTCATGGGACGGTTCGAGCGCGAAAGGATGTATGTTTTCGGTTCCGTATTTAAATGGGACACTCGTCGGCGTTCATCCGTGAGTCGCCGTTGGTACCGCAGACGAGACTGTTAGCAATCTCGTCCTCGAACTCTCATCGCCATCGGTTATAAACAACCGCCGACGGCGGGGACACCGCTAAATCCCCAGCCCGCTTAGTACCGCAGCCTCACACCTCCCCAACCTCGCGGTTCGCGCTCTCCGAGCGCTCACCGCGTCCTTCGCGGGCTCCTCGCGCCCGGTGGGCGCTCGGAGGCGCGCCACAGCAACGTTCATTTATAAACAGTCGTCGCTCTCACGCTTGGCCATTTATATACCACGTTGCCAGCGACAGTCTGCAACACCCACTCCCGGTATAGACTGCAACCGGGATCAACTGAATTGCGGCACGTACCTCAAACGGATCGCTTCGCGGCGTTTCAGTCGTGCGAGTGACTGTGCGCGCCGTGGTCGTGGGCGGCGTCGTCGTGTGACGCCTCGTCGTCGTGGGTGTGGTCCTGCCCGTCGGGGTCCGTCTCGCCGAGCACCTCTGCGCCCTCGCCGTCGATCATGTCCATGTTCTTCAGGTTGTCGCGCTCCTCGAAGTCCTCGACGGCCTCCATCACGTCCTCCTGAGTGATCGTCATCCGGTCTTCGGTGAGCGCACCGAGGACCGCCTCGCGGAGGACCATCCGGAGGTCGGAGCCCGTGAGCCCCGTCGTCCGGTCGGCGACCTCCTCGGGGTCGAAGTCGGCGATCTTCATCTCGCGGGTGACGACCCGGAGGATGTCGGCGCGCATGTCGCGGTCGGGCTTGGGGAAGTTGACGATCTCGTCGAAGCGTCGCCACGCGGCCGCGTCGAGCTGGTCCGGGTGGTTCGTCGCGCCGATCAAGAGCACCTCGTCGCGCACGAGCGACACCTCGTCGATCGACTTGAGTAGGGTGTTGACCGCCCGCTTGAGCGCGGCGTGCTCGTCCGAGCGGCGGGTCTTCGCGACGGAGTCGAACTCGTCGATAAAGAGGATACACGGGGAGAGCCGCTTCGCGACCTCGAACGTCTTCTCGACGTTCTTCGCCGTCTCGCCGAGGTACTGGCTCGTGATCATCGACATCTTCACCTCGACGAGGGGGATGCCCAGCTCGTGTGCGAGCGCCCGCGAGACGGTCGTCTTCCCGGTTCCCGGCGGCCCGACGAACAGCAGCTTCCCGATCTCGCGGAGCCCGATGCTCGCGAGGTACTCGCGGTGTTCGATCGCTTTGACGATCTTCTGGATCTCGCCCTCCTGATCGCCGGTGAGCACGAGGTCCGCGAGCGTCGTCTCGATCTCCTCCGGCGCGCGGACGTTGACGAGATCGAGCATCTCCGCGTCGTCGTCCTCGTCGAAGTACTCCTCGAGGAGGGCGTCTATCCAGACCCGGTCGGCCTGGATGGGCCGCACGTCGTCGCGCGCCTCCTCGTGGGTCACCGGCGCGTCGAGGCCCTCGGCCGCCTCCAGCGCGGCGACGATCGTCGGGTTGGCGCCGATCCGGTCGTCGTCGGCGTGGTCGCGGTACCACTCCAGCGCCATCGCGGGCTGCGTCAGGGAGATCTCGCCCGAGAATTCGGTCCGCTGGGTGAACAGCAGGTCCGAAACGGCGTCCCACGGATGCTCGACGCCCGTCGCGGTGCGGGTCGTCTCGCTCGTCGCCTTCAGCGGCCGCTCGACGCCGCCGGGCGCGTCGTCGGTGGCGTCGTCCGACCAGAACACCCGCCGGAAGCGAGGCGGGAGGTCGTTCTCGTCGAGGTCGCGGTTCTCGGTGTAGAGGTGCGTCGTCAACACGAACTCGACAACGTCGAGCGCCGGGTCACTCATCCGCGCGAAGTAGCCGCGGCACGCGGTTAAGCGCGTCGAACCGCGTCCGTCGACCCGCCCCCACCGATGGACAGAGGTGCGCCGTCGGGTTCGGCCCGCCCCGACGTATCGAACGCTTATTAGCCCTGGTGATCGACCTACCTCGCATGAGCTCCGAGGACGCGGCCGCCTCCGACCCCGCCGGGGGCGCCGACACCGACGCGGACCACGAGAACGCGCTGCAAGACGTGATCGCCGTCGACCCCGACGACACCGAACAGGGGACGGTGAACCGGCTCGACGCCCACACCGGCGACGGCATCCGCCACCGCGCGTTCACCTGTCTCGTCTACGACGGGGAGGGGCGGATCCTCTTGGCCCAGCGCGCCCCCACGAAGCGCCTGTGGGACGGCCACTGGGACGGCACGGTCGCCTCCCATCCGGTCGAGGGGCAGTCGCAGGAGGACGCGACCGAACAGCGCTTAGAAGAGGAGCTGGGGATCACCCCCGACCAGTACGACGACCTCCGCGTGACGGACAAGTTCGAGTACAAGCGCTACTACCCCAACGAGGGCGTCGAGTGGGAGGTCTGCTCGGTGCTGAAAGTCACCCTCGACGACACCTCGCTCGACCCCGACGAAGCGGAGATCGGCGGCATGCTGTGGGTCGACTACGACCACCTCCACGAGCACCCGGCGCTGTACCGCCAGCTTCGGCTGTGCCCGTGGTTCGAGATCGCGATGCGGCGCGACTTCTCCTGAGCGGCCGGCCCGCCCGTGATCGAAACGGCGAGTTGAAGGCGCGCGGGCGACTCGATCCGGTATGACCGTCGTCGTTCTGCTGGCGAAGCCGCCCCGCGAGGGGCTCGTCGGGACCGGGCTCGCGGAGTCGACGCCGCTGTCGGCCGCCGAGGCCGCCGACCTGTACGAGGCGCTGTTCCGCGACGCCGTGCTCGCGGTCGACCGATCCGGCGGGGAACTCCTCGTGAATTTCCCCGTCGACGATGACCTCCCCAGCGAGCACCGCACCGACACCAGCCCCGAGGCCGAACTGCGCACGCTCGTCGCCGACACCCTCGGCGGCACCGAGGACGTTCGCTTCGAGCGGCAGGTCGGCTCCTCGTTCGGCGCGCGCGCCGGCAACACCGTCACGCATCTCCTCCGCGAGGAGGGCGCCGACTCCGTCGCCGTCGTCACCCCGCAGGCGCCGCTGCTCTCGCGGACCGTCATCGACTCGGCCGCGATGAAGCTCCGGACGAACGAGGTCGTGCTCGGCCCGTCCACCCGCGGGCGGACCTACTACGCCGGGTTCACCGAGCCTATCGACTTCGACGGCGCGTTCGAGGCCCCGAGCCTTCCCACCCTTGCGGCGCGTGGGCGCGACGCCGACCTCGACGTCGAGTTCCTCGCGTCCTCGCCGTCGATGGTGGCCGGCGACGACCTGCTCGACGCCGTCCCCGTGTTGCGCGCGCGGTTCGCCGCACAGCGCGTCGTCCCCGACTACACCGCGGCGTTCGTCCACGGACACGGGCTGGACGTGGTCGTCGAGGACGGTGAGGAGCGAGTGGTTCGGGACTGACTCGGAGACCGAGGACCGACACCCCTTAGTCGGACGCCCCCGAGCGTCCTGACGTGGTGGGATGGCAGAGCGGCCTATTGCGCCTGCCTTGAAAGCAGGTAGCCTCACGGCTTCCTGGGTTCGAATCCCAGTCCCACCGTAACGCGGCCGGCGCACTTCGCGCCGGACGCGGTTCGTGCCGCCGCGCCGCGTCCGTCGACGAAACCGTTTCTGATTACTGGTTCGACGACCCGTCACCCGCGCGCCGGCAGGCTGTCCGATCGACGTTTCGCCCGAACTGCAAGGCTATCGCTCGCGCTCGGTGAACCCCGGTAACAGTCACGTCCAGTGACGTGTGGTACCACCACACTCATTATCTTTAACAGGTTTCCGGCACATGTTCGTGGTAGGTGATTCAACGATGAGCTACGAACTCGATCCGCTGCCGTACGATTACGACGCGCTGGAGCCGCACATCTCCGAGCAGGTGCTCGAATGGCATCACGACACCCACCATCAGGGCTACGTGAACGGCTGGAACGCGGCCGAAGAGACGCTCGAAGCCAACCGCGAGGAGGGCGACTTCTCCTCGTCGGCGGGCGCGATCCGGAACGTGACGCACAACTCTTCGGGACACATCCTCCACGACCTGTTCTGGCAGAACATGAGCGCGGAGGGCGGCGACGAGCCCGAGGGGGCGCTCGCGGACCGCATCGCGGAGGACTTCGGCTCGTACGAGGCCTGGAAGGGCGAGTTCGAGGCGGCGGCCTCCGGCGCGTCCGGCTGGGCGCTCNGCGCTCGCGGACCGCATCGCGGAGGACTTCGGCTCGTACGAGGCCTGGAAGGGCGAGTTCGAGGCGGCGGCCTCCGGCGCGTCCGGCTGGGCGCTCTTGGTGTACGACACGTTCTCGAACCAGCTTCGCAACGTCGTGGTCGACAAGCACGACCAGGGCGCCATCTGGGGCGGCCACCCGATCCTCGCGCTCGACGTGTGGGAACACTCCTACTACCACGACTACGGCCCGGCCCGCGGCGAGTTCGTCGACAACTTCTTCGAGGTCGTCGACTGGGACGAGCCCGCGAGCCGCTACGAGCAGGCCGTCGANCTCCTACTACCACGACTACGGCCCGGCCCGCGGCGAGTTCGTCGACAACTTCTTCGAGGTCGTCGACTGGGACGAGCCCGCGAGCCGCTACGAGCAGGCCGTCGAGCTCTTCGAGTAACCCGGCTGGACGCCGCGAGACGCGCGTCGAATCCCGACGTTTTTTCAACGACGACCGCCGCCGAGAGCGACGGCGACGGCGGCGCTCTGGGTTGCGAGCGGACGCCCGCCGCTGCGACGACGCCGACCGTATCGGCAGCGTTTACGGAGCCCCGGACGTACCGGCGGCCATGCCCGAACCGAAGTCGACGTTCGACGCGACGTACCCGTGTGACTTCTACGAGGCCGCGGAGCTGTTCGAGCCGGACCTCATGTACACGGTGCCGGAGATCGCCCGCCTGCTGCAGGGGCTCGACCCCGACGCCGACGTCGACCCCGACACCGAAGCGGTCCTGATCGACTGGGCGATCCCGTGGGTGATGACCCACGCCGAGGACATGGTGATCGCCGAGCCGTTGGAGGAGGACGGTCCCGGCTACTACGGGGTCGCCGATCACGCGCTCGACGACGCCGACGGAAGCGACGGGAACGCGTGAACGGTCGTCGCGCCGAGGATCCGCCCGTGCTGCTCGTCGCCGGTGGCGACCGCGTCGACGCCGGAAAGACGACGTTCTCGACCGGACTGGTGGCGAGCCTCGCGACGCGGATCGGCGATGCGGTCGGCGTGAAGCCCCGCGCCGGCAACGACCACTGGTTCGACCACGACGATTACCGGATCGCGACCGACTCGGCCCGCCTCTACGGGAAGGACGCGCGACGGCTCGCGGCGGTGAGCACCAGACCGCTCGCGCGAGCGGCCGCGTCGGGGGAGACGGAAGGGGCGTCGGGGACACCGACGCCGGGCGAAACGGGAAGGAGAACGGACATCGCGACGGGGCCAGTCACCCCCGAGTCGGTCAACCCCGTCCACCGTCTCTGGAAGCCCACGCCCGGACGGACAGGGATGCTCGGCGACACCGGCCGGACGTTCCTCTGTGATCGCGTCACCGCTCCGACGGGGTCACGGTTCGTCGTCAACGGCGCGGCCGAGGCGGCCGGGCTCCTCCCCGAGGACCTCGCCGAACGGCTTCCGCTCGCGGACGCGACCCGCGTCGACGACGTGGCGGCGTTCAACGACGTGATGGCCGCCGACTACCTCCCCGCGTTCGATCGCCTCGCGGAGCGGATCGCGGCGACTCCGGTGCCGGTCGTCGTCGAGTCGTACGCGAACGTCGCCGGACCGCTCTCGCGCGACGGGCCGGTCGAGCCGGACGCGATCGCCGTCGTCGACCCCGGGCGGGCACGGATCTACGCCGGCGATCGGTACGCCAAGGCGCGCGCGGTCGCCTCCGGCAGTCCGCGAGAGGGAACGATGGAGGAGCACACGGACGCGGTGACCGAGATGATCGAGCCGCTGTCGACCGTCGCGCTCCCGGCGCTGTCAGGCGACGAGCGCGGGAATCCGTCTCGCGTCGCGGAGCGGTACGAGCCCGCCTACGAGGCGCTGTTCGAAGCGATCTAGCGTCGGAACTACCGGCGAAAACGAACGGTGTGACGGGTGCGAAGCGGCGGTAACGTGGTAGCGGTGTTTTGGGGCGCGACTCAGGCGTTGCGCTCGGTGTAGTGAGCGATCGCGGACTCGATGGAGGAGAGGTCCGCGGTGACCCGGCTGTCGGCGACGCGCATGAATCCGGGGGTGTACGACTTGGAGTAGTCGAAGATCGCGTTGACCGCGCGCTTCGGGGCGGAGACGGCCGCGAAGTCGGTGACGGTGTAGACGCGCGTCGTCGGGAGCGCGGTCCAGAACGTGCTGCTGACCCAGCGGTCGGGGTCTTCGAAGGTCGTCCCGACGCGCCCGGTGGCGAGGTACTCCCCGTCGTGGTAGAACAGCAGGAGATCGCCCTCCGCCATCCGCTCGAAGGTCGAGCCGTTGCCGCTGTCGTCATCGACGGCCCACAGCCGGGCCTCGTCGAGATCCGCGAGCGGATCCGGGCGGTCGTCGTACTCGGTGAGGTCGACCGCGGACCGGACCGTTCGATCGAAGTTCTCCGGGTCGATAGGGACCAGGAAGACGTTCGCGCTCATTGACTCCACTTTCGCCGGGAGGGTTTTAAACCCGTCCGTTGCCGCGGCGCCGCGGTCCTCGGGCTCTCGTCCCCGGCTCCCGTCAGAGGCCGCACTCGCTCCCTCACTCGACGTTGTACTCGGCGTCGTACTCGGCGTAGAGCTGGTCCATTCGCGCGGCCATCACGAAGTCCGACTTGTGGAGGCCACCGATGTCGTGGCTCCACATCTCGACGCCGACCTCGCCCCACGAGAGGTGGATGTCGGGGTGGTGCCACTCGGCCTCCGCGAGCTCGCCGACGTCGTTCGTGAACGCCAGGGCGGTCGCGAAGTCGTCGAACTCGTAGGTGGCTTCGAGGTGGTGGTCGTCGACGACCTCCCACGCGCTCCCGAGATCGTCCAGATACCCGGCGTACTCGTCGTCGGTAAGCGGCTCGTCGCCCTCCTCGGACGGTTCGACCGGCTCGTCCGCGAGTGATGATGACATGTCACTGTATTGGACGAGCAGCGGTTTGTATGTTCCGCGGCCGCGACCGGCTCTCGGAGTGGTCGGCTCGCTGTCGGTCCAACTCGGCGCCGCTCCGACACCGCACCATGCTGACGCCGCTCCGACCCCGCCGCCGACCCCGCCGCCGTTCCGACCCGTTTATAATCGCCGGGGCGTCCCTCAACAGTATGATGGACGACGAGCGACGACGCGAGCTCATCGCCGCGCTGCGGGCGGCCGACGCCGTCCGATTCGGCGAGTTCGAGCTCTCACACGGCGGCACGAGCGACTACTACGTGGACAAGTACCTCTTCGAGACGGACCCGGACGCGTTAGGGCTCGTCGCCGAGGCGTTCGCCGACCGGCTCGCCGGGACTGACGCGAAGCTCGCCGGCGTCGCGCTCGGCGCGGTCCCGCTCGTGGCCGTGACCGCCACGGAGCTCGGTCGCCCGTACGTCATCGCGCGCAAGCAGGCGAAGGAGTACGGCACCGGCAACCGCATCGAGGGGCGGCTGGACGAGGGCGAGGAGGTCGTCGTGTTAGAGGACATCGCCACGACCGGGCAGTCGGCGGTCGACGCGGTGGAGGCGCTTCGAGCGGCGGGCGCGACCGTGAACCGCGTGCTCGTCGTCGTCGACCGCGAGGAGGGGGCCGCGGAGCTGCTCGCCGACCACGACATCGAGCTGGAGTCGCTGCTCACGGCGACGGAGCTACTGGCGGAGCGGGACGCGGAGTAGGCGCGCCGGCATTCGGGTCAGTCCGCGCCGGTTTCCGGTGTCTCGACGGTTGGTACCGCGATCCGACCGAGCACGTCCGCGATCACGTCGCGTTTGTCGACGTCGTTGACGGCGGCGTCGGGGGTTAACACGAGCCGATGCGCGAGCGTCGGCTCCGCGACGCGCTTCACGTCGTCGGGCGTGACGAACGTCCGCCCGGCGATCACGGCGGCCGCGCGGGTCGTTTCGAAGAGCCGCTGGGTGCCGCGGGGAGAGACGCCGACCTCGACGCGCCGGTCCTCGCGGGTCGCGCGGGCGAGCGACGCCATGTAGCCGAGGAGGTCCTCGTCGACCCGAACCGTCTCGGGCACTTCGCGGAGGTCGCCGACGGCGTCGGGGTCGAGCACGCGATCGACCGTCGGCGACTGCGCCGCGCGACCGGCCCGTCGGCGGAGCAGTTCGACCTCGCCGTCGTCGTCCGGGTACCCGATCGAGGTCTTGATCGTGAACCGGTCGAGCTGCGCTTCGGGGAGCGGGAAGGCGCCCTCGCTCTCGACGGGGTTCTGCGTCGCGATCACGTAGAAGGGGCTCGGGAGGGCGTGCGTCTCGCCGTCGACGGTGACCTGTCCCTCCTCCATCGCCTCCAGCAGCGCGGCCTGCGTCTTCGGAGGCGCGCGGTTGATCTCGTCGGCGAGCACGACGTTCGCGAAGATCGGACCGGGCGAAAACGAGAAGGAGCCGTCGCTCTCGTCGAACACGTTGGTACCGGTGACGTCGCTCGGGAGGAGGTCGGGCGTGAACTGCACCCGCGAGAACGCCAGGCCGAGCGCGGTCGCGAACGAGCGCGCCGAGAGGGTCTTGCCGGTGCCGGGCACGTCCTCTAAGAGGACGTGGCCGCGAGCGAGGATACCGAGCGTCACGCGGTCGAGGAACTCGCGGTCGGCGACGACCGCGCCGCCGACCTCGTCGACGACGCGCGAACAGGCCGCGGCGGCTTCGGGGACGTCCATACGTGAGGCACGCGATCCGCCCCGAAAAACGTTGCCGGCGCCGGAGCGAGACTGCGGCGGCGCCCCGCCGCTCTCCGATCACGACGACAGCGGATCGGCGCCGCAACGCCGCCGCAACGCCGCCGGCGATCGAAACGCATAACAGCGGAACCGTCCAACCCGGAAGTGAGCCGAGGTAGCCTAGCCTGGCCAAGGCGGTAGATTCGAAATCTACTGTCCATTCGGACACCGGAGTTCAAATCTCCGCCTCGGCGCTTCTCTCGCGTTTCCGACCCACTAGCGACGCGTTTCATTGGCTGTCAGTAGTCCACTCGCCGTCGGTCACCGTCGGCGTCGGGACCGACATCGCGGAGGAACGCGAACGCGTTCGGTCCGAAACCCGAGCCAGTGGGAGCGTGGGCAAGCGTCTTTATTAATCGTCGGCAGATCCGACCGTGAACGAGCACACGCTCTACGAGCGGCTGGGCGGACGCGAGGCGATCGGCGCGGTCGTCGACGAGTTCTACGATCGGGTCCTCGACGACGACCGGGTCGCACACCACTTCGAGGACGTCGACATGACGGCACAGCGCGCGCATCAGACGCAGTTCCTGAGCGCCGTCGCCGGCGGCCCCGTCGAGTACGCCGGCGACAACATGGACGCCGCTCACGACGGGATGGGTATCACGGGCACGGAGTTCGGTGCCATCGCGACGCACCTCGACGACGCGCTGGCCGCGTTCGACGTCGGCGACGACGACCGAGCGGCCGTGATGGAGGCGGTCGCGGAGTACGAAGACGCGATCGTCGAGGTCCCGGCCGAGTAGCGGGGACGCCGCTACGGCTGGCTTCCGAGCGACTCCTGTGTCGGGCCGTCACCGCCGCGCAGCCGGCGACGGCGCTTGTCGTAGGCCGCCTCTAGCTTCGCGTTCGTCGCCCGCGACACGAGGTACAGGTCGGCGTCGTCGTCGTCGCGGGGATGCGCGCTCGCGACCCAGACGTGGCCGTCGCCCGTCGAGAGGTCGGCCGCCCAGCGCTCGGCGGCCCCTCGGCTCTCGAACGCGTGGCAGGGGCCGTCCTCGAAGACGAGCCGACCCACCTTGGCGTTGCGCTTCCGGGCCGAGGGTTTCACCGCGACGACGACGCTCACGGGCGACGTTGGGTCGGCAACGAATAAAAACCCCATCAGACGCCGGCGACCGAGGAGGGAGCCGGCGGCGGAGACGGAGATGGAGACGGCCGCGGAGACGAAGATGGACGGCGACGGAACCGCAGCGTGCCCGATCGGTCGATCGAATCGCAAGAACTCAAACCCCCGGTGTTGTACCCAACCCATGAGCGATCCGGACTGGCACGAGGACGCGACGATCTATTCGCTGGACATCAAGACGTTCAACGACAGCGACGGCGACGGCTGGGGGGACTTCCGCGGCGCGATCGAGAAGCTCGACTACCTCGACGAACTCGGCGTCGACGCGCTGTGGGTCCGTCCGTTCTACCCGAGTCCGCTTCGCGACAACGGCTACGACGTGGCCGACTACCGCGGCGTCGACGAGCGGCTCGGCACCCTCGACGACTTCCGGGCGTTCGCCGAGGGCGCTCACGAGCGCGACATCCGCGTGCTCACCGACCTCGTGTTCAACCACACCTCGAACGAACACGAGTGGTTCCAGCGGGCCCGCGAGGACCCGGAGTCCGAGTACCACGACTACTACCTGTGGACGAGCCACCTCGACGACGCCCACCAGCGCGGCAACATCTTCCCCGAGTACGAGGACGGGGTCTGGTCGTACGACGAGGTCGCCGAGAAACACTACTTCCATCAGTTCTACGGCCACCAGCCCGACCTCAACGTCGCGAACCCCGCGGTCCGCGAGGAGCTGTACGACGTGCTCCGGTTCTGGCTCGATCAGGGCGTCGACGGCTTCCGGATCGACGCCGCCCACCCGATGCTCATGTCCAAAGGGCACAACGCGACGACGCTCGACGAGACGGACCTCGGCGACTCCATCGAGCTGTTCAAGGAAATGCGGCGGGTCGTGGAGGCGGAGCAAGACGACGCGGTGCTGCTCGCCGAGGCCGACGACGAACCCGAACACCTGGACTACTACTTCGGCGACGGCGAGGCGTTCCACCTCCAGTTCAACTTCGTGATGAACGCGCACCTCACGTACGCGGTCGGCGTGAAAGACACGTGGCCACTCCAGCGCGCCGAGGAGATCCTGCCCGACGTCGAGGAGGACGGGACGTGGGTGAACTTCCTGCGCAACCACGACGAGTGGAACCTCCTGAAGCTGCCCGAAGAGGCGTTCGAACACGCCCGCGAGTACTTCGGCGACGACGCCGGCGACTCGTGGATCTTCGAGCGCGGCCACCGCCTGCGACTCGCGGACCTGTACGGCGGCGACCCCGATCGGATCGCGCTCGCGCACAGCCTGCTGTTCGCGCTGCCCGGCTCCGTCGCGCTCCAGTCCGGCGACGAGATCGGGATGGGCGCCGACCTCGACCTCCCCGAGCGCGAGGCCGTCCGCACCCCGATGCAGTGGGACGACTCGCGGAACGGTGGCTTCTCGACGGCGGCGCCCGAGGACTGTTACAACCCGGTGGTCGACGACGGGGAGTACGCGTACGACCGCGTCAACGTCGCCGCCCAACGCGACGACCCCGACTCGCTTTACTCGCGGGTCGAGGAACTCGTGGCGGCCCGGCAGGCGTGTCCCGAGATCGCCCGCGGCGACTACCGCGCGCTCGACGCCGATCACAAGGAGACGCGCGTCCATCGGTTCGATGATGCAGAGACGGACGCGAACGCAGACGAGACTGTCCTCCTCTGTGCGCACAACCTCGCGGACGAGTACCGCGAGGAGGTTGTCGGCTTCGACGTCGACCCGGACACCGTCGAGCGCATCGTCGGCGACGGCGACTACCACGTCGCGGATGGCGGCGTCACCTTCCGACTCGACAGCTGCGACTACGTGTGGCTGCGCGGCGAGAAGCGGTAGAGCCGCGCTCTTTCGCGGCGGCCGCTGTCGACTGACAACTGTCGACTGACCAGTTGCGGCCGGTCACTCGCGACCGGCTACTTATGACCGGCTACTTATGACCGACTGCTTATGACCGACTACTCGCGACAGCCGATCAGTCGTCGGCGACCGAGACCGCGTCGGGATCCGCTCCGTCCTCGGCCGCGGCGGCGAGGAGCCGGTCAAGCCCGTCGACCATCGCGACGACGCTGGCGCGAGTGATGTCGGCGTCCGTCGAGGAGACGCTCACGGAGCGGTCGCCCCGCGAGAGGTCGACCTCGACGGTGACGACGGCGTCGGTGCCGCCCGTGATCGCGTCGACGTGGTAGGAGTCGAGCTCGAAGGAGACGCCGTCTCCGGCACCGTCGCCCGCGAGCGCGGCGCGCACCGCTTCGAGCCCGGCGTCGACGGGGCCCGAGCCGGTGCCGGAGGCGACGCGTTCGGCGTCGCCGACGCGGAGTCGGACCGATGCGGTCGGGAGGTTTCCGCCGGAGGTGGCCGACAGGTCGACGAGTTCGACGTGGCGGTCGCGCTCGCGGCCCTGCACGTCCTCCGTGATCGCCAGCAGGTCGGCGTCGGTGACGCGCTTACCCCGGTCGCCGAGGTCTTTCACCCGGCTCACGACCTCGCGCAGCTCGTCGTCGTCGACGGCCACGTCGTGCTCGGCGAGCGCCGCTTCGACGCCCGCCCGCCCGGCGTGTTTCCCGAGGACGAGCCGGCGCTCTCGGCCGACCGTCTCGGGCGGGTACGGCTCGTACATCGTCCCGTCCTTGAGGGTGCCGTCGGTGTGGATGCCGGACTCGTGTGCGAACGCGTTGGCGCCGCAGACCGCCTTGTTCGGCGGGAGCGCGACCCCGGTCACCTCCGAGACGGTCCGGCAGAGCCGGTAGAGCCGTTCCAGTTCGACAGTCTCCACGTCGTACGAGCGGGCGAGCGCGATGGCGACCTCTTCGAGGGCGACGTTGCCGGCGCGCTCGCCGACGCCCATCACGGTGCCGTGGACGGTGTCGGCGCCCGCCGTCAGCCCGGCGTGGACGTTCGCCACGCCGAAGCCGAGGTCGTCGTGGGTGTGGAGGCTCGTCGGCCCGAGGTCGGCCAGCCGGGAGACGACCTCGGCGGTGCGCTCGGGGTCGGCCGCGCCGACGGTGTCGCAGTAGCAGATCCGGTCGGCGCCGGCGTCGAGGCCCGCGCCGAGCAGGCGTTCGAGGTAGTCGAGGTCGGCGCGGGAGCCGTCCTCGCCGAGCACCTCGACCCAGAGGCCGTGGTCCGTCGCGTACTCGACGAGTTCGACCGTCCTGTCGACGACGTCGTCGCGGGTCGAACCGACCTTCGTCTCGACGTGCTTGTCCGAGGCCGGCACGACGAGGTTGATCCCGTCGACGCCGCAGTCGAGCGCGTGGTCGACGTCGGCTTTCACGCCGCGGGCGAAGCTGGTCACGGTCGCGTCGAGCCCCTCGCTCGCGACCCGGCGGATGGCCTCGCGCTCGCCCGCGGAGGTGCACGCCGAGCCCGCCTCGACGAAGTGCATCCCGGCCGCGTCGAGCTCGCGGGCGACGTCGACCTTCTCCGCCGGGGTGAGCGAGACGCCGGGCATCTGCTCGCCGTCGCGCAGGGTGGTGTCTAAGAGCTGTACCTCGTCGAGTGTGGTGAGTGGTGTTCGGGTCAAAAGGGGGTCCGTCGGCTCGTCAGTGGGTTCTGGGCCGGTGCCGCCGCGGGGCGGTCGTGCCCCGGAGTCGCTATCGTCGGAGAATTTCGCAGCCAGCCGCCGCGAGGCGACTTCCTCTATCCTCCGAACGATCACGAGTCTCTCGTGTCATTCGTATCCGTGGCGACGCCTCACACACAGATAAGTGGTGTGATCGTGACAGCTTTGACGGCGGCGTGAGACGACTCCCCATGCGGACCGTCGCTATCGACGACGTCGACGTCGTCACGAACCCGATGGGCGTCCACGACCTCCGGAAACCCGTCTCGCGAGCGCTCGGCACCGAGCACGTCGCGATGAACTACTTCGAACTCGCGCCCGGCGACGCCTTCGCCGGCGGACTCCACGCGCACGGCGACCAGGAGGAGATCTTTCACATCACCTCGGGCACCGCCACCTTCGAGGTCGGCCGCGAGCGCGAGCGCGTCGACGTCGGCGCGGGTGAGCTGATCCGCTTCGAACCGGGCGAGTTCCAGTCCGGATTCGTGCGCGAGGACGCCGACGAACCGGTCGTTGGGTGGGCGTTCGGCGCCCCCGGTGCCCGTCACGACTGGGACCAGATCGAGTCGCTGATCGAGTGCCGCGAGTGCGGCGAGGAGCACCCCCACGCGACCGAGTTGACCGACGAGGGACGGTTCAAGTTCACGTGCAGGGAGTGTGGCACGTCGTTCTCGCCGTAGGGAGCGCTAGCCGAGCAGCGACCGGAACGACCGCCGACCGAGCCCACACCGCTCGCGGTAGTCGCAGGCGGCACACCGGTCGTCATCGACGCGCGACGGCGGGCCGTCGATCGCGCGGGCGGCACGGAGGCTGCGGCGATAGGCGGCCTTCCGCCGAGTCGTGAGCCGGACCTCGCGGATCACGCCGACGCTCGGGTACTCGACGAGCGCGCGCGGGACCTCCCGTTCGCGCTCCCACGCGACCGCTTTCGCGACGGCGACCGCCCTGACCGACTGCGGCTCCCAGACGCCGTTCTCGGGCGGTTCTCCCGGCGAGACAACGGTGGGGACGGGCGGGTCGGCGGGGTATCCATCGCCCGCCGAGTCGGACCCGTCGCGATCGCCCGCGAGCACCTTGTGTACCGTTCCGCGGCAGTCTTTCCCGGAGACGAACGCGCGCTCGCGCTCGGGGTCGACCAGCCGGTCGTAGTCGTCGCGCTCGCGGAGCCGCGCGAGGTTCCGGCGGTACGCGGCCGGCGACCGGCGGATCGGGAGCCGACGAAGGGTGCGGTCCGGGGCGCCGGCGAGCGCCGAGTACCGGAACGCGAGGTCGATGCGAGCGCGCGCATCGTCCGGGACGCTCCGGTCGTCGTCGCGGCGGGCGTAGTACAGCTGTCGCGGGCAGTACGCGGCGCGAGCCACGTCGCTGAAGGGGATCACGGGGGCGTCTGGTGGCGGTTCGATTGATAAGGGTCAGGGTGCGGGATCGATCGCGGGATACCGACGCCATCGGGCGCTCAGCCGGCGGATCGGCCGCTCACCGCAGTCGATCGGTCACGATCCGGCGGAGCCGGTCGACGACCCCGCCGCCGTCTCGCGAGCGCCCCGGCTCCGCGAGTTCCCAGCCGGCTTTCTCGGCCGCCTCGCGGACGGTGCGGAACTCGAAGCCGACGTGGGTCGCGAGCCGCCGGTCCGACGACGTCGTCCCGACGAACACGTGTCTCGGGGTGTCGGCCTCGGTGTACACGTCGCCGAGAGTCCCCCACTTGTCCCAGCTCCGGAGCGCGTAGTCGTTCTCGACGCCGCGCTCGCGGGCGAACGCC
>NZ_AOJI01000022.1 GCF_000336995.1 Halorubrum aidingense JCM 13560 | reverse complement strand
CCTCGCCGGTCCGATCGGCGGCCCGGTCGGCGTCGACGTCGAGGGTCATCGCGTTGGAACGGCGTTCGGTCGCGACCGACTTATAAATCGTTGGTGTCAGCGTCGGTGGCGTCGGTGTCGGTGTCGGTGTCGGTGTCGGCGTCGGTGGCGTCGATGGCGCTGACAACGCCACGAACGCTCTGCGAGACTCGTCGATCACTTATAAATCGTTGCCGACGCGAGAACCGCTTCGAAGGCCCTTGCCCGCACGGCACCGCTCCGCACCTCAGGCCTCCCCAGCCTCGCAGTTCGCGCCTTATAAGGCGCGAACTGCGTCCCTCGCGCTCGGCTTCGCGCCGCGTTGCGGCGCTCACCGGAGCGCGCCACCGCACCGCATTTATAAAGATAATTCGTAAAACGATTTATAAACCCGATCTCGACGGCGGCGCCGGGATCGCCGCCGCGGTCGACGCGGTCGGAGCGGGACTGCGGCGTTTATACGACGGGCGTCCGTTCGGTCGGTATCATGGACTTCGAGGCCACGTTCGGCACAGACGCGCCGGTGATCGGCATGGTACATCTCCCGCCGCTGCCCGGCGCACCGAAGGCGCCCGCGGACGGCGAGGCGGCGATGGCGGCGGTGCTCGAACGGGCCGCGAGCGACGCCCGCGCGCTTGACCGCGGCGGCGTCGACGGGATCATGCTGGAGAACTTCGGCGACGCTCCCTTTTACCCCGACGACGTGCCGAAGTCGGTCGTCGCGGGGGTCACGCGTGGCGCGACCGCGGTCGCCGCCGAAACGGACCTCCCGCTCGGGATCAACGTGCTCCGCAACGACGCCGAGGCCGCGATTTCGGTCGCCGCCGCGGTCGGCGCCGACTACGTCCGCGTGAACGTCCACACCGGCGCGCGCGTCACGGACCAGGGAATAGTCGAAGGGAAGGCGCACGAGACGCTCCGCCTGCGCGAGCGACTCGGCGTCGACGTCGGGCTGTTCGCCGACACCGACGTGAAACACTCCGCGCCGCTCACGGCGGCGGGGTACACCGCGGAGTCGTTCGCCGATACCGCCGAGCGCGGCCTCGCGGACGCCGTGATCGCCTCCGGCCGCGGGACGGGCGAGGCGATGGACGACGACGCCCTCGACGCGGTCGTCGCCGAACGCGAGTCGCACGGACTCGACACGCCCGTCCTCGTCGGGAGCGGCGTCCGCGCCGACACGATCGGCGACGTGCTGACCGTCGCCGACGGCGCCATCGTCGGCACGGCGCTCAAGCAGGGCGGCGAGACGACGGCACCGGTCGATTCGGAACGCGTCGCCGAGCTGGTGGCGCGCGCCGACGAGGTTCGGTAGTGGGGACCGGTAACGAAGTCCGGTAACTCCAGACGAGGTCAGTCGCCGGCGTCCTCGTCTGCGCCCCCCATACCCCCCACGCCCTCGCTCCGCTCCGCGAGGAACGCGTCGACCGCCTCGCGGTCCGGCAATCCCGGCTGCGTGAACCGCGTCGTGCAGTTGATCGCGGCGGCCGCGGCCGCGAACCGGACGCCGGCCGCGATTCCCGTGTCCCGACCCGACTCTCGGGCGAGCCACCGGTCTATCAACCCCGCGACGAACGCGTCGCCGGCCCCCGTCGCGTCCACCACGTCGACGTCGAACGCCTCGAACTCGGACCGGTCCCCGCCGGCGACGACGGTCATCTCGTCGGCGCCGTGAGTGAGGACCGCGCGGGGCCAGCCGTCCTCCGGGCCGCCCTCGGAGCCGCCCTTCGAGCCGCGGCGATCCGCCTGCGCCGCGGCGATCCGGTCGACCGCCGCGTCTCGACCGCCGAAGTACGCGGCGGCCGCCACGTCGCCGGCGACGAACAGATCGGCCCGATAGAGCAGTCGGTGGATCGTCCGCGGCTCGGTCCCGCGGCCGACCAGTTCCTCGACCGGCCCCGAGAGGTCGAAGACGAGTCGGGGCCGTCCGCCTCCCTCGCCGTCCTCGTCGCCCTTGCCGCCCTCGCCGTCCTCATCGCCCTTGCCGCCCTCGCCGTCCGAGTCGACCGAGTCGACCGAGTCGACGATCCGGAGGACCTCCCGAGAGACGGCGTCGGGGGTGTAGGCGGTGAGAAAGACCACGTCCGCGGCGGCGATCGCCTCGCGATCGGCCGCGTCGAGCCGGATTTCGCGGAAGCTCGCCCCGGCGGTGACGATGGCGCGCTCGCCGTCCGGATCGCTGAGGATCACGGAGCGCGTCGTGGGGTCGTCGCCGACGCGAACGCGGTCGGCGTCGACGCCCGTGTTCGCGAGGTACTCCCGGGCGCGTCGCCCGTACTCGTCGTCGCCGACGCGGCTGACGAGCCCCACGTCGCGGCCGAGCCGATCGAGCGCGACGGCGACGTTCGCGCCCACGCCACCGAAGGCGGTCTCCACGTCGTTGGCGTAGGCGCCGCCGTCGGGCTCGGGAATGTTGGTGACGGCGTACCACTCGTCGATCGCCGCGGCGCCGACGGCGACGATCTCGGGAGACTCGGTCATTGGTCGCGCAGAGATTCGGGTTGTCGCCGACGCGCCGGCGGGTGGACGCTCACGCTACTGCTCCCCGTAGAACGACCGGTGGAGCGACATCGCCGCCTCCGTCGCGATCGGCCCCTCGACGGTCGTGTCGCCGTCGGCGCGACGGATCACCTCTTCGCAGGGGATCGGGACGACGTCGCCGGAGAGGTCGTTCAGGGTCTCGCCGTCGACGCCGAAGACGACCCGATCGAGCCCGGCGTAGTGGATCGCGGTCGCGCACATGGGGCACGGCTCGGTGCTGGCGTACATCGTACAGCGGGCCCGCTCGTCCGGGTCGAGTTCGCGGGCGGCCCAGCGCGCCAGCGTCATCTCCGGGTGGGCGGCGATGTCGTCACCCGTCCGCGTCTCGTTGTGTCCCTCGCCGACGATCTCGCCGTCGACGACGATGAGCGCGCCGAACGGTGTGTTTCCCGCGTCGACCGACTGCGACGCGAGATCGATCGCCCGGTCGACGTACTCGTACGCGGTGTGTGGGTCGTCGTCTGGTCCCCCGCTCGGGTCGGTGCCGTCGGTCATGGATCGGTGTTCGGCCGGGGTAACCTAACGCTTCGCACGACGGCGGGTCACGACCGACCGGGGTCGGCCTCCGCCTCGCGGTCAGCCGAGGGCTCGCCATCGGACCGGTCCGCCTCGCGTTCCCTCTGGGACCGCCGAACGTCGCGGAGCGCGTCGACGGCGTCGTCGGTCGCCGCGGCCCGGCGCTCCGTCGCGGCGCCCGGATCGAGCCGGTCGCTGCTGCCGCCGGTTCCGTCTGGGCCGTCAGTTTTGTCAGTTCTGTCCGTCTCGTCGGCTTCGCCGGTTCCGTCTTCGACCGTCGATCCGTCATCGTCTCCGCCGCCGAACACATTTGCGGCCCACTCGGCGAGTTTCGAAAAGAGTCCCATGATCGGCCTCAGTAGTTTTTAAACAAGAGCGCCCGCACGTCGTCTTTCGTGCGCGCCGCCTCGACGGTGCCGTCGGGGAGATCGACCTCGTACCGCACGTCGCCGTCGCCCTCGCGCCACTTGTCGTCGTGCGTGTCGAGCAGGCTCATCATCGCGTTGAGCTGGCCGGAACCGCCGTCGTCGGCGGTGGTGTCGCTGCCATCGGCGTCGCTCTCGATATCGCCCTCGCTGTCGTCGTCGAGGTCGATATCGACCCGCGAGAACGGGTCGGCCGCCAGCGTCTCGGCGGCGTCGAGGATCGCGTCGATCAGCGCCGCCTTCGTCATGTCGCTCCGCCCGGCGACGTCGAAGGCGGCGGCGATCGCGTACAGGTCCATCTCGTCGGCGTCGTCCGGGTCGCCGTGCCGCCGGTTCCGCTCGTCGAGTCGCTCGCGGACCGCGTCGCGATCGAAGGTCGGATGCGCGTCTCCGGGGCCGGTTTTCGTCCCAGACTCGGCCGCGTCACCGACAACTTCCGGGTCCGCGGTGCGGTCGGGGTCGTCGACGGCGTCGGCGAGGTCGAGCAGGTACGCCAGCGCGTCGTCCGTGTCGACGGAGGCGTAGGCGCCGGCGTGGGCCGCCGCCAGCTCTTCGCGAAGCGTCTCGATCCGGTCGCGGTGGGCGTCGGTGATGTCGAGCGTGGGCATGGTCAGTCGTGGTCCGTGTGAAATCGCGCGATCGCGTCCTCCCAGCTCTCGACGAGCCGCGGTTCGCCCGAGTGGTCGGCCTCGACGCCGGCGTAGCCGCAGTCGTCGCAGGCGACCGCCGTGGCGCCGGCGAGCGCGAACGTCGACAGCGGGGCGCCGCACCGGGGACACTCGGATGACACGGGAATCAGGTGGAGGGTGGACGCGAGCCCTCAAAAGCGGCGGGGGTCGCCCGCCCGTCAGGCGACGCTCCGTTCGGTGAGCGAGTCCCCCCGGTCGAATCGCTCGCGGTCGAGCGCCGAGACGTCGACGACCGACGGCGCGCCGTCGAACAGGAGGTCCGCGACGATTCGCCCGGTCGCGGGCGCGTGTTGGAACCCGTGCCCGGAGAAGCCCGCGGCCGTCACCAGCCCCGGTCGCGACACTTCGATAACGGGGTGGTGGTCGGGGGTGACCGCGTACAGTCCGGCCCAACCGCGCCGGATCCGGGTCTCCGGTCCGAAGTACGCGGCGCAGTCGGCGGCGCGCTCGACCGCCTCGGCCGCCCACTCGATGTCCATCCCCGTCTCGAAGGCGTCCGGATCGACCGCGGGGTCCGCGTCGGGGCCCTCGCGGTCGGCGAAGTGCCCGCCGACGAGGGCGATCCCGTCCCGCTCCGGACGGAAGTACGAGCCCGTCTCCAGATCGATCGTGAGCGGCGCCGACTCGGGGATCGGCGGCGTCGGCTCGACGACCGCGATCTGGCGGCGACGCGGGGATATCGGCAGATCGACGCCCGCCATCGACCCGACCTCGGCCGCCCACGCCCCCGCCGCGTTGACGACCAGATCGGCCGCGTGTCGCTCCCGCCCGCCCTCCGTCTGGACGTCGACGCCGACGACTCGATCCCCGCGACGTCGGACGTCCGTGACGGCCGCCCCGGTGCGGATGTCGACGCCCAGTTCGCGGGCCGCGGCGGCGTATCCCTGCACGGCGAGATTAGGGTCCGCGACGCCGTCGTCCGGGTTGTACGTGGCCCCGGCGAAGGGCGCCGGATCGATCCCGGACCAGCGCGCGCCCACCTCGGCCGGCGTGAGGTACTCGCTGTCCGCGCCGAGGTCCCGCTGGAGCCGGACGTTCTCCCGGAACCGCTCCGCGACGGCCTCCGTGCGGGCGAGAAACAGGTAGCCGTTCTTCCGGAGCCCGATGTCGACGCCGAACGACTCCTCGAAGCGGTCCCACACGGGTTTGCTCGCGAGCGAGAGTTCGACGTTCACGCGCGTCGAGAACTGCGAGCGGATCCCGCCGGCCGCGCGGGCGGTGCTCCCGCCGCCGAGCGATCCCTTCTCGACGAGGGTCACGTCTGCGCCGCGCTCGGCGGCGTAGTACGCCGCCGAGAGGCCGACGATTCCGCCGCCGATGACGAGCACGTCCATGCGCCCCCGTCGCCCCAATGGGTAATAAGTCTACGACGCGGCCGCCCATTGGAGACGGCGCCCGTGCTCTCGGCAGCGACCGTCGGACGACTGAACGGCGGCCCGATCGGCTGACCAGCGGTCACCTTATTCGCGCCGCATCGTGATCCCGGAGTAGCCGCACGCGTCACACGAGAGCGTCTCTCGCGCCCCGAACGCGTACGCGGAGAGTGACACGCCGCACCGCGGACACGGGTCTCCCGCGGCGAGCGTCGGGTCGTGTCGAACGTCGGCGACGACGATCCGGACGCGCAGTTCGTCTGTGGCCGACTCGTCGACGGCACCGCCCCAGATGACGTTCGCGTCCGCCCCGATACGCGCGCGCACCGCCGCGATCACGTCCGTCGCGGCGGAGATGCTGGTCACCGGATCGACGACGACGTCGACGAGCACCGCGCTCGCGTCGATCGGGTCGACGTCCTCGGGGAGGTCGTCGAACGCCGCCTCGACCGCGGCTGCCGGCGCCTCGCGAGCGGCCGTTCCCGTCCCCAGCGCGGCGACGCCCGAGGAGAGCACCGTCTGCGCGTCGGTGAGGTCGAGGTTGACGAATCCGGGCTCCTGAACGACCGCGAGAAAAGACCGGATCGCGTCCCCGATCGCGACCGATTCGGGCGAGTCGTTGCTCCCGGCAGCCGCGGGCGCTCCCGGTTCGCTGTCGACCATCAGCACCGCGTCGACCCGCTCTGCGAGCGCCGACAGTCCCTCCGCGTCGGCGTCGCCGCCGAGAACGACGGCGACGGTGAACGCGTCGATCGCCGTGAGTGCCCGGAGGGACTCGCTCGCGGCGTCACCGTCCGTCCCGTCCGGCGTCGCGATCGTCGCCGGATCCACGGCGATCACCGCGGCGGCGACGTCGGGAGCGTCGTCGGCGAGGAGGTCGGCCACAGTCACGAACCGGGCGTCGGGGAACGGCTGCCCGGCGAGCGCGTCGGCGTAGCTGCCGACGCCGCAGACGACGACAGAGCCGCCGAGGGCGTCGGCCGTCTCTCGCAGATCGTCCCGTGGATCCATCTGACCGAGTCGTTTCGGCTCCGACGACAAACGTGTTCTCACTCGTCGAGCCGACCGAATTCGGATCGGCGGGCGGCCCGGAGCGGTTCGCCGAGCGGTCGCCTCCCGTCACGGCGGTCCCGTCATCGAGCTACGCGCGTTCCGCCGTAGCTCGGCGCCTATGTGTCGTCTGAGCCAGCGCTCGCCCGCGTCGGGATCGAGACACCTGCCGGCGCGGTGATCGGTGGGGGACACGAAGAGGTTGAGTTCCCGGTGCGCCCAGAGTTCCGTGCGGCCGTTTCCCGTCGGGAAGAGCCGAACGTGGAGTTGCCACCGGCCGCGGTAGCCGTCCGGCCAGACGGCGACGCTTCCCGCCTCGAACACCGTCGTCCCGTTCCGGTCGTACGCCTGTAGCTGTGCGATCGGTAGCTCCGAGCAGCCGAACTCGGTCAGCAGTCGACGCCGGGCCGTCGCCGGCGACACCGTCCACGTGCCGGCGTACTCCACTTCGGGCGGCGCGTGGAGCCCGATCGGACCCCGGCGTAGCGACGGGAACGCGTGGAGGAGCTGCGACAGCCACCGCCGCACCCGCCACGTGCCGCCGACGGGCGCGAACAGCCACCTCGCGGCGACGGACAGCGCCAGGAGGAGTCGACCGAGGAGCACGTCGCGTCGCATACCCGCGCGTTCGTCCGGATCGAGGTTGACTGTGTCGCCGGCGCACGCGTCGGGATCGCGTCCGCGATGCGCCGTGACCGGGGCGCGCCGCTCTCGCGGTCCGATCCCAATAGATAACTTCGAGCGATCGCTACGGCCGACATGGACCGTTTCCAGAACACGGGCCAGCCCGACTGGGACTGGTGGGGCCGCATCTGGCCGACGCCGGGTGCCACGCTCCGCCAACTCGGGCTCTCGCCCGGCGATCGGGTCGCGGAGATCGGGTGTGGAAACGGCTACTTCGCGCTCCCCGCCGCGCGGATCGTCGATCCGGCGAGCGTGTACGCGATCGACCTCGACGAGTCGCTGCTGGCGGAGCTCGAATCGCTCGCTGCCGAGCAGGGGATCGAGAACGTCGTGCCGGTCCGCGGAGACGCCCGCGACCTCGCGGCGCACCTCCCCGAGCCGGTCGACGTCGCGCTGCTCGCGAACGCGTTTCACGGCATCGACGACCGCGCCGGCTTCGTCGAGGGAATCGTCGCGGCGCTCGCCGCCGACGGCCGGTTCGTCGTCGTGAACTGGCACGCCCGCCCGCGCGAGGAGACGACGATCGGTGGCGAGCCCCGAGGCCCGCCGACCGACCTGCGGCTCACCCCGGAAGAGACCCGGCAGGCCGTCGAGAGCGCGAGCGACTTGCGGCTCACCCGCGAGATCGACCTCCCGCCGTACCACTACGGCCTCGTGTTCGAGCGGTAGTGCGACCGGCCCCCCGTTCGCGGCCGGTGTCCCGTCCGCGAGCGTGCGCTCACGTCCGAGCCCGGTCTCTCGTCTGCGATCATGCGGTCGCTTTTTGACGAGCCGGTCCCGATTTGAGGTATGACAATCGAGCCGTCGGAGATAGCGGAGCTCATCGAGGCCGGGATTCCGGACGCCGTCGCCCGCGTGACGACCCCGCGTATCCACGACGACGAGGACGAGGACGCCCACTTCGCGGCGTGGGTCGTCTCGCCCGCGTTCGAAGGGGAGTCGCTCGTGAACCAGCACCAGCGCGTGTACGACGCCGTCGGCGATCACATGACCCGAACGGTCCACGCCCTGGAGATCAAGACGTACACGCCCGAGGACTACGCGGAGCACGGCGACGGGACCCTCGACGACGACCTCCGCGAGGCGGGCCTGCTCCCGGCCGACGAGGAGTGATCGACGGACCGTGAACCACGTCGTCGCACTCGCGCTGCTCGGCGCGGTCGCGTGGGGGTTCTGGGCGGTGTTCGCCGACATCGCGACGCGGTCGATGGCGCCGGAGGCGGCGATGGTCGTCTCGTACACGGTTGGTATCGGCGTCGCCGGCCTGTACATCCTCCACCGCGGGACGAGCGTCCTCGGGAACGACCCGACCGCGGTCGGGATCGCCGCGCTCGCCGGCGTCGCCTCCGGGATCGGCGCGGTCGCGTACTACGCCGCGCTGGAGGCCGGCGCCGCGGGAATCGCGACCACGATCACGGCGATGTACTTCGTCGTCGCCGCCGTCCTCGGTATCGTTTTCCTCGGCGACTCGCTCGCCGTCAGCGACGCGGCGGGGATCGTCGCCGCGGTCGTCGCGGTCGCGCTGATCGCGTACTGATCGGCAGTCCGATTTATAGGTCCGGATCGGCAACTGTCCGGCGATGCGGCTCTCTCCCGAACTGCTGACTCGACTGCGGGACGCGCCGTGGCCGGTCGTCGCCCTCGTCGTCGCCGCGTTCCTCGGCGTGCAGTTCCTCCGCGGAGAGGCGCTCGCCTCGGGATTCGGCTGGGTGTTGGTCCTGTTTCTCGGGATGGTGTTCGCGTTCGTCGGGCTCGCCGGGTGGGTCGCGAACCGGGAGTGACCGCTCGTTCGATCGGCCCCGTCCGTCCCGGCGGATCGCCCCGCATTCAATACCTTTTACCCGGTCTCGCCGGAACCCTCGCCCATGGGTGACGACTACCGCACTGAGGAGGACAGCCTCGGCGAGATGCAGGTGCCGGCGGACGCCTACTGGGGCGCACAGACCCAGCGCGCCGTCGAGAACTTCCCGATCTCGGGGATCCCGATGAGCCGCCGGTTCATCCGCGCGCTCGGCGTGGTGAAGAAGGGCGCCGCGCAGGCGAACCGCGACCTCGGACTGCTCGACGAGGACACGGCCGACGCGATCGTCGCGGCCGCCGACGAGGTGATCGCCGGCGAGCACGACGACCAGTTCCCGGTCGACGTGTTCCAGACCGGGTCCGGCACCTCTTCGAACATGAACGCCAACGAGGTGATCGCCAACCGCGCCGCCGAGATCTCCGGCGC
Organism: Halorubrum aidingense JCM 13560; assembly: GCF_000336995.1. Classification (GTDB taxonomy): domain Archaea; phylum Halobacteriota; class Halobacteria; order Halobacteriales; family Haloferacaceae; genus Halorubrum; species Halorubrum aidingense. Next base: position 412,988 of record NZ_AOJI01000022.1, on the reverse strand, counting down.
CGAGATCGGCGACCGCGTCGTGCATCCGAACGACCACGTCAACTACGGCCAGTCGTCGAACGACGTGATCCCGACGGCGATGCACGTCGCCGCCCTCGAAGCCGTCGAGAAGGACCTCGTGCCGGCGCTCGAAACGCTCCACGCCGAACTCGAGGCGAAGGAGGCCGCGTTCGACGGCGTCGTCAAGACCGGCCGGACGCACCTGCAGGACGCGACGCCGATCCGACTCGGCCAGGAGTTCAGCGGCTACCGGACGCAGGCCGCCAAGGGGATCGAGCGCGCGACCGACGTGCAGTCGAACCTCCGCGAGCTCGCCCTGGGCGGCACCGCGGTCGGTACCGGACTCAACACGCACCCCGACTTCCCGGAGCTGGCGGCGGAGTACATCTCCGACGAGACGAACACGACGTTCCGCGAGGCCGACAATCACTTCGAGGCGCAGGCGGCCCACGACGCGATGGCGGAGGCGCACGGCGCGCTCCGCACGATCGCGGGCAGCCTCAACAAGATGGCGAACGACCTGCGGCTGCTCGCCTCCGGTCCCCGAAACGGGCTCGGCGAGGTCGAACAGCCCGAGAACCAGCCCGGCTCCTCGATCATGCCCGGCAAGATCAACCCGGTCGTCGCCGAGTCGGTCAACCAGGTTCACAAGCAGGTCGTCGGGAACGACGCCGCCATCGCGGCCGGCGCCGCCCGCGGCGAGATCGACTTGAACCTTTATAAACCCGTCATCGCGCACAACTTCATGGAGTCCGCCGAGCTGCTCGCGAACGTCTCGGAGACGTTCGGCGAGCGCTTCGTCGCGAAGCTGGAGGCCAACGAGGAGCACTGCGAGACGCGCGTCGAGCAGTCGATGGCGCTCGCGACCGCGCTGAACCCCGCGATCGGCTACGACAAGGCGTCGAAGGTCGCGAAGACGGCGTTGAAAGAGGGGAAGAGCGTCCGCGAGGCCGCGATCGAGGGCGGCTACCTCACCGAGGACGAGGCCGACGAGGTGCTCGACCCGGAGGCGATGACCCACCGCGTCATCCTCGGCGACGACTGAGCACGCCACCGCGGTAATTTATAAGCGAGATCGCCGTTCGACATCTCGGTCCCGCATCGCCGGTCGAGACGTCGCCGATCGCTAGACGCGTCACAGTCGATCGATTCGCCGGTGCGCTCGCCGGGGTCGTACCCGGTCGCTCGCGCCGGATCGGCACCATTTAAGCCGCCGTCGGTCGGCAGTTAACACGGATGAAACTACACGAACATCAAGCGAAGACTATCTTCGCGGATGCCGGGATCCCGGTACCGGATTCCCGGCTCGCGACGACCGTCGAGGAGGCGCTCGACGCCGTCGACGAGATCGGTTACCCGGCCGCGATCAAAGCGCAGGTCCACGTCGGCGGACGCGGGAAGGCCGGCGGGATCAAGATCGCGACCGACCGCGACGAGGCCGAGCAGTACGCCGAGGAGATCCTCGGGATGGACCTGAAGGGGTACACGGTCGACCAGGTCCTCGTCGAGGCCGGCGTCGACTTCGTCGATGAGCTGTACGTCGGCGTCACCATGGACCGCGGCGAGGGCGAGCCGGTCCTGATGGTGTCGACGGAAGGCGGCGTCGACATCGAGGAGGTCGCGTCCGAGAACCCGGACGCCATCGCGCGCGAGCACGTCGACCCCGCGTTCGGGCTCCACCCGTATCAGGCCCGGAAGGTCGTCTACGAGGCCGGCGTCGACGCGGACGTCGCGCTCGACGTGGCGTCGATCCTCTCGACGCTGTACGACCTGTACGAGGACAGCGACGCCTCGGAGATTGAGGTCAACCCCGTGATGATCACGAGCGACCGCGACGTGATCGCCGCGGACGCCGTGATGAACATCGACGAGGACGCGCTGTTCCGCCAGCCCGACCTCGCCGAGCTGGCCGAGGAGTCCTACGAGGACGACCTCGAACGCAAGGCCGGCGAGTACGGCTTCGACTACGTCCGCCTGTCGGGCAACGTCGGCATCATCGGCAACGGTGCCGGACTCGTCATGACGACGCTCGACCTGGTCGACTACTACGGCGGCAAGCCCGCCAACTTCCTCGACATCGGCGGCGGCGCGAAGGCCGAGCGCGTCACCAAGGCGCTCGACATGGTCTTTTCTGACCCCAACGTCGACAGCGTCGTGTTCAACATCTTCGGCGGGATCACCCGCGGCGACGAGGTCGCCAAGGGGATCAACGAGGCGCTCGCCGAGTTCGACGAGATCCCGAAGCCGGTCGTCGTTCGACTCGCGGGGACCAACGCCGAGGAGGGGATGGAGATCTTAAACACCGACCTGATCGAGGTCGAAGAGACGCTGGAGGCTGCGGTCCAGCGCGCGGTGAAGAACGCGGAGGAGGTGACCCAATGAGCATTTTCGTCGACGACGACACGCGCGTCGTGGTACAGGGGATCACCGGCGGGGAAGGGAAGTTCCACGCCGGCCAGATGATCGAGTACGGAACCAACGTCGTCGCCGGCGCGGTCCCCGGGAAGGGCGGCCAAGAGGTCGACGGCGTCCCCGTCTACGACACCGTCGACGAGGCCGTGGAGGCGGAGAACGCGGACGCGTCCGTCATCTTCGTGCCGCCGGCGTTCGCCGGCGACGCGATCTTCGAGGCGCTCGACACCGACCTCGACCTCGCCGTCGCGATCACCGAGGGCATCCCGACTCAGGACATGGCGAAGGTGAACAAGCGACTGAGCGAGACCGACACGCGGCTGCTCGGTCCGAACTGCCCCGGGATCATCACGCCCGGCGAGGCGAAGCTCGGCATCCTGCCCGGCAACATCTTCTCCGAGGGCAACGTGGGGCTCGTCTCCCGGTCGGGGACGCTCACCTACCAGGTCGTCGATAACCTCACCGAGCGCGGGATCGGCCAGACGACCGCCATCGGCATCGGCGGGGACCCGATCATCGGGACCTCCTTCATCGACGCTTTGGAGGCGTTCGAGGCCGACAACGAGACCGACGCGGTCGTGATGTGCGGCGAGATCGGCGGCGAGGACGAAGAGCAGGCCGCGAAGTTCATCGGCGAGCACATGGACACGCCGGTCACCGGCTTCATCGCCGGTCGGACCGCGCCGCCGGGCAAGCGGATGGGCCACGCGGGCGCCATCGTCTCCGGCTCCGGCACGGGCACGGCGCAGTCGAAGATCGACGCGCTCAACAACGCGGGCGTCCCCGTCGGCGACACCCCCGAGGAAGTCGCCGACCACGTCGAAGACTTCCTGTAGCGAGCCGACTCACCCGTCCGACTCACCGCCGTTTTTCGGGGTTCTCAGTTTCGGTCATCGGAGCGAAAGGTAAAATTACCCGTGGTGTGACCTGCAGGCATGGATCCCGGGTCCGGAGGCGACCGCGACGGCGTAGCGGACGCTCCCTTCGGCGGTTCGGAACCGGCCGGCGGCGGCCCGCGCCGCGTCCTCTTCGTCGACGACGAACCGGGGGCGGCCGATCTGGCGGCGATCTACGTCGAGCGCCTCGCGGACCGCGTGGAGACCGTGACGCGGACCGATCCGGCCGACGCGCTCGCGGTCGTCGAATCCGAACGGGTCGACTGCGTCGTCAGCGACTACGACATGCCGGGGATGAACGGGCTGGAGTTCCTCGCCGCGGCCCGCGCCGTCGACCCCGGCCTGCCCTTCGTGTTGTTCACCGGGAAGGGAAGCGAAGAGATCGCGAGCGAGGCGATCTCGGCGGGCGTCACCGACTACCTCCAGAAGGGGGTCGGGCGGGACCGCTACGAGATGCTCGCGCACAGCGTGGAAAACGCTCTGAACCGCCGGCGAGCGGAGCGCGACCTCCAGGACGTGAACGCGAAGGTCACCGCGATACACGAGTTCGCCTCCGACGTGTCGGGCGCCGAGAGCGTCACCGAGGTGTTCGATCGGCTCGTCGACGCCGCCGAGGACATCCTCCGGTTCGACCGCTGTATGAGCGCTCGTCGGCGGGGGGATCAACTCGTTCCCGCCGTCCTGTCGGAGAGCGTCGGTGAGGACGAAGTCCGGGTGTTCTCGCTCGGCGAGGGCGTCGTCGGGACGACGGCGGCCGAAGAGCGGACCATGGTGGTCGACAACCTCAGTGTCGACCCCGCGGATCCGGACGACTTGGAAGACCCGGACAACCCCGGGCGACCGGCTCCCGGTTCGAGTGAGGGCGGCGAAACGGTGGACGGCACCCGGCGGGCGGACGATCGGTTCGCGTCCGATCGCGTCGACGGAACGCGCGTGGCCGATCCGGTCGCGGACGATATCCAATCGGCGATCAGCGTCCCGATCGGCTCCTGGGGGGTGTTTCAGGCCGTCTCGGACGGGTACGCCGCGTTCGACGAGCGAGACGTCGAGTTCGCGGAGCTGTTGGCCGCCCACGCGGCCGACGCCATCGAACAGATCGAGACGGAGGCGACGCTCCGCGCGGAGCGAGACCGGTTGGCGGCCCTGTTCGAGGACCTTCCGCTACCGGTCGCGCGGACGGTCGCGACCGACGACGGGAGACGGCGGCTCGACGCGACGAACGACGCCTTCGAGGCGACGTTCGGGTACGCGGCGGCCGACCACGGGTACCAGGAGATCCGCGACGGGATCATCCCGTCGGACGTCGACCCGCTCTCGCCCGGCGCGGTCCTCGCCGACGACGAGCCGCTCCGCGTCGAGGTTCGCCGCCACACGACGGACGGGCTCCGGGACTTCATCCTCAGCGTCATCCCGATCGAGCGGTCGGCGGAGACGACGGTGTACAACGTCTACGCCGACATCGGCGAGCAGAAACGCGTCGAGCGGACCCTCCGGAAGCTCCACGAAACGACCCGCGAGATGTTCCGCGGCGGCGGCCGCGAGGAGATCGCCGCGATCGCCGCGCGGGCGGCGATCGACATCCTCGAGTTCCCGAGCAGCGGCGTCCGCCTGTACGACGCCGACGCGAACACGCTGTGTCCGACCGCCATCAGCGAGGAGGCGACCGACGCGATGGGCGACCGCCCGTCGTTCGGCCCGGGAGAGAGCCTCATCTGGGAGGCGTTCGAAACGGGCGAACCGGTCGTCGTCGACGATCTCGACGCGGTCGACACGGTCGTTGGCTACGGCGACCTCCGAAGCCTGCTCGTCGTCCCGCTCGGTGACCACGGCGTCATGCCGCTGGGCTCGCGCGAGCCGGGGTTCTTCGACGACACCGCGGTCCAACTGGCTCGGGTGTTGGGCGCCAACGTCGCCGTCGCGCTCCGTCACGCCGAGCGGACCGAACAGCTCCGCGAGCGCGACGCGGCGTTACAGCGAGAGGTCGATCGCTTAGAGAAGTTCACCGGGCTGGTCTCACACGACCTGCGGAACCCGCTCACCGTCGCGGCCGGCCGGCTCGAACTGGGTCGGCGCCTCGTCGACGACGAGGACGCGGTGCGCGAACTCGACCAGATCGAGGACGCGCACGACCGGATGGCCCAGCTCATCGACGACCTGTTGGCGCTGACGCGACAGGGACGGACCGTCGACGACTCCGAGCGAGTCGACCTCGCCGAAGCGGCCGCCAGCGCGTGGGGGACCGTCGACACCGGGACGGCGACGCTCGACCCGCCGCCGAGCGGCGTCGAGATCGACGCCGACCCGGAGCGGCTCCGGACGCTGCTGGAGAACCTGTTTACCAATAGCGTCGAACACGGCGCCGCGGAGGGTGACGAGGGCGACGGGTCGAACTCGGGCGTCACCGTCACCGTCGGGGCGCTGCCGGACGGGTTCTACGTCGCTGACGACGGGCCGGGGTTCGACGTCGACCCCGAGGAGGCGACCGCGTACGGCGTCTCCGGCGACCCGCACGGCACCGGGCTCGGACTCGCCATCGTCCGCGAGATCGCGACGGCACACGGCTGGACGCTCGCGATCGACGACCGCGACGGCGCGTGGTTCGAGTTCACGACCGACGCGTGAGTCCCGCCCGAATTCGGTCCCGAACCGGTCTCATTTATAAGGCCACGGCTGGCGTGCGACGGGCGCGCACACCCGGGCCACGATTATGCCCGATTCGCCCGTGTGTAACGCACATGGACGACGGCACCCGCGAGCTACTCGCGCCGCTCCCGCCGAGCGCCAAGTTGGTCTACTACGTCCTCGACGAGGAGGGCCGGTTCGACCAGACCGGGCTCGCCGAGGAAACCCGCCTCTCCACGCGGACCGTCAGGTTCGCGGTGGAGAAGCTCACCGAGGTCGGACTCGTCGAGGAGGGGCTGTGCCCCCGTGACGCCCGCCGATCGGTGTATTCGACCGTCCCCGAATCGGAGCGCCCGACGGACCCCGAAGCGGCGGCCGCGTCGGAGGTCGAACCGGAGACCGCCTCGGAGCCGGACGCGGAGGCGCCGACGGCGACGGCGGTCGCAGAGGACTAACACCGGGACTACGCGGGCCGGCCCTCGACGCCACTTTTCAACCAGAATACATACTTACCGGCTCGAACACAAGGAGGAGACATGTCCTTAGAAGAGACTCTCCGAGCCGATCCAGGCCGAATCGCGTCGATAATCGACCACACGAACGTCGATCCGACCGCGACCGAAGCGGAGATCCGAACGCTCTGTGAGGAGGTTCTCGAATACGGGTTCTGCTCGGCCGTCGTCGTTCCGTACCACGCACCGCTCGTAAGCGAACTGCTCGACGGGGAAGCGAACGTCGTCGCGGTGATCGGGTTCCCGTACGGGATACAGAACTCGAACGCCAAGCGAAGCGAAGTCGAAGCGCTCCTCGAGCACGTCGACGAGTTCGACATGGTGATGAACAGAACCGCGTTCGCGAACGGCGACGACGATCTCGTCGTCGACGACGTCAGCGCGGTCAAAGACGCGGTCGGCGAGAAGACGCTGAAATGCATCATCGAATCACCGACACTGACACCCCCGGAGATACGCCGAGCCGCCGAACTCGTCGAAGCGGGCGGCGCCGACTTCGTGAAGACGGCCGTCGGGTACGACGGTCCGACGGACGCCGGAGAGATAACCGCGATCCGAGACGCGATCGGTTCAGCCACCGAAATCAAGGCGTCGGGCGGGATATCCAGCTTCGACGAGGCGCTCGAGATGGTGGCCGCAGGGGCGACTCGGATCGGCGCCTCTTCGGGGGTCGCGATCTGCGAAACGACGCGGTAGGCACCGATTTCTACCGCCGGTGCCGTCTCGTCGTCGATCGGGCTCCGGCGGTTCGGTCTCCAGCCGGTAAAACTATTAGTACAATTGACATTCTTCCGGGGTGTACGTCCGCGTATGAACTTCGATGAGTTCACCGGCGAAGTACAGCATCGCCTCGAGCTGCCCGGGACGGGAGAGACGGTGCGGGCGATCCGGGCGACGCTCATGACGCTCGGTCAGCGCATCCCGGAGGGGAACGCGGAGGACCTCGCCGCGTCGCTACCGATCGAGATCAAGTGGTACCCGACGGGCGCGGTCGACGAACACGGCCAGCGCTTCGACTGGCAGGAGTTCGTCGACCGGGTGAGCGAGATCGAGCGAGCGGACCCGGCCGACGCGGCCTATCACGCTCGGGTAATCATGGACGTCGTTCGGTCGCAAGTCCCCGAATCGGACTTCCACCAGCTCAGGGATCTGCTCCCCGAGAGCGAAGACACCGAAAACTGGGGGAGTCTCTTCGAACTCGTCGACGCCGAGAACTGAAGCGGGTCGGGGCGGCGTCGATCGGTCGGCCCCGATACCGCTCCGCAACCCGCTTCACGGACCGAGAAGTCCACCGGTGGGATGACAGAGTGGACGAACGTGCCTGCCTGGAAAGCAGGTGGCTGAAAGGCCTCGTCGGTTCGAATCCCACTCCCACCGCCTCCGAGGCGCCCGACCCCGATCCGTCGTCCTTTTGGCCGCGCATCGAGTAGTGCGCCCACTCGATGGCGACGTATCACATCGAAACGTACGGCTGTAGTTCGAACCGGGGTGAGAGCCGGGAGATCGAGCGCGCGCTTCGCGACGGCGGTCATCGGCCGGCCGAGGGCCCCGAAGACGCCGACGTCGCCATTCTCAACACCTGTACGGTCGTCGAGAAGACGGAGCGGAACATGCTGCGGCGCGCCGAGGAACTGGCCGCGGAGACGTCGGACCTCGTCGTCACCGGCTGCATGGCGCTCGCGCAGGGCGAGCAGTTCCGTGAGGCCGAGATCGACGCCGAGATCCTCCACTGGGACGAGGTGCCGACCTACGCGCTCAACGGCGAGTGTCCGACGGTCACCCCCGACGCGGAGCCCGTCTTGGACGGCGTCGTCGGCATCCTCCCCATCGCTCGCGGCTGCATGAGCAACTGCTCGTACTGCATCACGAAGTTCGCGACGGGCCGGGTCGACTCCCCGTCCGTCGAGGAGAACGTCGAGAAGGCCCGAGCGCTGGTCCACGCCGGCGCGAAGGAGATCCGCGTGACCGGCCAGGACACCGGCGTCTACGGCTGGGACAACGGGGACCGCAAGCTGCCGGAGCTGCTCGACCGCATCTGCGACATCGACGGCGAGTTCCGGGTCCGCCTCGGCATGGCGAACCCAGGCGGGATCCACGGGATCCACGAGGAACTGGTCGGCGTGTTCGCGCGCAACGAGGAGCTGTACAACTTCATCCACGCCCCGGTCCAGTCGGGCTCGGACGAGGTTCTGGCCGACATGCGCCGGCAACACCGGGTCGACAAGTTCCGCGAGGTCGTCGCCGAATTCGACGACCGGCTCGACCACTGGACCCTCTCGACCGACTTCATCGTCGGCTTCCCGACGGAGACGGCCGCCGACCACGAGCGGTCGATGGACCTGCTCGCAGAGGTCCGCCCCGAGAAGATCAACGTCACCCGCTTCTCGAAGCGTCCCGGCACCGACGCCGCCGACATGAAGGGGCTCGGCGGGACGGTGAAAAAGGAGCGCTCGAAGGCGATGTCCGAGCTGAAAATGGAGGTCGTCGGCGAGGCGTACGAAGCGATGGTCGGCGAGACCTTCGAGGCGCTCGTCGTCGAGGAGGGCACCGGCGACTCCGTGAAGTGTCGCGACGGCGCCTACCGCCAGATCATCGTCCAGAACGCGGCGGAGCGCGGCGTCGCGGTGGGCGATTTCCTCACCGTGGAGGTGACCGGCCACAACACCGTCTACGCGTTCGCCGATCCGGTCGGCGAGGACGACGGCGAGAGCGACGACGCGGTCGAGGACGACCTCGCGGAGTCGGCGGCGTCGTCCGTGTAGCCCGTTTCGGTCGGCGTTAGGGACCGGATTACCATATCGGGGGGAGTCGCATGCGCAACCAGCGATGAGACCGAGCGAAGACTCCCAACGCCAGGAGGAGACGATCGAGGCGACGTTCGCGCGGTACGACGACAGACCGGACGAGTGTACCCTCCACCCGGCAGTCCCCGACGAGGGGAAGCGGACCACCGAGTGGGTGACGGCGCGCCACGGCGCGTACGTCTCGCTCGCCGTCTGGCGCTGAGACGGTTACCGTCTGACGCCGAGGCGCCGACGCGACCCGACGCCGGTGCCCCGGTGGCAGCTGTCACTCGGTCAGAACTGCTCATCGGGCCGGTAGGCCCAACCTACTGGCGCTCTTCGGAGCGGTTTCCGGCGCGAGAGCGGTCCGACCACACCGCACCGGTCGCTCTTCGCGAGACGCTCTCGGGCGCCTCCTCCTGCCGCCGCTCACCCCTGATAAATAACGTCGATCTCGTCGGCGAATCGATCGAGGATGTTCCGGCGCTTCTTTTTCATCGTCGGGGTGAGCAGGTCGTTCTCCTCGGTGAACTCCTCTGGAACCAGCCGGAACTGCTTGATCTGCTCGTACGGCTCGAACTCCTCGTTCACGCGGTCGACCTCTTTTTGGATGCGCTCGCGGACCCGCTGGTCTCGACAGATCGCTTTGCGATCTCCGGGGATGTCGATACCGCGCGTCTCCGCCCACGACTCGACCCGCTCGAAGTTCGGGACGATCAGCGCGGAAACGAACTTCCGCGAGTCGCCAAGCACGACGCACTGCTCGACGAACTCGTTCGCGGCGAACCGGTCTTCGATCGGTCCCGGCGCGACGTTCTTCCCGGTCGAGAGCACGAGCAGTTGCTTCGCGCGCTCCCGGAAGGCGACGTAGCCGTCGGGCCGGAGCTGTACGATGTCGCCGGTGTGGAACCACGGCCGGGCGGCCGCGTCGCCCGCTTCGTCGTCGCCCTCGTCACCGCTCCCCGCGCCGACGCGCTCGTCCGGCGCCGTCCCCGCAACGACGGCGTCGTCCGGGAGCCGGTCCGGCGCCGTGAACGCCTCGGCGGTCGCCTCGGGCTTGTTCCAGTAGCCGTCGGTCACCTGCGGGCCGCGCACGAGGAGCTCGCCCACGTCGCCGGGCACGTCCGCGGCCTCCTCCCCGACGACCGAGCCGTCGATCGCGATTTCGGTGTCGACCACCGGCGGGCCGATGGTCCCGACCTTCGGCTCCTCGGGCGGGTTGACGCAGATCACCGGCGAGGTCTCGGTGAGCCCGTACCCCTCCAGTATCGGCAGGTCCATCGCGTGGTACAGCGCGCACAGCTCCGCCGACAGCGACCCCCCGCCGGAGATGAAGAAGTCGACGTTGCCGCCGATCGCCTCGCGAACCGACGAGAAGACGAGCGCGTCCGCGAGCGATCGCTTCGCGTCGAGGATCACTCCCGGATTCTCGGTCTCGTGGTGGGTCCGTCCCACGTCGACCGCCCACTCGAAGATGCGCGCTTTCACCGGCGACGCGCTGGCCTGATCGCGGATCGCGTCGTACAGCTTCTCGTAGACGCGCGGAACGCTCGTCGTCGTCGTCGGGCGTACGAGCCCGAAGTCCTCCCGGAGCGTGTCCGGGCTCTCGGCGTACCCGACGGTCGCGCCCGCCGCGAACATCATGTAGTGGCCGGCCATCCGCTCGAAGACGTGCGCGAGCGGGAGAAACGAGAGCGTCGTCGACGCGGCGGAGATCCCGGGCGTCTCGGGGTCGCGGTCGGGGCGATCGGCGAACCGCCGGTAACACTGCGAGACGTTGTCCCGGAAGTTCGCGTGCGTGAGTCGAACGCCCTTGGGTTGCCCCGTCGTACCCGACGTGTAGATGAGGCTCGCGAGGTCGTCGAGGTCGATCGCGTCGATCCACGACTCGTAGGTCGCTTGGTCGAAGGCGTCGGCCCCCAGTTCGTGGACCTCGCCGAGCGTGTACACGTCGTCTGCGTCGAGCGAGGACGCGCCGGCGGCGCCGGCGTCCGCCCCGACGTCGAGGTCCTCCCTGTCGACGTCGTCGAAGGTGACGACGGCGTCGACCTCGTGGGGGAGGTCGTCGACGACGGCGAGCACCTCGTCGAGCAGGTCGCGGTTCTCGGCGACCACGACGGTCGCCTCCGGGTCCGCGAGCAGGTATCGCACCTGACTCGGCGACGAGGAGGCGTACACGGTCGTCACGGTCGCGCCGGCGGCCAGCGCGGCGAAGTCGGTCTGTGCCCACTCCATGCGGGTCTGCGCGTAGAGGGCGACCCGCGTGTCGGCGTCGACGCCGATCGCTCGGAAGCCGGCGGCGAGGCGCCGAACGATCGCGCGCATCTCGGCGTACGTCACGTCGGCGTACTCGCCCGCGTCGGCCGGCGAAAGCACGCCCGCGGAGACCAGCGAACGGTCGTATATCCCGCCTTTGTACCGCTGTGCGAGCCGGTCGGCGTGGCGATCGGCGGACCGCTCGAACATGCGCGGGAGCGTCTCCCGGACGACGGCGTCGTCCGTGAACGTCCGTTCGGCCTCCTGCCAGTTCATACTCGATTCGTCCCGGTCGATCGTCATAAACGATCCGGTAGTTCCTAGTTTTATCGGCGTCACCGCCGTCGGCGGTCCCAAGCGAGGGTTTAATTCCGAGAGCGCGCGAGGGGTGGCTGTGGACCCCGATCGGATCCCCGCCGAGTTCCCCGCCCCGAGCTTTCGCGGCGCCCAAGAGCGGGCGGTCGCGGACATCCGCGACGCCTACGCCGCCGGCAACGACGTGGTCTTGGTGCGCGCGCCGACGGGCAGCGGGAAGTCGCTGCTCGCCCGAGCGATCATGGGCGCGGCCAGCACCGTCGACGAGACGGCGCCGAGCGAGGCGACCGGCGCCTACTACACGACGCCGCAGGTGTCGCAGATCGACGACGTCGAGGCCGACGACCTCCTCGACGACCTGGCGGTGATCCGCGGGAAATCGAACTACGACTGCATCCTCCCCGGCGAACACGACACGCCGGTCAACCGCGCGCCCTGCGTCCGCCAGCAGGGGTTCGACTGCTCGGTGAAACACCGCTGTCCGTACTTTTCGGACCGCGCGATCGCTTCGGGGAACCGATACGCCGCCATGACGCTCGCGTACTTCATGCGGACCGCCGGCTCCGACGTGTTCCGCAAGCGCGACGTGGTCGTGATCGACGAGGCGCACGGGCTCGCGGAGTGGGCCGAAATGTACGCGACGATCGAGCTCTCGCCGGACCGCGTGCCCGTCTGGGACGAGGTCGGCGTGCCCGACGTCGAGGCCGACGCGGGCCCCGAGGAGGACGCGCTGGACCGCACCGCGCGGTTCGTCGCGTCCCTCCGTGACGTGGCCAAGCGCGCGAAAGACGAGCTGACGGGTCGACCGGAGCTCGACCGCGAGGAGGTGGCCCGTCGGGACCGACTCGGCGAGCTGATCTCCGAGCTCGGGTGGTTCTTGGAGGACTACCGCGACCCACAGTCGCCGACGACGTGGGTCGTCGACCAGCCCGACGGCGAGGGGTCGGCGCTCGCGATCAAGCCGCTCGACCCCGCGCGCTACCTCCAGCACACGGTGTGGGACCGGGGCAACAAGTTCGCGCTGCTTTCGGCCACCATCCTCTCGAAGGACGCGTTCTGCCGCGGCGTCGGCCTCAACCCCGCGAACGTCGCGCTGGTCGACGTCGAGCACACGTTCCCGCTCGCGCACCGCCGGCTGTACGACGTGACGCAGGGATCGATGACCTACGAGCACCGCGACGAGACGGTGCCGAAGATCGCCCGCCTCGTCGTCCGGCTGATGGCCGAACACCCCGACGAGAAGGGGCTGATCCACGCGCACTCGTACGACATCGCCGGGCGACTCGTCGAGAAGCTCGGCGAGTTCGGCGTCGCCGCCCGAGTGCGGCGGCACAGCCGGGCGAACCGCGACGCGGAGTTGGACGCGTGGAAGGCGAGCACGGAGCCGGAGGTGTTCGTCTCCGTGAAAATGGAGGAGGCGCTCGACCTCAAAGGCGACCTCTGCCGGTGGCAGGTCGTGTGTAAGGCGCCGTACCGCAACACCAACGACTCGCGGGTCGCTCGCCGGCTCGCCGACGACCAGTGGGCGTGGTACCACCGCACCGCGCTGCGGACGGTCATTCAGGCCTGCGGGCGCGTCGTCCGCGCGCCCGACGATTACGGCGCGACGTACCTCGCGGACGACTCGCTGCTCGATCTGTTCGACCGGGCGAAAGCCGACACCCCGCCGTGGTTCCGCGATCAGATCGAGGCGATGACGACCCCGACGCTACCCGCGTTCGACCCCGGCGCCGCGCTCGCGGGAATCGACGCCGAGCCCTCCGGGCCGGCGCGGGCGGGCCGCCGCCGCGGAGCGAGCCCGGGCGGATCGACTCGGGGCGGCGACACCAGTAGCGGGAGCGGCGACGGCAGCGACCGCGGCGCCGGTACCGGTTCGGGAACGGGAGGGCGCGGCGGCTCGTCCGGGGGCGGCGACGCGACGCGGACTCGATCGGAGGCGGACGCCGAACGCCGCCGGAACCACCCGCTTTCCGACATCTGGGGCGATGGCTAACGAGGGTGCTCCGGCGGCTCGCGAACGCGGGGCTCGGTTACAACAGCGAGACGCCCCACACCGCCATGGAACTCACCATGAGGAACGCAAAGAACAGCGCGAAGACCTGTTGTCGGTTCATACGTTCGGTACGACGGTCGCGAGTGATAATTCCTCCGGGCCGCCGCGGGTAGTGATTATACGCCGCGGCGCTGATCATCTGTCAATATATATCGTATAAGGTGTATCAGGCCCCTCAATGAAGTAGTAACCTTCATAAACCTTCACGCCGGATCCGGTAGTATGGCAACGAAGGGGCTGGCGAGTGCGCTGACGCTGTACGGTGCGCGAACGCTGACACTCTCTCAGGCGGCCGCACAGGCCGGCCTGAGCGAGTCCGAGTTCATCGACCAACTCGAGCGTCGCGGCATTGAGGTCACCGAGTCGGAGCGGGCCGCCGCGCTCGAAAACGAGCGCGCCGTCCACGCCGACTGATCCGGAATCGCCGATCGATCTGGAATCGCCGGCCGATCCGGAACTGCCGGTAGGTCCGAAGCCGCCGGTAGGTCCGAAACCGCTGACCGCTCGGGACGGTTCCTCCGACCGCAATTTTTCTCTTCGCCGAGCGGCGCGCCGATTGTCGTTTCGCGACTACGCCTCGGGAACGAGGTGTACCTCGCCGGCGTGCTCGAACGCGAGCACGGTGTCGGCGTCGGCATCGACGAAACTGGGGTTCGGGACGGTCTTCGCCTCGTACGTGACCGGATCGAGCACCTGAATCGCGTTCTCGTCTTCGACGGTCACTACCGTCGTCTCCGCGGCGTCCTCGCGGGTGCCGAGTCGGTCGGCGTCGGGCGCGTTCGCGTCCTCGAAGTCCGACGTGTACGCCTCGCCCGTGGCGAGCCTGACGCCCTGAAGCCGACCGGAAACGCTCGCGACGAGCACCGGTCCGTCGCCGTCCTCGGGATCGATGATCTCACCGGCGGCGTACCGCGGGAGCCGGACCGCGAAAGTCACCCGATACACCTCGTTGCCGTCGCCGTCCTCGGTGACGAGGGTCGGGTACGACTCGAAGCTCCCACCGAGCGCCTCCGTTATCCGCGTCGCGACGTTCTGTGCGAGCCGGTTCGAAGAGACCTTGATGTTCGGGCCGTCGTCGGTCTCTTTCACCTCGGTGATGAACGCCTCGCGGTCGCCGTCGGCCTCCTGATCGGCGACGTACGACTCCGCGATCGAGAGCGCCTCGGCCCGCTCTTCGGGGGTCAACTCGCGTTCGTCCGCGCGCACCTGCACGATCCCGGCGTAGTAGCCGCCGGCGATGCGTCCGCACCGGTCGCAGGTCCCACGAGAGATCTTCACTGGCACCATCACCTCCGCCGAGCGGAGCGTCCCGCGGACGACGCCCGAGAAGCGGCAGTGCATCCGGACGGTGTTCTCGTCGACCTGCTCGGGCTCGACGCCCCACTCTACATCCTCGGCATCGACGTGGACACCGAGCGCCTCTGCGACTTCGTCGACCGCCACGTCGGTGTAATCGCGCGCGCCGACGTCGCGCCACGACTCGCCGCGTCGGACCGCGCCGCAGCCGGAACACACCAACACCTCGATCCGGTCGGGCGCGTCGACGAGGTCGAAGTCCTCGAAGTAGCAGTCGTCACACAACAGCGCGTCCCGTCCCCGCGGCTCGCCCGGAAGAGGGTCGCGCCGGTCCGGGACGGCGTCACCGCAGCGCGGACAGAACTCCCGCGATTCGCTCATTGCCGGCGGATACGCCGAGGAGCCGTTTAAGCGGCGCGGACCGTCCCTCATTCTTCGTTGCTCACTCCCCGTTGCTCACTCTCCGTCACTCCTCTGCCGTCGTCGGGGCGGCTCGCCGGATCGCGACCGATCTCTCCGAAATCGTTTTTCGCGCGGACCGAGAAGACGGGCGTATGAGCGGGAACCCCGACGACGAACGGCTCGAGGAACTGCGAGAAAAGAAGATGGAAGAGCTTCGCGAGCGCGAACAGGGCGGCGGCGACGCCGAGGCCCAACAGGAGGCACAGGAGCGCGCGGAGGCCCAACAGGAGGCCGTGCTCAAACAGTACCTCACCGACAAGGCGCGCCAGCGGCTCAACGCGGTCGCGATGTCGAAACCGGAGTTCGGCGAGAAGGTGAAACAGCAGGTGGCGGCGCTCGCCCAGAGCGGTCGCATTCAGGGGCGCATCGACGAGGACCAGATGCGTGATCTCTTAAAAGAGCTCCAGCCCGATCAGCAGAGCTTCGACATCCGGCGGCGATAGATGGATCTCGCGCTCCTGTACAGCGGGGGGAAAGACTCCTCGCTCGCCGCCCACCTACTCGATCGGTTCTACGACGTGCGCTGCGTCACCGGGAGCTTCGGGCTCACCGACGACTGGGAGCACGCGGAGCGCGCGGCCACCGAACTCGGCTTTCCCTTCGAGCGCGTCGAACTCGACCGCGCCGTCGCAGAGGAGGCGGTCGAGACGATGATCACCGACGGCTACCCGCGAAACGGAATCCAGCGAGTCCATCAGCACGCGCTGGAGACCATCGCGGGCCGCAACGTCGACGCGGTCGCCGACGGCACGCGCCGGGACGACCGCGTGCCGACCGTCTCGCGCGCGCAGGCGCAGAGCCTAGAGGACCGCCACGGCGTCGACTACATCTCTCCGCTCTCGGGATTCGGCCGACACGCGGTCGATCGGCTGGTCGAGGCGACGTTCGACGTGCAGCAGGGCCCCAGCGAGGAGGTGCCGAAGGCCGACTACGAGGACGAACTCCGCACGCTCATCGCCGACGAGCACGGCGAGGAGACCGTGAACGACGTGTTCCCCGACCACGATCAGACGTACGTTCACGGGCGGAGCGACTGATCGGCCCCCGCGTCACTCCGCGCGCGATCCGAGTTCTCGTCGACCCGTGATCGCCGGAACGACTTTCGGTCCGGCGTCCGTATCACCTCCTATGTCATCTGACCAAGTAGTCGAGCTGCTCCGGACGGCGTACGCCGACGAGATCGAGACCGTGATGAACTACCAGACGAACGCCATCGTCCTCGACGGCGTCCGCGCCGAGGAGATCAAAGAGAGCCTCAAACAGGACATCCAGGAGGAGCTCGGACACGCCGAACAGCTCGGACAGCGGCTCAAACAGCTCGGCGCGCGCCCCCCGGGGTCCGCCGAATTCACGGCCCGACAGGACTCGCTGCAGCCGCCCGAGGACTCGACCGACGTGCTGTCCGTCATCAACGGCGTGCTCGACGCCGAGGAGGGGGCGATCGCGACGTACCGCGACATGATCGACGCCGCCGAGGAGGCGGACGACCCGGTCACCGAGGACCTCGCCGTGACGATCCTCTCCGACGAGGAGGCGCACCGGACCGAGTTCCACGGGTTCCAGAAGGAGTATCAAGACGACTAGCCGGGGCGAACCAAGCTCTGTCGACCGCGAGCCCCGCTCCGCCACCCAACCGTCTGTGTCTCGGTGACCGCGAACTCCGCCCCGAAAGGATGCTTTCAAGCGGGCGCTCGCCGAACTCGGGTCCATGTACGACGGACTCAAGGGATTCCGCGATTTCTACCCCGGCGAGCAGTCGGCCCGCCGCGAGGTGACGGACGCGATCGAGGGCGCGGCGAGCCGGTACGGCTTCCGCGAGATCGCCACGCCCGCGCTCGAACGGACGGAGATGTACGTCGACAAGTCCGGTGAGGAGATCGTCGAGGAGCTGTACGCCTTCGAGGACAAGGGCGGTCGCGGCGTGTCGCTGACGCCGGAGCTCACCCCGACCGTCGCGCGGATGGTCGTCGCGAAGGGCCAGGAGCTGTCGAAGCCGATCAAGTGGATGTCGACCCGCCCGTTCTGGCGCTACGAACAGGTCCAGCAGGGCCGCTTCCGCGAGTTCTACCAGACGAACATCGACGTGTTCGGCTCGTCTGCCCCCGAGGCCGACGCCGAGGTGCTCGCGGTCGCCGCCGACGCCCTCACGGATCTCGGGCTCACCGGCGACGACTTCGAGTTCCGCGTCTCGCACCGCGACATCCTCGGCGGGCTGGTCCGGGCGCTCGCGGCCGACCCCGACGCGGTCGACACCGCGGCCGCGATCCGCGCGGTCGACAAGCGCGCGAAGATCGACGACGGCGAGTACCTCGGACTGCTCTCTGACGCCGGGCTCGACCGCGCGACGGCCCGCGAGTTCGACGACCTGATCACCGGCGTCGAGACGGTCGACGATCTCGAGGCGATCGCCGACGCGGGCGGCGACGACGTCGAGGACGCCGTCGAGAACCTCCGGAACGTGCTCGCCGCCGCCGACGACTTTGACGCGGGCGAGTTCTGCGAGGTGTCGCTGACGACCGCCCGCGGACTCGACTACTACACCGGCGTCGTCTTCGAGTGCTTCGACTCCACCGGCGAGGTGTCCCGGTCCGTCTTCGGCGGCGGGCGCTACGACGACCTTATCGAGAGCTTCGGCGGCCAGCCCACCCCCGCCGTCGGCGTCGCGCCCGGTCACGCGACGCTCAAGCTGCTGTGCCAGCGGGCCGGCGTCTGGCCCGACGAGGAGCTGACCACGGACTACTACGTGCTCAGCGTGGGCGACACGCGCAGCGAGGCGGCCGCGGTCGCCCGCGAACTCCGCGGGCTCGGCGACGACGTCGTCGTCGAGAGCGACGTCTCGGACCGCTCGTTCGGCGCCCAGCTCGGGTACGCCGACTCGATCAACGCCGAGACCGTCGTCGTCGTCGGCGAGCGCGACTTGGAGAACGGCGAGTACACGGTGAAGGACATGGCGAGCGGCGACGAGACGACCGTTCCGGTGGAGGAGTTCCCGCCCGAGGACGGCCTGCCGACCTACGAGGACTACGAATAGCTGACGCGGGGTTCGGCCCGAGTTCTATTTAAAGGCCTCCCGCAGGAACACGAGCGCCCCGCCCAGCATCGCGAGGTTCCCGAAGAAGGCGAGTCGCTCGCCGCTCTTGTCGTCTTCCTCGGCGTTCCAGAAGTCGTGCATCGTCGCCGTCACCACCGTCAGGAAGGCGACGGCCGCGCCGGTGGCGAGCCGCGGGGCCCGCCACAGCGCGATCCCGGCCCCCGCGGCGACCATCATGCCGGACGCGAACGGGGCCGCGAGATCGGGCGCGGGCACCCCCGCGGAGTCGGCGTACTCGATCGTGTCCTCCATGTCGCGGAAGTCCTCGGAGGCCTGCGCGGCGAGGCCGACGCCGAGGAGGACGCGGCCGAGCCGCGAAGGCGCACCGCGCGTGTCCGTCGCCTGTTCCGTCGTCTCGCCGTCGTCGTCAGTCATGAGTCGATCAACGGTAGCATGCCTCATAAAGAGCCGTGCAGACGGAGCCGACGTATAAAACGCGTACGCGGAGACCGGATCAGTCCGCGGTCGCGGCGGGCGCGCCGTGTTCGATCTCGGTCCCGAGCAGGTCGAGGAACTGCGCGATCCACTCGGGGTGGTCGGGCCACGCCTGCCCGGTAACGAGGTTCCCGTCCGTGGTGACCCCGTCGACCCACGAGCAGCCGGCCGCTTCGACTTCGGGCCGAACGGCGGGGTACGCCGTCATCTCGTAGCCGTCGAGGACGCCCGCCGCCGCGAGGATCTGCGGACCGTGGCAGATCGACGCGACCGGCTTGTCGGCATCGAAGAAGTGACGCACCGCGTCGAGCACCTCGTCGTAGCCGCGGAGGTACTCGGGCGCGCGGCCGCCCGGAACGACCAGCGCGTCGTAGTCGGCGGGGTCGACGTCGTCGAACCCGTGCGTGAGCGCGAAGTCGTGCCCGCGAGTCTCGAGGTACGTCTGGTCGCCGCGGAAGTCGTGAACCGCCGTCTTGACCGTGTCCTCCGCCCCCTTTTCGGGGCAGACGGCGTGGACCTCGTGGCCGACCGCCTGCAGCGCCTGGTACGGGACCATGATCTCGTAGTCCTCCCCGAAGTCGCCGACGATCATCAGGATCTGTTTTCCTGTCATATTTACAACACCACGTTGGAGTACGCGCTACTGGCAAATAACGATACTGGCGAGTGCTACCTCGCCGCAACCGATTCGGAGACACCCGAGGGGCGACCCGCGTCGGTCTTTATAAACGACGACTGCGGTGGCGCGCCTCCGAGCGGCCGATAGGCCGCGAGGAGCCCGCGAGGGACGCGGACGGGTCGGCGCGGCACCGTCCGCGTCGACCCGTCCGCCGAGGCTGGGGAGGTGTGAGGTGCGGAGCGGCGTGAGGCCGTGCGGTGCGGAGCGGTGCGAGACCGTGCGGTGCGGAGCGGTGCGAGACCGTGCGGTGCGGAGCGGTGCAGTGTGGAGCGGTGCAGTGTGGAGCGGTGCAGTGTGGAGCGGTGCAGTGTGGAGCGGTGCGGTGTCAGGTGCTGTCGGGTAGTGTCACACGGGATCGGGAGGGCTACTCCCAACGTACCGATTTATAAATAACCGACTGCGGTCGCAGCGGTCAGTTCGGCGGCGTGAGGTCCCGCTGGAACTCGTCGAACCGATCGAGATCGGCGGGCAGTTCGTACTCGATCTCGCGTTCGTCCTGTCGGTCGACGAGCCGGCCGTCCTCCAGCTCTGCGGCCACTTCCTCCCACCCCGGCTTCACGCGGACGCTGCGGGCGGGCGCGCCGACGACGACGTGGTGGTCGGGCACGTCGCCCTGCACCACCGAGCGCGCGCCGACCACGCTGTTCTCGCCCACGCGACAGCCGGCCCGCACCATCGCGTCGTAGGTGACGCGGGCGTCGTCGCCGACGACCGTGTGGAAGTTGCGGACCTCGGTCTGGTCGACGAGGTCGTGGTCGTGGCTGTAGAGGTGGACGCCGTCCGAGATCGACGCGCGGTCGCCGATCGTCAGCTTCCCGCGGTCGTCGAGGTGCACGTCGTCGTGGATAACGACGTTGTCGCCGATCTCGATGTTGTGGCCGTATGTGACGGAGATACCCTTGAAAAATCGGCAGTTGTCGCCGCACTCGGCGAACAGGTGCGTGCCGAGCATCTGACGGAAGCGGAGCGCGAACTCGACGTTGTCGGCCATCGGCGTCGCGTCGAACTGTCGCCAGAGCCACTGGAGGTGTTTGGACCGCTGGAACTTCTCCTCGTCCTTCTCGGCGTAGTACTCCGACTCCAGCGTCGCGTTACACGGGTCGTACCCCTGCAAGCGGACGCGTTCGGCCTTCGGCACCGACTCGCCGTCCTGCCACGCCTCCCAGCGGTCGCGGTCGCCGTAGAGGTCGATCAGGGTGTCCCGTACGACGTCACAGGTGTCCTCGTCCGAGGAGAGCCGTTCGTCCACCTCGTCGATGAACCCTCGGACCCCGGCCTCCGCGGCGTCGGGCAGGGACACGTGTCGCTTTGTCATCGTCGCACGTTCGTCGCCATCCCTCAAAGGGATTCGGTTGTGCGACGCTCACGCACCGGGAACACCCCCTCGGCGGCACTCCTGTTTCTCGGTGACATTCCTGTTATCTCAGAGAACTTATTGTTGCAGCAACACTTTTGGTCCGGTTCGCTGTATTGGTGCGTGATACCACATGCCAGAAGTCAAATTCGAGGTCGACGTCGACAGTCCCCCGGACGAACAGCCGACGGCCAAACCGTTCAATCGGTGGCACCCGGACATCCCGGCGGCCGTGGAGGCGTCGATCGGTGAGACGATCCGACTGGAAGCGTTAGACTGGACGGGCGGACAGATTTCCGACAACGACGACCCCAACGAGGTCCGGGACGTCGACCTCACGCAGGTTCACTACCTCGCCGGTCCCGTCCACGTCGAGGGCGCGGAGCCCGGCGACCTGTTGAAAGTCGAGTTCCACGACATGGGGCCACTGAACGACCGTTCGGAGTTCGGGTTCACCGGGACCTTCTCACAACAGAACGGCGGGGGCTTCCTGACCGACCACTTCCCGGACGCCGCGAAGTCCATCTGGGACCTCGACGGCTACACCGTCTCCTCGCGGCACGTCCCCCACGTCCGCTACGAGGGGAAAATCCACCCCGGGCTCGCGGGCTGCGCGCCGAGCCAAGAGCTGTTAGAGGAGTGGAACGAGCGCGAACAGGAGCTGATCGACAAGCACGCTGAGGATCCGAGTTCGATCCCGAACCACCCGACCGGCGAGGCGGAGCCGGGGGTCGCGAACCCGCCGACCACGGAGGGCGCGCAGATGGGTGAGATGGACCCCGAGACGGCCGAGGAGGCGGCGAAAGAGGCCGC
The DNA here is from genome assembly GCF_000336995.1 of Halorubrum aidingense JCM 13560. Taxonomy (GTDB): domain Archaea; phylum Halobacteriota; class Halobacteria; order Halobacteriales; family Haloferacaceae; genus Halorubrum; species Halorubrum aidingense. Next base: position 391,009 of record NZ_AOJI01000022.1, on the reverse strand, counting down.
CAGAACCGTTCCGCCGCGCGAACACGGCGGCAACCACGACATCAAGGACCTCTCTATCGGATCGACGGTGTACTTCCCCGTCTACGTCGAGGGAGCGAAGTTCGCGCTCGGTGATTTCCACGCCTCGCAGGGCGACGGCGAGATCACCTTCTGTGGCGCGATCGAGATGGCGGGCTACGCCGACGTGGAGTTCGACGTGATCAAAAACGGCATGGAGGAACACGGCGTCGATCACCCGATCTTCGAGCCCGGCCACCGCGGCCCCAACTTCGAGGACTACATCACGTTCTGCGGCTACTCCGTGACCGAGGACGGCGAGCAGCGCTACATCGACTCGCACACCGCCTACCGCCGGGCGTGTCTGCAGGCGATCGACTACCTCAAGAAGTTCGGATACACGGGCCAGCAGGCCCTCCACATCCTCGGCACCGTCCCCGCCGAGGGGCGCCAAAGCGGCGTCGTCGACGTCCCGAACGCGTGCTCGACGCTGGCGGTGCCGAAGGGCGTCTTCGAGTTCGACATCTCTCCGGGGAACCTGGACAACCGGGCCGACCGCGGCGACCTCGTCGTCACCGACGACCCCCTCGGGTGATCGACTCGACCCACCGGACCCGATTCCGAACGGGTTCGGCGGCCCCGGCGCGGGCGATCGCGGCCACCCTCCGAAGCACGCTCGGCCCGAACGGGCTGGACACGATGGTGATCGACCGGGGCGGAACCGTCGTCGTGACGAACACCGGCGCGACCGTGCTCGACGCCATGGAGATCGACGCCCCCGTCGGCCGCGTGGTGCGAGACGCCGTTCAGGCCCACGCGCGTCACGTCGGCGACGGGACCACCACGACGGCGCTGCTCGTCGGCGAACTCCTCGACGCGGCCGAGGGGCTCGTCGCCGACGGGCTCCACCCGACGTCGATCGTGGACGGGTACGTTCGCGCGGCCGGCTACGCCCGCGACGCGCTCCGCGAACTCAGCGTGCCCGTCGAACCGGACGACCCCCGAGTGCGAGCGGCGGCGGCGACGGCGGTCACCGGACGCTGGGACGCGGCCGCGACCGAGCGGTTCGCCGATCTGAGCGTCGGCGCCCTGCGATCGGTCGGGTTCGACGCGGCGCGGCTCACGCTTCACGCGTACCCCGGCGGCGCGCTCGCGGACTCCGAGCGGGTCGAAGGGATCCTCGTCGACGTCGACGAGTCGTCGACGACCGTCGACGGCTTCGGGACCGACGGGCTCGGGGTCAGCGCATCTGGACCCGACGGCGGCCGAGCGCTCGTCGAACCGACGGTCGCGCTCGTCGACGGCGACGTGACGCTCCCGGTGGACGGTGCCGCCGGATCGGTGGCGGTTCGAGACGTCGACGACCTCGCGGCGGTCCGCGATCACGAGCGGGCGGCCAGACGGGCGGCGATCCGCTCGGTCACGGACCGCGACGTCGACGTGCTCGTCTGTCAGCAGTCCGTCGACGACGAGTTGCGGACCGAACTCGCCCGCGCCGGCGTGCTCCCCGTGGAGCGCACTCGGCGGGACGAGTTCGACGCGCTCGCCCGCGCCGCGGACGCGACCCCGGTGACGGCGGTCTCCGAGCTCGACCGGAGCGCGCTCGGCTCGGTCGGGGCGGTTCGCCGTCGCTCCGTCGGCGGCGGCACCGCGATCACGTTCACGGAGCTCCCGGGGGAGTCACACGAGTCGCTCCTCTTGCGGGGCGGGACGCCGCACGTCGCCGCGGAGACGAAGCGGATCGTGGCGGACTGTCTCGCCGTCGCGCGCCACGCCGCGGGCGGCGGCGGCGTGGTTCCGGGCGCCGGCGCCCCCATGATGGCCGTCTCCCGCGCGGTGTCGGATCGAGCGGCGAGCATCGACGACCGATCGGCGCTCGCGCTCGACGCGTTCGCGGACGCCGTGACCGTGATCCCGCGGACCCTCGCCGAGAACGCGGGTCTCGACCCCATCGACGCGCTGGCCGCCCTCCGCGCCCGCCATCACGGCGGGGAATCGTCGGCGGGGATCGACCGGTCCGGCGCGGTCCGAGACGCGTTCGACGCGGGGGTCCTCGAGCCGGTCGCGGTTCCCGCGCGCTGTCTCGAGACCGCCGTGCGGACCGCGAGTCTCGTGTTGCGCATCGACGAGACGCTGGAAGCGACGGCGAGCGGATCGCCCGAGGCAGACCACCGCGGACACGATCACGGCGACGGACACGACCACGGCGGCTACCCGTGGGCGCTGAGCCATTAGGCGGTCTTCACCACCTCGCCTCCGGCTCCGTCGCCGGTCGCGCGGCGGGTCACGCTCGGGGTGAGCTTATAAACATCCGGTCGCAGTCCCGCGGCGTGGGGGAGACCGCACCCGCTAAGTGGTCCGATCCCCAAAGCGAGGTATGCAGCACCGCGAACTCGGGAACTCCGGCGTCGAGGTCTCTGAGATCGGCTTCGGCGCGTGGGTCGTCGGCACCGACTGGTGGGGCGACCGCTCGGACGAACAGGCGGTCGAGATGGTCGAAACGGCGCTCGACGCGGGTGTCACGTACCTGGACACCGGCGACGTGTACGGCCACGGCGACAGCGAGGAGATAATCGGCCGCGCGATCGACGGCCGGCGCGACGAGGTGACGCTCGCGACCAAGATCGGCTACGACTTCTACAACAACCCGCAGGCCGGACACGGCGAGCTTCCGAAAGAGCTCGACCGCGAGTACCTCGAGACCGCCTTCGAGCGCTCGCTCGACCGACTCGACACCGACTACGTCGACCTGCTCCAGTTGCACAACGCGAACGTCGACGACGTCACGCCCGAGGTCCGCGATCTCCTGCGCGAGTGGAAGGCCGACGGGCGCGTCCGCGCGCTCGGCTGGGCGCTCGGTCCGTCGATCGGCTGGCTCGCCGAGGGCGAGGCCGCCATCGAGTACGAGGAGTTCGACGCGGTCCAGACCGTGTTCAACCTGTTCGAACAGGAGCCGGGCCGCCACTTCGTCGACGCGATCCGCGAGGCGGACGCCGACACCTCCGTCATCGCGCGCGTCCCGCACTCGTCCGGCCTGCTCAACGAGCAGGTGACCCCCGACACCGTCCTCGAAGACGGCGACCACCGCTCGCACCGCCCCAAAGAGTGGTACGAGACCGGCTGGGAGAAGGTCGAGGCGATCCGCTTCCTCGAAACCCCGGACCACGCCGACGGGACCCGGACGATGGCGCAGGCAGCGATCCGCTGGCTGCTCGCGCACGACGAGGTCGCGTCCGTGACCCCAACCTTCCGCGACGCCGACGACATCGCCGCGTGGAGCGCCGCGAGCGACGTGCCCCCCATTTCCGACGCCGAGTACGACCGGCTGGAGGAGCTGTACGCGCGCAACTTCGACATCGACCGCGACGACGGGATGGACGTGCTCCGGACCTCAGTCGACGGCGAGGACATCGAGGCCGCGGGTCTCGACAAGCGCGCCGCCTCGTACTGAACGTCGGTCGAGCCGAACGCCGACCGAACCGAACACCGGACGACTGCCCGATTTTTGACGCGAGATCGCTACCCTCGAGCCGTTCGCTTCTCGAACGTGCTCGCCCGCTTGCTTCGAGCGCGTTCGCTCGCACGCTCCGACTGCGAGCGCCGCGGCTCGCCGGTCAAGAGGCGCTTCGTGGAAACGTGGTGGCTCGGTGGAAAACCCTCATCACAAGGGGCTCAGTGGGGGTAACACGTCGTCACTGCCACCACGTTCGAAGATACTCGCTGCGGGGTATAAAGTGCCCGCGATGGTCCGTCCCCGACGGATTCGGTCGCGCCGATTCGGGCGTGACGCGAGCGGTCGCCGCCGCCGCCTCGTCTCACGACTCGTCGAGGATCTCCGCCGCGAACGTCTCCATCGCCGCTTCGGGGTCGTCACCGCGCAGGCCGACGACAACGTGATCGAGGCCGTATTCGTCGAGCCGCCGGAAGTACTCGCGGAACCACTCGACGCCGGCGCGGTAGCCGAGGTGACGGTGTTCCGGGTCCGCGGTCGGGTCGTCGGCGAACTCGACGCCGACGGCGATGGCGAACGGTTTCTCGCCCGCCAGCTCCCGCCACTCAGCGAGGTAACTCTGAAGGGTCTCGTCCGGCAGGTGGTAGAACAGCCACCCGTCGCCGTGGTCGGCGATCCACTCGGTCGACTGTCGCGCGTTGCCCGTCGGCAACACGGGTAGCGTCTCCGTCGTCGGCTTGGGAAGCACGTCGAGGTCGCCGTCGAGCGTGCCCCACGCCCCTTCGATCTCGGGGAACTCCTCGCGCCAACAGGCCCGCATCGCGGCGACGCGCTCGCGGACCGCCCGCCCGCGGTCGTCGCGGTCGACGCCGAACGCGTCGAACTCCGGGTCGCGGTCGCCGGAGGCGACCCCGAGAACGAGTCGCCCGCCTGAGAGCCGGTCGACCGTCGCCGCCGATTTCGCGAGGTGGATCGGGTGGCGCAGCGGGAGAACGACGCTCGACGTGCCGAGCGCGATCGCCTCCGTGCGAGCGGCGACGTGCGACAGCAGCGCCCACGGGTCGAACGCGCCGCCGGCGTCCCCGAACCGGGGCCAGTACGTCGGAACGTCCCTCGCCCAGAGCCCGTCGAACCCGAGCGCTTCGGCTCGTTCCGCGAGTCGGACCTCCTCGGTGGGGTCCGGAGTCGACCGGCGCTCCCCGGTCAGCGGGAAGCCCAGCCCGAAGGTGAGGTCGTCGTCGCCGAACAGGCGCTGGAACCCCGCGTTCGCGTGAGGAGCGCGCCCGCCGTCGCTCGCACCGGACGCGTCGACCTCACGGTCCTCGCCGCCCGCACGGTCTTCGTCGTTCGCGTCCTCCGGGTCACTCATCGGACGTGATTCGCGCCCGAGCCACATCGGCTCTGTGGTTTCGACGACGGACCGCTTCGGGCCCGAGCGGGTCCGGTCCGGCGACGCCCGCTACCGACCGCTCGCGATCAGGCTCGCGACGCGGTCGCCGTCGGACCGGATCCGGTCTGCGAGCTCTGAGACCTGCGCCAACACGGGGTACCGCGGTCCGTCGGTGGGCGCGTACAGGTAGCCGTAGAACGCCCGGTCCGCGTTCGGGGTCGCGGCGATGTCGGGCGTCATCGGCGGGTCGTCGAGGGCGCGCTGTCGCGTGGCGGCGATCTCCTCACACTCGTCTTCGAGCCCGTCGAACCGCTCCCAGACGTCGATCGCGGCGTCGGTCCGGTCGCCGGCGATGCCGTCGAGGTGTTCGAGGAGCCGGCGCCGGCGGCGGTCCACGCAGGTCAGATCGGTTTCGACCTGGGTGAGCGCGTCTATCTCCGCTCCGATCGCGTCTGCCAGCGAGGACCGCGCCGTCGCAGCCTGTCGGCTCCGACTGACGAGCGCGGACTGGGCGCCGGTCGAGAGGGTTCCGTTCGACGCCAGCGCGGTCGCGGTGTCGGGGCCCAACTCCGCCGCGAGGCTCTCGGGGATGGTCTCGTCGTACTCCGCCCGGTAATGTGGTAACGACATGACGGTGTCGCGGTACGCGGCGAGCACGCGCCGCAGTCGCACGTCCCCGCCGCCGCCCGGGCGGCTCCCCGAGCCGGCGACTCGATCGACTCGGTGTATTCGGGCGACCGTGCCGCCGTCGCTCGACGTCGGCGGCTCCGTCGGGGCCGGGTCGAGGTCGGCGATTCGGTCGGCGAATTCGGTGAACGCGTCTCCCTCGTCGAGAACGCGCCGTCGCTCGCGTCGGGCGGCGGTCTTGGCGTCGCGAAGGTACGCGAACGCGACGAGGGCGACGATGCCGGCGAAGACGGCGGCGGTGATCGCTCCGGGTTCGGTCGCGACCTCCCCGAGCTCACACGAGAGGCTCGCGCACTCGACCGTCCTCGGATCCCCAGTCGGGATCCGAAAGGCGGCCGTCGAGCCCGGATTGGCACTCATTGTACGCGTTAACACGGTGCGTACACAAAGCGTTTTCGTCCGATCCGCTCTCGGGCGTAACGAACCGCGGATCGCGTCGCGACGAACCGCCGGCAACACTCGCGCTGCCGGCGGACCGGGATGAGCGGTGCTACTGTCGGCGAGGAGAGAATCACCGTCGACAAGAAGAGAATCGCGAGCGGCGAGGAGAGAATCGCGAGCGGCGAGGTGGGAAACTGCCGAGGCGTGATCGGGCGGGAGCCGGCTACTCGACGACGCCCTCGTCGGTGATCACGGTGTCGATCATTCCGATGGGGGTCGCGTCGTAGCTCGGGTTCTCGATCGTGACGCCCTCGACCGGCTCGCGCATCACCTCGACGGCGTCGCGGAACTCGTTCTCGAAGCGGAACTCCTCGATGGTTTTCGCGCCGGAGCCGACGGCGATGACGGGAACGCCGAGTTCGCGGGCGGTGACGACGAGCGGGAACGTGCCGATCCGGTTGTAGTACGTCCCGCCGGTGATACAGGTGATACCGAGGAGGACGCGGTCGCAGGCGCGGAGCGCGTACCCCATCGCGCTGTCGACGACCATCCGCACGTCGACGCGGGACATGCCGGCGAGCACGCGAGCGGTCTTCCGCCCGAGGGTGCGCGGACGCGCCTCGGTGACGTAGACGGTCAAGTGGGCGCCGTCGTGCACGGCGTTCTCGATGGTCTCGAGCACGGTCGTCGAGTAGTCGTGGACGAGCAGGGTGTCGCCGTCCTCGATGCGTTCCGCGGCGTGGGCGGCGGCTTCGCCCTTGGCCGTCTCGATGTCGTCGATGACTCGGGCGATCACGTCCTCCAAGCGCTGTTTGGCGCCCTCGACGGTCGTCGTCTCGCCGACGATAGAGCGCTCGACGTCGCGCATCGCGTTGTGGAGCGCGGCGTGGGAGGGATTCGAGCGCCGCAGCACGCCCGCGTTGTGTTCGAGGTCGCGCTCGAACTCGTCGACCGTGACGTACTCTCGATCGAGCAGTTCCGCCAGCGCCTGCGTCGCCTTCACGGCCACCGCCGACGTGCTGTGGGTCCGCATCGCCCGGATCTCGGCGACGGTCTCGTCGATCATACTCGAAGGGTCGTCGTCCCAATTAAAAGGGGTTCCGGGCCTCCCGCCGCCGATCCGGGACCCGGATCGGCGCACGTCTCCAGTCCCGTCACCCGGATTGTGCGTACGTCTCCAGTCCCGTCACCCGCCCGTCCGCGACCGTGAAGACGTCCACGAACGCGAACAGCTCGTCGCCGGCCGCGTCGAGCAGCCGGCCGCAGACCGCCACGCCCGGCCCCTCGGGGAACACCGCGTCGACGGCGTGCGTCGTGTCCGTCAGCGGCCGCTCGTCGCGCATGAACGTCACGAACCGGTCGCGGCCCTCGAACGTCCGATCGGGCCGGTGCTGGACGAACGCCGGATCGAGGAGGTCCGCGAGCCGATCGTACTCCCCCGCGTCGAGGGCGTCGTAGTAGGCGCGAGCGAGCGATTCGGGGTCGGCCGCCAGCGCGTCGCCGGCGACGTAGCCGTCCGCTTCGCTGCCGACCGGCTCGGCGAGGTCGACGAGCGCGAGCCACCGCAGGAGCCGGTTCGCGCGCTCGCGCCACGACTCCTCCCAGTCCGGGTCCCGGGCGCGGTCGTGTCGGGGGACGGACTCCCGGGTCCGTTCGAACAGCCCGTCCGGCGTGACCGGGTCGGCGGGCGTGGCCGCCCGCAGCGCGTCGAGCGCCTCCGGGACGAGGAGGACCCGCCCACGGAGGCCCGTCCGGACTAGGTCGGGGGTCGGTTCCGCGTCGGTCCGGACGAACCCCCGCGAGGTTTCCCGGACCAGCCCGAGCGCCCGAAGGAACGCGAGCCAGTCGTTCGCGACCTGACGGTTCGGGAGGTCCCGTCGGTCGCGGAGCCGGGCACAGCAGTCGTCGGTGCGCTCCGGGACGAGCGGCACCGCTCGTTGGTACTCGCGGAGGTCGGCGAGGGCGGTCGGCGGTTCGGGAACCGGTTTGAGTCGCATCGGGCGAGCGACCTCCGATCAGCGGTAGTCGAACGACTCCGCGAGCAGCTCCTCGTCCGTTTCGCCGACGGTGTAGACGGGGCCGTCGACGACATCGACGGTGACCGTCGCGGGCGCGAAGACGCTCTCGGACACCTCGTAGAAGTCCCAGTCGGCGTCCTCGAACACCTCGACGAACGGCGTGCCGTACTCCTCGCGGGCCGTCGAGACGATCTGGTCGAAGCGGTCGTCGTCGCGGGCGACCTGCAGGTGGACCTCGCCGCCGTAGGCCAGGGCGTCGTTCGTCCGGCCCATCGCGAGGTTCTCGTCGCGGGTGACGGGCGCCATCGGGGCGGCGCCGGACGCGTGGAGCACGTCGGTGGGTTCGTAGCCGAGTTCCAGCAGGCGGAAGACGGCGAGTTCGGCGGCGCGCGCCGCGGTCGCGACCGATCCGGCGGTCGAGCCGGTCGCGTACGTCGGAAGGAAGACGCCCTCGGCGTCGACCTCGGCGAGGTCGGCGATGTGTTCCGCGACCTCCTCGGTGGGAAGCGTCGTCGACTCGATAGTCAGCGTCGCGAACTCCGAGGAGTCGTAGTAGCCGACGCGTTCGAACTCGGTCTCTCGGCCGACGAGCGCGCGGGCCGGGCCCGAGCCGAGCCCCTCGAACCCGTCCTCGAAGGCGAGCTCCCAGCCGGCCTTCTGCGAGCAGAGCAGCGCGACGGCGGGGTGATCGGTCGACAGCTCGACGTACTGGCGCGGGGCGCCCGCGACCTCGCCCATGCGGGTGCGGAGGTTCGCGAGCCCGGCGGTCTGGATCTCGGCGAGGAGGAGACCGGCCTCCACGCCGCCGTTCGCGTCGACGCCGAAGTCGACGACGGTGGCGCCGTTGTCCAGCTCGTAGCCGACGACGTCGAGTTCGCCGGCGAAGTCGAGCGCCTCGTCGACGAGCTCGATCGCAGTCCGATTGATGCTTTCCATATCCGACCCTTCTCGCTCGCCCATTAAGGGGCTTGTCTGTCGCCGTCGCCGGTTACGCCTCTATTTCGACGTCGACGCCCTCGATCGGATCGATGCGGAAGACGTACTCGTCGTACGCGTGGTCCAAGTTGGCGGGCCCCTCCGCGACCGTATGCTCGACACAGAGCAGCGCGGTCGCCTCCACGGCGCCTTTGCCCGTGTCCTCCTGATAGCGTTCGGTGACCGAGAACGCGGCGGGCTCGGTACAGCCGCGACGGTAACACTCCGGCGGCGTGTCGTCTTCCGGCTCCGGCTCGTCGCCGCGCGCTCGGGCCTCGGAGATGTCGCGCTGGATCCGGCGGCGCTCCGCGTCGCGCGCCTGCTTGTCGCGTCCCGATTTGGTGTCCGGCATACGTCACGTGTCGGCCCACGCCGGGATAATGCTACGGGCGACTCGAGGAACCGATCACCGGTCACCAGAAGCCGCCGTCCGGTCCCCTCGGACCGCGAGGCGCGCGCTGGCGGGGGTCCGGATCGATCTCCACCAGCTCCGTCTCGGCGCGGGGTTCGACCTCGCGGCCCGCCTCGTAGCGGACGAAGGACAGGTAGAACGGCTCGCCGCAGCCGACGCCGTCGGCGTCGGGCTCACGGTCCGGCTCGTCGCCGCCGATGTCGGTGCCGCGCACCCCGTCGTGGGGGTCCCAGACGACGCCGTCGCTCTCGCCGCACACGAATCGGACGCCGTCGACGCTGTCCGCGCTGCCCGCACCGTCCGCGCCGTCCGCGCCGTCCGCGCCGTCGCCCCGCTCGTCGCCGTCCTCGAACGGCTCCGTGGGGGCGACGTACCGCCAGCCTTCGAGCGGATACGGCGTCACCGACTTGTCCGCGAGGTAGCCGTCGCGATCGAGTTCGACGAGCGTTCCGCAGTGCGGACAGTAGTAGGTGACCGGGTAGCTCATACCCGAGGTACGAGTCGCCCCGCTAAACACCCGTCGCCGGTGGCCGCGGTGGCGGCAGTGGCGACGGTAGCCGTGGCGACGGTGTCCGGTCGGCCGGTCAGATCGCGGTGACCCACGCCCGGTACGTCTCGTCGAGGTCGTACACCTCGCGGAACGCGCGCTCGATGAACCCGGCCACGCGGTTGGCGTCGGAGCGCGCGGTGACGACCACGTTCGTCCCCTCGGCGTCCTCCGGGCTGACGAGGTCGTCGATCCGGAACTCGGGGAACTCCCCGAGCAGGTCTTTCAGTCGCTCCAGCTCGTCGTCGGTGCAGTCGAGGACGAGTTCCGTGCCAGCGAGCTGGATCCAGGGCGGCACCTCGCCGCCGTCGGTGACGTCGCTCTCGGGGTCGACGTCGACGGTCATCACGTCGCTCGACCGGCTCCGGTGGGCGGCCGCCGCGTCCGCGAACAGCTGCAGCCGCTCCGCCTCGGTCGCGGCGTCGAATCGGGTCATACCGCACGTCGGCGCCGGCGGCTCTTAAAAATCCGCCACTCCCGTTCGGTCTCTGCTACTCCCGTTCGGTCTCGGTCAGCACGTCCTCGACGATCGACAGGGTCCGTTCCGCCTCGCGCACGCGGTCGTCGACGACGCCGCGCTCGATGAGCGCGAGTTCCGGCCCGTCGAGCGCGTCGCTCACCACCGCCGCGCGGCGGAGCCGCTCGAACTCGTCGTCTCGGGCGAGTTCGCGGATCGAGCGCAGCGTCGCCACCGTCTCGTCGTCCGCGACCCGCGAGACCAGCGGGACCAGCTCGTCGACCGCGTACGCCAGCGCGTCGCCCTCCTCGGGAGGCCAGTCGAGCGTCAGCGGCTCGGCGTCGAGCCGCTCGATGTAGGTCCGGTGAACCGCGACCGCGGTCCGGAGCGCCCCGGGGTCGTCGACGTAGTGCTCCAGCTTGGAGTTCGAGTAGTCGGCGTACTCGAGCAGCGTCGGCAGCGGCTCCTCGCCGGCGGCGTACTGGGCGACGTACTCGGTCAGGTCCGTCGGCGGCACGTCCACGTCGACGAACGGCGTCCCGTCCGCGCGGTCGAGGAAGGCGAAGACGTCGCGGGCCGACGCGGACTTATAAAACGCCTCGAACGCCTCGCGGACCGCCGCGTTGTACTCCGCGATCGGATCGCGGAGGCGATCGACGTCGGCGTCGAGGTCGGCGTCGGCCATCGCCGCGACCTCGCGAAGCTCGTCGAGCCGCCCCTCGAGCGCCTTCCGGGCGTCGACGGCGGCCTTGCGCGCGGCACGGTAGTCGTCCACGGCCTCGTCGCGCTCGGTCAGCAGTTCGAGGTACTCCCCGGCGGGTTCGAGCGCCTCGCGGGCCGCGTCGAAGTCGCGCTCCGAGAGCCGCCGTTTGTCCACCGCTTCGTCGGCGGCGGCGAACGCGTCGGCCGCCAGCGCGTCGTCGCCCACGTCGACCGCGTGCGCGAACTCCCCCTCGAACTGGACGTACGAGCCGAAGTCGCCGGTGCCGACCGCGTCCTCCTCGTACTGGTCGAGCACCCGGTGAGCCTGCCGGTACGCGTCGACCGCGGCGTCGACCCGCTCGGGACCGAGGTCGGCGATCCGCCCTTCGATCCGGCGGAGGTCGTCGTACCGCTCGCGGAGCGCCGCGGCCGCCTCCCCGGCCTCGGCGATCGGGTCCGTCGCGTCGGCCGCGTCGGTCGCGTCGGAATCGCCCGCCGCGCGACCCATTCAGTACACCTCGTCCGGGTCGAAGACGCGCTCGCCGACGTGCTCGCCGTCGACCGTCCGATGGAAACACGACCGGTGGCCGGTGTGGCACGCGCCGACGCACTGGTCGACGAGGTACAGCAGGGTGTCGGCGTCGCAGTCGACGCGGATCTCGCGGACGTCCTGCGTGTGCCCGGAGGAGCCGCCCTTGTGCCACAGTTCGTCGCGTGACCGCGAGTAGTAGTGCGCCTCGCCCGTCTCGCGGGTCCGTTCCAACGCCTCCGGGGAGACGTACGCGAGCATCAGCACCTCGCCCGAATCGGCGTCCTGGGCGATCGCGGGCACGAGCCCGTCGTCGCCGAAATCGACCTCGATCGCGTCAGGCACGGTCGCCTCGTCGGCCCGGTCGTTCTCCCCCGTCTCCGCGTCGCGCTCGCTCATGTTTCGGCGGACGCGCGGGGGTCGAATAGGCCTTGTGTCTGTCCCCGTCTCACGGGGAGACGCGCCGCCTCACGCCCGCCGCAACACGAGCGCGTCGCCGTCGGCGTACACGTCTTCGCGCCGGTCGACGACCTCGAATCCCAGCCCGTCGTACAGCGCGAGCGCGCCGTCGTTGTCGGGGTGCGCCTGCAGCGTCACCGGACCGTCCGCGTCGCCGATGACGGCGGCGAGCAGTCCGCGGGCGCGCCCCTCACGTCGGTACTCGGGGTCGACGACGAGTTCCGCGAGGTGGACGCCGACCGCGTTCGGAGCGTCGATCGGGAGCAGATACCCGGCGATCCGTCCGTCGGCGACGCTCACGAGCGCCGCGCCGACCGCGAGCCCGTACTCCAAGAGTTCGGGATTCGGCTGCCGGAGGTGCGACTGGAGGTCGCGGATCGCCGCCGCGTCCCGCGGACGGGCGGCGCGAACGCGGGGGTCGGGAGGCTCGGTCGCGGCCGTCATCTCACAGCACCACCCCGACCGCGGCCCCGACGGCGACCGCCACGATCGCCCCCGACAGCGTCGCGAGGAAGTTCACGGCCTGGTTGCCGACCCGATCGCCCTCGATCAGGGCGCCGAGGAGGCTGTCGACGGTCATTCCGGCGACGCCCGCGAGGACGACGATCGCGCCGCCCGAAACGGCGTCTCCGAGCGGCATTCCGACCGCGGCGAGCCCGCCGACGACGAGCGCGCCCGCGAGCCCAGCCACCTCGCCCTGCCAGGTGACCGCGCCGTCGGTTCCGGGCGCGACCGGCTTGAGCGTCGTGACGAGCCGAGGTCGGTCGTACAGCCCGCCGATCTCGGAGGAGAGCGTGTCCGCCATCGCGGTCGCGGTCGCGCCGGCGAACGCGAACCCGAACAGCGACGGCGGCACGTTGACGTGGGCGCTCGCCGCGTAGCCGACGACGGCGGCGAGCGCGACCGCCGAGTTGGCGAGGACGTTGCCGGTGCCCCGGGCGCCCTCGTTCTCTTGGGCGACGCCGCGGTCCGCCTTCTCGTCGAACCGGTACTTCGAGGCGAGCCCCCCGATCGCGTAAAACGACATGAGGGTGACGAACCAGCCGATCCCGCCGAGCACGACCGCCAGCAGCGCGGCCAGCACGCCCGTCAGCATGCCGGGAACGGACGCCGTTCCGAGCGCGAACGAGACGTAGCCGAGCACGGCGGTCACGCCGAGCCCGAAGGCGATGAGCGGGGCGCTGACCGTCGGGGCCAAGACGATGAACCCCCAGACCGCGAACGCGACGAGAATGACGGTGATGTGCGCGTCCCGGGCGAACACCAGCGACCTGACGAACGCGGCCGTCAACGCCGCCACGGCCGCCAAGAAGATGAGACCCGGAAGCGCGGCGCCGACGGTGGCGACGGAGACGCCTCCCCCGACGACGAGGCCGGACGCGCCGGCCGCGTTCACGCCTTCCGCGACGGGGGGCGCTTGGAGCCGCACGAGAAGCTGTCCGGCGAGGGCGGCGACGGTCCCCCCGGCGACGTACGCCGCGACGAGCGGGAACTCGTCTGCGGTCTGCGGGCTGACGAGTTCGCGGCCGAGTCGACCCCCGCCGACCGCTAGTGTCGCGGCCGCGAACGCCTCGTACGGGAGGGGAACGGGAGCGATCGAGGCGAACAGCGCGAGCCCGCCGCCGGCGAGTGCGAAGGCGACGAGTCCGTAGAGTCGCTCCGCTTCTTCGTCGCCCGGGAGCGCGAGGGTCTCGAACCAGTCGCCGTCGCGGATCCCGAAGAAGGCGAGGCCGGCGACGGCGAGGAACGGCACGGCCGCGGCGTCACCGAGCGCCGGCGCGAAGACCGCGAGCGCGGCCACCGCGGCGAAGATACTCGCACGTCGAAGCCTCGGTATCACACCCCCGGCTACCCGGGACGAGCACTTAACGGTCCCGACAGCGGCCGCTCTCTCGGCGCGCTCGCTGGTCGGTCGAACGGGACACAAACGACGGATCGCCGACGAACGGCCTCAGTACCGGTACTCGTTGAACTGCACCGCGTGCCCTTCGAGCACGCGCACCGCCCGCTCCGGGTCTTCCTCGTCGTCGCCGGATCCGTCCTCGTGTGAGTCAACCACTCCCATGTTCGAGCGGTTGCAGCTATCTTATATAAATATTTTCCACGCGGCGGAAGTGAGAGTCGCGGCGAACGCGCCGGGAGCTCCTGATCTGTGGGGCCGCGGCGAAACAGTAACCGGTGTGCGCGCTCGCGCCGCGACCGGTTCGATCAGTCGATGACGCGTCCGATCTGTCCGAGGTCGTCGAGCACGTGATCGGGGGACACGTCGGCCGCCGCGAGCGTCTCGTCGTCCGTGACGCCGGAGCGGACGAGCACGGTCGTCATCCCGGCGCGCTCGCCGAGCGCGATGTCCGTGTTGAGCCGGTCGCCGACGACGAGACACTCCTCGGGCGGGTACGGGAGCCGCTCGCGGACCATCTCGATCGCCGGATCCGACGGCTTCCCGAGCACGACGTCGGGGTCGCGCTCGGCGACGCCGGCGATGGCGTTGATCACGGCTCCCGACCCGGGCACGTCGCGCCCGGGCGCCGGAATAACGACGTCGGGATCGGTTCCGATGAACGGCACGTCGCGGTCGAGCGTCCAGAGCGCGGTACAGAGGTCGTCGTAGTCGAACTCGTGATCGATCGAGGCGACGAGCGCGTCGGCGGTGTCGACGTCGTCCGTCGTGGCGAGCCCGGCCGCCGCGAACTGGTCGAACAGCCCCGGTGCGCCGATACACAGGAGCTCGTCGTCCGCGTGGTGGTCGCACAGGTATCGCGTCGTCACCGTCCCGGCCGTGAACACCTGCTCGGCGTCGACCTCGTAGCCCGCCGCGCCGAGCCGGTCGACGTACGCCGGCGGCGCCTTCGTCGGATTGTTCGAGACGAACAGCGTCTCGATCCCGGCCTCGCGGAGCCGCCGGTACCCCGCCGGCGCGCCGGGTATCGGTTCGTCGCCCCGCACGACCGTGCCGTCGACGTCGAGGACGGCGCCGCTGAATCCCATGGAGGGAGTCGGAGCGCGACGGCCGTAGGGGTTACGCACCGAACGCCCCGAAGTTCCTCGACGGCACGAGCGGCTCCCACGCTCCGACCGGTCGCGGCCCGAATCGCTGAATCGGCCGGTTCTGGGCCGTCGAGCCGGTCGGTGACGAAAGAAGCCGAGGTTCCAGAAACGATACGGGTTTCAGCTTCGGGATAACGGAAGCGTAAAGCGGCATCGCTCCCAACTGACGGCCACTGTGACGACGACCCAAGTCACTCTCGTCCAGATCGACAACTACGGCCCGTGGACGGTGACGCCGGAACCGCGACGGGAGATGGACCTGCAAACCCTCCAGTCGCGGCTGTTCGCCGACATCGCTCAGTTCCTCGGTCACCGCGACGCGTACGTCTTCTTCACGCGCTTCGACAACATGATCGCGGTGACGAACGGCGTCGACGGCGCCGCCCACGCGACGCTCCAGGAGTCGATCGGGAACCGGTACCCGGTGACGGTCAGCCTCGGCACCGCGGTCGCCGAGCGACCGGTCGACGCCCTGGAGGCGGCCAACCACCGACTGCAGACCGTCGGGAGCGCACAGGACGAGGCGCGCGTCGAGGTGCTCGACGGCGAGTACCTCACGGAGACGACCGGGTCGGACCTGCAGATCGCGCACTTCGACGTGGTCAACGCCACGGGGAAGTACACCGATCGGCTCAACGAGTTCGACACGTTCATCAACATCGAACAGGCCTACGCCTCGCTGATGCGGTATCTCCGGGAGACGCACGGCGCGCTCTCGTTTTTCGTCGGCGGCGACAACATCATCGCCGTCTGCCCGGACCTCCCCGAGTCGGCCTTCGCCGACGCGGTCGCCCACGTCGAGCGGGACGTCGACGTCGAACTACAGGTCGGCGTCGGCCGCGGCGCGTCCGCCCACGAGGCCGGCTTCGCGGCCAAACACGCCTTAGAGGACTGCCGCCTCGACGGCACGAGCGTCGAACTGTTCGGCGCCCCGGCCGTCAGCGACTGACCGCCTGCCGTCGATACCGGACCGGTTCGACGGGATTCACGTCAGATATCTATTCTGATAATCCGGCTGTGACGTTTTTATACACCTACTGGGAATCGTCAGCTAACATGTCCGACGACATCGTGTTCGTCTGCACGGCAGACGACTGTACCGAAGGGCCGTGGGAGGGATCTCACGACGCGATGGCACACTGCTCCGAGCATCCCGACCACGGCTACACCGGCCGCCCGCGGGTCGACGTCGACGACGTCATCCCGGCGACGGCGACGCGGAAGCGCGACAACCGCAACCTCCAGCACAAGGGGCACCCGAAGGGTGCGTTCGCGCAGGACGACTGACCGCGACCACGGGACCGACGACATCGCGTCCGTTCGAGTCCGCGACTGGCGACGTCTTCCCGCGATGAAGCCGGCCGACCACCGAGACGGCTAAGCCCGCTGTCGGGCCGACTGTCGTGTGCACCGTTCACTGCTCGACGCGACGAGCTGCCGAATTCTGCGTCCGTTACGATCTGTCGAGCGCGCGCTTCGCGGCCCCCGCCGCTCGGTAGAGCGTGTACGCGACCGACAGCACGACGACGGCGAGCGCGGCGGCCGCGGCGGCGAGCACGGGAAGGCTCGCCGGCTCAGCCAGTTGCCGATCGCTCCCGCAGCTTCCGCATCCGTCGTCGCCGCACGATCCGCACCCGCTCCCGTCGTCGGTGCTCGACGCGGTCGCGTCGGCGGCCGTCTCCCCGGGCGCGTCGCCGGGTGCGCCGACCGACGACGTCGGTTCGACCGCGATCTCGTGGTCCGCGGCCCGGGACTCGTCGTCGGCCGGCGCGTCGCTCTCCGAACCGGCCTCCGTTTCGGTCTCCGCCTCGAACCGTTCCTCGTCGAACATCTGCGGCGCGTGCGCGTACAGCGATTCGAGCCCCGACTCGATCGCCTCGCGGTCCTCGTGACCGACCGCGAACGCGGCCAGTTCGGCGGCCGTCTCGCGGGCGCGCTCGGGGCGGTTCGTCTCCACGTAGGCCCGGGCCGCGTCGAACATCGCCCGGCTCCGCCAGTGGGCGAACACCGGGTTGTCGTACCGGCGGTCGAGCGCTTCGAGCCGTTCGAGTTTCTCCTCCCCGGCCGCCACGTCGCCGTCGTAGAAGGACGCCCGTGCCGAGAAGAACGTCGCCACCGCCGCCCACGTCGCGCTGGACGCGGTCGCGAGCCGTTCGTGGTAGTCGGCGGTCTGAGCCGCCCAGTGTTCGACGCGTCCGACGTCCGCCACCTCGAAGCTGGCGCGCGTCGCGTTCGCGGTCGCGACCGGGAGCCAGCGGGTGATCTCCGACTCGTGTGCCGGGTACCGGTCGGCGAGCGCTTCGATCCGTCCGATCCGGTCTTCGATCGTCTCGACGTCGGTTCGCTTGGCGTCCGCGTTCGTCCGGCCGGCGAGGATTCCGGCCAGCCCGGCGGCCACCTCGCCGTCCGGGTGCGTCTTGAACAGATCTTCGGCGCGGGCGAGGCGGTCGCGCGCCGGTCCGTCGCCGTTTGGCCCGTCCGGTTGCTCTTCGTGCGAGGCCGCTCCGTCCTCTCTGTCGTCTTCGCCTACGCCCGAATCACCGTCGGGGGAGTCAGCGTCGAGGGAATCAGCGTCGAGAGAGTCAGCGCCGAGGTACAGTTCGGCGTGCGCGTACGCCCGGAGCAGCGACGCGGCGACGTCCGGTTCCGGGTGGGCGTCGTACACCGTTTCGAGTCGGTCCAGAAGCGGTCCGATCCGACCGGGCCGCTCGGCCGTTCCGTTCGCGTGGACCGTCTGTGCCGTCGCGCGGGCCAGCGGTGCGGCGATCACCGGCTCCGGTCGGCGTTCGTACAGCTCCTCGATCCGGTCGCGGTAGGCCTCCAACCGGTCGGGGTCGATCGCGGTCTCGTAAACGTCGGCGCGGCCGTGTACCTCGGTCGCGTTCGCGAGCGCGCTCGCGAGGTGGATATCGACGTCGGATCCCGGTCTGGCGGCGCGTAACCGGTCCAGTCGCGCGATCAGCTCGGCTTCCGCGTCGAACTCACCCCGGGCCCCGTACGCGTCGGCGAGCGCGACGAGGGCGTCGGTCAGCTGTGCGCACTCCTCGTCGCTCAGCGTCGCCGGCGGCGTCGAGTCGAAGGTCTCGATACGGCCCTCGAGCTCGCCGACGGAGCGGGTGTCGTTAGGTACCATGTGGGTGCTACCGTCCCGTTGGCGCGGGCGGCACTAAACCCTCGCCTTCGAACGGTTCCGCCGCCGACCAGTCCGGGCCGTCGACGTGCGAGGGAACGCCCGTGCGTCGGCCGAACGGGGCGCTACGCCCCCTCGAACAGCCCGAGATCCTCGGCGACGAGATCGGCGAGCTGATCTTTCAGCGCGGGGTCGACCTCGGCGATCTCCTCGCCGTCGTGTTTGCCGTCGTTGTGCCTGGTGAGCGCGTCCGCCACGTCCGACAGCGGCACGCGCGTCTCCGTCTCGCACTCGGTGCACACGATCGGGACGGACGGTTCGTCGGTGGACATTGTCCGCATACTCGCGGCTCCGTCGTATAGACCTTCGGGACCGATCGGCGGACGAGGCGACCGCTCGCCGAACCCCTGCCGTCGCCGATAGCCCCCAGCGCCGCCGCTCCTCGCTTCTCGCGAGAACCGTCACCGTCTACCGTTGCGGACTGCTATCTCGTCGCATGAACGTCCTCGTGACCGGGGCGGCCGGCGGAATCGGCGGCGGCGTCGCCAGCGCGCTCGCGGCCGCCGGCCACCGGGTGGTCGGCGTCGACGTCGACCGGCCGGGACTCGACGCGCTCCCCGACGCCGTGGAGACGCACGCGCTCGACCTGCGGGACGGCGAAGCGGTCACAGAGCGGCTCGGCGGCCGGCCGTTCGACCGCGTCGTCTCCTGCGTCGGCGCGTACGAGATCGCCGCCGTCGAAGAGACCACCGTCGACTCCTTCCGCCGCCAGATCGACACCAACCTGACCGCGGTCCACGGCGTCGTCCGAGCGACGCTCCCCGCGCTCCGCGAGCGGGGCGGCCGAATCGTGGTCGTCGGCTCGATGCTCGGCGGGGTGTCGCTCCCGTACCACGGGGCCTACAGTGCCGCCAAAGCCGGACTCCGAGGGTACGTCGACGCGCTCCGCCGCGAAGTGGAATCCCGCGGCGTCACCGTCGCGCTCGTCGAGCCGGGACCTGTCCGGACCGGGCTCAACGAGCGCGCGGCCGAAGAGGCCCGTGAGCGCGCCGAGCGCCATCCGGACGGCCCGTACGCCGACGCGTACCGATCGTTTGCCGGCTACGCGCCCGCCGCCACCAGCGTTGACGCGGTCGTCGATCGCGTCGTCGTCGCGGCCACGACCGACCGACCGCGGACCCGGTACCGCGTGAGCCGACGCGCGCGGTGGCTCCCGCGAGTGACGGCCGTGCTTCCCGATCGACTCGCCGACCGACTCGTTCGGGCCGGGCTTCCGGGCCGGATTCTCGCTCGGCTGATCGACCGCTAGCGGGCGATTTTCGCGGACGGCTGACGGAGTGAATCGAAAGAGACAGCCGGTCAGTTGACCGCGCCCGACGCCGCCGGCCCGGAGTCCTCGGTGTTCTCGGAGTCCTCGGCGTTCTCGGAGTTCCCGGCGTGGAACTCCTCGGGGGTGGCGTCGATCCGCTCGAACTCCCCGAAGTCGCGCTCGTGGTGACGGATCGTCTGCTCGACGATCCACGCGCTGTAACGCTCCGAGAACTTCCAGTCGCCGTCGGCGTCGTCGACCGCGAACCGGTCGTCCGTGGCGAGCGCGGCGTACAGGTGGTAGAACCCGAGGACGACGTCGCCGAAGTCCTTGGCCTCGCCGCCGATCTCGCGGCGCTTTTCGACGAGCATCTCGCGGCCCGCCTCGGTGAGCGCGAAGTACTTCCGGTCGGGCTCGTCGGCGCGTTCGACGCGCTCGGCGACGCCGTCCTCCTCGAACTTGTAGAGAATCGGGTACACCGAGCCGTACGACGGCTCCCAGTGGCCGCCGCTGATCGCCGTGATCTCGCCAAGCAGCTCGTACCCGTACCGGGGGCGCTCGTCCAGCAGCTCCAACACGAGGTACGAGATCAGTCCTTTCGGCGGCCCGCTTTTCCGCATTGCCCCTACCTTTCTGAGTCGTGGTGAAAGGGTTTCGGTCGGGCGTCACTCGGCGATCGAACTGCGAGCGCGTTCACGTGTGCGAATCCCTTCGAGGCGCGTCGTCCGGCTCGGTCGGCTCGGTCAACTCGGCCGGATCGGTCGACTCGGTCGGCTCGGTCGGCTCGGCCGAGAGCCTCCGGACGGTCTCGTGAACGCCGAGGACGAGCGCCGGCACGACGATCATGAAGAGGTGCTCCTCGATCGGGATCCCGAACAGGTCGTACCCGGTGCGCATCGGGATCTCGAAGACGCCGACCTCCAGCGTGTACCAGTCCCAGAGGTACGCGATCGGATACAGGGCGGCGATCGTTCGGGCCGCCTGCCGGAGCGCGCCGGCGTAGCGGAGCAGGCCGAACGCGAGGGCGCCGAAGGCGATCTCGGTGGCGAGGTACGTGTACGGCCCGAGAGCGGTGACGTCCGGAAGCGGGGTGCCGGACAGCGGCCGGAACCAGACGGCCACGAGCAGGACGGCCAAGAAGACGTAGGCGCCGCGGATCAGGAGCATCGTGGCGATCGTCGGGCCCGCCCGACTGGCCACCAGCGCGATCGAGCCGAACGCCAGCGCCGCGGCCGGCGCCGACGGTGGAAACAGCCCGCTGACCGTCCCCCAGAGGACGCCGACGAGCCCGGCCATCAGCAGGGAGAACGCCAGCGTCCGGGCTCGCGGTCGGCCGAGCAGCACCGAGACGGTTCGTTTGTCGATCGACCGGTCGTACGCGTAGTCCTGTTCGTCGTCGATGATCTTCACGCCGGCGAGCGTCACGAGGAAGACGAGCGCGAATCCGAGTATCGTCGCGGTCACCGCGCCCGTCTGGACGTAGAACCCGCCGAGCAGCGCGAGCGCGATACCGGTCGGGTACCCCAGCGTCGTGGTGAGCGGATTCGTGTCGAGCTGCGGCGCGTGGAGGTATCCGATGAACCAGGTCGGGAGGGTGACGAGCGCGGCGCCCGGGCCGACGAGCACGCCGAGCGCGAGCGTACAGGCGGCGAAGCCGACGCCGGCGGCGAGGAGGGAGCGGCGACAGCCGCGGACCGTCATCGGGTGGTCGTCGTCCTCGCCGCGCCGGTAGAAGTCGACGTAGCCGTCCTTCACGTGGGCCGTGTACACCGCGAAGAAAATCGCGCCCATGTGAATCACGCCCACCGAGAGTGCGAACTCGCCGGCGACGGCCGCACCGAACCACGAGGCCGCGAGCGGCGGCAGCATGAACACCGGATGGACCTGCGAGAGCAACGCCCGCAGGTCCGCCCGTAGTCCGCGTTCGTGCCGAGCGATGGCCATGTGTCACCAACGCGCCCCTCACGATTAATATTGTTGGATGTTTCATAAGTTCGATCGCTCGACTCGTCGAGACGGCTTCTCCCCGGCTACGCGACGACGACTCACAAACCCCTAAGTCCCGGCGACCCAAGTCGACGTATGGTCGAGGCTCCACAGACCGAGGAGGGGTGGTTCTCGCTGCACGACTTCCGCAGTATCGACTGGGACGCGTGGCGCGAGGCGCCCGAACGAGAGCGACGTCAGGCGATCGAGGAGGGCGAGGCCTTCCTGAAACACCGGGAGTTGGTCGCCGACGCCGACGAGGGCGACTCCGGGCTCTTCTCCGTGCTCGGGCACAAGGCCGACCTGCTTTTCGTCCACTTCCGGCCCACGCTCGACGACCTCTCGTCGATCGAGCGCCGGTTCGAGGACACCGCGCTCGCGAAGTTCACGGAGCGGACGACCTCGTACGTCTCCGTCACGGAGGTCTCCGGCTACGTCTCCGACGAGTACTTCGAGGACCCCGACTCGGTCGACGCCGGCCTCCGCCGGTACATCGAAGGGAAACTGACGCCGGAGATTCCGGACGACGAGTACGTCTGTTTCTACCCGATGAGCAAGCGACGCGGCGAGGAGCACAACTGGTACGACCTCAGCTTCGAGGACCGCGCCGACCTCATGGCCGACCACGGCGAGGTCGGCAAGCGGTACGCCGGGAAGATCAAACAGGTGATCGCCTCCTCGGTCGGCTTCGACAGCCACGAGTGGGGCGTCACCCTGTTCGGCTCGGACCCCACCGACATCAAGGACATCGTCTACGAGATGCGGTTCGATCCGGCCTCCTCGCGGTACGGCGAGTTCGGCGAGTTCTACATCGGGCGGCGGTTCCCGCCCGCCGACCTCGGCGCGTACCTCGCGGGCGAGACGGTGCCGACCGGCGAGGCGGACGACGAAGCGACCGGCGCCGACTCCGGTGAGGGTCGCCACGGCCACGGTGAGCGCGGTCATCACCACGCCGGCGGTCACCACGGTCCCAGCGACGGTCACGACCACGCCGGTGCAACGGGCGGCGCCCCACAGGGCGACCACCCGCACGGTGAGGGAGACGGCGCCGGCGAGGGCGACCACCCCCACGCGGGCGGTGACGGGAGCGAGCACGGCGGCGAGGGCGAGGAGGGAACCTCCGACGAGGACATCCGTGGCGAACTCGCGGACCTCAATATCTACGCCGGGAAGCCCCACGGCGAGGACGTGTACGCGACGGTGCTGTACAGCGAGGCCGACGTCGACGACCTGTTCGACGAGGTCGAGGGGCTCCGCGGGAACTTCGACCACTACGGCACGCACGTGAAGACCGCGGTGTACGAGGGGCGCCACACCGACCGCGCCGCCGTCGTCTCCATCTGGGAGACGGCCTCCGCGGCCGAGACCGCCGCGGGGTTCCTCTCGGAGCTGCCGGAGGTCGTCGGCCGCGCCGGCGAGGAGTCCGGGTTCGGCACGATGGGGATGTTCTACACGACGAAGTCCGAGCACCGACAGGACTTCGTCGACACGTTCGACGACGTCGAGGACCTGCTCTCCGAGATGGAGGGCCACCTCGAGACCGACCTGATGATCAACGTCGAGAACGCCGACGACATGTTCATCGCCAGCCAGTGGACGGCCAAGGAGGACGCGATGGCGTTCTTCGGCTCCGACGAGTTCCGCGAGACGGTCCAGTGGGGCCGCGAGGTGCTCGCGGACCGCCCGCGACACGTCTTCTTGGCGTAGAGCGGCTGTAGTGGACAGTAGCGGGCGGTAGCGGGCAGAGAGTATTTATAAGTGATTGTCGGCGGGGGCGGTGACAATTTATAAACGGTCGTCGTGGATCAGGGAGTGATCGTCTCTGGAGTATCCGTCGATCGTTTATAAGCGGTTGCTACGGATAGCGGGGCGGCCACCTCCAAAACTCTCGTCGGCGGGGCGAGTCGTTTGCGTCCCGCCCCGCACAGCATCGCCCGCACAGCACCGCAACCGCTCCTCACGCCTCCCCAGCCTCGCGGCTCCCTTCGGTCGCCGCGTCCCTCGCGCGTGCGACTCGCGGCCTGTCGGCCGCTCCTCGGCACGCGCCACCGCACCGCTCATTTATAAGGACCTGTCGCAGTCGCAGTCGGAGTCGCGGCCGCGGTTTCTATACCTCACCACCGAACCCGACCGCCGGGTTTTAGGTATCGCTGCGGCGAACGCCCGGCTATGTTCGACACGATCGTGATCGCGACCGACGGCTCCGACAGCGTCCGCCGGGCCGTCGACTTCGCGATCGACATCGCCGCGCGGTTCGAGGCCGAGGTTCACGCCGTCTACGTCGTCGACAGCGGCGAGGTCGAGTCCACGCCCGACGAGGTCAGAGACGACCTGCGCGACGCGCTCGACGACCGGGGGCGAGAGGCGCTCGACCAGGTCTCCGACGCCGCGACCGATCGCGACCCCTCCCTCGACGTCACGGTCGAGGCCCGCGAGGGGCGGCCGGCGGCCGAGATCGCCGAGTACGCGCGCGACGTCGACGCCGACATCGTCGCGATGGGCACGCGCGGGCGACACGGAGAGAACCGGTTCCTCATCGGCTCGGTCGCCGAGCGCGTGGTTCGGACGTGTCCGGTCCCCGTCCTGACCGTCCGCCAGCTCACCGACGAGGACCCGCGACGGACGACGATCTGAGCGGAAGCCGCCCGCGAAGGCTGCGATCTCACGCCGGAGAACGGCGGAGTTTTCCCGCTCCCGCCCGGCTCGACGGTATGGACGACGATCTCATCGACGAGGCGGGGACTCCCCGCTCGCGGTACACGCGGCTGCCGGGCAAGGGCTTCTTCTATCCGGACTCGCTGGACGAGGAGCGCGCCGAGACGCGAGCGAAGGAGGCCATCGAGGGGAGCGAGGCGGTCGTGATCGCCGACGGCGACGCCGACGGCCTCGCGTGCGCGGCGATGATCCGTGAGGCGTACGACGCCGCCCTCGACGCCGCCGACTTCGAGGCGGCCATCGAGGCGCGACTCGATGCGGATGACGAGGACGACGCGGACGACGAAACCGACGACGAGCCCGACGAGTCCAGCGCTGACGACGCGGACGCCGACCCGACCGCCGACGCCCACACGCAGTCGCCCGTCGGGCTGGTCGCGGCGGGGCCGTACTCGATCGACACGTCGCTCGAACGCGTGCTGGCGTACGCTGACGACGACATCGATCTGTTCGTCTGTGACCTGTGCCCCGACGACTACGAGTGGATCGCGGAGCCGCTGGAGGCGCTCGTGGAGTCGACCGACTCGATCCGCTGGTTCGACCACCACCAGTGGGACGCGGAGGCGGCGGCGGCCGTTCGCGACCTGGGCGTCGACCTCGTCGTCGGCGAGTCCGACGAGGAGTGCACCGCCGACGTGGCGCTCCGCTCTCTCGACCACGCGTTCGACGACCGCTGGGCCGAACTGGCGGCCGTGACCCGCGACCACGACCTCTGGATCAAAGAGGACCCGCGTTCGGACGACCTGGCCGACTACTCCTACTGGGCCGGCAGCGAGGAGTACGCGACGATCGTCGGCGCGTACGGCGCCGATCTCCCGGAGACCGTTCGGGCGTACGTCGCGGACCGTCGCGTCGAGAAGGAGGCGCGCATCGCCGCCGCCGTCGACCGCGCGGTCACCCACGAGGTCGGCGAGTGGACCGTCGCGGTGACGTACGG
Organism: Halorubrum aidingense JCM 13560; assembly: GCF_000336995.1. Classification (GTDB taxonomy): domain Archaea; phylum Halobacteriota; class Halobacteria; order Halobacteriales; family Haloferacaceae; genus Halorubrum; species Halorubrum aidingense. The sequence continues at coordinate 365,879 of NZ_AOJI01000022.1, read as the reverse complement.
TCGGTGCTCGCAGAACGAGGTCGCCGAGGCGCTGCGGGAGGCGGGCGCCGACGCGGCCGTGATCGTGAAGCCCGCCGGCTCCGCGTCGATCCGCGGCTCCGAGGGGTTCCGGCACGCCCACGAGGTCGCCGGGAAGGTGAACGGCGGTGGCCACCCGCAGGCGGCCGGCTGCAAGCCCGACATCTACGACGACATGCTCGATTACGCACAGCACTGGACGACCGAGGGGCAGGCCTGCAAGCGCGTCATCCTCGCGGCGTTCGAGGCGGTCGCCGAGGAGGTCGCGGCCGCCGACGCGGCTGACGCCGACGGAGTCTCGGCCGCCGACGCGGACGAATAGTTTCATACTCTCCGGCGCTCCTCGTTGACGCAATGCCGGAGATCCTCGTGGCCGGAGAAACGCTGGTCGACTTCCTCCCCGGCGAGGGAGCGACGCTGCGCGACGTCGAGGGGTTCTCGCACCGCCCGGGCGGCGCGCCCGCCAACGTCGCGGTCGGGCTTGCGCGCCTCGGCGTCGTCCCCGCCTTCTGGACGCGGCTCGGCGGCGACCCGTTCGGCGACTTCCTCGCCGAGACGCTCGGGAGCGAGTTGATCCCGACGACGCAGATCGAGCGCGTCGACGGCAACACGACGCTCGCGGTGGTGTCGCTGCCCGAGACCGACGACCGCCGGTTCCGCTTTTACGGCGCCGGTGACGTCACGTTCGGCTTCGATCCCGACGCGGTCCCGACGGACGCACTCGCGTCCGCCTCGTGGGTCCACCTCGGCGGCGTGGCGCTGACGCATCCCCGCGGACGAGAGGCGATGGTCGAACTGGCGACTCGGGCCGCCGACCACGGGTGTACGGTGTCGTTCGACGTGAACTACCGACCCGACCTCGTGGCGGAGGGAGCGACCGACGACGTGCTCGCGGCGCTTCGCGAGGTCGTCGAGGCGAGCGACGTGGTGTTCTGCAGCGAAGAGGAGGTCGCCGAGACCGGCCTCTCCTCGCGGTGGGGCGCGGGGCTGGCCCGCGACCTCTGCGCGCTCGGCCCGCACACGGCGGTCGTCACGCTCGGCGCGGACGGCGCGCTCGCCGCCAGTACGGCGGACGCGCCCTGGGGCGAGGCGACCGTTCGACACGAGGGGTTCGCGGTGGAGAGCCGCGACACCACCGGCGCCGGCGACGCGTTCACCGCGGGGCTGATCGCGCGACTCGCGGCGGGGTCGGGGTCGGACGCGGACGGACCGAGCGATGAGGAGTCGAACGAGAGGGGAGCGAGCGACGGCGCGGCGCTCGACGACGCGCTCGCGTTCGCCAACGCGACGGCCGCGCTGTCGGTCCGCGACATCGGGGGGATGTCGGCGCTGCCGACCCGCGAGGCGGTCGCGGCGTTCCTCGACGACGACGACGCGTAGCTCGGGGATGCGTCGCCGCTGCGGATCATTTTGCGGATTTTCAGGTTAGTAGTGCCACGGGTAGTCGCGGAACGCGGGCTCGCGCTTCTGTAAGAACGCGTCGCGGCCCTCCTGTGCCTCCTCGGTCATGTACGCGAGGCGGGTCGCCTCGCCGGCGAACACCTGCTGGCCGACCATCCCGTCGTCGGTCATGTTGAACGCGTACTTCAACATCCGCATCGCGGTCGGCGACTTCTTCGTCATCTCGTCGGCCCACTCGATCGCGACCGCTTCGAGGTCGTCGTGCGGAATGGACTCGTTGACCATGCCCATCTCTTCGGCCTCCTCGGCCGAGTAGGTCTTCCCGCGGAAGAACACCTCTCGGGCCTTCTTCTGGCCGATCTGTTTGGCGAGGTACGCAGAGCCGAACCCGCCGTCGAACGAGCCCACGTCGGGATCGGTCTGGAGGAACTTCGCGTGCTCCGCGCTGGCGAGCGTCATGTCGCAGACGACGTGCAGCGAGTGGCCGCCGCCGACGGCCCACCCGGGGACGACGGCGACGACGGGTTTCGGCATGAACCGGATCAGCCGCTGCACTTCGAGGATGTGGAGTCGCCCGGCCCGCGCCTCTCGCACGAGCGGGTCGTCCGACTCGTCGGCCTCGTCGTCGTCGCGGTACTCGTAGCCCGAGTCGCCCCGGACCGACTGGTCGCCGCCGGCGCAGAACGCCCAGCCGCCGTCCTTCTCCGAGGGACCGTTGCCCGTGAGGAGCACGCAGCCCACGTCCGCCTGCTTGCGGGCGTGGTCGAGCGCGGCGTACAGCTCGTCGACCGTCCCCGGCCGGAACGCGTTGCGGACCTCGGGGCGGTCGAACGCGATCCGGACGACCGGCACGTCGACGCCGCGGTGGTAAGTGATGTCGTCGAACTCGTCGGTGACCGGCTCCCACGCGTCTGGATCGAAGATCTCCGAGACCATACGCCCCCGTTCGCGGGCGCGATTATAAACGACGGCGGGTCGGTGCGGTGGTGAGTCGGCGTGGCGGCGGGTCGGCGCGGCGGCGGGTCGGCGACCCTGGCGACGTCGGAGACCCCGACGGGCGTCGTCACCGCACCGTTGGCAAATATTACGCCGATCACGGACGGTTGTGTGGGCGCTTATAACCGGCTCGACGCGGTCTTGGGGCGGATATTCGCGGCTCGCTCGTCTCTCGCCCGTCATCGGTACGTGCCCTCGTTGCTGGTGGCGCGGAGGTATTGACCGACGGTCCCGTTCCATGCGTATGTACGAACGACACGCGTCAGCCTCGCGGCGGTCCTTTCTCGCGGCCGCGGGCGGATCTGTGACCCTCGGTCTCGCCGGCTGTCTCGGCGGCGGAAGCGGCGCCGGCGGCGACATCGAGGATCTGACGGTCGCGCACATGCCGATCTACCCGGACCTGCAGTGGTACGTGATGGAGGGCGAGGGGTACCTCGACGAGGTCGACGCCGAGATCGAGGGCCAGGAGTTCACGGACGGCCCGGCGATCGTCCAGGCGTTCGGCGGCGGCGAGATCGACGTCGCCATGTTCGGCGTCGTCCCGGCGATGATCGTCATCGACCGCGAGATCCCCGCGAAGGTGACCGCGGCGAACATCCGCGAGCCGATGGGGATCATGGCCGACGAATCGATCCACGCCAACTTCGAGGAGCACGGCGCGGAGGCGTTCTCGATGTGGGAAGCCGAGCACGGCGAGCCGTTCCGGTTCGGCACGTTCCCGCAGGGGAGCGTCCCCGACGTGCTGTTGCGTTTCTGGCTCGACGAGATCGGCGCTGTGCCGGGCGAAGACGTCGAGATCACCGAGATCAACGGCGCCAGCGCAGTTTGGCAGGCGATCGCCAACGGCGAGGTCGACGGCACCTCGATCATGGAGCCGGTGCCGACGATCGCCGCTGAGGAGGGGTCGTCCGTCACGATGCTCCGGACGGCCGCCGACATCCTGCCGGGCCAGCCGGCCGCGGTCACCCTGATGAGCGACGCGGTCCGCGACTCCCCGGTCGCGACGCAGTTCCTGGAACAGCACGTTCGCGCCACGGAGTTCATCGCCGACGAACCGGACGCGACCGCGGCGCACGTCGAAGAGGGGATCGGGATGCCGGTCGATCGGGCGCGGAAGGCGCTCGACTCGCCGCTGTCGAACTTCATCACCGACCCCAACGAGATCACCGACGCGACGCAGGTGTTCTCCGAGTTCGCCGCCGACAACGGACAGATCGACGAACAGCTCTCCACCGAGGCGATCTTCGACCTCGAGATATACGACTCGCTCTGATGGCGACCGACACCGGCGGACGGTTCGACGGCGACGGCGGCACAGCGATCGCGACCGGCATCGGCCTCGACGATCCGCGGCGGCTCGTCCGCGGCGTCGCCGGAATCGCCGGGTTCGTTCTCCTCTGGCACCTCGTCTCGCTCACCCAGCCGGCGTACGTGTTGCCCTCGCCGGGGGCGGTCGTGGACGCGTTCGCCGAGGAACTGGCCTCCGGTACGATGACCGCGGCGCTGTGGTCGAGTATCCGGCACTGGGCTCCCGGCACGTTCGTCGGGACGACGCTCGGCGTCGGCGCCGGCGTGGCCCTCTCGTGGAGCCGGTTGCTCGACGACGTGACGGCGCCGCTCGTGCGGACGCTCCGGCCCGTCCCGCCGCTCGCGCTGATCGGGTTCGCGATCGCGTGGTTCGGGATCAACGACGCCGGCGCCGCGTTTATCATCGCCGTGGGCGCGTTCTGGATCAACTTCTACGCGGCGTACGGCGCCGTCGAGGGCGTCTCGAACGACCTCCTCGACGTCGGCCGGACGCTCGGCGTTCGCGGGGACCTCGACATGGTTCGGTCGATCGTCGTCCCGGCGGCGCTCCCGGGGATCACGACCGGGATCCGCACCGGGCTCGGTCGCTGTTGGATGCTCGTCGTCGCCTCCGAGATTTTCGGCGTCCCGGGGGTCGGCCGCGAGATACTGCGGGCGAGCAACAACCTCCTCGTCGACAAAGTGATCGCGTACATCCTCGTGTTGAGCCTGATGTACCTGCTCGTCGACGTGGCGTTCCGCGCGGCTCAACGGCGGGTGTTAGTATGGCAGGCGTGAGCAACGGGGCCGACGAGGCCGACGACACGGGCGTGACCGACGAGGTCGACGAGATCGCGGGTGACGGCGAGGCCGGCGTCGCCGTCGATCGGGTCGGCAAGACCTACGAGGGCGACGGAACGCCGGTCCGCGCGCTCGACGACGTCTCCTTCGCGGTCGAGGAGGGCGAGTTCGTCTGTCTCGTCGGGCCGTCGGGCTGCGGGAAGACGACGCTGTTCCGGGTCATCGCCGGACTCACCGACGCCACCGACGGGCAGGTGCTGCTGGGGGGCACCCCAGTCATCGGCCCGACGACCGACATGGGCGTCGTGTTCCAGGAGTACCACCTCTTCCCGTGGCTCACCGTCGCGGAGAACGTCGGGTTCGGCCTCGAGCGAAGCGACCGCACCGACGCCGAGCGCGAGCGGCGGGTCGACGAGATGCTCGAGCTCGTCGGGCTCTCGGAGTTCCGCGACTCGTACCCGAAGTCGCTCTCCGGCGGGATGAAACAGCGCGTCGCCATCGCGCGGGCGCTCGCGGTCGATCCCGAACTGCTCCTGATGGACGAGCCGTTCGGCGCGGTCGACGCGCAGACCCGCGAGATGCTCCAGCGGGAGCTACTCGACGTCTGGCAGTCGACGGGCAAGACGGTGCTTTTCGTCACCCACGACGTCGCCGAGGCGGTGACGCTCGCGGACCGGATCGTCGTGATGGCGGCCGAGCCCGGCCGCGTCGCCGAGGTCGTCGACGTCGACGTGGACCGCCCGCGCGAGCGCGGCGATCCGGCCTTCGGCGAACACGTCGCTCGGGTCCGCGAACTGATCGGCGCGCGGCCCTGAGGCGGACTCTCCCCGCCGGGAACGCTGGGGCCGCCGCGACGGTTACTCGGACTCCGTGTCGCCCTCGTCGACCGCGGCGGCCAGTTCGTCGATGTGCGTGCGCACCACCGACAGCGTCGCGTCGGCGTCCGCGTACCCCTGATCGTAGTCGTCGAGCGCCGATTCCGTCCCGTCGAGAAACCGCTCGACGGCCGCCTCGATCGTCTCGTCAGTCATGCGGCTCGCTTCGACCGCCGGCCGTTTATAGCCTTTCGAGCGGTCGGGTCGGCGGCGGGCTCCGCAGGCGACCGCGTCCGGACGCGGTCCCCCGCGACGAGACGACCGGGAGCTTTATTTCCGACACACGAGTATTGTGTGGTATGGTAATTACTGATCGAACCCGGGCGACCGAACGACGAGGCGATCGCCGATGACCGGATCGGCGACGGGCGGGAAGTCCGCGGTGATCGCGACGGACCTCTCGACGGCCAGCGAGTCGATGATCGAGTCGGAGACCGGGCTGAACTGTCTCGGTCGGATCGGCGTCGAGCGGATCCACATCGTGACGGTCGTCCCCTCCAACGTCCACTCCGGTATGCCCGGGATGGGGTTCGAAAAACGCCGAAAGAAGGCGCTCCGCCGCTACCGGTCGATCGTGGAAGACGCCGGCTTCGACGTCGAGACCCACGTCGTCCGCGGGACGCCGCACCGCCGGATCAACGGGATCGCCGGCTCCGTCGGGGCGGATCTGGTACTGGTCGGGTCGCGCGGGAAGAGCCCGCTGGAGAACCGCGTGATCGGGTCGACCGCGCGCAACCTCGCCCGCACGACGGTCGTGCCGCTCCTCGTCGACCGGATCGAGCGCGGCGTCGACGAGCCCGAGACGATCCGCCGACACCTGTTCAAGCGAACGCTGTTCGCGACGGACTTCTCCGAGAACGCCGAGCGCGCCTTCCAGTCGTTCGAGTACCTCCGGCACGCGACGAAGGAGGTCACGCTGGTGCACGTCGAATCACCGAAAGACGACACGAGCGGCGGCCCCGACCCCGAGGAGCGCCTCGACGAACTCGTCGACCGGCTCGACGAGTGGGGCCTCGACGCCCGCACGGAGATCCGCCGGGGCGACCCCGCCAACGAGATCCTCGCCGCGGAGGCGGACCACGACCCGAGCACGCTGTTGCTCGGCTCCCGCGGTCGCAGTCGACTGCGCCGACTCCTGCTCGGCAGCGTCTCCGAAGAGGTGGTCGCCCGGGCGGCGGGGAACGTCTTCCTCGTGCCGCCGCCGCGGTCGGCGTGAGCCCCAACGGGCCGCCGGTCTGACGGGTGACCCTCCCGAACGCTCCTTCCAGTTAGTAGGATGTCGCAAGATTGTGTTATCTACACACAAGCCTTTTACCAGTACGTGTCGTACATATCGCCAATACTATGCCAGACTCGCTATCGGAACAGCTCCAGCGCGACATCCAATGCGAGGGGTTACTGGAGTGTTTCCACGGGCTCAAGCCGCTCGACCGGGAGTGTTTCACGGTGCTCGTCGAGAGCGACGAGCCCATGACGATCGACGCCGTCGCCGAGGCGGTCGACCGCGAACGCTCGACCGCGTACCGGTCGGTCCAGCGCCTGCTTCAGACCGGGTTCATCACCAAAGAGCAGATCAACTACGACCAGGGCGGGTACTACCACGTCTACTCGCCGACCGACCCCGAGAAGATCACCGACGAGATGCAGCGGATGCTCAACGACTGGTACGCGAAGATGGGCCAGCTCATCCAGGAGTTCGAAGAGAAGTACGAGCGGACGGACTCGGTGCAGGCGTCGAGCTGAGATCGGTCGCGAATCCGTTTCGAATGGCGTTCTTCGGCAGTCGTCCGTTCGTTCAGTAGTCAGTCCGGCGGCGGAGCGCGTACGCGGCGTAGCCGACCGCGCCGAGCAGCACCGCCGACAGCAGGCTCCCGAACACCGCGGGCGAGGTGGTGACGTAGTCGCCGAACGGATCGGTCAGTGCGAGCACGCCGACGATCAGCACGACGGAGATGAGGATTCCGACCGCGCCGAACGCTTTGAACGCGGCGTCGACATCCAGCCGTTTCGATTTTGCTCCGTGGCTCATACCTCCAGATAGGGGTGTGACTTACAAATGTGTATCACGGGATTCTCACGGAGAGGGAACGGGAGACGGCAGAGGAAGAGCGGAAGGCGAGAGGGCAGACGGACGGGGAGCAGTAGGGAACGAAAGGGTAGAGAGGGCGACGACGGAGGCCGAAGCGCGGGGAACCTGTGGACGGAGACCCTGAGGGGACGCCCGCCGACGGCTACTGCGGATAGCCGTCGACGATGGCGACGCCCGACGAGGCGCCGATCCGGACCGCGCCCGCGTCGAGCATGGCCGCCGCGTCCTCGTAGGAGCCGACGCCGCCGGACGCCTTCACCGGGAGGTACTCGCTCATCAGTTCGACGTCCGGGACGGTGGCGCCGCCGTCGGCGAATCCGGTCGAGGTCTTCACCATGTCCGCGTCGGCGTCGACGGCCGCCTCGCAGGCCCGGCGCTTCTCGTCGTCGGTCAGGAGCGCGGTCTCGATGATCACTTTCACCGGGATCGGGACCGCGGCGACGACGTCGGCGATCTCGGCGGCGACCGCCTCGTCCTCGCCCGCCCGCAGGCGACCGACGTTGATCACGAGGTCGATCTCGTCGGCGCCGTCCTCCCACGCCTCGACCGCTTCGTCGCGTTTCGCCGCCGGTGCGTGCTGGCCGTGCGGGAAGCCGACGACGGTGGCGATCGTCTCCGGCGCGTTCCCGTAGTCGGCCGCCTCGGCGACGTAACAGGGCGGGATACAGGCGTTCATCCCGTTGTCGGCGGCCTCGTCGAGGACCGTTTCGACGTCTGCCCACGTGGTTTCCGGGCCGAGCACGGTGTGATCGATGGCTGCGGCGAACTCGTCGCGGTTCATACCTCGACAGTGGAGGCGACGTTTAAAAGGCGTACTGGAACAGACGGACCGGCTCGCCGGCGCTCGGTGCGCCGGCACCGAACGGTTGGATTCAAGTCCGCCGCAGGGGAAGCGGGTGGTATGCAACCGGGAGATCGCGTCCGCGTCGACCGCGGGGACGTCACGAACGAGGGCGTACTGCTCCCCTCGACGACTCACGACCACCTCGTCGTCAAGCTCGACGGCGGGTACAACGTCGGCGTCGACCGCGCCGAAGCCGACGTCGAGGTGCTCGAATCCGGCGCCCGAGACGTCGACGGGGGCGCCGACGCCGGCGGCGGCGAGGCGTCCGAGATCACCTTCGACGAGGACCTACCGACGATCTCGCTCATCTCCACCGGAGGCACCATCGCCTCCACCGTCGACTACCGGACGGGCGCGGTCACGGCGCAGTTCGACGCCGAGGACGTGCTGCGGGCGGTTCCGGATCTGGCCGGGCGGGCGAACTACCGCGGGCGCGTCGTCGCCAACATCCTCTCGGAGAACATGGAGCCCGCGATCTGGCGGGAGCTCGCCGAGGCGGTCGAAGACGAGATCGCCGCCGGCGCCGACGGCGTCGTCGTGATGCACGGTACCGACACGATGCAGTACTCCGCGTCCGCGCTCTCCTTCATGCTCGACTCGCCGGTCCCGGTCGTGTTCACCGGGAGCCAGCGCTCCGCGGACCGCCCCTCCTCCGACAACGTGATGAACGCGGTGTGCGCCGTCGAGGCCGCGAAGGCGGACCACGCGGAGACGCTCGTCTGCATGCACGCGACCCAGTCCGACGACGCCTGCGCGCTCCACCGCGGCACCCGCGTCCGGAAGAACCACACCTCCCGGCGCGACGCGTTCGAGACGGTCGGGGGCGCGCCGCTCGGGATCGTCGACTACGAGGCCGCCGCCGAGGCGGGCGCCGACGGCGACGCCGCCGACGCGGCTATCGAGTGGAACCGCGAGCCGCTCCCGCGGGGCGAGGCGGGGGCCGACGCCGACCTCGCGACCGACCTCGAAAGCGACGTGGAGCTCGTCAAGTTCACGCCCGGGATGGACCCGGCGGCGTGGGACTACCTCGACGGGAAGGCGGGCGTCGTGATCGAGGGGACCGGGCTCGGCCACGTCCACACCGACCTGATCCCCCGGATCGAAGCGCTGGTCGCGGACGGCACCGTCGTCGCGATGACGAGCCAGTGTCTCGCCGGCCGCGTCTGCGACCGCGTGTACGACACCGGCCGCGACCTGCTGGACGCCGGCGTCGTCGAGGCCGGCGACACCCTCCCCGGCACCGCGAAAGTGAAGCTGATGTGGGCGCTGGCGAACACCGGCGACGCCGCGGACGCGATGGGCCGGGACCTCGCGGGCGAGCTGACCGCGGAGTCACAGCCCTGGCGATGAGCGATCGGGAGTCCGGCGGTGCCGACGCGGAACCGACTCCAGCCGTCGTCGTCCGCGAGGCCCGCCCCGCCGACGCGGACGCGGTCGCCGCGTTCACGCGGGACACGTGGGGCGAGCGCCACGACGACTACATCCCGCGCGTGTTCCCCGAGTGGGCCGCGTCGGACGACCCGGACCGCGAGACCTTCGTCGCGACGTTGCCGTCGGAAGCAGTGACCGATAGCGACGCAGTGACCGAGCGCGACGACCGCGAGCCGGGCGATACACTCGTCGAGGGCGACGGCGCGGGCGCGGCCGCCCCGGGCGACCAAGAGGCGGTCGTCGGCTGTATCCAAGGCGTCCTCCTCTCCGAGTGGGAGTCGTGGGGGCAGGGGATCCGCGTCGACCCCGCGGCTCGCGGGTTCGGTGTCGGCACCGCGCTCTCGGAGGCCGCGCTGGAGTGGGCCCGCGGGCGGGGAGCGACCGTCTGCCGGAACATGGTGTTCTCGTGGAACGTCATGGGGCTCGGCCAGTCGCGCGCGGTCGGCTTCGAGCCCGGGACGGAGTTCCGGTTCGCGGAGCCGGCGCCGGACGCGGGAGCGGTGCCGGACGCGGGGGAGGCCGACGCGACGGACTCGGCGGACGCCGCCGGCGACACCGCGTCCGACGGGTTCCAAGCCGTCGACGACCCGGACCCGAACGCGGCGTGGGCGTTCTGGACCGACAGCGACGCCCGCGACCACCTCAGGGGGCTCGCGCTCGACCCCGGCGAGTCGTGGGCCTGCTCGGCGCTCACCCGCGATCGGCTCCGAACCGCCGCCGACGAGGGGCGGCTGCTCGCGGTCGCGGAGGCGCCTGCCACCCCCGGCGCCGGTCGCGGTCCGATCGCCGGCTTCGCGGTCCGAACGCGGACCTCCGAACGCCCGGCAGCTGACGGCGGCGACGATGACTGCGACAGCGCCAGCGACGGCGACGCTGACACCGAACGAGTCGCCGAATACGGCGTCTCGGCGTGGCGCGACGTCGACGCGGCCGGCGCCCTTTATCAATCGATCGCCGCGGACGCCGCCGAGGCGGGCGCCGACGCGACTCGGGTGCTGATCCCGGAGACGGTCGAGCACGTGAGCGACACGGGCGCGAACCGGGTCCCGGTCGCCGCAGAGCCCGACTTCGTCATGAGCGCGGACCTCACGGGGTCGGGTTCGGGGCCGGGTGCGACCGATGTGACGACCGACGATTTATAAATGACGGCGGCCGAGTCGACGGCAATGGCGCTGCTCTCCGGGATATCGCTGCCGTGGTCGCTCCCGCTCACGCTCGTGGTATACGCCGTCGTCGTCGCCGCCGCGGTGTGGATCTACCGGGACGCGAGGGCGCGCGGGAGCCGCTACGCGGTCGTCTGGGGGCTCTCGACGCTCGTGTTCACGATCCTGCCGGTGCTCGCGTACCTGTACCTCCATCGCGACGCGGGGCCGGCGCGGTGACCCGCACCGGTCACTTATAAACACCGAGTCGAATCGCTCGAACGGATGCCCTCCACCGACCACGTCCCGTTCCTCGGAGCGCTCGCTCGGGGCCGTCGCCCGCGAGCGTTCGCGGTCCTCGTCTCCAACCTGCTCCCGCTCGCCGGCGTCGTCGCTCTCGGCTGGAACGCGGCCGCGCTCGTGAGCCTCTACTGGTTCGAGCTCGGGATCGCCGCCGTCTGGGCGGTCGTCCGCGCGCTGTTCGCCGGGCGCCCCTCGGAGATCGAGCCCGAGACGCTGCTCACCGGGCCGCTCGCGGCGAGACGCGCCGCGGTCTACGTCCCCGGAACCGACCTCCGAATTCGGCTGTCCACGCTTCTCGTGCTGCCGATCGTCGTCCCGATTCTCGCGGCCGTCTGGCTCGTCGCGGGCGCGGTCACCGTCGGCGTCGCCGTCGACGGCGGGCTCGACCCAGCCGCGCTCGACTCGGTGACGCTCGCCGCGCTCGCGATCTTCGCGACCGAGGGCGCGACGACGCTCGTCGACTACATTTATAAGGGCGAGTACCGCGAGCACAGCGCACAGACCGCGGTTCAAGGCGTCTTTTTCAGGGCAGGTGCGGTGTCCGTCGGAGGGATCTTCGGCGTCACGTTGATCGCCGCAGCGACGGTGGGGCCTGACGCCGAACTGTCGGCGGTCGATCCCGGTGCGGTCGGACTGCCACTGCTCATCGGGATCGTCGGCGTCAAGGCCGCCTTCGACTTCGCCGGGCTGTACCGCGACCGACTCGCGGCCCTCGACGAGTCGTCGGCGCTGGAGCTCGGGTGGGCGTACGACCCACCCGCCGACGATCCGGTGACGGACTCGCTTCCGGACGCGCCGCGGCGGGTGCGTCCGACCCGCCGCGGTCGGCTCGTCGGCGGACTCGCGAACGCGCCGCGGCACCCGGGGCTCGCGTACCTCGGCGTCCTGTGTCTGCTCGCCGCCGGCCTGTTCGCGCTCAGTGAGCAGTGGATCCTCGTCGGAGTCCTGCTCACGGCGAGCGTTGCGCTCCCCGCGTTCCTCCTCGGGCTCGATTACTGGCTCCGGTACGGCGCCGTCGAGTATCGCGTCGGAGACGGCGCGCTGGTCGCCTACGACCGGTGGTTCGACACCGCGCTGTGGCGGGTCGAGGCGTGGGACGAGACGGACCTCCGCGTCGAGCGCGACCGGCTCGACGCCCGACTCGGCACCGCGACCGTCGCGATCGAACTCCGCGACCGGACGGTCGAGGTCCCGCGACTCGCGGACCCCGATCCGGTGTGTTCGGTCTTCGACAGGCGCGCGGAGCGGCCGGAGGAGTGAGCGGTTGGAGGGATGCGCGACCGGACCCGTGAACGACCGGACAGACGAGGCGCCCGACCGAATCAATCGGAATTCCGATACGCGGGATGCGCGTCGCCGACGAGCCGTTTGAACGCCTGGATCACGAGCGCGTGGACCCCGACGAGCACGGCGACGCTGACGACGATCACGGCCGCCTGCACCGGCGTCGACAGCAGGCCGAGCGACACGATGAGCGTCGTCGCGCAGGCGGGCGCGTGGACCGCGTCGGTCGCGATCATCGCCCACGTCGTCGCCATCACCGAGACGGTCGCGCTCGCGGCCAGCCGGAAGCCTTCCGGGGAGAACGCCGCCGGCGTCGCGGTCAGCGGGACGCCGGCCGCGACCACCGACCACGCCGCGAGCCCCGCAGCGACGCCGATGACGTGGGCACCGACGATTCCCGCGGCGCGCGAGGGGTCGCTCCGCCGGTCGAACGCGAGCAGGAACGCCGACGGCCCGAGGCTCGGAAAGACGAACGGCTGGCCGGTCCCCCACGCGATCGCGCCGAGGACGGTGAAGAGAAGCCCGGCGTACAGACTGGTTCCGAGGCGGCGACGCATCGCTCGCCGGTCGGAGGTGAGCCCACAAAGCGCCGGCGGTTCGGCTCCCCTTCGGCGGCCGCGGCCGCCGCCGCCGCGCTATCGATCGCGATAGCCGAACCCGAACGCCTAATTACGCCGCCGCCCCCCGTGGAGACATGTTCGCGACGCTGCCGGACGCGCTCCGTCTGCTCGTCGTCCCCGTCTTCGCGTGGGCGGCGCTGCGGGACGTCCGGACTCGACGCCTTCCGAACCGGCTGTGGCCCCCGCTGTACGCCTTTGGGGCGCTGCTGCTGGTCTGGGAAGGGGCGACGCTGTGGCCGTTCGCCGGTTTCGACGGGCGGCTGTTCCTCGTGCAGGCGGCGATCAGCCTGCTGTTCGTCGCACCGCTCGGCTACGCGTTCTGGTACCTCGGCGCGTTCGGCGGGGCGGACGCGAAGGCGCTGATCGCGCTCGCGATCCTGTTTCCCACCTTCCCGGAGTACGCCGTCGCCGGGACGACGCTCCCGCTCGTCGAGACACAGATCGGCGTGTTCTCGCTGACGATCCTCACGAACACCGTCCTGCTCGGGTTGGCGTACCCGATCGGTCTCGCCGCGACCAACCTCGTCCGAGGCGAGCGCTCGGTGTCGATGTTCCTCGCGCGGCCGGTCGCGACCGACTCGCTGCCCGACCGGCACGGGCGGCTGTTCGAGGACGACGCGGGACCGACGCGACATGGTCTCGACCTGGACGCGCTCCGGATGTACCTCCGTTGGCGCGGGATCACGCTCGCGGACCTGCGGGCGGACCCGGACCGATTCCGCGATCCGGACGGCGTCGGCGAGACGTTCGATCCGACCGACGGCGGGACCCACGTCGGCCCGCGCACGGACGGGGGAACCGTGACCGAAGCCGCCGGTGAATCGACCGCCGGTGAATCGGCCGACGGCGAATCGGTCGTCGGCGAACCGGCCGGCGGGGACGATCCGTGGGCGGCCGAGCGGTTCCTCTCGTCGATCGACCACGGCGCGTACGGCACCGACGCCGAGACGCTCCGGGGCGGGGTGGCCGTCGTCGCTCGGGCGGACCGCGTGATGGTGTCGCCCGGGATGCCGTTCGTCGTCCCGATGGCCGTCGGACTCGTCGTCTCGCTCGGCTACGGCGACGCGCTGTTCGCGCTGCTCGGCGCCGTCGGACTGGTTTAAAGTGGAACTTCGGAGATCCGAGGGACTCAGCTCCCGGCGCGGAGGTCGCCCACGGTGAGGACACGGGTGCCGACCGGGCGTTTGACGAACTCGCCGACGTCGCGGCCGAGCAGTTCGCGAACGCCTCGCTGCGCCGCCACGTCGAGCAGTCGCTGGTCGATCCGCCCGTCGACGACGACGGTGTGAGGCGCCGTCTCGGCGCTCTCGACCGCGTCGAACGCGTCGGCCGCGGGGACCTCCGCGAGGACGCCGCGGTCGTCGCCGAGGAGTCGGGCGAGATCGCTTTTCGCGTCGACGACCTCCTGAACGTGCTCTTCGAGCGAGCGCGGCTCGTCGTCCGCCGGAGGGTCGGCCGCGTCTCCCGAGCCGTCGTCACCGACAGGCGGCTCCGACGCCGAGTCGGCGTCGGTCGAGGCGGCGTCGGTCGAGTCGTCGTCGGTCGGAATCTCCTCGGTGGAGGCGCCCTCCGTCACGCCCGTCGACGACGCGTCGCCGTCGATCGCCGCGGGGGCCGGCGCGTCCTCGACCGCCTCCACGAGACCGCCTTCGGCCGCACCGCGGGACGAATCGGCGACGGCGCCGGCGCTCTTGTTCTCGGTGGCGTCGCCGTCGGCGGGCGAGCCGCCGCCGGCACCGTTGTCGGCTCCGGTGTCGGTACCGGTGTCGCCGACGCCGCTGTCGGCTCCGATGTCGTCGGCCCCGCCGTCGTCGGCGAGGGCGTCACCGTCGGTCGCGGCCTCGGGATCGCTTCGGTCGCCGCGGGCGCCGCTGGGCGTCGGCCGTTCGTCCGCCGCCTCGCGGAGGTTCGGCTCCTCGGCGAGGGTGCTGTACGGGACCTTCCCGCGGAGCGCCTCGAAGACGGCGTTGCGGTCGAGGTCCTCGACCGACTCGCCGGGCGGGGCGAACGCGACGTAATCGACCTCGCCGACCTGCGCGAGTTCGCGGAGGATGAGCTCGCCGCCGCGGTCGCCGTCCAGGAACGCCGTCACCGTCCGGTCGAGGGTGAGGTCGGCGACCGCGTCGGGGACGTTCGTCCCCTCGACGGCGACCGCGTTCTTGATCCCGCAGTCGAGCAGGGTGAGGACGTCCGCGCGCCCCTCGACGACGATGACGGCGTCGGAGTCGCCGACGCGCGGTCCCGCCGGCAACCCCTTGTAGTCGACGATCCCCTCGACGCGGGCCGCCTCGCGGACCTCTTCGAGGATGTCGTTGCTCGCGAGCCGCGTCTCCTCGAAGCCGCCGGCGATCAGCTCTTTGGCGCGCTCGACGACCTCGCGGCGCTTGGCCGCCCGCACGTCCTCGATACTCGTCACTTCGACGGAGGCGTGGCAGGGACCGATGCGGTCGATCGTTTCGAGGGCCGCGGCGAGGATCGCGGTCTCGACTTTGTCGAGGCTCGACGCGACGGTGACCTCGCCGAACGACTGGCCGTTCTCGGACTCGACCGCGACGTCGATCCGACCGACCCGCGAGGACTCTTGGAGGTCCCGTAGGTCGAGCTCCTCGCCGAGGAGCCCCTCGGTCTGCCCGAACACCGCGCCGACGACGTCGCTCCGCTCCACGACGCCGTCGGCCGCGATAGTGGCGTGAATCAGGTATTTTTCTGTGTCTTTCATGATGGGTGAATGGTGAGATGCGGACGGCCGTCGCCGCCCGTGTGTCGTAGTCGGCGTCATCGAAAATAGTTATCGCACGGCTCTCCGTCGGCACGCTTTGAAGAGAATTATTCTCCAAAGCGTAATATCGAAATTGATCGGTGGAATTTAAGCGGTATCAGCCGTTATTCGTCACCATGAGTCGATCGCGGAGAGACCTCGTGTGGATACCGACGTTCGCGGTGCTCGTCGCGTTCGCGGTGCCGTGGCCGCTGTGGGGCGTCGACCGGATCGTCGCCGGACTGCCGGTGTGGATCTGGTGGCATATCGCGTGGTTGGCGCTGTGTACCGTCTTGTTCTCCCGGTTCGTCCGGAGCGGCGCGTGGGAGCGCGGGATGGGGTTGCGGTCGGACGCCTCAGCGACGGGGGGTGATCGGCCGTGACGCTCGGACTCTCGCTCGGGATCATCGTCGGCTACCTCCTGTTCGCGCTGGCCATCGGGCTGATAGCGTACCGCGTCTCCGAGGTCACCGCCGAGGACTACTACCTCGCGAGCCGGTCGCTCGGAACGGTCGTGCTGCTGTTCACCACCTTCGCGACGCTGCTGTCGGCGTTCACCTTCTTCGGCGGGCCGAACCTCGCGTACGCGGCCGGCCCCGAGTGGCTGATCGTGATGGGGACGCTCGACGGCGTGTTGTTCGCCGTCCTCTGGTACGTCATCGGGTACAAGCAGTGGCTGATCGGCAATCGGAACGGGTACATGACGCTCGGGGAGATGCTCGGCGACCGGTTCGGGTCGGTCGGGCTCCGCGCGCTCGTCGCGGGCGTGAGCCTCCTGTGGCTGTTCCCGTACGTCATGCTCCAGCAGATGGGCGCCGGCGAGGCGCTCGTCGGGCTCACGGACGGCGCGGTCCCGTACTGGGGCGGCGCGGCGCTCGTCACGGTGTTCATGATCCTCTACGTCGTCCTCGCCGGCATGCGCGGCGTCGCGTGGACCGACACGGTCCAGGGGCTGTTCATGCTCTCCGTCGTCTGGATCGCCGCGATATGGGTGCTCTCGGCCGTCGGCGGGCTCGGCGCGGCGACCGGGTCGATGATCGACGCGCGGCCGGAGTTCGGGCGCTTCGGCGGCGGGCTCTACTCGCCCGGGTTCATCATCTCTTCCGCGATCACCATCGCCTTCGGCGTCACGATGTTCCCGCAGATCAACCAGCGCTTTTTCGTCGCGAAGTCGGGCGCGGTGCTGAAGCGGTCGTTCGTGCTGTGGCCCGTGCTCGTGCTCCTGCTTTTCGTCCCCGCGTTCATGCTCGGCGCGTGGGCGGTCGGGATGCCGATCGACGTGTCCGAGGGCGCGAACGTGCTCCCCGTCGTGTTGAACGAGTACACGCCCGCGTGGTTCGCGGCGCTCGTCATCGCCGGCGCGATGGCCGCGATGATGTCCTCGTCGGACTCGATGCTGCTCTCCGGGTCGTCGTACTTCACGCGGGACGTGTACCGGCCCGTGATCAACGCCGACGCCTCCGAGCGCCGCGAGGCGTGGATCGCGCGGGTCGGCGTCGCCGCCTTCGCGACGCTCGCGTTCGTCGCCAGCCTGCTTCGACCCGGCACGCTCATCGAGGTGGGAAACACGGCGTTCTCCGGGTTCGCGCTGCTCGCGCTCCCCGTCATCTGCGCGCTCTACTGGGACCGGACGACCCGAACCGGCATGCTCGTCGGCGTCCTCGTCCCGCAGGTCGCGTACCTCGCGGTGGTGCTGTCGGCGGTCGCGCCGTTCGCGCCGACGCTCCCGCGAAGCGTCGCGGGCGGGTGGGACGTGGCGCTCGGTCTGATGGCGCTGTCGGCGGTCCTCACCGTCGGCGTCTCGCTGCTCACGACGCCGACCGCCGACGGCGACGCCTCGCGGTTCGCGGTGACGAGCGACTGAGTGCGCCGGTCGAGTAATGCTCGGATACTCGAAGTACGCTCGGAGTACCCGTACCCTTCTACGTTTTATACTCGTACCGCGATATATATATATAGAACTACTATGACACGTATCTCGCTGATTCTCACCGTTGCGGTTCTGCTCGTGAGCGCTTTAGCCGGCGGCGCGGTCGCCCAGTCGGACGACGGCGACGACCTGTACGAATCGCTCGAAGAGATGGTTCCGGCGTACAACGCGAACGCGGACGCCGTCGACCTCGGCCCCGTCAACCTCGCCGGAACGACCAACATCTACATCGAGGACGGCGGCTCCGAAGTGACCTACTCGGTCACCATGGACGATCGGAACCGCATCACCGACCTGGACGACAGCCGAAGCGAGGACGCGGTGCGGAAGATCACGACCGACCGAGCGACGATCGAGGAGATCGCCGCCGCCGATAACCCCGCCGCGGCCTTCCGGAACGCGGTCGCCAACGACGACATCGTGATCAGCGGCGAGGACGGTCAGATCCTCGAAGGGATCAAGTGGGCAGTGATCAACGTCTTCAAGGGATTCTTCATCTGATCGCGGCCATTTATATAACCCCGTCTCGGCGGGCGTCCCGTGACGGGGCGTTCGCGGTACCGTCGCTGGCGCAGTTGCCGTCGCTGGCGCAGTTGCCGTCGCTGGCGCAGTTGCCGTCGCAACATTCTGACCGCGTGAGCATCGCCGAAAGCCAAAAGCCGTCCCGCTGCGGATGAACGGTATGAACGAGCCCGGCACCGAGGGCGTGCTGTTGGACCAGGAGACGCTCCACGATCGGCTCGACGACGCCCCCGGCTGGCTGCGAGAGCACTACCGGACGTTCCGCGAGTCGATGCTCGGCGAGCGCGACGGCTCGCCGTTCCCCTGCTACTTCGGCATCGAGGTCGAACGGAAGGGAGAGCTGCTGTACGCCGCCTGCGAGTCGACGACCGACCCCGCCGCCCTGCTCCGATTCCGCGACGTGCTCCTCGAGTACCTCGACGCCTACGAGGACCACGCCGACCGCGCGCCGCTGGCGGTCTTTTTCCGACCGCCGCCGGGCGACCGCGGCGAGGCCCACTACCACGAGCGGCTCTGGCACGTCTTGGAGTTCCTCCACGTCCACGACCCGGAGCCGTGGCCCGACGACATCCCGACCGATCCGGACGACCCGCACTGGGAGTTCTGTTTCGGCGGCGAGCCGCTGTTCCCGACCTCCCGGGCGCCCTTCTACGACGAGCGACTGAGCCGGTACTCGCCGGTCGGGTTGGAGATCACGTTCCAGCCGCGGGCCGTCTTCGACGGTATCACCGCCGACACCGCGGCGGGCCGACACGCCCGCGAGGCCATCCAGTCGCGGATGGCCGACTACGACGGCGTCTGCCCCCACGCCGACCTCGGCGACTGGGGCGCCGAGGGCGACCGCGAGTGGAAACAGTACCTCTTCCGCGAGGACGACGACGCGAGCCCCGACGCGTGCCCGCTGGAGCCCACCCGCGAGCACCCGAAAGCGCCGGCCGCCCTGCTCGAACCGGGCGCGTGGCGACGGTTCGCGGACCGGCGCGCCTCCGACGCCGGGTCGCCCGCCACGACCGCGGGGCTCGGCGATGACTGACGCGGACCGCGAGGGGGACGGGTACGCCGTCCCCGACGACGCCGTCCTCCTCCTGATCGATTTTCAGGTCGGGTTCGACGAGCCGGGGTGGGGCGACCGTAACAACCCCGAGGCGGAGGCGGTCGCGGCCGACCTGCTCGCCCGGTGGCGTGAGACCGACCGCCCCGTCGCGCACGTGCGACACGCCTCGACGGAGCCGGACTCACCCCTGCGCCCCGACGGACCCGGATTCGCGTGGAAGCCCGAGACGGCGCCCCGATCGGACGAGGCGACCTTCGAGAAGGCGGTCAACGGGGCGTTCCTCGACTCCGGACTCGACGAGTGGCTCCGCGAGCGCGGGTACGACACCCTCGTCGTCTGCGGGCTCACCACCGACCACTGCGTCTCGACGACGGCGCGGATGGCCGAGAACCGCGGCTACGAGGTGTTCGTCGTCGCCGACGCGACCGCGACCCACGACCGCGAGGGATACGACGGCGAAGCGATCGACGCCGACACCTCCCACCGCGTCGCGCTCGCGCACCTCGACGGGGAGTTCGCGACCGTGGTCGAGGCCGACGAGTTGCGGTGACTCGCGGCGCCGCGCCCGACGGTCGACGGTAACTCGCGGCGCCGCGCCCGAAGTCGACGCGCCTCAGTCGTCCGCGACGTCGGCTGCCCCGCCGTCGTTCGCCCGTTCGGCGGCGTTCGCGAACATGCCCCGTCGGGTCGTGTACAAGAAGTACGCCCCGAGCCCGAGGAAGCCGGCGACGTTCGAGACGGCGACCGCCCAGAACACGGCCTCGACGCCCCACCCGAGGCCGGGCGCGACGGCGACGCCGAACGCGCCGAACGTCGCCGTCGCGGGCACCGCGGCGACGGCGATGGGAAACCGGATCGCCCAGTACTTGATCAGGTCCGCGACGAAGGAGGTCCGCGTTCGGGAGGCCCCGTTGAAGCCGGCTAAGAGCGTGTACGTCCCGCCGAGCCCCCAGTAGGAGGCGGCGAGAATCCGCAGGTACAGCACTGAGAGCTCCCGGCCCGCGGCGGTGAGGTCGGGCGCGAGCAGGTCGGCGATCTGCCCCGCGAACAGGAACTGGACGACGCCGAGCGCGAGGAACGCGGCGACGACGATGCCGGTGCCGACCGTCGTCGTCCGCCGGGCGCGCCGCGGGGCGTCGGCGCCGAGGTTCTGGCCGATCATCGACTGGGCGGCCTGCTGCATCCCGATCGCGGGGACGATCGCGAGGGTGGCGACGCGCGCGCCGACGGTGTAGGCGGCGACGCCCGCCGCGCCGCCGGCGATCGCGACGAGGCCGACGACGAGCACGCGGACGAGTTCGCTCACCCCGCGCTGACCGCCGAGCGGAAGCCCGACCGAGACGATCTCGCGAAGCGCGCCGACGTCGAGGGCGAACGCCTCACGGGTGAGCCGGAACGTGTCGCGGCGGATCCCGGCCGCGTACGCGAGCACGTGAACGAGACCCACGACGCCCGAGAGCGCCGTACTGAGGGCCGCGCCGGCGACGCCCAGCCCCGTGAGCGGGCCGACACCGAAGATCAGCGCGGGGGCGGCGACGAGGTTGACGAGGACGCTGAGCACCGTCACCCGGAAGACGGCCCGCGTGTCGCCGTAGGCGGTAAAGCAGTTCTCGACGGTGTCGCCGACCGCTCCGACGGGGAGCACGGCGACGATGATCGCGAGGTACGTCGCCGTGACGCCCGCGAGCGCGGGGTCCGCCCCGAGGAGCGTCACCAGCTCCTCGGCGTAGACGACGACCGGTATCGCGACGGCGGCCGTGACCGCGAACGCGGCGAGCGCCCCGTTGACCGCGAGGCGTCGCGCGTCGGCGTCGTCTCCCCCGCCGGCGCGCTGTGCGACGAGGATCTGGGTGCCGACCGCGGCGACGACGACCGTCGCGCCGAGCAGCGACTGGATGGGGAGGCTGAGCCCCACGGCGGCCACGGCATCCTCGCTCACGCGACCGAGCCAGAACGTGTCGACGAGCGCGTTCGCGACGTACACGAGGTTCTGTGCGACGAGCGGGGCCGCCAGCGCGAGGAGCACCCTCCCCACCGGGCCGTCCGTGATCGCCGCGCGGTCGGTGTCGAACATCCGAATAGTTCCGTATCATAACAAGATAATAAAAGCGTACTGGTGTCGGATAGGTAAGAGGAATCCGTGCGACGGATCGGTCGAACGGCGACCGCGATCGGCCGGGGGATCGGGGTGATCCTCACGTTTTTGCACTCGGCCGCCGTGGGTCCGGTATGCAACGCGGCCGCCGGAAACCGGATTGGCTCAAGTCGCGCCCGCCGTCGGGCACGCGTTTTACCGAGATCACGGAGACGCTCCGCGATCGCAACCTCCACACCGTCTGTGAGGAGGCCAACTGCCCGAACATGGGCGAGTGCTGGTCGGGACGAGACGGGCCGGGAACGGCGACGTTCATGCTGATGGGTGACCGCTGCTCGCGCGGCTGTAACTTCTGTGACGTCGAGACGGGCGGAATGGGGCCGCTCGACCCCGACGAGCCGGCGAACGTCGCCGACGCGGTCGCGGAGATCGGCCTCGACTACGTCGTGTTGACCTCCGTCGACCGCGACGACCTCGACGACGGCGGCTCCGCGCACTTCGCCGAGACGATCCGCGAGATCAAGCGGCGCGACCCGGGGATCCTCGTGGAGACGCTCATCCCGGACTTCCAAGGCGACCCCGAGGCCGTGCGCCGGATCATCGACGCCGGGCCGGACGTGATCGCCCACAACGTCGAGACCGTCGAGCGCCTCCAGTGGCCGGTTCGGGACCGCCGGGCCGACTACGAGCAGTCGCTCGCGGTGCTCGACCAGGTCGACCGCGAGTCCGACATCCACACGAAGACGAGCCTCATGCTCGGCGTCGGCGAGTACGACCACGAGGTGTACCGCACCCTCGGCGACCTCCGAGAGGTCGGCGTCGACGTCGTCACCTTCGGGCAGTACCTCCAGCCGTCGCGCTCGCACCTCGACGTGTTCGACTACGTCCACCCCGACGTGTTCGACGTGTGGCGCGAAGTCGCCGAAACGGAGTTCGACTTCCTCTACTGCGCATCTGGCCCCATGGTCCGCTCTTCGTACAAGGCCGGCGAGCTGTTCGTTGAGGCGCTCCTCCGCGAGGGGCGCTCGGCGGAGGACGCCCGCCGCCACGCGCGGGCCGCGGGCGGCGACTGAAGGCGGGTCGCCGGCCGGACGACCACCGGCCGCGAGCCACCGAGCGCCGGCCGAGAGATCCGAGTCGAACAACTGACAGTTTGGTGTCGATTTCCCCGTATTTCGGCTTCGGTACTTTTGTCGGAACAGCGAGTTATTTACCTCTCCATGTCCCACCCTGCGTCAGTGAGACGCACACATGGGAACAACTGAATCGTCGATCGTTGACGCGGCGCGAGGCCGGCCGGGTCTGCTCCTCGTCACGCTCCTCGGTGGCCTGCTCCTCGTCGACCTCGCCGCGAAGCTCGCGGGAGTCTCCGTCGGACCGCTCGGCGGGTCACTCTCGACGGGCCGACTCGGGTCCAACCTCTGGAACGGACTCGTGATCGGGCTCGTGATCGGGCTCGCGGGGATCGGCCTCTCGATGACGTACAGCATCCTCTCGTTCGCGAACTTCTCGCACGGCGACCTCGTCAGCGTCGGCGCGTTCACCGGCTGGGGCGTCGCCTTCCTCGTCGCCGGCTTCGGGGACATCCCGATCCGCACGCTGTTGTCGGTCCGCGACGCCGGGAGCGCCACGTCGGGTGACATCGGCGCTCACATCCTCGCGACGCCGGGCGCGGTCCTGCTCGGTCTCGTCACCGCCTTCGTGGTCACCGCGCTGATCGCGCTGGCGCTCGACCGGGCGTTCTACAAACCGATGCGCGACCGCGACGGCATCTCGATCCTCATCGCCTCTATCGGCGCCGCGCTCATCGTTCGGTACCTGCTCCAGTTCGCGTACGGCTCCGACCGCCGCGGGGTCACCGCGAGCGTCGAGGCCTCGAACCTCGCGTTCGACCCGCTCGGCCTCTCGGTGAACGCCCACCAGCTCACGATCGTCGTCGCCGCGCTCGGGCTCATGGTCGCGATGCACTTCATGCTCCAGCGCACGAAGCTCGGCACCGCGATGCGGGCGATGGCCGACAACAAGGACCTCGCGCTCGTGACGGGGATCCCGGCCGAGCGCGTCGTCACCGCGACGTGGATCATCGGCGGCGGCCTCGCCGGCGCGTCGGGGTACCTCTACGTGCTGCTCCGCGGGACGATCCAGTTCGACTTCGGCTGGCTGCTGCTGCTTCTGATCTTCGCCGCGGTGATCCTCGGCGGGATCGGCTCCGTCTACGGCGCCATCGCCGGCGGGCTCGTGATCGGGATCGTCTTTACCACCTCGACGATCTGGATCCCGTCCGACTTCAACGAGGCCGCGGCGTTCGCCGTGATGATCCTCATGCTCCTGTTACGTCCCGAGGGGCTCTTCGGAGGTGTTTCGACCGCATGAGCGGCGACGGCTCGGACCCCAACGGACCCGGATCGACCCCCGACAGCGCGACGGGCGCCCTGCTCGACGCCGCGCGGCGCAGCGATCTCGGGCTCGTGCTCGGGACGCTGCTGGTGATCTACCTCGCCGCGACGCTCCTCACGTTCACGAACGGACTCAACAGCGTCGTCGGACTGCTGCGGACGCTCACGTTCCTCGGACTCGTGTACGCGCTCGCCGCCCTCGCGTTGAACCTTCAGTGGGGGTACGCGGGGCTGTTCAACATCGGCGTGGCCGGCTTCATGGCGCTCGGCGTCTACACGATGGGGATCGTCGTTCGGTCCCCCGACCCGGCGTTCGGCCCGCCCGGATTCGGGCTCCCGCTGCCCGTCGGCATCGTCGCGGGGATGCTGGTGGCCGCGGTCGTCGGCCTGCTGGCCGCGCTCCCGGCGCTCCGGCTGAAGGCCGACTACCTCGCGATCGTCACGCTCGGCATCTCGGAGATCATCCGGCTCTTCTTACAGTCGAGCAGCTTCGACAACTTCCTCCGCGGGACGCTCGGCGTCGGTACCGGCGGCGGCCGCGGCATGGGAATGCCGCAAAACCCGGTCCGAGAGCTGTTCCTCGTCGACGGGCAGGCCGGAACGCCGACGGCGTTCGGCGAACTCGTCTTCGGCGCCCTCGGTGACGGCGGCCTCGGAATCTCCAACTCGATCCTCATCGGGTGGGGGTACGTCGCCGTGCTCGCCGCCTTCGTGATCGGCTTTTACGTCCTCTTAGAGCGCCTCGGTCGGTCGCCGTTCGGACGGACGCTCAAGGCGATCCGCGAGGACGAACTCGTCGCGGACTCGCTCGGAAAGAACGTGAACCTGATCAAAATCAAGGTGTTCGTGATCGGCTGTGCGCTGATGGGACTCGCCGGCATCCTCTGGTTCGGCAGCCAGGGGAACGTCTCGCCGACCCCGCAGTTCATGCCGCTTTTGACCTTCTACGTCTTCATCGCGGTCATCATCGGCGGGTCGGGGTCGAACACCGGCGCCGTCCTCGGCGGGATCGTCTTCGCGGCGGTGCTGTTCGAGGGGCCGCGCCGCGTCGGCTCGGCGCTTCGCGACGTGATCGACGCCGAGACGCCGTCGTCGTTCGCGGACGCGCTGGTCTCGCTCGATCCGGTCAGTTTGCTCGCGTACGCGACGGACAACATCGCTCCGCTGCAGTTCGTCCTGCTCGGGTTCGTCCTCGTGTTCATCATGCACCGCCGGCCGGACGGCCTGCTCGGCGATCGGATCGAGACGGCGGCCGCCGTCGATCTCTCGGAGCGACCGCACGGGGGTGAGACCGATGAGTAGCGACATCCCCGACGCGGACGACGCGGCCGCGGGCGGGTCGCCCGCGACGAGCGACGAGCCGGAGGCGAACGACAGCCCCGTCGAGGAGGCGGCGAAGCGGACGCCGACGGGCGTCCCGCTCCGCGTCGACGGCCTCGTCAAGCGCTTCGGCGGCGTGACCGCCGTCGACGGCGCCTCCTTCGAGGTCGAGCAGGGCTCGCTGACCGGACTCATCGGGCCGAACGGCGCCGGCAAATCGACGACGTTCAACTGCATCACCGGCGTCCACGAGCCGACGGCGGGGAACATCTACTTCAAAAACGAGGATATCACCGGGCTCAAACCCTACCAGATCGCGCGGAAGGGGCTCGTGCGGACGTTCCAGATCGCGCGCGAACTGGAGGAGATGACGGTGCTCGAAAACCTCATGCTGGCGCCGAAAGGCCAGCTCGGGGAGTCGGCGATCCGCGCGGTCACCCCCGGACTCCGCGGCGAGGTCGTCACACAGGAAGAGGAGATCCGCGAACGCGCGTGGGAGACGCTCGACTTCTTCGAGATCGATCACCTCGCGACCGAACACGCCGGCAACCTCTCCGGGGGCCAACGGAAGCTCCTCGAGATGGCTCGGGCGCTGATGACCGATCCGGAACTGGTCCTGCTCGACGAGCCGCTCGCGGGCGTCAACCCGACGCTCGAAGAGAAGCTGTTAGATCGGATCCACCAGCTCCGCGAGGACGGGTACACGTTCCTCCTCGTCGAGCACGACATGGACATCATCATGAACAACTGCGAACACGTCATCGTCATGCATCAGGGAAGCGTCCTCGCCGAAGGCACCGGCGACGAGATCCGGAACAACGAACAGGTGATCGAGGCGTACCTGGGGGAGGACATATGAGCGCCGACGAGGCGGTCGAGGAATCGGTCGAAGAACCGGCTGCCGAGGCGACCAAAGCCGGTACCGCTCACACCGTCGAGGGCGACGCGATCCTCCGGATCCGCGACCTCGACGCCGGATACGGTGACCTTCAGATCCTCACCGACGTCGACCTTGACGTCGCCGACGGGGAGTACGTCACCATCGTCGGCCCGAACGGCGCCGGCAAGTCGACGGTGATGAAGACCGTGTTCGGGCTGACGACGTACATGGACGGTAGCGTCGAGTTCGAGGGCAACGAGATCCACGGCCTCGCGCCCGAGCAGATCATCCGAGAGGGGATCGGTTTCGTCCCGCAGACGGACAACGTCTTTCCGGGACTGAGCGTCCGCGAGAACCTCGAGATGGGGGCGTATATCCTCGACAGCGTGCCGGAAGATCAGATCGAAGAGATATTCGACCGGTTCCCGATCCTCCGCGAGCGACAGGAGCAGAAGGCGGGGACGCTCTCCGGCGGCCAGCGACAGATGGTCGCGATGGGGCGGGCGCTGATGCTCGATCCGGACCTGCTGCTGCTGGACGAGCCCTCCGCCGGACTGGCGCCCGACCTCGTCTCGGACATGTTCGACCGGATCGACCGGATCAACGACGCCGGGACGGCGATCCTGATGGTCGAGCAGAACGCGAAGGAGGCGCTCCGTCGGTGCGACCGCGGGTACGTCCTCGTCAACGGCGAGAACCGCTACACGGACCACGGGGAGGCGCTGCTCGGCGACGAGGACGTGCGAAAAGACTTCCTCGGCGGGTAACTCGACGGCCCGGCGGCGCGGTGGTGCGGCGGTGCGGTCGATGACCGCGAGACGAGGCGTTCCTGCCTCGTCGTTTTTCGATTTTTGTCGTCTCGTCGGCTGTCGTTCAGCGGCGGCTACCGGGGCCCTGCGGCGCCGGTGGTGAGCGAACGGTCCCGAGACGGTCCCGAAGCGTCGCTCGCGGTGTGGGTAAAAAAGCGAGAAATCGGTCGGTCGGCAGCGTCGGCTTCGAGGCTGACTCGTCTTACAGGTCGAGCACGCTCGACCACTGGCTGGAGTACGTGGCCTGCTCGGGCTCGAAGGAGACGCGCTCGCCGATCGTGCCGCCGTTCTCCTCGAAGGCACCCACGTACTGCTCTTCGAGCGACTGTCCGTACGCGTCGTTGAGGTACAGCGTGCCGGAGGACTCGGCGCCGACCATGTCGCCGGCGGCGAGTTCGGCCATCGCCGGACCCTGCAGGAGGTCGGACGGGGCGGTCCGGAAGATGTAGTCGTTGTCGTCGAGGTCCGTCACGTTCGGGTCCGTCGAGGACGGCGAGATGCCGACGACGCCGCTGGGGATCAGCACCTGGTCTGCCACCTGAATGTTCACGTTCGAGGCGGCCGGGCCGACGACCGCGCCGTACCCGGCGTCGACGAGCGCATTGGCGCCGGAGATGCCGGCCTGCGGGTCGGTCTGCGTGTCCTCGACGCGCGTGTCGACGGTGACGGAGAGGTCCGCGTCGTTGACCTGCGTGGCCGCGAGCAGGGCGCCGTCACGGATCGGGGCGCCGAGCGAACCGAGGTCGCCGGTTTCGGGCATCAACACGCCGATCATCGCCTCGAACTCGTCGACGCCGACCGGGTCCTCGGCGGTCGCTTCCAAGTCCTCGTCGCTGAGCTCGTTCCCGAACTCGAGCGTGTCGAGCGTGACCAACTCGCCGTCTTGGAAGTCCACGACGTCGTAGGCCGCGGTGGCGATGTCGCCGTTGACGTCGAAATTGACGCTCGACGACGCGCCCACGTAGTGGACCGGATCGCCGGCGGCGACGGTCTCGACGGCCTCCGGGAGCTCAGACGGCCCGAACTCGTCGCCGCCGGGGTTCGCGACGGTCCGGACTCGGTCGCGGATCGCCGTTCCGTCGTTCTCGCCCGCAGCGGTCGCGGCGAGGATGTTGATCGCCATCGCGTCGTACGCCTGCGCGGTGAACACGCCCGGTCCCTCGCCGTACTCCTCCTCGTACGATTCAGCGAAGAAGTCGGCGCCCGGGCCGTCGGCGGACGGGGCGGTGCCGATGACGTTGTTCATGTCGTTGTCGACCTCTCCGGGGAGGTCGGCGTCGATCAGCCCGTCCGGAACGACGATGTCGAGGTCCGGCGCGTCGTCCGCGAAATCCGAGTAGAAGTCTCGGAACAGCTGGATTCCGGACTGCGGGAAGCCGACGACCATCACTGCGTCCGGGAGGTTGGATCCGCCGTTGCCTCCCGACCCGCCGTCGCCGCTCGATCCGTCGTCGCCCGAGCCATCGTCGCCCGACCCGTCGTCACCTGAGCCGTCGCCGCCCGACCCGTCGTCGGTGGAGCATCCGGCGATCGCCGCGATGCCGGCTGCGCCGGCGCCTCTGAGTACGTCTCGTCGCTGTATTCGTCGCGTCATTCTGATAGCGAGTACCATACGGGAGGTTATAAATGTATCCACGCACACAAATACCACGCACCGGGGACCCGATCCGAGATACGGGTGGAATGCGCCCGACAGGGCGCGTCTACAACCGCCGACGGCTTTTCCGATCCGGTCCGAAACTCCCGCTCGTTACGCTTATCTGTCATTCGTGCGGGCCGAGCGGTTCGGCCGTCAGAACGAGTCCGCAGCGCCGGCCGGTCAGTACCCCTGTGCAGTCCCGTCTTTCCGCGGTTCGGTCGCCGCGGAGAGGGTTCCGTCCTCGTTGCGGGCGATCTGTGCGCCGCCGAACATGACCGGCGAGAGCGTCCGCACGTCGTGGTCTTTCCGGACCAGTTTCGCCGCCACCCCGTCGTCGAAGTGGGGTTCGAGCGCCAGTTCGCCGGACTCGCGGTAGCGCCAGCGGGCTTCGTCGAGGGCGCGCTGGAGCGGCATCTCGTAGTCGACGATGTTCGAGATCACCTGGACGTGCCCCTGCGGCTGCATGTAGCCGCCCATCACGCCGAAGGCGGCCCAGTCGTTCTCGCCGAATCGAGCAAGCCCGGGGATCAGCGTGTGGAAGGGCCGTTTCCCCGGTTCGAGAGCGTTCGGGTGTTCGGGGTCGAGCGAGAAGGAGGCGCCCCGGTTCTGGAGGGCGATTCCCGTGTCGCCGGCGACGAGCCCGGAGCCGAAGCCCGCGAACCGCGAGTTGATGTACGAGACGACGTTCCCCTCGTCGTCGGCGACGGTGAGGAGCACGGTGTCGGCGTCCTCCGCGTTAGCGTTCGGAACGCCGAAGGAGACGTCGTGGTTGGCCGCGTCGCCGACTTCGGCCGCGCGCATGTCCGCCCACTCGTCAGACGCCAGCGGCGGGACCGCCTCGTACTCGGGGTCGGTGATGTAGCGGTGACCGTCGTGGAAGGCGAGTTTCATCGCCTCCGCGAAGTAGTGGACGCGCTCGGCGGTGTCGTAGTCGTACTCGCCGGCGCCGAGGTCGGCGGCGATGTTGAGCGCCTCCAGCGCGATGAGCCCCTGGTTGTTCGGCGGGAGCTCGTACACCTCCGCGCCGTTGTACGTCGTCGAGACGGGCTCCGGCCACTCGACCTCGAAGTCGGCCAAGTCGTCGACGGTCATGAACCCGCCCTGCGACTGGACCTCCGACGCGATCGCCTCCGCGATCTCGCCCTCGTAGACGACGTCGGCGCCTTCCTCGGCGATCCGCTCCATCGAGGCGCCGAGCCGCGGGAGCGTCACCGTCTCGCCGACCGCCGGCGCCTCGCCGTCGAACAGGTAGGCCTCGCGGGCGTGGTCGTCGGTGAACAGGTCCTCGGCGCCCGTCCAGTGGGACGCGATGACCTCTGAAACCGGATAGCCCTCGGTCGCGTACCGGATCGCGGGCCCGAGCGCGTCCGCGAGCGTGAGCCGGCCGAGTTCCTCGATCGTCGCCTCCCACCCTCGGGCCGTGCCGGGGACCGTGACCGCGTGCGGACCGTAAAAGGGCATCCCGGCGTCTCCGGTGTCATCGACCGCGTACCCCCCGTCATCGGGGTAGTACGAGGAGACGTCCTCGGTGTCGTCGAGGGCGCCTCGGACGTTCTCGATGGTCGCGTCGGCCGGCGCCCCGCCGCAGGCGCGCATCGCGCCCACGTCGCCGTCGGCGGTGCGGTACAGCGCGAACACGTCGCCGCCGAGCCCGGTCGACGTCGGCTCGACCACGTTGAGCGCGGCCGCCGTCGCGACCGCGGCGTCGAACGCGTTCCCGCCCTCGCGAAGCATCTCGATGCCCGCTTCGCTCGCGAGCGGCTGACTCGTAGCGACGACGCCCCGCTGTCCGTACACCGTCGATCGCCGCGAGGTAAACCTGTCCAGATCCGGATCCATATCGGTCGGAATAGCGGGACGGCGTTAAACGTCCCCCCGGATAGTTTCGGTGTGCCCGTCTCCGTCGGGTGGTCTCGCGGTCGTCGCGTCGGTGCCGCCGTCTCGCCGAACGGCACGATATATTAATAACCGCTATACAGAATGACTGTTGTAGTTCACGGCCCCCCCGGTGTATCGCGTTCAGGCGCGCCTACTCAGGTTCAGATACACTTACTCACGTTCAGACGCGCTTACTTGTACTCGATCGAGATTGCGGCTCCATAACTAATGGTGCGTCACTCATGGGTCGGCCATGGACCTCAGTCAACTGGCGCTCGTGACGGACCCGCAGTCATTGTTCGCGCTGGGATACTCGCCCCTGCAGTTTTCCGGCGATTTCATCCAGTGGGCGGTGATCTTCTTCATCATCGCGATCGTTGCGGCCGTCTTGGGGGCTCGGGGTGTCGCGGGAATCTCGATGACCATCGCGAAGTGGTTCGTGATCATCTTTCTCGTGCTGGCGGTCGTCTCGCTCTTGCTCTGAGACAGGCGCCGTGACGCTCTCGGCCCGTCGGCCGGCGACGGGGGGAGCGATCAGACGGGCGCGGTCGGCTCCGACGCCGCCGAGAGCTCGGATCGGTATCCATGTGAATACAACCCATATCTATAACCGGTTCTCCTCGGGATCGGAGTCATGAGTTCGCCACGGAACCGGTCGTTCACGCTCGCTGCGACCGGAGACTCGATTCTGACACGGTCGGTGGTCGCGCGGGAAGGCGACCCCCGATTCGACGCGATCCTCGACCGACTTCGGGACGCGGACGCGGCCCTGACGAATCTCGAGGCCGTCGTCACCGACGGGTCGTCCTACGCGACGCCGCCGCAGGCGATCCGGGATCAGTACCAGTACCTCGCCGCCTTTCCCGGGATGGTGCTTCGGTGTCCGCCGGCCCTCCTCGACGAGTTGACGGCGATGGGAATCGACCTCGTGTCGGCCGCCTCGAACCACTCCCGCGACTTCGGCCGGCGCGGGATGCGCTCGACGATGCGGGAACTCGAAGACCGGTCCATCCCCTACGCCGGTCTCGGACGCGACCTCCCAGCGGCGCGAGCCCCGGCGTACGAGACGACCCCGGGCGGCCGGGTCGGGTTGGTCAGCGCCTGTGCGAGCGTCGCCCCCGAAAGCGAGGCGGGCCCGCCGTCGTCGCTTCTCCCCGGTCGTCCGGGGATCAGCCCGCTTCACGTGAACTGGACGTATCGGGTGACCGACGAGCGGTTCGACCAGATACGCGAGATCGGACGCGCCGTCGGTATCGACGACGTGAGAGACACCTGGATCGAGCGGCGGGACTCGGCGGACGGCGGAGACGGCGGGAGCGGCGGAGATGGCGGGAGCGGCGGAGACGGTGGGGACGACGGCGACGACGAGGACGATGGAACCGACACGTACCACTGTGTGCACATGGCCTTCGAAGCGGTCGACGACGAGCGCGACGAGGGGATCTCGCACTCGCTGCATCCCCCGGACCGCGAGGAGGTGCTCGCGGGAGTCCGGGAGGCGAACGCGACCGCGGACTGGACGGTCCTCTCCCTCCACGCGCACCAGGGGCCCGCCGGGACGCGGAACGTCCCCGAGACCCCGGCGATGGTCGAATCGTTCGCCCGCGACTGCATCGACGCCGGCGCCGACGCCGTCGTCGGGACCGGACCGCACGTCCTCCGGGGGATCGAGGTGTACGACGGGAGGCCGATCTTCTACTCGCTCGGGAACTTCTTCTGTCAGTTCGAGACGCTCGATCGGCTCCCGGCGGAGACCTTCGACTACTTCGATGTCGAAGACGACCGCTACCCCTCGAGGGTGTTCGACGCGCGGTACTACGAGGACGGCGAACCGACCGGCAACCTTGCATACCCCGAGTACTGGCACACCGTGGTCGCGACCTGCGAGTTCGGCGGCGACGGTCGGGTCGAGCGCATCGAACTGCTCCCCTGTTCGCTCGGGCGGACCGCGGCGCGGCCCGATCGGGGAACGCCAATTCGGGCCGACGAGGCGGAGACCGAGACGATCCTCGACCGGCTCGCGGAGCTCTCCGCACCGTACGGGACGACGATCGATCGCGAGGACGGGGTCGGGCTGGTCGAACTCGCCTAACGGTCGAGGTCCAGTTCGACGTCGGGCTCGAGCGTGAACACCGTCGATTCGAGGGAGTGTTTCGAGACGGTGAGCATGCGGAGCATGTACGAGCTGAGAAGGACGTACGGAGACAGCGCGATGACGAACGCGAGGTTGACGTAGAGGAGTCGCGATCGGACTCCCGGGAGCGTCGTTTGCGGGAAGAGACCGGTGTCCATCGCGAGCAGCACGTACGACGTGAAGACGATCACCGGGAGCGAGAGGAGGAGGAGGGCACTCGAGAGGTTCCGGAGCTCCCGCTTGAAGTACAGCGTCGTGAAGTACTCGCGACCGGACGCGAGGATCGTGAGAATCCGGAGCAGCGTCGCGAGCGACTGGTGATCCGATTCCGTGAGTGCGTCCCCGTGGGTGGCTTTCAGGCGTCGGGTCACGTTGATGTGGCGGGCGTAGGGGTAATCGAGCGTGCTCAACAGGAGGATCGACACGCGAGGGTCGCTTTGGCGGATCCGCCGCTCGATCTGGGACAGCCGCGTGTCGATATCGTCGACGAAGGCGAGCACGTTCGCCCGCGCTCGCTCGTCCGTCGTCGAGTTGTCGGGGCTCCGGATCGATTCCGTTTCGGAGTGGATCGCCTCGATGACGTAGCGGAGAAACGGCTGTAGCCCGGCCGGACTGATGCCGCCCTCCACGAGTTCCTCCAGTTCGATCTGGAACTCGATGGAGTCCTCGATGCTGGCCAACTTGACCTGAAGGGGGGAGAACTCCTGGGCGAGGGCGGCGGTGTTGATCGAGAGCACGACCGAGACGAAGAGGATGATCCCGCCGAGCAGCGTGTTGAACAGGGTCTGGACCGCTCGCGTCTCGGTGACGAGTCGTTCCATCTCGAACTCCCAGACGGTTCCGACGACCAGCAGCGAGACCAGGATGACGGTCTCCGTGGCGAGTGCGAGCACCCGTCGATCCCCGGACAGGAGCACCCATCGAGTCAACCAGGCGACCGGATTCCGGGGGTCGGTCCCGGAAAGGTCGGAATCGGCTCCCGTCTCGCTGTCCTCTGTGTCTTGGTCGAAAATACAGTTGTCACTCCGGTTGCGTCGACTACGCCGGGGCGTGGTAATCACTAGTCGGCTGCTACCGCCAGTAGGATGCAGATACTGCGGGCACGGCGGACGAGACTCCCTGCCGTTCGTCCGTCGCTTCTCGAAACGGTCTGGATCGGACGTCGGCCTCGGCACTCACGGCTCACGATCTATCCATCGTGAATCCGCTTAGCGGCTCTACCGAGTCCGCTCAGCCCATAACTGGCCATTCGTTGACGAACTTCCAAGCCCGTTTTGACTGCGACACAGAGACGGTCTCGATTCAGCGGTCTCGACTGGTACTAACACGCGTTTGACGGCCTTAATCGTAGGAAGAGTTATCTGTCCTGACGAATCATATAATTTGAATGATTAATAATGATAGTGATAAAAAACCGACGCAGATTAGCAGGCGGCGGATTCTCGCGGCAAGTGCCGGGGTTAGCACTATCGGATTGGCAGGATGTGTCGATAGAGCTATAGGTCTGGTCGGTCAGTCGGCCGCGGAGAACGTAGTATCGAACGGGGACGTGTTCCCGGCAGCGTTGTTCGGGGGCGACTCCCGCCCGGACAGCACGCTGATCGAGACGGATCACGCGTACCAAGAGTTCGAGATCGTCGTCTCCGGCGAGTACCAGGGAATCGAATCGTCGATCGAACTCTACGGCGACTACATCAATTCGCTGGTGAAAGCGGAGACCCACAACGCCTCTCGGGCGGACCGGATGGCGGAAATCCGTGCGTCTGACTCTAACGGTGAGAACCAGAAGCGGGCACAGGCGCTGTACGACTATCTCGACGGCGAGGCGACGGTCGGTGAGCGGTTCGTCGTCACCTTCCCGGACGCGCGGCTCCGGGACAGCGACGAGGCGCTCGCCAGCCGGGTGACGCCGCCACGGCTACTGCGGTCGACGACCGGCGAGACGATCGGTCGCGCAGCGCAGGACGACGACGGCAACGTCTTCCGGTGGGAGTCGGCGGTACCGCGACTCTCGGCACGGATCAGCCATCCGTGGCCACCGCTCGGGACGACCGGACCGTTCAACCCGAACGAGACGCTGCTCGCCGCCGGTGGAGATGGCGGGACTGACTCTCCGACCGTCAACGTCGGGCCATTGCTGGACCCCGCCCGAAACGACAACGAGCACGACGGGGTTTCGATCGCGAACGGTGCTGTCACCGGGTTCACGTGGGACGAGCGGGGGTCGTGGGGTGAGGAGACCCGTGTCGGTGCGGCCAGGCTCACGCCGATGCTCGTCGCGTCAGTATCCGCCCAGCCCGAGGGCTGCCCGGAACCGATACCGGCACTACTCTTCGTCCAGCGCGTCCGTCACGAGGGCCAGTGTATCTACGTCGGCGGCTGGACGATCAACGACAACGCCCTGTACCAGGACTCGGTGACGATACTGGCCGCCGAGACCGCGCCCGAAGTCGTCGCGGTAGCTCTCGAAGAGCCCGACGAGAACGACGGCGAGGATATCCGACAGGCTATCCTATCGGAGTTGGACACCGAAAGGTGCGACGAGCGGTGCCGACTCGGCTCCGTGACTTACGACGGCGAAGTAGGCGAAGACGGGACCCTGAACGAGGCGGTCGAACAGTTCCTGCCGGCTGCCTACGGTGACGGGAAAAAACGCCGACTCCTCGCGAACGACGTCTGGGAGAGCGCCGGCGGTCGGGACAACCGGACGTCGGTACAGGGCATGGTCGTGCCACTCAATCCGCCGATCGTCCACGTGGACTATCCGGCGGCGGCCACCTGTCGACCCTGTGAGACGTGGTACTGTTGGCTCCCCTGCCCCTCGACGAATCTGGTACCAGCGGTCAACAATATCAGCTCCCGCTGACTGTCGGTTCGTGAACACCCGTCGGTCGTCGTCTCCGGAGACGGCTCTCCGGAGCGGCTTCGAGCCGGATCAGAAGCGGTCCCGATTCCTCAGCGATCCTGCCTCTAGAGCAGTTTGTGCGAATAACGGATGATACCGTACATCGCCGAGAGTGTGTCAGCTGTAATTTGCTTTCTGAAACGGTAAGACGAATAATGGTCCGATAGTTGTCGGCCTCGGCACTCATAGGGCTCGTCATCGCTGGTGCCGAGGCAGCTCGGAGCGGTGCATCGTCATCGGCCGCTCTCCCGTAGTCGCCTCGTCGCCTAAAAGGGACCGGGGACGGGCCGCCCGCGGTTCGCTCCGCGGCGGTCAGTCACCCCCGTGGCTCGACCCCGCGTACGCGTTCCACCGATCGGTCCCGTTCGGGAGCCGCCCGGTGTCCGTCGCGTCGAACGTGGACGCGCACTGCGCGACGGCCTCGGCCGCGGTCGGCAGCGCATCGGGATCTTCGGTTTTCTCGGCTTTCTCGGCCTTCTCGGCGTCCTCCGATTGCTCGGATTTCTCAGCCGCCGGATCGGTCGTCGAGTCGGTTCGGTCCGCCTCGCGCGTACTCGGACCCTCGGGGCCGACCGCCGGCGCCGATTCCGAGCCTGCGTCAATCGTGTACTACTGGTGGCACGATACCCCCGACGGCCGTATCCTTAATAATTGTTTATGTTGGACTGGGTGTTGCGACGGGCGCTCACTCCGGATCACTCCGGCTCGATCCGGGAGAGCCGCATCGCGTTGGCGGTGACGCCGAGGCTCATCCCCATGTCGCCGACGACGACGGCCATCGCGACGCTCACCAATCCCAGGGGCACGCCGAGCGCGAGGAGCAGCTTCACGCCGAGGCTCGCCCAGATGTTCTGCCGGATCACGCCGTTGGCGGTGTGCGAGAGCCCGTACAGGTACGGGAGCTTCTCGATGTCGTCGGCCATCAACGCGATGTCCGCGGTTTCGAGGGCGGTGTCGGTCCCGGCCGCGCCCATCGCGACGGCCACGTCGGCGGTCGCCAGCGCGGGCGCGTCGTTGATCCCGTCGCCGACCATCGCCACCGTGCCGTAGGCGTCCTGCAGCGACTCGATCGCGGCCACCTTGTCCTCGGGGAGGAGTTCGGCGCGGTACTCGTCCACGCCGACCTGCTCGGCGATCGCCCGCGCGGTCCCCTCGTTGTCGCCGGTCAGCATGACGACGTGCGCCACGCCGAGGTCGTGTAACCGCTCGACCGCCCGGCGCGCGCCGGGGCGCACCTCGTCGGCGATCGCGATGGCGCCCGACAGCTCCGTTTTCGTCCCCACGAGCACGACGGTCTTCCCCTCCCGCTCCAGTGCGTCGATCGTCTCGACGCCGAGCGCCGCCGACTCGTCGGCCGTCGCGTCGCGTTCCGCCGCGACCCCGCCGTCGGTCGCCGCCCGCGATTGCGACAGGTCGAACCCCAGCTCTTCGAACAGCGCCGGCTTGCCCGCGTAGTACGTTTCGCCGTCGAACTCGGCGCGGACGCCCCTCCCCGTCAGGCTCTCGAAGTCGGTCGGCTGCGGGAGGTCCGCGATCCCGTCATCGTCCGCCCGATTCAGAACGGCCGTCGCGATCGGGTGTTCGCTGCGCTGTTCGATGCCGGCGGCGCGCCGGAGCAGCGTCGCTTCGTCGGTGCCGCCGAAGGGGACCACGTCGGTGACGGAGAGCTCGCCTTTCGTGAGCGTCCCCGTCTTGTCGAGGGCGACGGCGTCGACCTCGCCCATCGCTTCGAGGTGAGTGCCGCCCTTGATCAACACGCCGTTCTTCGCCGCGCTCGTGATCCCCGAGACGACGGAGACGGGCGTCGAGATGACGAACGCGCAGGGACACGCGATGACGAGCAGCGTCAGCCCGCGGACGAACCACGTCCCCCAGTCGCCGACGAACGTGATCCCGTATCCCGCGACGGCGACCGATATCGGGTCCGCGATGAGCAGCGGCGGGACGACCGCGGTCAGGATCGCGAGGACGACCACGAGCGGCGTGTAGTACCCCGCGAACCGGTCGACGAACCGTTCGGTCTCGGTCCGTTCCGCCTGCGCGCCCTGGACGAGTTCGATGATCCGCGCGAGCGTCGAGTCCCCCGCCGTCGAGGTCGCTTCGATCTCGAGGTACCCTTCGGCGTTGATCGAGCCCGCGTACACCTCGTCGCCGGCCGTCTTGTCGATCGGCACGCTCTCGCCGGTGATCGGCGACTCGTCGACCGCGCTTCCCCCGTCGAGAACGGTGCCGTCGAGCGGGACCTTCTCGCCCGGCCGGACGATCACGGTCTCCCCGACGTCGACCGCGTCGGCGGAGACGGTCACCTCCTCGCCGTCCCGGCGAACGGTGGCCTCTTCGGGCGACAGCTCCATCAGCTCGCGCAGCGAGTCGCGAGCGCGGTCCATCGCGTAGTCCTCTAACAGCTCGGCGACGCTGAACAGCACCGCGAGGGTCGCCGCCTCGACGAAGTAGCCGATCCCGGTCGCGGCGACGATGGCGGTCCCCATCAGCAGGTCGATGTCGAGGCTCCGCGCCCGCGCCGAGTAGTAGCCGGCCCGGACGATCGGGACCCCGCTGACCGCGACGGCGCCGATGAACAGCGCGTCCGCGACCGTGATCGGCGCGCCGAGCACGGTCGCCACGCCGACGTTCGATCCCGTAAGGACGAACTCGAAGAGGAGCCCGAGCGTGACGAGGACGGCACCGACCCACGTCTTCTTGGCGCGCGGGCTCGTCCAGGTCTCGGACGGCGGCGCGACCGCGGGACCGTCGGCGGCCGTCGCCGACGCGGTCGCCCCCGACGCCGCGTTCGACCCGTCGGCGCTTCCGCCACCCGTCGCGTCGGCCCCACCGGAGCCGGCGGGGTCGGCCCGGTCGACGACCTCGTAGCCGGCGCCCTCGATCGCGGCGACCACGTCGGCTTCGCTCGTTCGGTCCGGGTCGTACGTGATCGCCGCCGTGCCGGTGGTCGGCTGGAGCACGGCGTCGACGACGCCGTCGACGCGCCGGAGCCCCTTGTCCACCTTCCCCGCACAGGACGGACAGTCCATCTCGGGGACGGCGAGGCGAACGGTCAGGGTCGGCTCGGCACCGGACCCGGGGTCGGCCGCCCCGCTTCCCGGCTTCGAGTGATCGGTCATCGCGTGACGGTAGGCGTCACCTCACGGTAAGCCTTTGTTGGAATGTTCCAACTCGGCGGCGTTCCGCTCGCCGAATCTAAACGGTTCGGGGCAGTCCGGCGGTCCGAGGCGGTCCGAGGCAGTCCGGCGGTCCGAGGCGGTTCGAGGCGGTCTGGGCAGTTACCGGTGATTCACCTACCGGCTACCCATCGTCGGGCTCGTCAGCCCCTCGTCGGCGAATCGCTCCGTGATCACCTTCGCCTCGGCCCGGCGGAGCCGGTAGGTGAGCGTCGAGCGCGGCACGTCGAGGTGTTCCGCGAGCTCGCCGGCGTCGATCGCCCGCGGGGACTCGTAGTAGCCGTGCTCGACGGCGGCCCGGAGCGCCGCCTCCTGTTCGGGGGCCAGCTCCGCGGCGTCGCCGCGGCGCCCGCCGGCAGAATCGTCCGGCGTCGCGGTCGCCGTTCGGAGCAGTTCCGTCCGGGCGCAGTCGCCGACCGCCGCCCGCACGTCGTCGAAGAACGCCCCCACGTCGCCGGCGCCGGAGTGGATGAGCCGCCACGTGTAGTGGCGCCCCTCGTGGCGCGTCTCGAACAGCACGCCCTCGCCGAGGTGCGCGCGAGCGATGTGCGGGACCGACGCGCACCGAGGGGTGCGCTCCCAGTCGGAGTACAAGATCAGGGTGTCGGCCGTGCGATCGAGGACGCGGGTGGTCTGGGTCGCCCCGCAGTCGTCGCTCGCGAGGCAGTCCGCGTAGTAGTCGCCGTCCGTGAACGCGCTCTCGAGCGCGTCGAGTGCGGCCGGGCTCCCCGTCGCGTGATCGACGCGCCAGAGCCGGTCGGCCGTCGCGTGCAGCGACAGCGATCGCACCCGCGCGTCCGGATGCTCGGCCAGCGCGTCGGCCACCCGGTTACACCCGGGTTCGTACTCGAGAGCGAAGACGAGTTCGCGCATACCGCCGTGTACGCCCCGCGAGAGCATAACGCGTTGGTCGCCGGACCGGCGGCGATCCGTGGGCGCCGATCGTCCCGAGATCGGTGCGAAGCCGGCGTAATCGGTGTTTTGCTATATCAATATACCATTTATAAGCCCGGCCGTCCGAACGTGTTCGGCCGGGTTACCTGCCCATGAAAACCCACGAAACCCGGTTGGATACGGCCTACGTACTCCGAATATGGTCGAAACGACGGACCGAACCGGGGGATCGAGTGGACCGCGCTCGGCGGACGGCCGCCGCTTCGAGGTGTTCGTCCGCGAGGCGGAGTCGGACCCACTTCGCCACGTCGGCACCGTCGCTGCGCCGACGCCCGACGCGGCCCACGAGGAGGCGAGCAAGCTGTTCGCGTGGTACGCCCGCGACGTGTGGGTGTGTCCCGCCGCCGAGACGCACCGGTACTCGGCGGAGTCGCTGGCCGACAGCGACGACGCGAGCGATCGGGATTCGGCCGCGGACGACACCGACCGTGAGGGCGCGGCAGAACCGCGCGTGTACGAGGAAACGGAGGGTACGCCCACCGTGCGCTGCGGGGGCGCCCCGCTCGGTGACGACCCCGCTGACGCCCCCGTCGGCGACAGCCCTGCCGACGCCCCCGCCGACAACGGTCCGACCGAGGGCTCGGGGGATACGCGATGATCTCCGTCAGCAAACTCCTCTGCGGGCTCGACGCCGAGAGCGACGGGCTCCGGTACGACGCGGCCGACGACTCGACGGAGCCGCAGATCACCGAGGAGAGACAGCGCCGCCCGGTCGTCGTCTGGAACACGACGAAGCGGTGTAACCTCTACTGCGAGCACTGCTACGCCGCCGCCGACCAGACGGGCGCCCCTGGAGAGCTGTCGACCGCGGAGGGGACGGCGCTCATCGACGACCTCGCCGACTTCGGGGTTCCGGTCGTTCTCTTTTCGGGCGGCGAACCCCTCGTCCGCGAGGACCTCACAGAGCTGGTCGCGTACGCCGCCGACGCCGGGGTGCGCCCGGTTCTCTCGACGAACGGGACGCTCCTGACGCGCGAGCGGGCCCGGGCGCTGAAGGAGGCCGGTCTGCAGTACGCCGGAGTCTCGGTCGACGGGCTCCCCGAGCGCAACGACCGGATCCGCGGGGAAGACGGCGCGTTCGACGCCGCGGTCCGCGGTATCGAGGCGTGTCTCGACGTCGGGCTCAAAACGGGACTCCGATACACGATCACCGAACACAACGTCGACGATCTGGCGGGCGTCGTCGACCTGCTCGTCGACGTGGGCGTCGACCGGTTCTGTTTTTATCACCTCGATTACGGCGGGCGCGGCGCCGACATCGCCGACGTCGACCTCGCCCCCGAGGCGACGCGGCAGGCGGTCACCGATCTGTGTGACCTCACGCGCGAGTACCACGACGCGGGCGAGGAGATCGAGACGCTGCTCGTCGGCAACTACGCCGACGCCGGCTATCTCGTCGAGTACGCCGACCGAGAGCTGGGGACGGACCGCGCTCGGCTGATCCGTCGGCACTTGGAACGCAACGGCGGCGACCCGACCGGCGAGCGGATCGCCGACGTCGACCCCGTCGGGAACGTCCACCTCACGCAGTTCTGGCAGGGGTACTCGCCGGGGAACGTTCGGGACCGCTCGTTCGGCGCGATCTGGACCGACGAGTCGAACCCTCTGCTCGCGGGGCTCCGCGATCGCGAAGAACGACTCACCGGCGCGTGCGCCGACTGCGCGTACCGAGACGTCTGTCGCGGCGGATCGCGGCTCCGGGCGCTGTCGGCGCACGGCGACCCGTTCGCGCCGGACCCGAAGTGTTACCTGACGGACGCCGAGCGGGCCGGGGCCGAGGCGATGCGTCGGATCGGTGGCGCGGAACACCGGACCGGCGAGTCGTCCGCGGACTGACCCGCCTCCGTCAGCGGCCGGCGCCGTCGAACGCGTCGGTGACGAGCGCGGCCTGCGCGGCGCGGAGCCGCTGTGAGAGCGCCGACTTGCTGATGTCGAGTTCGGCCGCGAGGTCGCCGAGCGCGACGTTCTCGTCGGCGTCGAAGTAGCCGCGGACGACGGCGAGTTCCATCCCCTCCCGCTGTTTCGGGGTGAGCGCGGACAGGTCGACGGTCGCCTGTTCCGTCGCCTCCGGCCCATCGACGACCGCGAGCCTGACGAGCCGGACGCCGTCGAGGATCTCGCGGAGCCCGGCGACGATCTCGCGGACGAGCCCCCGGTCGT
Source organism: Halorubrum aidingense JCM 13560 (assembly GCF_000336995.1). Lineage (GTDB taxonomy): Archaea > Halobacteriota > Halobacteria > Halobacteriales > Haloferacaceae > Halorubrum > Halorubrum aidingense. The sequence goes on along the minus strand of NZ_AOJI01000022.1, from coordinate 324,175 downwards.
CGACGTAGGTCGTCACGAGCAACAGCCCGTCCTCGCCTCGCCGCACGTGGGGGACGGCGCCGAACTGCTGGAACACGCGACAGAGACAGTCGTCGGTCACCTCGCCGCGCCCGCGAACCAGCCCCGGACGGTCCGTCGGTCGGAGGTCGACCGTGCACTCGTCGCCGACCGCGTTGATCGTCGCGGCCGCGGCGTCGTCCGTCGCCTCGACGACGGGGCAGTCCCAGTCGTCGCTCGGCGTGACCTCGAGGTCGACGCGGAGGCGGCGGCCGTCACCGGCGGCGTCGGTCATACGAATAAAAAGCGATCGGGCCGCTTAGGTGTTCGGCGCGTTGTCGTCGGGCGAGAATCTCGCTCGGGATCTCGGCGGTCCGAAAGCGGCTCGTGCGGCCGTGAAGACGGCGACCGCGCTCAGTCTTCGGGCTCGGGCGCCGCCGGCTCGTCGCCCTCGTCGCTCGCACCGTCGCTCTCGGCGGGCGCCTCGCCCTCCTCGGAGCGGGCGGCCACGAGGGCGCCGCTGGCGACGCTGTACATCGGTTCTTCGGCCGAGCGCACGCCGCTGATCGAGAACGGGATGTTGGCGTCGTCGAGGTGATCCGCGAACAGGTCCGTGAACCCGTTCGGGCTGGAGGTGCCGCCGGTGACGACGACGGGCACATCGAGGCCCTCCTCGACGTCCTCCTCGTCGACCTCGCGGGAGATGTTCTCGATGACGTAGTCGATCAGGTTCTCGTAGTAGATGGCGAGCGCGCCCTCGACGCCGCCGACGTCGGTGCGGAAGTCGAGCTCGAAGTCGTCCTCCTTGATACTCGTCACCTTGTCGACGGGGGTGCCCGTCGCCTGCGCGGTCTGCTCGTCGACCCAGTCGCCCCCGCGCGCGATGGAGAACTTCATCACGGGCACGGCGTAGTAGGAGAGACAGACGTTCGTCATCCCCGCTCCGAAGCTGATCCCGAGGCCGGTGAAGTTGTTGTCGGCGAGCTCGGAGTAGATGACGGCCATCCCCTCGTTGATCGGTTCGGGGTCGTACCCCATGTCGCCGAGCATCGATTCGAGCGTCTTCTCGTGGTACAGCGTCGTGAGCGGCGAGTCGATCGGGTCCGCGGGGCTGGAGTAGAACAGGCGCTCGTTCGGCCGCGAGGGCTGGCCGACGACCTGTTCGGTGATGAGCTTGATCATCGGAATCGCGGAGGCCTCCTCGCTGGAGAGGATGCCGTGTTGCATCGGGCGGCGCGTCTCCTTGTTGAAGATGTTCGCGAAGTTGAGGGCGTCGTCGCCGACGACGTACACCTTGTCGTCCTTCCGGATGTGGAGGACCTCGCTGCGGGAAAGCATCTGTTCGGCCATATCGCTGTACTCGATCTCGACGAACGAGTTGCGCTGCTGTACGAACACCGTCTCCGCTCCCTCCTGTCGCGCCGAGAGGATGTTCATCGTCCCGACGTCAAGGCCTTTAGCCATACGCGGACGTTTCATTCCGCCCATCATAAACGTTCGTGGCGGTGGCGTCGTCCGGCCGACACCACCCCGGATCGATCGGCCGACACCACCCCGGATCGATCGCCGTCCCGGACCGATCGGCCGACGCCATCCCGTGCCGCTTATGTGCGACGACGCGGTGGTCGGAGACGAGTTGAACGACACAGCACGCGGGGTGGTGGAGCTAGCGCGCCCGGGCAACTGCGTTGCGGCGGGGCTGTTGACGGCGACCGGCGCGTTCGTCGCCGGGACGGAGGGCGCCGCGGTCGCGGCCGCGATCGCGACGGTCACGACGGCGTTCGCGGTCGCCGCGGGCAACGCGATCAACGACTACTTCGACCGCGACATCGACGCCATCAACCAACCGGACCGCCCAATCCCGCGCGGCGCCGTCTCGGCGCGCGGCGCGCTGGCCGTCTCGGCGGGCTGGTTCGCCGCCGCGGTCGCGCTGGCGCTGGCGCTCCCGCCGCTGGCGCTCGCCATCGCCGCCGTCAACCTCGCCGCGCTCGTCACCTACACGACGATATTTAAAGGGACGCCGGGGCTCGGCAACCTGCTCGTCTCGTACCTCGTCGGCTCGACGTTCCTGTTCGGCGGCGCCGCCGTCGGGGCGCCCCGAGCGGTCGTCGTGCTCGCGCTGCTCGCCGGGCTCTCGACGTTCGCCCGCGAGGTGATCAAAGACGTCGAGGACGTGGTCGGCGACCGCGAGGAGGGGCTCACGACGCTGCCCGTCGCCGTCGGCGAGGACCGAGCGCTGTGGATCGCGACCGGCGCGCTCGTCGTCGCGGTGGTCGCCAGCCCGGTTCCGTACCTCACGGGGACGTTCGGCGTCGTGTACCTCCTCGTCGTCGCCGTCGCGGACGCGGTGATGCTGTTCGCCTGCTACGAGAGCTTCGCGAACCCGACCGCCGCCCAACAGCGGTTTAAATACGGAACGCTGCTCGCGGCGCTCGCGTTCGTGGTCGGGCGGGCCGCGCTGTTGGTGTGACTCGATGACGACGACCGTGTCGAGGCTCAAACCGGTGCAACGAAGACGACCAGAGACGGAGCGGCCGCTCCGCGAGTCAGTTCGCGCTTAAAAAGGATCGCTCGACGGCGGACGGTTAGGTGACGGTCACGCGACGTTGAAGCCCTTATCGCGGAGGAAGTCCTCCACGCGACCCGAGTGGTTCCCCTGTAGCTCGATGGCGCCGTCCTCGACGGTGCCACCGCAGGCGAACTTCGATTTGAGATCCGAGGAGAGTGAACTGAGGTCCACGTCCTTCGGGTCGAATCCTTCGATGACCGTTACCTCCTTACCGTACCTGCGCTCGTCGATGCGGATGCTGATCTGCTGGGACTCTTTCGCGACGTCTTCGCAGACGCAGAGTTCCTGGGGCAGTCCGCACGTCGAGCAGACTTCCGACATTACGGTCGAATCTACATGGTGCCCGTATTAAATAGTGTCGGGAGTGCGAGCCGGATGCACGTCGAACGGCGACCGCGAACCGCGGGTTCGTGCGTCCGACTCGCACGCGTTCGGGCTCGCGCGACCCGCGACCACGTCGTCGATTGCCGACCGATGATCACCGACCGCCGAACAGCCGGCCGACGCCCGGGAGCCGCTCGAGCGTGAGCCGTCTGACGATCCGCCGCGCCTCCGCCGCCTCGCTCCGGGTCACTGTCCCGGCGTACGTCGCTCGCTCGTAGATCTCGCCGACCGCCTGCACCCGCTCGTCCGCCCCGCGGACGCGGACCGCCTCGAGGTACTGGCGGGGCGTCTCCCCCGACCGACGGGGCCGATACCGGCCGGCGAGCAGCCGTTCGAGCGTCGCGAACGCCCGGCGGGCGTCCTCAGACGGCGCCGCCCGCGAGGGGAGCCAGAGCCGGGCGGCGGTTCGCGCGCGTGCCACCGCCCGGACGCGGCGCGCTCCGGCGGCGACGGCGGCGGCGAGCAGCAGCCAGACGGCGGCCGCGGTCCCCGAGGGGACTGGAAGCCACCCGTCGCCGCCGCTCCCGTCGTCGCCGTCACCGATCCCGCCACCGTCCACGCCGGTCCCGGGTACCAGCTCTCGTCGGGGGACCTCGCCGCCGGCCGCCCCGGCGGTATCGTTTCCGCCGTCGCCCGCGGCGGTGTCGTTCCCGTCGTCGGTCGCGTTCGTCTCCGCGGTCGGTCCGTCGTCCGCTGACGGGTCGACGTCGGCGGACGAGCCCTCGAACTCGAGCGACGTGTCCACCGACGACTCCGCGGTGTCGACGTTCTCGTCGCCGTCCGCGCGCGCCTCGGCGAGCTGCGCCTGCCGGATTCGGTCGCGGTCGGCGGCCGGCGTCGGGTCGAACTCGACCCAGCCGTGCTCCGGGAAGTACACCTTCACCCACGCGTGGGCGTTCTGCCCGCGGACGACGTACCGGTCGTCGCCGACCGCCTCGCCCGTCGTGTACCCCGTCACGAACTGCGCCGGGACCCCCTGCGAGCGCAACATCGCGACCATCGTGGTCGCGAAGTAGGTGCAGTACCCGGCGTCCATCTCGAAGAGGAACGCGTCCGCGACGTCGCCGTCCGGCTTCTCGACGGTCAGCGAGTAGTCGTACTCCTCGATCAGGTACCGCTCGATCGCGACGGCCTGATCGTACGGGTTCTCGGCGCCCGCCTCGGAGACGATCGCATCGGTCCGATCGCCGACCCGGTCCGGCGTGCTCTCCGGGAGTTGGGTGTACCGCGCCTCGATAGCGGGGTCGTACTCCGTGCTCGCGTTGCGTAGCTCGGCCGGCTCCGCGTCGAGGACCCGGCTCTCGACAGTCGCGACGTCGCCGGGTACCAACGGAGCGCCGAGCCGGATCGTCTCCCGCTCGTCGACCCGTGCGGTTGAGCTCCCCGCACCGCGCGCGTCGACCGCCTGCCACGGGGCCGGAAGCAGTCGGGTCTCCGACGCCGGCTCGATCGTGACGTTCGCCGTCGTCGTCTCGCCCGGCGGGCCGTCGAGCGGGCCGTCGAGCGCGGACTGCTCGCCCGAGCGCACCCACCCGTCGCCGGTGTACCGGTCGTAGGCGTTGGCGTGCCAGTTCGACGCGATCGGGCTCTCGATCGTGTACCTGACCTCGGGCGAGAGCCGCGTCGGACCGACGATCTCGACCCGGTCGTCGGCCCCCAGCGTCGACTCCAGCGTCGGGTTCCCGCGGTCCAGCGCCCAGGGCTGTGCCGCGCCCGCCGGCAGCACGGTGACGGTCGCGCTCACGAGGATCATCGCGGCCAGCACCGCGGCGAGCGTGCCGCCGTGCGACCGGAGCCGCCCGGGCGCGGAGAGGGTGTCGAGCCCGGCGGTGAGCGCGATCCCGACGACGCCGGCGAGCGTCGCGGTCCCGCCCGCGTCGCCGGTGAGCACGAGGAACGACAGGGTTCCGCCGGCGACCGTCGCGGCGGGCACGTGGCGTCCGCGGCCGGCGAGGTAGCCGACGAGGAACGTCGGCACGGGTGCGACCGCGAGTATCCACACGTCCGCGAGCGCGAGTCGGAGCACCGAGAGCCCGGTCAAAAGCGAGACGACGTCGTACGCGACGCTCTCGACCGAGAAGACCGCCCGTTGGCTCGCGGGGATCGCGAAGTAGTAGCCCGCCAGCGTCGCGGCGAACAGCGCCGCAGTCAGCCGAACCGCGGTGCGCTCGCGGACGACGCGGGCGAGAGCCGCGCCGGCGACGCCAGCCGTGGCGACCGCGACGGCCGTCCGAATCGTCCCGCCGACCACGTCCGTCGCACCGAGGAACACGGCGAGGTACGCTCCCGTGACGAGCGCGACACCGGCGACCGCGGGATCGGCGATTCCGGGCGGGAGGACGCCCAGCGGTCCGACGCCGCCGGGTGCCGACCGATCGCCCGTCGAGCGGTGGGGAGCCGACCGGTCGACCGCCGAGCGCTCACGAGCCGCCCGTTCCCGGTCCGATCGCATTCGGTCGAGAAGGCTCCGGTCGCTCATCGTCCCGACGCCTCCGTGGCTCGCCGATCCGCGCTGGGAGCGCCGGGGACGCTTCGGGCGCCCGGAGCACCGCCCGCGTTCCGGGCCGCCCGTTCGCCCCGCTCCGCCGGGCCGTGCGCCGGTGTCCCGGTGAGCGCCTCGAAGTCGACCGTCCGATCCCCGAGTTCGTACCGCGCGCCGTCGGCGTCCGCGACCACGCGCACGTCGGCGTCCTCGACCGCGACCCGTCCCGGTCCGGTCCGCGCGGCGAGTTCGAGCACGGTCCGCCGCCCCCGCTGGCCCGGGTCGGCGGCGACGGTCCCCGCCGGAAGCGCCACGTCGACGGGCACGCCGTCGTCCAAGAGCGCGACCGCGAGGCTGGCGGTCGCGGTCGCGAGTCGGTCGTCGCCCGCGAACCCGTCGTCGCCCGCGCGGTCGCCGACGGTCTCGCCCGCGATCGACACTCGGCCGCGGTCGGTCTCCGCGGCGAACTCCTTGACGACGATCTCGTCGCGCTTCGCGGTCGACGGCCAGTGAACGTCGCGGAGCGCGTCGCCGCGAGCGTACTCGCGCAGCCGGTCGAACTCCTCCCGCTGCCGGCCGACACCGAGCGCGTCGGGGGCGGACAGCCGTCGACGGAACTCGGCCGGGATCGGACGACAGGCGGGGTACGCGAGCGCGGTGTCGACCTCGTCGATCACGGCCCGCCGCTCGAAGAGCCCGAACACGTCGGTCGCCGTCACCGTGACGGGACCGAGCCGGCGCTCGCCGCGCCGCCGGTACCGAACGGCGTACGAGACGCCTCCCGACGCGCCCGCGGTGGTCGCGATCGGCTCCGTCTCCCCGGTCGTCCCCGTCGTTCCCGTCGCTCCCGCGAACCCGTCGTCGAGCCGGTCGGAGACGAGCGCCGGAAACGCCGGTGACACCGGCTCACCGAGGGTGTCGCCGTACAGCCGGAGGCCGACCTCGCGCGTCTCGCCGACGGCGCCGTCCGCCGGCCCGGTCCGACGGACGCTCGGGTCGGAGAGTCTGGCGACCTGGTAGTACCCCGCGGCGAGCGCGACGACACCGGGGAGCACGACCGCGTTGAGCGAGCGCGTGCCGACCGCCAGCGCCATGACGATCGCGACGGCACAGACGCCGCCCGCGATCCGCCCCCGGCGCGTGAGGGTGATCGTCGCCACGGCCGCTCACTCCACGGGGACGCGTTCGAGCGCGTCGGCGACGACGTCGGCGCCGTCGGTTCCGCTCGCGCCCGTCCTGATCCGGTGGGCGAACACCGTCTGCGCTTCCCGCTGGACGTCGTCGGGGATCACGTACCCGCGCCCGTCGAGCGCGGCCCGCGCCTGCGCACACCGGAGCAGCGCGAGGCTCCCGCGCGGGCTGACGCCGAGGCTGGCGTTCTGTCGGGTGTCGACGGCCAGTCGAGCGACGTATCGGCGGACCGTCTCCGCGGTCTCGATCGCGCCGACGGCGGCGCGGGCGGATCGCACGTCCGCGACGGTCGCCACCGGTTCGATCGCGTCGACCGGGTGGTCCGCGACCATCCGGCCGATGATCTCCGCCTCCTCGTCGGTGTCGGGGTAGCCGAGGCGGATCTTCTTGGTGAAGCGGTCCACCTCGGCCACCGGAAGCTCGTACGTCTGCCCGGGCTCCACGTCGTTCTGGGTCGCGATCACGCAGAAGGGGTCCGGCAGCTCGCGGGTCACGCCGTCCGTCGTCACCTGCCGTTCCTCCATCGCTTCGAGCAGCGCCGACTGGGTCTTCGGCGGCGCCCGATTGATCTCGTCGCCGAGCACGACGTTGCCGAACACCGGCCCCGGCTGGAACTCGAAGGCGTCGGTGCGCCGGTTGAACACGTTGACCCCGGTCACGTCGGAGGGGAGGAGATCGGGGGTGAACTGGACGCGCGTGAACGAGCCGTCGATCGAGCGCGCGACCGCCTTCGCGAGGGTCGTCTTCCCGACGCCGGGAACGTCCTCGATGAGGAGGTGACCGCGGGCGAGCAGGGTGACGAGCACGTGTTCGACTGACTCTCGCTTCCCGACGATCACCTCCTCGACGTTGGCCGTCACGCGATCGACGAGGGCGGCGACGTCGGCGACGGACATCTCCGTCGACGCACCGGTGTCCGCGGTATCGGTGTCAGACGAGCCGGTATCAGCCGCATCGGCGTCTGGTGAGGTGGAATCGGACGCGTCGGTCGCGGCGCCGACGGACCCCGTCTCGGTCGGGTCAGTCATGTGACCGATCGTCGGAGACCAACGGCCACCGGCCGCCGGGCGAGACGGTTGACCGGGCGTCTACGGAGACCGCCTCGGCGAAAATCGTGCGAACGCTACCCATGGTCATTAATATGACTCGACTACGGGAAGCAGCGGCATATGCGTTCCGCCGGCTCCGCCGTCCCCACCGGCTCTCGGGCCGGTCTCGTCGGTGTACGGTGATCGAGTCGGTCTCGCCGCGGCGGTCTCGTCGGGTTGACCTCGTCGGGTTGACCTCGTCGGGTTGACCTCGTCAGGTCGACCCCGTCGGAGCGTCGGCGCGTCGAATCGGTTATGGAAATTGCCAGGCTAAAAACCCGCCCTTCAGGGCGGGGAGGATGTCAACGGTCGCGGACGTTCCGTCCGACGGGCTCGCCGAACGACTCGGCGCCGGTGACGGGGTCTCGCTCGTAGACGACCTCGCCCCTGACGAGCGTTAGCTCCGGGAACACGCCCTGTACCCCCTCGAAGGGCGTCCACCCGCACGCGCTGTGGAGCGCGCCGGCCTCGATCTCGCGCGGGTTCGTCAGGTCGACGAGGATCAGGTCGGCGTCGGCCCCCGCCTCGATCCGGCCTTTCCCCTCGATGCCGAAGATCGACGCCGGGTTGGTGGCGACGACGTCGCGGACGCGCTCGATCGGGAGTTCGCCGGTCCGAACCGATTCGAGAAGCAGCGGGTACAGCGTCTCCACACCGGGGACGCCGCTCGGCGCCTCGCGGAGCCCCTGCCGCTTCTCGGCGACCGTGTGCGGCGCGTGGTCGGTGGCGACCACGTCGACGTCGCCGTCGCGGAGCCGCTCGAAGACGGCCGCCCGGCGCTCCTCGGACCGGAGCGGCGGGTTCATCCGACCGAACGTGCCGAGCCGTCCGGCGTTCTCTCGCGACAGAAAGAGGTGGTGGGGCGTGACCTCGCAGGTCGCGTCGGTGTCTGCGACGGCGTCGATCCCCTCCGGCGTCGACGTGTGCGCGATGTGCACCTGCGCGTCGCTCGCGTCGGCGGCGTCCAGCGCGCGTTCGACGGCCGCGGCTTCGGCCTCGGCCGTCCGGTAGGCGGACCACGCGTCGGCGGCCGCGGCGGTCCCGACGCCGCCGAGGTCGCCGCCGAGCGCCGACTCGTCGAACAGCGTCTCGTCTTCGGCGTGGACCGTGACGGGCACGTCCCGGGCGGCGGCCTCGGCGAGCGCCTCCTCGAACAGGTCGAGCGCGATCCCCATGTCGCCGGTCGAGTCGGCGAGGAACACCTCGCCGAGCGCGAACAGGGGGCGCTCGAAGAGGCTCTCGGGGTCCCAGTCGGCGGTGACGCCGCCGTTGATCCCGTAGTCGACGTGGGAGGCGGCCGCGAGGGCGGCCTTCTCGTCGAAGGCGTCGCCGTCGACGGTCGGCGGCGAGGTGTTCGGCTGGTCGACGACCGTCGTGACCCCTCCGGCGGCCGCGCTCCGTGAGCCCGAGGCCCACGTCTCCTTGTGGCTCCCGCCGGGCTCGCGGAAGTGGACGTGGACGTCGATGGCGCCCGGCAACAGGTGTCTGCCGCGCGCGTCGACGACGCGCTCGCCGGCGTCGGCGTCGAGTCCCTCCCCGACCGCCTCGATCGCTCCCTCCCGGATCCGGACGTCGCGGACCCGTCCGTCGGCCAGTTCTGCGCCCGTGATGAGCATGGATACGCGCTCGCGTCGGGCGGGTTAAATCGTGGTGATCCGAGCGGCGCCGACCGCGATCGACCCAAAACGATTTGTCGCGCGCGGCGGCCCTTCGAGCATGGCCGTTCCCTCCGTCGCTCCGGTCTTCCCTCTCGCTCTCGCCCTGCTTCCCGGCACTTCTCCCGCTCTCGCCGTCGTCGACACGGCGGTCGGGTGGGTCTTGACGCTCGCGCTGCTCGCGCTCCCCGGGATCGCCGCCGCGGTGCTGTGGTCGCCGTTCCTGCTCGCGGCGCGGTTCCGCGCGCTGTTCGTCGCGCTCCCGCCCGCCGGGCGGCTCGTTCCGTCGTACGTCGGCGTCGCACTCGGGCTCTCGGTCCCCTACGTCGCCGGCATTCTGCTCACGGTCGGGCTCGTCGACCCGGCGGGCCCCGGCTGGAGCAGCGGTCTCGTCGAGACCGCGCTGGCGGGCGGCGTCCTCGTCGCGCTCGTCGCCCCGACGGCCGCCGTGCTCGGGCTCCCGCGGCTCGGCGTCGACTGGGACCCGACCGGCTACGGCCCCGGCACGTGGGCGCTGCTCGTCGCTGCCGGGCTGTGGTACGCGGCGGTCGCCGCGGCGCCGCTGTTCGCGCTCGCGGTCGTCTTCGCGCTCCCCGGCGGATACTGATCGAGAATCTCGGCGCGTCCGTCGATCGACGGTGGCGGCGATGATGACGGGGGTGACGACGACGTAGTATATAAATGACCGAACGCGGTGGCGCGCTCCGGTGAGCGCCTTATAAAGGCGCGAACCGAGCGAGAGGGAGTCGCTGGCGCCGTCGGCGCCAGCGNATGACCGAACGCGGTGGCGCGCTCCGGTGAGCGCCTTATAAAGGCGCGAACCGAGCGAGAGGGAGTCGCTGGCGCCGTCGGCGCCAGCGGCGAGGCTGGGGAGGCGTGAGGTGCGGAGCGGTGCGGTTGCGGACCGGTGCGGTTGCGGAGCGGTGCGGTTGCGGAGCGGTTGCGGAGCGGTTGCGGAGCAGTTGGGTGTCGCAGGCGTTGGACAGGGCCACTACTCCACCGACGATTTGTAAGCGATCGACCGGAGCACGGTAGCGTTCACCGAGCCGCCGCTGGCGATTATTTATAAGTGGCCACCGCGGGCCGCGTGGCCGTGCACCGCACTCACCGAGCTATCGGTCCGACGAGACGGTACCGACGCTCCGATACGGTTTTGGGCCGTCCGGCGGAACCACCGACAAATGCTGTCTCGACAGTTCGTCCGGCAGAACCCCGAGGTCGTCCGCGAGGCGCTCGCCAACAAGGGCGTCGACGTGGACCTCGACCGGATACTCGACGTCGACGAGGAGTGGCGAGAGCTGAAACAGCGCGGCGACGACCTGCGCCACGAGCGCAACGAGGTCTCCTCGAAAATCGGCGAGCTGAAAGCCGCCGGCGAGGAGGCGGAGGCGCAAGAAGCGATCGAGCGCTCGCAGGAACTCAAGGCCGAACTCCAGGATATCGAGGACCGCGCCGACGAACTGGAGGCCGAACTGGAGCAGTCCCTGCTCGAACTTCCGCAGATTCCCCACGAATCGGTGCCCGTCGGCGCCGACGAGTCGGAGAACGTCGAGCGGCGCCGCGAGGGGTTCGACGACCGCCGGGAGCTTCCCGACGACGTGATTCCGCACTACGACCTCGGCGAGGAGCTGGAGATCCTTGACTTCGAGCGCGGCGCGAAGGTCGCCGGCGGCGGCTTCTACGTCGCGAAGGGCGACGGCGCCCGACTCGAACACGCGCTGATCCAGTTCATGCTGGACGTCCACCGCGAGCAGGACTACCACGACGTGTTCCCGCCGATCCCGGTCAACTCCGACTCGATGCGGGGCACCGGCCAGCTCCCGAAGTTCACCGAGGACGCCTACCGGATCGAGGGGACGAACGAGGAGCCGTACGAGGACGACGACCTCTGGCTGCTCCCGACCGCGGAGGTGCCCGTCACGAACCTCCACCGCGACGAGATCCTGCTCGGCGAGGACCTCCCCCTCAAGTACCAGGCGTACACGCCGAACTTCCGGCAGGAGGCGGGCGAGCACGGCACCGAGACGCGCGGAATCGTCCGCGTCCACCAGTTCAACAAGGTGGAGATGGTGAACTTCGTCCGGCCCGAGGAGAGCGAGGAGCGCTTCGAGGGGCTCGTCGACGAGGCCGAGGAGGTGCTCCGCCGCCTCGAACTCCCCTACCGCGTGCTGGAGATGTGCACCGGCGACCTCGGGTTCACGCAGGCGAAGAAGTACGACCTAGAGGTGTGGGCGCCCGGCGATGACATGGACGAGGGCCCCGAGGAGGGCGGCCGCTGGCTCGAGGTCTCCTCGGTCTCGAACTTCGAGGACTTCCAGGCGCGCCGCGCCGGGATCCGGTTCCGCGAGGAGCACCACGAGTCGGCCGAGTACCTCCACACCCTGAACGGCTCCGGGCTCGCGGTCCCGCGGATCGTCGTCGCCATCTTGGAGTACTACCAGAACGACGACGGCACCGTCACCGTCCCCGAGGCGCTGCGCCCGTACATGGGCGGGACCGAGACCATCGAGGGGCACGACGCCGTCGGCGAGACGAAACTGGGCGGCGAGTAGGCGGCGCGCGTCGCTACTGGTTTTCGAGGGCGTCGAGGACGCACGCGGCGGCGATCACCGCCTCTTTCGGCACGTCGCTCGCGTCGTCGATGGTGACCGTGTAGGCGTCGCGCAGCGAGAACTTCCCCTCGATGTCGCCGACGTGACCGCCGTCGGCGTCGAAGATCTCGTACTTGTTCGGGACGAGGTTCGCGACGGAGATCAGGTGCCGGAGCGCGGACATCGCCTTGCTCTTCGACCGGATCGTCGCCAGCGCCGCCCCCGTGTCGGGGTCGCGGATCGTCCAGTTCTCGACGAACAGCGAGAAGTCCTCGTCGAGGACGACGACCTCCTCGCCGGTGCCCGAATCGACGATGGCGTAGTTGCCGGCGACGTCCATGATCCCCCCCCGCCTTCACGGTGAACGCGTCGTCGCCGTCGCCGGTGACGAACGGGAACTCCTCTTTCAGCTTGAACATCTTCTGTTTCCCGCGCAAGACGACGGTGCCGTTGCTGTCGCGAACGGCGTACTTGTTCCGGATCGCCGACTGCTTGACCTCGTACCGGTCGTCGTCGAGATCGACCGTGGAGATGTCGTACGCGGTCGACGTCGATCCGAACGCGGAGGGCTCGTTCATAAGTCCCGAGAGGTCCACGTTCGGAAAAAATCCTTCCGTTCGTCCCGGAGGCGGTCCCCGTCCGCTCACATCGGCGATCGCTACGGGGTCAGCCGCCCGATAGAGAGCCACTCCACGTCGGCGTCGAGGGGCGCATTCTCACCACCGTCCTCCCCCACCCTGGCCAGCGCGAACACCATCTCCTTGCGGACGCCGCCCGCGAGTCGCACGTCGAGCGACAGTTCGCGCGGCGAGAATCGGTGGTCGGGGGCGACGACGCGCACGAGGTGCTCGGAGTGCGGGAGGTCGTCGACCGTCTCCACGTCGAGGTACGTCCGGAAGTCGGCGCCGAATTTGAAGCCGGTCTTCGGGACGGTGTCGGCCTCGCGAAGCCGTCGATATACGGCGAGGCGACGGTCGAAGCGCTCGCCCTCGACCGCGCGGCCGCGGGCGACGATGGCGGCGGCGGGGCCGTCTGTCTCTGTGGCGCCCTCGCTGAGCGATTCGCCCGCCGCGTCCACCGACGCCGACAGCGACAGCGCCCCGTCGGCCGCCAGCGACGCCGCCTCGACCAGCGAGAGCTGGATCGCCCCTTCGACGGCCGCGGCGCGGCCGGTGAGCGGCTGGCCGTAGAAGCCCCGCTCGTAGAGGGGGTCCGGGGCGTCCCAGACGACGACCCGATCCGAGAGCAGGACGCCCGTCACGCGCTCCGCGGGCTCGTACTCGGTCGTCCCCGAGAGGTCCGCGCGGTCAGCCGCGAAGTACGTGATGTCGGACTCCTCGTCGACGACGGCGAGGGTGCGGCCGGCGAGCCCGGCCGCGGGAAGCGACTCGCGCTCGCCGACGACCTGCACCGGGTACTTCACGTTCCCCGTGTCGGGCGTCGACCCGCGTTCGTAAGCGACGAAGTCGACCGCGTCGGCGACGGGGGCGTCTCCGCCGGGCCAGGGGTCGCGGGCCGGCGAGAGGTAGAAGCCGCGGTCGCGGAGGTCGGCGTACACGAGGTAGCGCACCGCGAAGCGGTCGGCGGCGGCCGCGCTCTCGACGAAGAAGCGCTCGAACCCGGCGGCGTCGCCGTCGGTGTCGCTGTCGGTGCCGCGTCCGCCGTCGGAATCGAGAGTGACGCCGGCCAGGTCCCCGCGGAACAGCAGGTGGGCGGCCTCGACGCGCGAGAGCTCGATCTCGTTGCCGTCGAGCGGGCGCCCGTAGCCGCGGGAGTCGTAGAATCGCTGGCGGGCGTCGCCGGCGACGCGGACCGCGCCGTCGCGCAGGTGCCCTGTCGGTTGCATACCTAGCCGCCCGCTCGCGGGAGGGAAGGGGGTTGCGGTCGGCGGTCGGCGGCCGACAGTCGGCGGCCCGGACCGACGGCGCGAGCCGGGTCGCCGATCGGCGACCGGGCCGGACAAGGATAAAGAGCCGGCGGCGACTACGACGGCCATGAACGACACCGCCGCCCTCCGGCTCACCGTCCGCGCCGCCGAGAAGCGGGACGCGGGCCGCGGCATCGCCCGGCTCCCCGAATCCGCTCGCAAGCGACTCGGCCTCCTCAGCGGCGACACCGTCGAGATCCGCGGCGAGCGGACCGCGGTGGCGAAGGTGTGGCCCGGGGGCGCCGACGCCCGCGACGGCTCCGTTCTCATCGACGCCGACACCCGAGCGAACGCCGGCGTGAAAGTCGGCGACACCGTCGCGGTCGGCCCCGTGGACGTCGAGGACGCGACCCGCGTCGTCCTCGCGGCGCCCGCTCGTCTCGCCGACGTCGACGTGAGTCGCGAGGTCGTCGAGCGCGCGCTCGCTCGGGACCTCCGCGATCGGCCCGTCACCGAGGGCGAGGCGGTCCACGTCGAGCGCCTCGGTGGGCTCCGATTCGTCGTCGCCGAGACGCGGCCCGACGGCACGGTGCGAGTCACCGACCGAACCGACGTATCCGTCGTGTACGAGGAGCGCGAGGGCGCCGAGAGCCGGGCGACCGGGACGGCCGGGGGGGCCGGGACGGCCTCCTCGACGACCCCCTCGACGGGCGCCTCCGGGACCGCGCCGACTGGGGGCGACGGCGGTTCCGCCGGTACCGACGGCGTCGACGGCGCCGCACCCCCCGCAGAGCACACCGCCGGCGCGACCTACGAGGACATCGGCGGTCTCGACGAGGAGTTGGAGCTGGTTCGCGAGACGATCGAACTCCCGCTCTCGGAGCCGGGCGTGTTCACTCGCCTCGGCGTCGACCCCCCGAAGGGCGTCCTGCTCCACGGGCCGCCGGGCACCGGGAAGACGCTCATCGCGCGCGCCGTCGCCAACGAGGTGGACGCCACGTTCATCACCGTCGACGGCCCCGAGATCATGTCGAAGTACAAAGGCGAGAGCGAAGAGCGCCTCCGGGACGTGTTCGAGCGCGCGAGTCAGGAGGCCCCCGCGATCGTCTTCTTCGACGAGATCGACTCGATCGCGGGCAAGCGCGACGACGGCGGCGACGTGGAGAACCGCGTCGTCGGCCAGTTGCTCTCGCTGATGGACGGGCTCGACGCCCGCGGCGACGTGATCGTCATCGGCGCGACCAACCGCGTCGACAGCCTCGACCCCGCGCTGCGCCGGGGCGGTCGCTTCGACCGCGAGATCGAGATCGGCGTCCCCGGGGAGGCGGGCCGCCGGCAGATCCTCGACGTCCACACGCGCCGGATGCCCCTCGCGGACGACGTCGACCTCGACCGCATCGCGAGCCGGACCCACGGGTTCGTCGGCGCCGACATCGAGGGGCTGACACAGGAGGCGGCGATGATCGCGCTCCGGCGGGCCCGGGAGACGGACGCGACGGCGCTGGCCGAGGTGACGGTCGGACGGGCCGACTTCGAGGCGGCCCACGCCGCCGTCGAACCGAGCGCGATGCGCGAGTACGTCGCCGAGCAGCCGACCACCGATTACGCCGACGTCGGGGGGCTCCCGGACGCCAAGGCGAAGCTGGATCGGGCGGTCTCGTGGCCCCTCACCTACGGGCCGCTGTTCGAGGCGGCTCGCGCCGACCCGCCGACCGGGGTGCTGCTCCACGGGCCGCCCGGCACCGGGAAGACGCTGCTCGCGAGAGCGATCGCGGGCGAGAGCGGCGTCAACTTCATCCAGGTCGCCGGCCCGGAGCTGCTCGACCGGTACGTGGGGGAATCGGAGAAGGCGGTCAGGGACCTGTTCGATCGCGCCCGCCAGGCCGCCCCCGTCATAGTCTTCTTCGACGAGATCGACGCGATCGCGGCCGACCGCGACGGCCCCGGCGGCGACGGGTCGGGCGTCGGCGAGCGCGTGGTCTCCCAGCTGCTCACGGAACTGGACCGCGCGAGCGACAACCCCAATCTGGTGGTGCTGGCGGCGACGAACCGGCGGAACGCCCTCGATCCCGCGCTGCTTCGCCCGGGGCGGTTAGAGACGCACATCGAGGTGCCCGAACCCGATCGCGACGCCCGTCGGAAGATCCTCGACGTCCACACCCGCGAGAAGCCCCTCGTCGAGGGGGTCGACCTCGAACGACTCGCCGACGAGACGGAGGGGTACTCCGGCGCGGAGATCGCCGCGCTCTGTCGGGAGGCGGCGCTCCAAGCCATCGAGCGCGTCGCCGACGAGCACGGCGCGGCCGCCAACGACCACGCCGACGAGGTCGGCATCACCGGCGACGACTTCGCGGCGGCGCTGGCGACGATCCAGCCGGCGAACCTGTGAGAGTCGATGACCGCCGACGGAGACGGGCCTGTTCGGGACGCCGACGCCGGTGACGAGGCAGGCCGGAACAGCGGCGGAACGCCGCGGGGGCCGCCGACCGTCAGCGAGCTCGCCGCGAGTCTCACCGCCGCGGTTCGGTCTCGTCCTCCGGCCGAGCTCGCGCTCGTGTTCCTCCCGCTCCCGGCGCTGCTCGTCGCCGTGAGCCTGCTCCCGGGGTCGTCGGCGTGGCGGCTCTCGCTGGCCGCCGAGGGCGTCTTCGAGAGCCGGTGGACGCTGTGGACCGCGTTCGCGTCGAGCTACGTCCACACGACGACGACGCACCTCGTCGATAACGTCGTGAACTACTGGCTGCTGCTCGCGGTCGCGTACCCGCTGTCGGTCGTCGCCGGGTGGCGACGCCGGCTCCTGTACGCGGCGCTGACGTACCTCTCGGTCGTCCCGATCGTCTCCGCGTGGGCGACGATCGTCGCGCTCGGCGGGCTGACGAACGCGCCGACCGCGGGGTTTTCCGACGTGAACAGCGCGTTTCTCGGGTACCTCGTCGTCGTCTGGTTCGCCGCGCTGGCGACGGAGACGAACGGGAGCGGAGCGGTCGACCGCAGCCCGGACGGCGGCCTCGTCGGCATCGACGCTCGATGGGCGGCCGTCGTCGCGCTCGCGTCGCTCGCGGTCGCGTATCTCGTTCCGAGCGGCGCCGGCTACTTTCCGCCGCTGCCGGCGGTCGGCGGCCTGTTCGCCGTCGCCGCGGTCGCCGTCGCCGCCGGGCTGCACGCGGTCGCCGGGCGGCCGCGGGTCGTCGGACTGAACCTCGCACCCTCGCGGGAGTTGCTGTACGTCACCGGTGCGAGCGTCGCCGCCGCCGGGGTGATCGGGTCGATGGTGCTCGTCCCGTTCGGCAGCAACGTGTTCGCGCACCTCGCGGGGTACGTCGTCGGCTTCATCGTACCGTTTCTCGCCGTGATCGCGGACGAGTCGTCGGCTGCCGGCTCGGGGTGACCGCGTCGCGACGCCGGTTTACTCGTGACTGTGACCGTGTCCGTGGCCGCTCGTGGCGTCGTCGCCCTCGGCGGCCGCGTCGACGACGGCGTCGGCACCGAACTCGTCGACCGGGGTGACGCTGTAGTCGACCGTGAGAGTGTCTTTCGTCGCGCGGATCTTGCCGACGAACGCCGAGATCTCGTCGAGTTTCCCTTCCAAGACGAACAGCTCCATGCAGTAGCGCGAGCCGACGTGGCTGTGGAAGTTTGAGGCGACGAGCCCCTCGTGTTCGTGGCGGAGTCGCATCATGCGCTCTTCGACGCTCGTGGTCTCGTAGTCGAAGAGCACGGTGACCACCGCCATCAGATCCCTGTCCTCCAGTTTCGCGTCCTCGAACTCGCCGAGCAGGTTCCGGGAGGCCTCCCGAACGACCTCGCTCCGGCCGGTGTAGCCGTGCTCGTCGGCGAATCCGTCCAGTCGCTCCAGTAACTCCTCCGGCATCGAGACGCTGACGACCGTCATATATTAACTGAAGGCGTCGATGTTGTTAATCCTTGAGGTTCGAGCGGGGAACGTCGCTCGGCGCGATATCGTCTCCGGCGTCGTCCGCGGTGTCGCTCTCGGCCGAGCCCCCCGCGACCAGCGCCGAGAGCCAGTCGTAGTGGTCGCGGAGCGCTCGTTCGCCGGCGTCGGTGAGCGCGTACACGTCGGCGATCCCCTCGGTGCGGCGGTCGAGGTGTCCGGACTCGACCAGCGAGTTCAGCGTCGCGTAGAAGGACCCGGGATCGATCCGCTCGTCGTAGTGCGATTCGAGACGGTTCTTCAGCGACTGCGCCCGCAGTTCGCCGGCGTCGTACAGGAGCGCACACAGGTCGCGCCGGCGCCCGCTGTGGAGCCACTTCGTCATGTACCCGCATTCGTCCGCCGCCTGACGACCGTTTCGGTCACGTCGCGTCGAGCAGTTCGTCGAGTCGGGTGACGCGGCGGTCGCCGAGCACGCACCGGCCCCGGTCCTCGTGGCCGACGCGTTCGACGTGGACGGCGTCGAGCCCGGCGTTCCAGGCGGCGCCCACGTCGCTCTCGCCGTCGCCGACGTAGTAGCCGCGTTGGGTTCCGGGGTCGACGCCGAGCTCCGCCATCGCCAGTTCGATCGGGTCGGGGTCCGGCTTCCACCCCGTCTCGTCGGTACAGCAGACGACCGCGTCGAACCGGCCGTCGAGGTCGAGGCGGTCGAGAACGGGATCGGCGAGGAACCGCTGGCAGTGCGTGACGAGCCCGGTCGGCCCGCCGACGTCGTCGAGGTGATCGAGCAGGCGCGCGGCGTCGTCGTGGAGCGCGGTCGCTTCGGCGCGGGCGATCGGGTCCTCAACGTCGTGGAAGGCGGGCCAGAACGCGGTCGGGTCGACGCCGATCTCGCGGAGCGTGTCGCCGCGCGCGCCGCCGAGCCCGTGCCAGAGCACGTACGCCTCGCGGTCGCTGAAGCGGCGGCCCAGGCGGTCGCCGACGCGGTCGAACACCGACCGCGTGTACGACCACTCGGCGTCGACGAGGGTGCCGTCGAGGTCGAACAGGTGAAAGTCGTAGTCGGCGGGGACCATGGGCCCGTCTGTAGGCGAGCGACCGACAAGTGCGTTGCGGGGATGGTCGGTTCGATTCCGACCGCACCCGCCGACTCCGGTCGCACGTTCCTATTCCGGTCGCACGTTCCTATTCCGGTCGCACGTGAATCGACGAGCCGAGGTACTTGTGGAGGACCTCGTCGACCGACTCGGCGTTGAACCGGTCGAGGTCCGCGCCGATCGCGGTTTTTAGCGCCGCGAGGTACGCCTCGTCGGTGCGGAGTTCGCGGAACGACGCCGCCACGACCTCGACCCCGAGGCGGTCGCCGGCGAGCCGTCGGAACGACGGTTCGTCGCCGATCTCGCCGCGCCAGAGCCGGTCGCGGAAGAACAGCCATCCGTCCGTTTCGGGGGCGCTCGCGGGGATCTCCATCGTCGTCTCGAACCGGTCGGGATCGACGGCCGCGTCCCTCGGGTCGAGCCGGAACGCGACGGCGAACACGTAGGCGGCGTTCGGGGGGCCGTCGGCCGCCGCCGGGTCAGTCGACACGGGGGCCATCGCCGAAACGACGCTCCCCGAGAGGATAAAAGTACATACCGGTCGGTCGTGTCGAACAGGATGTATGTTGCATCGCCTCCGCGACCTCGCGGCTCGCGTGTACCGCCAGCACCTCCGCCGCGAGATCGAATCGGTTCCGGATCACGTCGCCGTGATACAGGACGGAAACCGTCGGTACGCCCGCGAGCGGGGCGACGACGCCCCCCAGGGCCACCGGGCGGGCGCCGACACCACGGAACGCGTGCTCGACTGGTGTGCGGACCTCGGCGTCACCGAACTGACGCTGTACGCCTTCTCGACCGAGAACTTCGAACGCCCCGCCGAGGAGCTCGAGCCGCTGTTCGACCTGCTGGAAGGCAAGCTACGCGAGTTCGCCGACGCCGACCGCGTCCACGAGCAAGGCGTCCGCGTCCGGGCGATCGGTGACGTCGAGCGGCTCCCCGAACGCGTGCGCGACGCCGTCGAGTACGCGGAGCGCCGCACCGCCGACAACGACCAGTTCACCCTCAACATCGCGCTCGCGTACGGGGGGCGGACGGAACTGCTCGACGCGGCTCGCGGGATCGCCACCGACGTCGCCGCCGGAGACCTCGAGCCGGAGGCGGTCGACGTCGAGACCGTCGAGGACCGCCTGTACGACCGACCACTCCGTGACGTCGATCTCATCGTTCGGACCGGCGGGGACGAGCGCACCTCCAACTTCCTCCCGTGGCACGCGAACGGTAACGAGGCGGCGGTGTACTTCTGTGCGCCGTACTGGCCGGAGTTCTCCGAGGCCGAGTTCCTGCGGGCGATCCGCACTTATCAAGCGCGCGAGGCGTCGTGGCAGCGGGCCCGTGCGGAGCGGGCCGTCGCGCTCGTGCGGGCGGTCGCGGAGGTCGAACTCGCCGAGGCCCACGCCGTCGCGGGGCGGCTTCGAGAGCGCGTCCCGCGGCTCGACGGGGACCTGCTCGACGCGGCGCTGCCGGGCGGGCGCGGCGACGCCGCCGGTCGGAGGGTCCCGGAAGACGCCGGCGGCGAGGACGACGCAGGCGACAGGAGGGACGGGTCGGCAGATGCAGGCGGGTCGGCAGAAACAGACGACTCGGACGGCGAGCGCGACGAGCGCGACGAACGCGACGAGTCGACACCGACTGAGACGGAGTCGAAGCTCGCGGACTGACTGGGTTCAGCGCGCGTCGATCTCGCGGTTCGAGTTCGCTACGCCGGGTTCTTTCGCGTCAGGTCGCTCCCGCAAATCGGACAGCGCTCCCTGTTCTCGTCGAAGGTCCGGTTGCAGCCGACGCACTGGAACTTCCACTCGCGCTCCTCCGTGATCCCGTCGCGGGCGATCGGTTCGACGGGGATGTCGAGCCGCTCGGCGACGTTCTGCATCGCGTAGTCGTCGGTGACGAGCGTCGCGCCCAGTTCGAGCGCGGTCGCGATCAGTCGCGTGTCGGTGTCGGAAAGCTCCGCGGCGTCGCCGGATCCGCGCGCGGCGCGTCGAACGTTGTCGATCACCTCCGGGGCCGGGACGTGGATCGTCATCCCCGACCCTTCCATCGCGTCGAAGCGGAGCGCGCCGCCGCCGGTGAGCTCGTCGTGGACCTCGGGTACCGAGACGGCGTCGTCGTCCGTGGTGTACTCGTGGATGAACGCCGAGGTGTCGAGGACTTCCATTAGCGGGCGACGACGATGTAGTCTTTCACCGCCTGCACGTTTCCGACCGGCACCTTGAGCCGTCCCCGCTCGTCGACGTCGAAGCCCGACCGCTCCGGGCTGAGGTGCTCGTGAGGGCTCACGAGCAGATCGTTGAGTTCGCCCGATTTGAGGTCCATCGTGATGTTGTACAGGTCGCCGAGCTCCGTTCCGTCCGAGCTCATCACCGCCTTTCCGGAGAGGTTCTCCGCGAGGATATCTACCATGTGCGCATCGTCCCGTGCAACGGTCTTAAACGCCACGGGGGCGTCCGACGGGCGGCGGACGCGTTTTGAAACACTTAACTGACGGCCGGGCCGAACGTCTGGTAACCGACCTTTTCGGGGCGATCACTTATGACCGACCACACAAACGCGGACACTCTTCGGACGCCGATCGTCGCCGTGCTGGGCCACGTCGATCACGGCAAGACGAGCCTGCTCGACACAATCCGCGGCTCCGCCGTCAGCGAGGGCGAGGCCGGCGCGATCACCCAACACATCGGGGCGACTGACATCCCGCTCGACACCATCTCCGGGATGGCCGGCGAGCTCATCGATCCGACCGACTTCGACCTCCCCGGGCTCCTCTTCATCGACACGCCCGGCCACCACTCGTTCTCGACGCTGCGCGCCCGCGGGGGCGCGCTCGCCGACATCGCGGTGCTCGTCGTCGACGTCAACGACGGCTTCCAGCCGCAGACGGAGGAGGCGATCGACATCCTCCGGCGCACCGGCACGCCGTTCGTCGTCGCGGCGAACAAGGTGGACACGACGCCGGGATGGAACCCGCAAGAGGGCGAGCCGATCCAGCGCAGCCTGGAGGCGCAGTCGGAGCGGGCCGAGGCCATGCTCAACGAGAACCTCTACGAGATCATCGGCCAGCTCTCCGATGCGGGCTTCTCGGCGGACCTGTACTGGCGCGTCCAAGACTTTCAGAAGAACATCGGCGTCGTCCCCCTCTCGGCGCTCACGGGAGAGGGCGTCCCCGACCTCCTCACCGTCCTCATGGGGCTCTCCCAGCGGTTCATGAAAGAGGAGATGGCGATCGACGTCGAAGGCCCCGGCGAGGGGACGGTGCTCGAGGTGAAAGACGAGCGCGGCTTCGGCGCCACGATCGACACCGTCGTGTACGACGGCGTGATCCGCAACGGCGACACGATCGTCGTCGGCGGACAGAACGAGCCGATCGTCACCGAGATTCGGGCGCTGCTCCAGCCGCGCCCTCTCGAAGAGATCCGCACCGAAAAGCAGTTCGAGAAGGTCGCGGCGGTCGGCGCCGCGGCCGGGGTGAAGATCGCCGCGCCCGACCTCGATCAGGCGATGGCGGGCGCGCCCGTCCGAGTCGTCCGAGATCGGCCGCTGGAGGACGTGATCGAGGAGGTGAAAGCCGAACTCGCGGAGATCGAAGTCGAGACGGCCGACAACGGCGTCGTGGTCAAAGCCGACACGCTCGGCTCGCTGGAGGCGATGGCGAACGCCCTCCGAGAAGCCGAGGTCCCGATTCTCCGAGCCGAAGTCGGGGACATCGCCCCGCGGGACATCGCGGTCGCCGAGACCGCGAACCAGGACGAGCACAAAGCCATCCTCGGGTTCAACGTCGACCTGCTGGCGAACGCGGAGTCGGACCTCGAAAACGCCGACGTGAAGCTGTTCACGAACGACGTCATCTACCAGCTGATCGAAGACTACGAGACCTACGTCGAGGAGAAACAGCGCGCCCAACAGGAGACGGTGCTGGACAAGGTCGTGCGCCCCTCCCGTTTCCGTATCCTCCCCGACCACACGTTCCGCCAGAACAACCCCGCCGTCGTCGGCGTCGAGATCATCTCAGGGACGCTCCAGAACAACCGCAACGTCGGGCTGTTCGAGGGCAACGAGTTCGAGCGCGTCGGCCAGCTCTCCGGGATCCAGAAACAGGGCGACGACGTGGACGAGGCGCGCGCCGGCGAGCGCGTGAGCATCGCCATCGACGGCCCCACCGTCGGCCGCGACATCGAAGAGGGCGACACCCTCTGGACGGAGGTGCCGGAGAAGCACGCGAAGATCCTCGAACAGGAGCTGAAAGAGGAGATCACCGCCGACGAGCGCGAGGCGCTCGCGGCGTACCTCGACACCAAGCGGAAGCGGGACCCCTTCTGGGGGAAGTGAGTCGAGTCGCCGACCCGGACTCGTGATCGCCACCGACCGTTGAGTCAGCCACGGAGCCGCGACCGCCGAGGCCGACTCCCTCAGATCTCCCTGCCACAGCTTGGACACTCGGCGCCGCGGTCGCCGTCGACCGGTTCGACCGCAATCCGGCAGTTCTCACACCACCGACGCGTTCCCTCCTCGTTGCCGGGCACATCGTGAGTCATGCGCTGTCACGACACACGAATCGGGTGATAACCGGTACCGACGTCGACGCTGACGATGGCCACGTCGCACGGGTCGAGCACGGGTGGAAAACGAAACGTCGCGCGCCGTGCCGCGGGGCGATATCAGTCGTCGCGGTCCGCGAGCGTTTGTCTGATCTGCTCCAACTTGACATAGGAGGCGAGCGCGAGGATGGTACTCGGCCACAAGCCGACGAACTGGCCGCGCTGCTTGTCGCCGCGGACGTAATAGAAGTACAGTGCGAGGACGACGGAGGCTAGGGATGCCACCACGGCGGGTCCGAGGTTGTCGACGCGGATTCCGGCCACAGTCTCGTTCGTTGCCGCTTCGGCTGAGTTGTTCATGATTCATCATTGCTTCGTGCCGTTAAATCACTTTCGTTGACAGGAAAGGGACCGCTGCGATCTCTCTACTCGCGTCTCGACGCCGCAGACTGGCTGACGACCCGCGTCGCGGTCGCCTTCCACCGGATCGCCACGTCGTCGCCCGCGTCCAGATCCAACCGCGCCGCGCTCTCGGCCGTGATCAACACTCGGAAGGTGACCCCCTCGGTCTCGCCGGGCCCATCGATCTCGCCGGTCCCACCGGTCCCGTCGACCGCATCGGCCTCGTCGACGACGCGGTCGTCGACCTCGCCAGCCCCATCGACCGCGATCCGAACCGTCGAGACGGTCTCGCCCGCGTCGACGCCGACTACCGCGCCGCGAAGTCGGTTCCGGGCGCTCGTCGAATCCGGGTCCACCTCGGCGGCGTCCTTATAAATCGTCACCGCGTCGGCGCCGATCCGCACCTGCACCGCGTCGTCGACCGCCACGCCGCCGTGGAGCCCGCGGACCGGGCCGACCGCGGTGTCGACGTCGGCCAACTCCCCGTCCACGCTCGCGATCGTCCCGTCGAGCACCGTCTCCGGCACGCTCGCGGTCGCGGCCACCACCGCCTGTAGGCGGTCGTAGCGGCCGAGGAGGTCGCGACCGGTCGCCGTGAGTCGGCTGCCGCCGCCCCCGGAGCCGCCGCGCTGCCGCTCGACCAGGGCACCGAACGCGGCCTCTAGGGTATCGATGCGCGAGAGGGCGCGAGCGCGGGAGCGTCCTAAGTTCGAGGCCGCGCCCGCGACCGACCCCGACTCGTGGACCGCTCGGAGGAGCGCCGCGTCTCGGCCGTCGAACTCGGCGTCACCCTCGATGAGCGCGGCCCTGCCGCGGCCCGATCCCGCGCTCGCCGCCGGGGGTCCGTCGGCGCTCGCTCCCGCGTCGGCCTCCGAACCCGCATCGGGGCCCGCCGTCTCGTCCATACGACGACGCTCGGCCCGAACCCTGTTGGCGTTTTCCCCTCGTCGCTTCGTAACTGATTGTGGTTACACCAGTCGATCGTTCATCGATCGTTCGTCGAGCGGTTTCTTGAAGGAAACTCGCCCGGCGCCCATATTTTCGAACGCTATCAGTTCGCCTCCGCACCGACACATAACCGGCCGCGGTTGATCGAACGGCAGAAGATATATGAGACTCCCCGCAGATCGATGTATCTATGCCGATACAACGGCGGCGATTCGTCGCGGCGGTGGGTGCGGGGGCGATCGCGAGCGCGGCCGGCTGCTCGGGGATCGCGGGGACCCTCGGACCGTCGGGGGACGACGGTTCCGAGGGGCCGGCGGTCGTCGGCGAGACGCTCACGCTCACGACGACGACGAGCACCTACGACACGGGGCTGCTCGACGAGATCCATCCCGAGTTCGAGGAGATGTACGGCGTCACCGTCGACGCGGTCGCCCAGGGGACGGGGGCGGCTTTGGAGTCGGCCCGCAACGGCGACGCCGACGTGGTGCTGGTCCACGCTCGCGGCCTCGAAGACGAGTTCCTGCGCGACGGGTACGGGATCAACCGGCGCGACCTCATGTTCAACGACTTCGTGATCGTCGGACCGGAAAGCGATCCGGCGGAAATTCGGGGAACCGCCTCGGCGACGGAGGCGCTCACCGCGATCGCCGACGCGGAAGCGCGGTTCGTCTCACGCGGCGACAACTCCGGCACGCACACCAAGGAGCTGAACCTGTGGGAGGCCGCGGGTGCCGAACCCGGCGGCGACTGGTACCAGGAGACCGGCACCGGGATGGGTGAGGCGCTGAACGTCGCCACCCAGCAGGGCGCCTACACGCTCTCGGACCGCGGGACGTTCATCTCTCAGCGCTCGGCGATCGACCTCGTCGTCCTGGTGCAGGGTCCCATCGAGGACGGACCGGAGATCCTCGCAAACCCCTACGGGATCATGGCGGTGAATCCCGGCGTGCACGACAACGCCAACTACGACCTCGCGATGGCGTACATCGGGTGGATCACGAGCCCCGACGCCCAGGACGCCATCTCGGAGTACCGGACGAACGGCGAACAGCTGTTCTTCCCCGAGGCGGTCTCCGACGACCCCGACTTCCAGCAGTACGTTCCGGAAGGTTGGAGTAGCGACTCGTCCGACTGACACCCGTGCCGATCGAACCGGTCGCGGGGCTGCTTCCGATCGTCTTCGACCTCCCGTTCAGGGAGGGGTACGTTCGGAGCATCATTTTCGTCTCGTTGTACGTCAGCGTCGTCGCCGTGACGCTCAGTACCCTGTTCAGCGTGCCGGTCGCCGTCGCGATGGGGTTCGCCGACTTCCCCGGCAAGCAGTTCGCCAAGTCGGTCATCAACACGGGGATGGGCTTTCCGAGCGTGGTCGTCGGGCTCCTCGTGCTGTTCGCCGTCTCGAATCAGGGGCCGCTGGGGTCGTTGAACCTCATTTTCACCCCGGAGGCGATGATCCTGTCGCAGTTCGTGCTCGCGACGCCGCCGATCACGGCGATCAGCCTCGCGGCCATCACGGGCGTCGACGAGGGCGTCCGCGACGCCGCCCGCGTCCTCGGCGGGACGCGGCTCGACGTGGCGCTCGTGGTGCTCAAGGAGGCGCGATACGGGATCGCGACGGCTATCCTCGCCGGCTTCGGTCGCGCGATCAGCGAGGTCGGCTCCGTGCTCATCGTCGGCGGGAACATCACGGGCGCAGACGGAATTTCGAAGACTCGGACGCTGACGACCGCGATCCAGCTCGAAGCCCGTCAGGGACAGTACGAGACGGCGATGGTGCTCGGTGCGATCCTCGTCGCGCTCGTGTTGACCGTCAACGCGATCGTCGTCCGGCTCGGCGATCGGGAGGTGCGACCCTAATGCTTCGCGTACGCAACGTGACGCAGTCGTACGGCGACGAGACGGTGTTCCGCGACCTCTCGCTCGACGTCGACGCCGGCGAGGTTCTCAGCGTGATCGGCCCGTCGGGCGTCGGGAAGTCGACCCTGCTCCGGACGCTCGCGCTCTCGCTCGAACCGGACGACGGGACGGTCACGCTCGACGGCGCGGAGGCGTGGGCGGTGTCGGAGTCCGATCGGCTCTCCCTCCGACGGCGCGTCGGGATGGTGTTTCAGGAGGCGAGCCTCTTCGACGCGTCGGTCGCCCGTAACGTCGAGTACGGACTGCGTATTCGCCGGTCGTGGGCGGAGCGGGTCCGGGCGGAGCTCCGCTCGGTCGCGGGCTCGGACGGGACCGCCGACGCCGTTCGCGAGTCGCTCGACATCGTCGGGCTGACCGGCAAGGCGGACCAACACGCCGACTCGCTGTCGGGCGGCGAGGCCCAGCGCGTGTCGTTCGCCCGCGCGCTGGCGTACGACCCCGACGTGTTGCTGCTCGACGAGCCCACGTCGGATCTGGACCCGCGGAACACCGCCGTCATCGAGGACGCGATCGCTGAGGCCCGACGCCGCGGAATCGGCGTCGTCGTGGCGACCCACGACATGCATCAGGCCGAGCGCGTCGCGGACCGCGTCGCGGTGCTGCTCGGCGACGGTATCACGGAGATCGGGCCCACAGAGACCGTGTTCGAGACCCCCTCCGACGACCGCACCCGGAAGTTCATCTCCGGCGAACTGGTGTACTGACGGCGGGGCACCGGGAAGAGGCTGGAAATCGGTCGGCATCCGGCGAGCTATTTATAAGTGATCGACGACTCCGCGGTGAACACCGCCAACGCCCCGCGACCGCAGCCTCACGCCTCCCCAGCCTCGTCGGACCGGCACAGTCGCGCCGGTCCGACTCCCTCGCGCTCGGATTCGCGCCGCATTGCGGCGCTCACCGGAGCGCGCCACCGCGTCAGTTGTTTATAAAGAGTCGTCACCGCCACTTCCGGCCGCTTATATACTACGTCGCCAGCGGTGGTCTGCGACACCCACTCCCGCACTCGATCGTTGCTGGACCTGCACTGAGCGATAGCGGGTGCAAAGCTATCACCCGCAGCGGGTTTCACCAGAGCCGTCACTTCAGATGTCGAAGTCGAGTTCGACCGCCGCTCCGGCCTCGGCGTCGCCCGGATCGACCACGTCGTCGCCGGCGGCGAATCCGGCGTGGAGGTGTCCGTAGGTCCGGTCGATCGCCTCCACGATCACCTTCGTCTCCCCCGTTACCGGCATGAAGTTGGTGTCGCCGTTCCACCGCGGGACGACGTGGGTGTGGAGGTGATCGACGGAGCCGCCGGCGGCCGCGTCGCCGAGGTTCTGGCCCGTATTGATCCCGTCGGGGTCGACGTCGCGACGCAGCGCCTCGAGCGTCGCCCGCTTCAACTTCGCGTGGTCGAACAGCGTCGCGTCGTCGAGGTCGGTCGGGTCCTCGCGGTGCTCGCGGGGGATCACCATCGCGTGTCCCGGGTTGTACGGCGCGTTGTTCAACAGGACGTAGTTGCGGTCGCTGTAGGCGACGATCCGCGACTCGCGGTCGTCCTCGCGCTCGGGCAGCACGCAGAACGGGCAGCCCTCGATCGGGTCCGTCTCGCGTTCCACCCACTCGATCCGCCACGGCGCGTAGATCCGGTCCATCAGTCGAAGTCGTGGATCCCGGCGGTTGTCACCTCGACGCCGTCGTCGGTGACGAGCAGGGTGTGTTCCGCCTGACTCACGAGAGCGTCGTCGGCCTCCTTCAGGACGGGGTAGCCCTTGATCGCGTTCGCCTGCTTGAGCCGGCGGAGCGCCATTCCGACGCGGTCGCCGTCGAGCCACCGCGCCGCGAACGGGAGGTCGTCGAACGCCTCGATCTGCTCCATCACCTGTCGCGCGCGGCGGTCTCGGACGCTGGCGGAGCCCTGCTGTTCGAAGATCTCCTCGTCGGTCCCCTCGCCGACCTTCCCGCGACCGTCGGTGGCGAACGGCTCGATGGCGACGGCCTGTCCCGGCTCCAGCGTCGTCGAGCGCTCGACGCCGCGGTTCGGGATCGTCGGCCCCGTGTGCGCGTCGTATCGCTGGACGCCGTGCCCGGAGAGGTTGAGCACGGGAGTGTAGCCGTACCCGCGGATCACGTCCTCGATCGCCTGTCCGACCACGCCGACCTCGACGCCCGGTCCAGCCTCGTCGACGGCGGCCTCCAGCGCCATCTCGGCCGCCTCGACGAGTTCCCGGGTCCCCGTGTGGTCGACGGTCACCGCGGCGTCCGCGATGTAGCCGTCGACGTGGACGCCGATGTCGAGACACACCATCTCCTCGCCGAACTCGGTCTCGTCGTCCCGCGCCGGCGTCGCGTGCGACGCCTCGGGGTCGACGCTGATGTTGACCGGGAAGGCGAGCCCGGCGCCCGACTCGCGGACGAAGTCCTCGGCCCACTCGGCCACTTCGAGGTGCGTTCGGCCCGGCTCGACCATCTCGCGGGCCTCGTTCATCGCTTCGACCAACACCGCGCCCGCCTCCCGATAGCTCTCGATCGCGTCCTCGTCAAGGGATCCGTAGCTCATGTCCGTCGGTTCGGTGACCGACCGCAAAGAGGTTGCGGAGGGGCTTCCACCGTCACCGATCTTCGCCGGCGCCGCGGAGCCGCATCGTCACCAGCGTGCCGGTCGGCTCGCGGGTGTCGATCGTCAGGTCCCCGCCGGACTCGGTGACGATCCAGTGGACGAGCCAGAGGCCGAGGCCGCTCGCGTGTTCGAGCGCCGTCTCGCGGGCCTCGGAGAAGACCGTGCGCTCGACCGCCGGTATGCCCGGCCCGTCGTCGGCCACGACGACTCGGAACCCGTCGCCGTCGGCCTCCACGGTCGCTTCGACGGTCGGCTCCGGTCCGTCGTTGTGGACGACGGCGTTTTCGAGGACGTTGCGTATCGCCGACTCCAACAGCTCGTCGGCACACACCGGCGCCGTCTCGGGACACGACACCCGCACCGTCGCGTGTGGAAACGACGATTCGAGCGACTCACAGAGCCGCTCGACGAGCGGTGTGAGGTCGATTTCCGTCCGTCCGACCTCGCTGTGGAGCGCGACGTCGATCTGTCTGGCCTGGTCGCTGAGGTGGGTCAGCGTTTGCACCTTCCGGTCGATGATGTCGAGGTACTCGTCGCCCTCGTCGTCCACGTGGTCGCGAAGCAGGTCCGCGTAGCCGCCGATAACGTTCGTGTCGTTTTTTAAATCGTGTCTGAGCACGCGGTTGAGAACCTGCAGGCGTTGTTCGTATCGCCTGCCCTCCGTCACGTCGGTCGCGGTGATCACCACCTCTTCGGTGTCGTCGAACAGACGCTCGGTGACCGTCTCGAACCGGCGCCAGTTCCCGTTGGCGTGTGCGATCCGGTGGTCGAGCGGTTGCGGATCGTCGCTCTCGAAGGCCCGTTCGAACGCCCGCTGGGCCGGTACCCGGTCTTCAGGGTGAACGAAATCGAGTATCGGTCGTCCCTCGACCTCCGCGGGCGCGTGCCCGAGGAGCCGCTCTATCGACGGGCTCACGTACCGGAGGAGACCGTCGGTCCCACAGACCGCGATGACGTTCGGCGACTTCTCGATGAGCGCTCGGTAGCGCCGCTGAAGCGTCTCGCGCTCGGTGATGTCGCGGAACAACAGCACGCACCCGCCGATAGCGGAGCCGTCGGCGATCGCGTGAACGTCCAGCGTGAGAAATCGAGGGGCGCTCCCGTCGTCGAGCGTCACTCGCAGTTCGTCGTCGACCGCGTCCGCGGGCGCACCGCGCTCCACCGCGGCGGCCACAGCCGGGCACTCGGCGAAGGCGGTTTCGGCCGTCTGACCGACTTCGACCGACGGAAATAGCCCGCGAGCCGGGTCGTTACAGTCGACGATTCGACCGCCGCCGTCGACGACGACGACCCCGTCAGAGAGGTTCGTGAACACCGTGTCGCGGGCGATAGGCGAGAGATCGAACAGGCGGTGCCGGAACACGACCCACCCGAGCACGACGGAGGTGACCGCGAACGTCACCGGCGTGAGATCGACGAACGTCGGACCGATCCCGCCCCAGACGCCGACGATTCCCGCCAGCATCGGCGCGACGCCCGCGAAGAACAACAGCCCCGCCTGCCGCCGGAACACGCCGTCGCGGACGAGCGCGGCGTAGCCGAGCACGGCGAACGTCGCGAGGTTCACGGCGTAGGTGTACGCCATGAATCCGAGCAGCGCCGGGGTCGGCACGAACGCCATAACGAGGTACCCGTCCGGCGAAACGAGCGCGGGCGAGGAGTAAAACAGCGGGTCGGCGCCGAACGCGAGGGCGCCGCCCACCGCCGCCGCCGGCACGGCGCAGAGCGCCGCGAACCGCCGCGGTCGGAGCCACGCCGTCCAGTCGACGTACGCCAGCACGAACGCCGGCCACGCGACCGCGAGCACGCCGACGCCGACCCAGACGAGTCGGTTCCAGAGGAGGGTGTCGCCGAGGGTCACCGCCGACAGCTGTCCGGCGTACGCCAGCGACCAGACCCCGCTGCCGACCGCGACCCCTGCGAAACTGCGGACGAGCGATCGCTCGCCCCGGAACCGGTGGCGGACCGCATAGGCGACAAAAGAGAACGACGCGAGCGCCGCCACGAGCAACGGAGCCGTGTACGGCGTCGGTTGCCACTCCATCGATACCGGGTAGGATGTCAGTACCTGATAAAAAGGAACCGGACCGAACGTGCTAAGAGGCCGCCGACACCACGGCAGGTATGCTCGAACCGGGCGATTCCGCACCCGCGATCACGCTGCGCGACCACCGCGATGAGGCGTTCACCGTCGACCCGGCAGCCGCGCGCTACACCGTCGTCTACTTTTACCCGCGCGCGGACACGCCGGGCTGTACCGCCGAGGCATGCGGGTTCCGCGACGAGTGGGACGCGTTCGAAGACGCCGACGTCGCCGTCGTCGGAATCAGCGACGATCCGGTCGACGACCTCGAACCCTTCGCCGAGAAGCACGACCTCCCGTTCGCGCTCCTCTCCGATCCCGACGGGGAGATCGCGAGCGCGTACGATTCGTACGGCGAAAAACAGATGTTCGGTAACACCTTCGACGGCGTGTTCCGCAACACGTACGTGCTCGACGACGAGGGGACGATCGTGCTCGCGTACGAGGGCGTCTCGCCGGAGGATCACGCGACCGAAATCCTGGGGGATATCGCGTCGCTAGACGACTGAAGCCGGAGACGGAACCGATCGAGACCGCCGCCTCGAAGGAGGAACCCGATCAGAACAACCCGTTCAGCGTCGCGACCAGCTTCGAGCCCTCCGTCGCGATCGCCCGCCGTTTCAACAGGCCGAAGCCGGCGATGATGACGGCGAAGCCCGCGACGGTCATGGCGGTCACCGGCTCCGCGAGCAGCAGCGCTCCGGTCGTCGTCGCGACCACCGGGACGGCGTACGAGACGAGGTTGATCTCGAAGGCGCCGAGTCGGTCGAGCAACGTGAAGTAGATCGCGTACGCCACCGCCGAGGCCAGCACGCCGAGGAACAACAGCGAGGCGAGCGCGGGGAGATCGGTGACCGGGGCCTGCTGGGTCTCGCCGAGCCCGAGGCTGAACCCGTGGATCAGCAGGCCGCCGAACAGCATCGCCCACCCGGTGAGCGCGATGCTGGAAAACGTCGTCTCGACGGTCCGAAGCCCGACGCTCCCGACCGCAACGGCGATCACGCCGACCGAGATGAGCGCGACGCCGACCGTGACGCCGCCGGCGAGGTTGGCCGGGTCGGGCTGAGCGACGAGCCCGACGCCGACGAACGCGAGCACGACCCCGAGCGCGCCGCGCGCGTCCAAGACGCTACTACCGATCCAGAGGGCCGCGACCGCCGCCGTCGCGATGGGGACGAGGCTGTAGGTGATCGAGGCGATCCCGCTCGTGGTGTACTGCTGGCCGACGAACAGAAGGGAGTTGTTGGCCGCCACGGAGAAGCCGCCGCTCAACCCGATCGCGGCCAGGTCGCCGCGGCTTCGGGGAAACGGACTGCGCTCCGTGAGGAGGACGTACGAGACGAGCACTAACGCCGCGATGTCGAACCGGTAGGCGGCGTACAACAGCGGCGGGTAGTAGTCGAGGCCGATCTCGATGGCGATGAACGAGGCGCCCCACAACAGCGCGAGCAGGAAGAACAGAACGACATCGAGATATCGGGACACGGTCCGACGAACGGGAGCCGAGAATAAACCGGTGTTCGTTCCGGTCAGCGGCGGCGGGTTCACGACCGGGTCGCGATCGCGACCGTGTCGGGAGAGAAACAGCGGCGGCCGCAGACCGTCAGTAACCGCGGACGATCAGGTAGTCCGCGAGGTCCTCCAGAAGCTCCCGCGAGCCGCTCTCGGGGAGCACTTCGAGGTGCCCTTTCGACCGTTCGGTGAGGTCCTCGGCCGTCTCTCTGGCGTACGCGATCGAGCCGACGTCCTCCAGCGTGGCCACCGCGTCGTCGATCGCCGCCTCCGTCGCGTCGGCGGGGGTGTCGGCGTCGACGAGCCCGTCGACGTCGACGCCCTCTTGGCGGGCGTGAAGCGTGATCAGCGTCTCTTTCCCCTCGACGAGGTCCGAGCCGCGCTGTTTACCGAGATCCGCCGACGGAACGGTCAAATCGAGCACGTCGTCTTGGATCTGGAACGCGCGCCCCGAGTCGATCCCGTACTGGTACAAGGCGTCGACGACCGCGTCGTCGGCACCGAGCAGGAGCGCCGGCGTCGCGGCCGACGCGCCGTACAACACCGCGGTCTTCAGCTCGACCATCTCGAGGTACTCCTCGGGCAGGATGTCGTCGCGCGACTCGAAGGAGACGTCGAGGGCCTGCCCCTCGCAGATCTCCGTGCAGGTGGTCGCGAGCATCCGCATCGCCTCCAGCCCGTTGGCGGGGTCGGCGCCGGTCTCCGTCATGAACTCGAACCCCTTCGAGTAGAGCGTGTCGCCGGCGAGGATCGCCGTCGAGGTGTCGTACTGCTCGTGGACGGCCGGCACGCCGCGCCGGAGTTCGTCCTCGTCCATGATGTCGTCGTGGATCAGCGTGAACGACTGGATCACCTCAATGGCGACCGCCGCACGCATCACGTCGACGTCGACGCCGTCCAGCGACGGGAACGCTCGGAAGTCGGTGCTCATCGGTTCGACGCCGGTGACCGCCTCCGCGGCGAGCGTCGCCACCGTCGGACGGAGCCGCTTGCCGCCCGCTTCGAGGATGTACCGCGTCGCCTCGTAGAGCCGTTCCGGGTGCTGTATCGGCAACTCCTCGTCGATAGCGGCGTTGACCAAGTCACGCCGCTCGCGGATGGCGTCCAGCACCCGCGCCTCCTTCGTCTCGTTCGTCATTCGACCAGTTGGATGACGCTCCCGTTCTGCGTGACGTGCACGTCACGGCCGAGCTTGTACCCCTGCGAGGTGGCGAGGTTCACGTACGGCGAGCGACCCTTCAGCGTCTGGTGGCCGGGGATGACATGCTGGGGCTGGAGCGCGTCCAGCATCTCGTAATGTCCCTCCTCGCGGAGGTGGCCGGAGACGTGGATGTCGTCGTAGAGGCGCGCGCCCTGCATCCGGAGCAGCTGTTCGGACTGGTAGCGCTGGCCCTCGTTGGTCGGCTCCGGAATGACGCTCGCGCTGAAGACGACCTTGTCGCCGTCGTCGATTTCGTACGGGGTCTCGCCGCGACCCATGCGAGTCAGCATCGCGCGCGGCTCGCCCTGGTGGCCCGTCACGATGGGGAGGAAGTTGCCCTTCCCCTCCTTCATGATGCGCTTGAACGCGCGGTCGACGGACTTCCGGTGGCCGTACATGCCGACGTCGCCCTGGAAGTCGACGAAGTCGAGCCGCTCGGCGGTGCCGGAGTACTTCTCCATCGAGCGGCCGAGCAGGACCGGCTGCCGGCCGATCTCGCGGGCGTACTCGACGAGGGTCTTCACGCGGGCGATGTGAGAGGAGAACGTCGTGGCGACGATGCCGCCGGTGTAGTCCTCCATCGAGGTGAGCGTGTCCTCGACGTGCTTTTTCGCGTACGATTCGGAGGGGGTCCGGCCCTTGCGGCCGGCGTTCGTGCAGTCCTCGATGTAACAGAGGACGCCCTCGTCTTCGCGACCGATCTCGCGGAAGCGGTCCATGTCGATCGGGTCACCGATGACGGGCGTGTGGTCCAGTCGCTTGTCGAGCCCGTAGACGATCGCGCCCTCGGGGGTGTGGAGGACCGGGTTGATCGCGTCGATGATCGAGTGGGTGACGTTGACGAACTCCATCTCGACCTGCTCGGAGTCGCCGATGCGCATCGTGCCGCCCGCCTGCATCTTCACGAGGTCGTTGTCGACCTGGAACTTGCCCTCGTCGGCGATCTGCTGTTTGACGAGTTCGATCGTGTACGGCGAACCGACGATCGGGGCGTCGTACCGGTGCGCGAGCTTCGGGATGCCCGCGATGTGGTCGAGGTGACCGTGGGTGGGGACGATCGCCTGAACGTCGCCCTCCAGTTCGCTCATGACGCGATCGTCCGGGATCGCGCCCATGTCGATAAGGTCGAGGCTGTGCATGCTTTCGGTCTCCACGTTGTCGTGGATGAGGACCTTACTGAGATTCAGGCCCATGTCGAAGATGACGATGTCGTCGCCCGCGCGAACCGCCGTCATCTGTCGACCGACCTCTTCGTAACCGCCGAGTGTCGCAATTTCGATTTCCATGGTTTGTCGGTTTCGAACGCCGTAACTGGCGTCCATCACTGAAACCCCGCAAGGAGCCGTCAGCGCTACGTCCTACCGCGCGTCGTTGAGGCCCCGCTACGGCCGAGCCGACGTCGGCTCACCGTGTCCCGCGGGAGTGTGGTATCTGGGCGTACAGGTGCGCGTCTTAAAAACACCCGGGTTCGATCGGCGGTCGTCGCTCACGGATCGGCCGCCCGGCAAGCGGCTCGTGGTACCCACCGACACGCCGCCTGAGCCCCCGTGCAACCGATTCTCGTCACGGGATCGCCCTCCGTCCCGGTATTTTTAATAGTGCGACGGGCGCCCGTAGTACCAATGAGTGGACGACCCCTCGACGTGCTCGAAGCGTCGCTCGAGGAGCCGGTGACGGTACACCTGAAAGACGGAACGACGTACTACGGGATCCTGGCCGGCTACGACCAGCACATGAACGTCGTCATCGAGCCGGAGTCCGGCGTCGACGATCGCGTCGACGACGAACTCGACGGCGAGTTCGCCGTCGCAATCGAAGACACAACGATTATACGCGGCGATAACGTCGTCACGATCAAAGCATGACCGGCTCCGGTACGCCCTCTCAAGGGAAAAAGAACAAGACGGTTCACGTGAAGTGCCGCCGCTGTGGCGAGAAGTCCTACCACTCGAAAAAGGAGCGCTGCTCCTCCTGCGGCTTCGGGAAGTCGGCGAAGCAGCGCGGCTACTCGTGGCAGTCGAAGAACGGCGACAACTAACGGCGACGCGGACTCTTTCGGCTCTCGTTTCGACACCGCGAGCGGCTGCCGTCTCGAACGCTCGGATCGGTCCCGGTCGCCCGCGTGACAACTCGGCCTTGATTCTCGTCCCCCACAGCTCCGACTCCCGCTCCCGCCGACTCCGGCCGGGCGGCTACTCCACGCGCTCGCGAGCCGCCGCGACGAGCATCGGCAGCATGACGGTCGCGTCGCCGTAGACGGAGGCGTTGCGCGCGTCCTTCTCTAACTTCCCCCACGATCGGGCCTCTTCGAGGGTCGCGCCCGAGAGCCCGCCCGTCGCCTCCGGGTCCATCGTGATCTGGACGGCGTAGTCGTACGCTCGCGGCGTGACGAGCATCGTCTGGAGGGTGAAGTTCTTCGGGACGCCGCCGCCGACGAGCAGGCACCCGGCGTTCTCGGCGTCGAACGCGAGGTCGGTCAGTTCGGTCATGTCGTCGAGCGCGTCGAGCGTGAAGTCGGCCGTCTGGGCGTACATCCACGCCTGCAGGCCGAGCACGGAGTCCTGGACCGCGGGGCAGTACACGGGCACGTCGCACTCGTACGCGGCGGCCGCGACGCCGGGATCTTCGGCCACGTCGTCGCGCTCGTTGACCGCGGCGTTGGCGCGGCCGAGTTCCCGGGTGAGATCGGCGATGCCGACGACCCCGTCATCCGTCGCGCCGTCGCCGCCGGCGTCCGGGTCCGCTTCGAGCGCCGGGAAGACCTCCGACCGCAGGTGCCCCTCGAACGCGGCGAAGTGCTCCTGTGGCAGGTAGACGTTGTAGATTCGGTCGACGCCCTCGTCGCGGAGGCCCTCGTCGTGCTCTCGGAGGCTCTTTTCGGGGTCGTGCGTCCGGCCGTGGTGGTGTTTCCCGCCGATCGCCTCGATGGCGTCGTGCGTCAGGTTCGCGCCCGTCGTCACCAGCGCGTCGACGTAGCCGTCGCGGATCAGATCGGAGACGATCCGGCGCATCCCCGCGGGCACCATCGCGCCCGCGAGCGAGAGGAAGACCGTGCAGTCGTCGTCGCCGAACATCTCGGCGAGCACGTCGCCGGCCTCGTTGACCGACGCCGCGCCGATCCCGGCGTCGCCGTACCCTTCGACCAGTTCGCCGACGGTCATGTCGGCGGTCGCGCGGGTGTGTCCGACCGGGTCCTCGTGGAACTCCTCGCGGTGCGGGTCGTCGCCGCCGGCCGCGGCGTCGCCGGATTCGTCGCTGTCGCTCATGTCGCAGACTCCGTCACGCGACCGTTTGAAACGACCGATCCGTCTCCTCGGCTCTCGCCGTCGATATCGGGGCTACCCCCCGCTCACCGGCGGGAACAGCGCGAGTTCGTCGCCGGACTCGAGGGTGGCGTCGAGCCCCTCGTCGTGGTGGACGCTCCGTCCGTTTCGGAGCACGTTGATGTGGTCGGCGACCTCGCCGTCGGCGTCGAGTACCCGATCGCCGAGGGCCGGGCGTTCCGCGAGCAGCGCGTCGAGCGCGTCGCCGACCGTGTCCCCCGGCTCCGCGTCCACCGCGATCACGCGGTCGCCGGCGATCTCTGCGAGGTCGGCGAACAGCTTCCACTCCATACGTAGGTTCCCGCAGGGACGCCTCAAGAGCGTTGCGTCCCGTCGTCTCACAGGCCGTCGGACCGCGTGCGGTCGTCCGGGTCGACGTCCGCCGCTCCGCCCTCGTCCGCCGCTTCGCCCTCGTTCGCCGCTTCGCCCTCATCTACCGCTTCGCCGTTTGCGACCTCGGCGTATTCGTCTGGGGTGCGCTCTTCGACGGCTAAGTCCGTGTCGAGCGCGTGGGCCAGTTCGTCCGCGTCGATCGCACCGCCGCGCTCGTCGCCTTTCGCGGCGGCCTCGAACCGACGGATGGCGTCGGGCCGGCCGACGAGATACACCAGGTCGCCGGCGCCGAACGCGTACGCTCGCGAGGGAATCGGTTGGACGGCGCCGTCGGCCGGCCGGACGGCCGCGACGACGACCTCAGCGTCGCCGACCGTACTTTCGACGAGGTCGCTGCCGGCGCCGACCGCGACCGCGGCCATCGTTTCGTCGGCGGTGCGCAACAGCGAGGCGAACTCCCGGTCCGCCTGCGGCGCCGCCGGAAGCGTCACGAGCCGATACGGTCCCTCCGACAGCTTCTCGGCGTCCGACTCGTCGAGCACGACGGTCACCGCGTCGCCGGCGATACCGCGAAGCTCGCCCGTCGCGACGCGCTTCGCGTCCGGTTCCGTCTGCCACACCTGGACCACGTCGCCGGCGGTGGCGTTGTTCGGCGGGTCGGCGACCACCGCGACCGCGGCCGATCCGGGAGCGAGCGTCGGGCCGAGCCCGGCGGCGCGCGATCCCACCGCGAAGTAGTCGACGGTTCCGTCGTCGGCCACGTCGACGTCGACGTACGCGACGCCGTAGTCGCTTTTCACTCGCTCGACGAGGCGTTCGCGGAGCTCCTCACCGGAGAGCTTCCGGGCGAACAGGAGGGTCTTTCCGGCGAGTTCCGCCTTCTTTTCGGGAGAGACGGGGTCGTACGTGTCCATGTCCTTGATCTCCGCCGCCTCGGGAAGGGTGACTGCCGTGAACCGACCGAAAGCGCGGACGACTCCGCTCAGCTCGCCCTCTAACTGCTTCGCGCCGGAGAGCGCGAACACGTCGACTGCGAGCCGGTCGCCGACGTGTCTCCCGACCGGTGCGGTCACCGCCGCGACCCCGAGCGAGACGACGTTGAAAAAGACGCTCTCGGGTCTGAGCAGTTCGGGGCTGTCGCCGATCGCGACCGCGCCGAGCGACGTGGTGTTGAGGTACAGCGCGACGACCGCCACGCCGAGCAACGCGGTGACGCCTTCGGGGATCTCCGCCCGGAAGTACCACCGGTACGTCAGCGCCGCCGCCGCCGAAAGCAGCGCGGAGAGCAACGCGAACGTCGCGAGCGTGATCGCGGCCTGACGCGGCTGGGCGAAGCCCGCTCCGGCGACGGTCTCGAAGCCGATGACACCGGAGGCAACGGTGGCGACAGCGGTGCCGGCCGCCCCGAGTACGGCGCTCATGCCGCGACCTCCGCGAACCGATCGAGCGCGTCGCGGCTCCCCACGACGAACAAGTCGTCGCCCGCCGACAGCGACTGCGACCCCCGCGGTGCGATCGTCCACGACTCGTGGCGCGCGGCGAGCACGGCGACGCCGTACGCCTCCCGAATCCCGACCTCACCGATCGTGTGACCGTCGAGGGGGCCCCCGGCGATGACCGATACCTTCCGGAACCGCTTGCCTGCGCGCCGAAGCAGCGTCGTGAGCTCGTACTCCCGGCGCGTCCCGCGCGAGAGCACCAGGACCCGGCCCCGATCCGCACGTAAGAGCGCCGTCGCCTCAGATCGGTCGACGGCCACGGTCACCCGTCCTTCCCCGCCGGTCGTCGTCGGCGCGGTCGACGGAGTCGGTGTCTCGGGGGCCTCGGACGCCTCCGTTCCGCCGTCGGTACGGGCAGCCCCGTCGCCCGGCGGGTCGTCGGTCGCCGGACCGCCTGACGAAGCGGTTCCGGTCGGCGTGTCGTCCCTCGCGTTCGGCACGCCCTCCGCTTTCCCGCTGGACCGAGCCGCGAGCACCGTTCCGGTGACCGTCGTGTCCGGCGTCAGCACGCGGACGACGTCGCCGCGAGCGATCCCGGTCGGTACGAGCGCCGGGAGCGACACCGCACGCTCGCCCGCGGGGACTCGCTTCGACAGAGCGCCGATCGGGGGCGCGGCGGCCACGGCCGCGCGGGCCTGCTCGTCGATGCGGACGGAGATGTCGGCGAGGTCGAGTTCCGTCCGGAGGCGTTCGGCGAGCCGGTCTTCGAGTTCGACGAGCGGGAGGTCCGCCGGGAACGTCCACTCCCCCTCGACGATCGCGCGGCGGGTCTCGGCCGGCAGCGGAGGGTATCCCTCCATGTCGCCGACCTCGCCCGCGATCTCGACGGTCACGCGGCCGCGACCGCCGACGAGTTCGACGACGTCCGTCGAGAGGGTCCGGTTCCGGAGCTGCTGTAAGGAGATCCGCTTCGGGACGCTCGCACCGAGTTTGTCCCCCTGCGCGTGGGCGTACAGCGAGAGCATCAGCACGATGACGATCGCGGTGAGGATCGCCGGGGCCCGTTCCGACGAGCGGATCGTCTCGTCGTTGAGCGCGAGGAGTCCGCCGTTGATCCCCGCGATCGCCAGCGCGAGGACGACGACCCCGAGCCCCGGGATGGTCACGTCGGTGACGTACTTGAACACGAACCCGAGCACGCCGGCTACCAGCGCGGGGACGATTCCGGTGATGATCCCGAGATAGATCCCGAAGAGGATCTCGACGGGGAGAGACATACGCCGTCAAACCACCGCGCCGGTTAAACCAGTACCGACGGATCGATCGGTCCGCACCGACGGGATGCGATCCGCACCGGCGAGTCGACCGAGGCGCGAGCATCGCTTCTCGCGAAGTTTAAGGCCGACCTCGGCGACGGACCGGTATGGAACTGACCCGCGATTGGGTGACCGTGCGGGCGTCGATCGCCCTCACGTTCGCGGTCGCAGTCCTGTCGATCCTCGCCGGTCTGGCGCAGATCGGCGGGCTCGGCGTCGACGGCCCTCTCGCCCCCTACGTCCCCGACGTCGTTCGACAGACGGTCGGGTTCACGGGGACGATAACCGGCTTCGCGATGCTCGGCAGCGGTTTCGCGTTGAAAAACGGGTACCGCGTCGGCTGGTACTCGACTGCGGTTCTCCTCCCGCTAACGGCGATCCAAGGGCTGATGCAGGCTTCGGTGCTGTCGTTCCCGCTGGTGGCGCTGTCCGTCCTGTCGGGGCCGGCGCTCGCGTACAACCGCAACCGGTTCGACCGGACCTTCTCGCCGTCGCCGACGCAGCTCGCGGCCGGCGCGGCGCTCGTCACGGCCATCTCGTACGGGACCGTCGGGTCGTACGCGCTCCGCGATCAGTTCAACGGGATCGAGACGATCGTCGACGCGTTTTACTTCACCGTCGTCACGGCCTCGACCGTCGGCTACGGCGACGTCACTCCGAAGACCGGCGCGGCCGCCGACATCGCCCAGCTGTTCGTGCTCTCCTCGCTCGTGATGAACGTCGCCGCGTTCGCGGTGGCGCTCGGGGTGCTTCTCACTCCGGCCATCGAGGCGCAACTCTCCAAGGCACTCGGGAAAATGACCGACAGACAGATCGACCTCCTCGACGACCACGTCCTCGTTCTCGGCTACGGGGACCTGACCGAACCGATACTCGAAGAACTCGCCGCCCGCCACGGCGTCGAGTACGCCGTCGTGACGACCGACGAGACCGCCGCGCGGCGGCTCAGCGAGCGCGACATCCCGGTGTTCACCGCGGACCCCAGCGACGTCGAGCCGCTCGAACGGGTCAACCTCGCCGGCGCCCGCGCGGTCGTCGTCGCCACCGAAGACGACGCGCGCGACGCGCTCGCGATCCTGACCGCCCGACAGCTCAACCCCGGTGTCCGGATCGTCGCGGCCGCGACGCAACGCGAGAACGTGAACAAGCTCCGTCGCGCGGGCGCCGACCAGGTCATCTCGCCCACGACGCTGGGCGGTCACATCCTCATCGACTGCGCGTTCGGCGCGGACAGCACCGACGCGACGACGGATCTGCTCGGCGGCGCGCTCGACGACGTGACAGACCTCGACGACGCGACCGATTCAGATGACGCGGCAGACCTCGACGACGCGACCGGTTCAGATGACGCGGCAGACCTCGACGACGCGACCGTGTCAGACCACACGAGTAACTGAGCGCACACCCACGGTGCGAGCGGCGACGAACTCTGTCTCCCAGCCGAGCCAGTCACCGACTCTGTCGTCCTTTCGTCTGCCGGTAGTCGCGACTGAGCACGTTCTCGCGCATGTGCGCGACGAAGGCGTCAGCGTCCGCGTCCGTCATGGCGTCCGGCTCCTTCATCGGAACCAGCTCGAAGCCGCGACCTCGGATAGTCGTCGCGTGCTCGGCGTCGACGTCGAACGAGTCCGGCCGCCGCGTCGTGTACTCGATCGCGAGTTCGCGGAGCGGGCGGCCGCCGACCGGAACGATGATCTGCGGATTTATCATTCGGATCTCGGCGTTCACGAACGGTTCGCACGTCTCGATCTCGCGGTCGGTCGGCTCGCGTTCAGGATGCCGACAGCGCGTCAGGGTCGTGAAAAAGACGTTCTGCACGTCTGGCGCCGCCGCGTCCGGCGGCGATCGCACGAACCCGAGGTCCCCGAAGATCGACTGGACTCGCTCGCCGCCGCCGTCGCCGGTGAACGGGACGCCGTTGGCCTCGGCGGCCGCGGTCGGGCGCGTGCCGATGACGACGAACTCCGCGCCTACGTCGCCGTAGCCGTGGACCACGCGATCGCGAGGGCCGCATAGCTCGGGACAGTTCTCGCACGCCTCGTCCATCCCGAACGGGTTCCGGAACTCCTGTTGGTTCGCGTCCACGGCTTCAGTGAGTGCCACGGGCTCGTAAACGCTCCGCTGGACGGAGCGTCTCGAAGGGAGATATCGAACGGAGATATCGGACGGAGGTGCCGAACGACGTCGAAAACAAAACCGCGGCTGCCGATCCGGCCCGAGTCTGTTCAGTTCAGTTCAGTTCAGCGCGTAGGTGTCGCCGTCGCAGGCGACCATCCCTTCTTTTTTGAGGGTTTTCAGGATGCTGTACAGCGAGATCTTCTTCATACCGAGTGAGTCGCCCATCTCGGAGACGGTCGCATCGCCTTTCGTCGTCAGGTACAGGTACACGAGTTTCGCACGGGGAGACTGCAGCTCCGGCGGCAGCGCCGGGGCCGCCGTCCGTGCGGTCTCTGTCTGAATCATCTTGCTCGATGCAATGGCTTCGACGATAATAAACCCCCTATTCAACGATCGTCGAAAAATTGTGGGCGGCGCGTTCGGGGGTCGTACGAGGCTAAAACCGGCGTATCGACGGTCGGGTCCCGATGTTCCCGCCGACCGATGGGAGCAAACTCCCGTGTGGTTTCGACCGCTGACGGATAAGGGACCGTGATAGATCCGGGTGGATCGTGATCGATCCGATCGCGTTCAGTACGAGCGGGTCTTCGGCTCGTACGTCTTGTTCTCGCCTTCGAGGATCGCCGGCTTGTACCACAGTTCGGGCTCGCCGTCGTTCCACGAGACGAGCGTGTGTTTCAGCCAGTTCTCGTCGTCGCGCTCTTGGCGCTCCTTGCGCCAGTGTGCGCCGCGGAACTCCCGCCGGGCGAGCGCGCCCATCGTCAGCGCCTCGGCGATGTCGAGGATGTTCCGGGTCTCCATCGTGTGGATGAGGTCGGTGTTGAACGTCCGAGACGGGTCCGAGACGGCCACGTCTTTGTACGCCTCGCGCGCCTCGCGGAGGTCTCCGAGGGTCTCTTTGAGCCCCTCCTGCTCGCGGAACACGTTCACGTTCGCGGTCATCGTCTTCTGGACCTGCGAGCGGATCTCCGCGTGGTTCCGCCCCTTCCGAGCGAGCAGTTCGTCGACGCGCTCTTGGGCGCGCTCGACTGTGGCGCCGAGGACGCCGTCGGCGTCCGTCGCCACCGCTCCGCCGTCGGCCGCGGCGGGATCGCTCCCGCCGGTCTCGCCGACTTCGACCTCGAACTCGTAGTCGGCGGGCTCCCACTCCCCTTCCTTGCCGGTCGGGATCTCGGCTTCGCCCATGTCGTCGCCGGCCGCGTGGCGACCGGCGCGCTTGCCGAAGACGATGAGTTCGGGCAGCGCGTTTCCGCCGAGGCGGTTCGCGCCGTGAACGGACGCGCAGGCGCACTCGCCGGCCGCGTACAGCCCGTTGATGACGGTTTCGCCGTGCTCGTTCGTCTCGATACCCCCCATCGCGTAGTGCTGACCGGGCTTGACCGGCATCGGCTCGGTGAGCCCGTCGGCGCCCTCGAAGTCCTCCGCTAAGTGGAGGATGTTCTCCAGGCGGTCGAGGATGCGCTCCTCGCCGAGGTGACGCATGTCGAGGTGGACGTACTCGTCCTCGATGCCGCGTCCCTCGTTGACCTCGGTGAGCTCCGCGCGCGAGACCACGTCGCGGGAAGCGAGCTCGCCGTCGTTGTTCGCGTAGCCGTGTTCGAACATGAACCGCTCACCCTTGCGGTTGTACAGGATTCCGCCCTCCCCGCGGACGCCCTCGGAGATGAGCACGCCGGTCGACGGGAGCGTCGTCGGGTGGAACTGGATGAACTCCATGTCCTCCATCGGTACGCCCGCGCGGTACGCCATCGCGACGCCGTCGCCGGTGTTCGCCACCGCGTTCGTGGTGTGATCGAACACCTGTCCCATCCCGCCCGTCGCGAGGATGACGCCGCCGTCGGCGCGGAAGCCGCTGATCTCACCGCTCTGGATGTCGTACGCGACGACGCCGTGACAGGTCCGATCGGCCGGATCGTCCTCGTCGGTGACGGCCAGATCCATCACGTGCCACTCGTCGTACACCGTGATCCCTCGTTTGACCACCTGCTCGTACATCGTGTGGAGCATCTGGTGGCCGGTCTCGGCGCCGGCGTACGTCGTCCGCGGGAACGACAGCCCGCCGAACGGCCGCTGAGAGACGCGTCCGTCGTCCTCGCGGGAGAACGGCATCCCCCAGTGTTCGAGGGTGATAACTTCCTCGGGGCTCTCTCGGCAGAGCGCCTCGACGGCCGGGGCGTCGCCGAGGTAGTCCGACCCCTTCAT
This sequence comes from Halorubrum aidingense JCM 13560, assembly GCF_000336995.1. Lineage (GTDB taxonomy): Archaea > Halobacteriota > Halobacteria > Halobacteriales > Haloferacaceae > Halorubrum > Halorubrum aidingense. Next base: position 279,437 of record NZ_AOJI01000022.1, on the reverse strand, counting down.
GGTGTCGTAGGCGTGGTCCTCCCACGAGTCGGCGTCGCGCAGCGCCGCGTTGATTCCTCCCTCGGCGGCGCCCGTGTGCGAGCGGACCGGGTGGAGTTTCGAGACGATGGCCACGTCGGCCCCGGCTTCCTGTGCCGCGATCGCCGCCCGGAGTCCCGCCCCCCCGGCGCCGACAACGATAACGTCGTGTTCGTACATTGTGGTATGGTATTTCGTTAGGTTCGAAGTCCCTTGAGCGTGTCTCCCGCTGTCACCAGAACTTCAGGTTGTTCTTGACCGCTTCGCGCTTCAGCTCCTGGATGTGCTCGGTGAGCGGGATGTCCTTGGGACACACTTCGGTACAGGAGAACTGCGTCTGACACCGCCAGACGCCGTGTTCCTGCTCGATGATCTCCAGCCGTTTCTGTTTGATGTCCTCGCCTTCCCGCTCGTCCATGGCGAATCGGTACGCCTTGTTGATCGCGGCGGGACCGAGGTACTCGTTGTCGCCGGCGGCGATGTTACACGACGACATGCAGGCGCTACACCAGATACACCGGGTCGACATCTTCACCTTCTCGCGGTTTTCCCGGGTCTGTCGCTGCTCTTCGAGTTCGCCGTCCGGCAGGTCGTTCGTCTGGAAGTACGGTTCGACGGCCTCCATCTGGTCGTAGAAGTGCTCCAAGTCGACGACGAGGTCCTTCGTGACGTCGGCGTGCGGGAGCGGCTCGACGCGGATCGGCTGGTCGAGATCGGAGATCTGGGTCTTGCACGCGAGCTTCTGTCCGCCGTTGACGAACATCGCGTCGGAGCCGCAGATCGCCTGCCGGCAGGAGTGCCGGAACGTGAGCGACGAGTCGTAGGTGTCACGCGAGTACATCAGCGCGTCGAGGACGGTCATCCCCTTCGTGAACGGGACGTGGAACGTGTCGAACCGCGGCTCCTGTTTCCCCTCCACCTCGGGGTCGTACCGGAACACCTTCAGCTCGACCGTCTCCTCGTCGGCGGCCGCCTTCTCGGCTTCTTCGGCCTGTCGCTGACGCCGCTTTTCGTCCGCCCGGCGTCGCTTCTCGGCGCGACGATCGTCGCCCTTCGAGGCGACGGCGGGCTCCGTCTCGGTCTCCGTCTCGCTCGATTCCTCGGTCTGTTTGGGTAGTTGCGTGCTCATGGTCGGTTCAGTAGAGTCCGATTCCCGCCCACGCGTTCGCGGTGCGGATTCCTTGGACGATCAACACGGCGCTCGCGGCGACGAGCGTCCACTTGATCACCGTGCGCTTGGTGCCGGTCAGTCCCTGATTGATCAGGGCGTTGTACACCCCGTTGACCCCGTGGAACGTCGCCGTCACGAGGAAGAGTATCATCAGCGAATAGTAGCTCAGCGTCGTCATGCGCGCCTGGCTCGCGAGGAACGAGACCTCGTCGGCGTGGTTGACGAAGTGGAGCAGGAAGAAGTGGAACGCCAACACGACGAGCAGGAACACCGCCGTGACGCGCTGGAGGAACCACATCCGGCCGCCCGCGTTGAACGAGGAGTAGCGCTCAGCCATCTCAGAACGCCCCCGCGATGAACGTCGGCACGGACGCCACCGTGATCGCGCCGGTCAGAATGAGCGACGCGTAGAAACTCTTGTCCTGTGCCTCCAGCCCGACGCCGAGGTCGACGAGGAGGAGTCGGGTTCCGTTCAGCATGTGGAAGACGGCGACCGCCAGCAGCCCGACCTCCAGAATACGGACCAACAGCAGCCCTTCGAGCGTGACGATCGTCTGCGTGTACACGTCTTCGCCCGCCATCAGCGCGGCCTCGCTCGCGCCCGCTGCCGGGATACCGGTACTCAACACGGCGATGTGGGTGAACAGGTAGCCGATGAGCACCCACCCCGTGAACTTATGAAAGATCCAAGCCCACATCCCCGCCTCGAACTCCCGCCAGCGGCTGAAGTCCTCAATGAGGCCTCGATTGTACGACTGACTCATATCTAACGGTTCTGCACTGGGGTCGTATAGTAGTTTCTAACACGGCGGAGAGCGCGGGGGTATCCATCGGGTGCGACCGGTCCGCGTGTCGCCGTACGGAACCGGTAGAGACGAGCGAAAACGCCCGAATCGCGGCTGTTGACCGTCTGCTCTCGGCCGTCTGCTCTCTGCCGTCTCAGTCGCTCCTTCGAGTCGCCGGCCAACGCCGTCGTGCGTCCTCGGAGCGCGCAGTCGTGTGCGTCATGTTCGCATGCCGGCCCTAGTCGCGGAAGCCTTTTATGTCGGTGACGCCCCTCTACGAGTGCAATGGCGAAAGGCGAAGTTGACTTCTTCAACGACACTGGCGGCTACGGATTTATTGAGACTGACGACGCGGACGAGGACGTGTTCTTCCACATGGAGGACGTCGGCGGCCCGGACCTGGAAGAGGGTCAGGAAGTCGAGTTCGACATCGAGGAAGCCGACAAGGGTCCGCGCGCGACGAACGTCACCCGTCTGTAACCGCTGACGAAGACGTTCGGTAGTTGTATCGGCTTTTCGACTGTTCTACACCCGTGAGCTGCTGGTCCGTTCGACGGCCAGTAGTTGACCTCGGGGACCGATAGGGATTTACCGACTGCTGACTGACCGGTCAGTCAATGAGCGATCAGCCGAGCGCGGCCGACGAGATCATGGACGGGGTCTATCGCGCGCTCCGGGCCCACGGGTTCGCCGACGTCACGATGCAGGACATCGCCGACGAGTGTTCGAAGAGCAAGTCCCTGCTCCACTACCACTACGACACCAAAGAGGACCTGCTCGTCGCCTTCCTCGACCACGTCATCACCGACTCGGAGGCGCGGATCGACGCCCACGCCGACGATCCACCGACGGAGCGGCTCGCCCAGTTCGTCGGCTGGTTCGTGTTCGAGGCGGACGCCGTCGACCGCGAGGCGTTCCACATCGCGCTGTTGGAACTCCGGACGCAGGGGCCGTTCAACGAGCGAATACGTGACCAGTTGGCCCGGAGCGATCGGCTGCTCCGCGGCACCGTCGCCGACATTCTCGAGGCGGGCATCGAACAGGGCGTCTTCCGCGACGTCGACGTCGAGGAGACGGCGGCCCTGCTCGTCGCGACTCTCGACGGGGCGCGCACGCGACAGATCACACTGAGCGAGGGGACCGGCGGGACACCGGACGACGGCGAGACGGCGACCGAGGGCGTCGGACAGACCTACACGCGAACGGTCGCCGAGGCGACGTTAGACCGGATCATCGGCCCGCTGCTCGCCGACGGCGTCGAACTCCCGTCGCTCACCGAGGGAATCGAAGAGATGGCGCCGGAGGGCGAGTACGAGTGATCCCGCCGATCCAGCGGCCCGGAGGCGCGCCGGGACGGGGGCGCTGAGATGAGTCGGCTCGGTTTTAACCGCCCGCCGACGGTGTTGCTCGCGGTCATCGCGAGCACCTTCTTCGTCGGGTTCGGCGGGGGCGTGGTCTTTCCCATCCTCCCGAACCTCGGCGCGGTGCTCGGCATCTCGGCGTTCATGGTCGGCGTCATCCTCTCGGCGAACCGCTGGGTACGGCTGGTCGCTAACGCGCCGGCCGGCGCGCTCGTCGACCGGTACGGGACCCGAAAGCCGTTCGTGTACGGGCTGCTCATCGAGGGGATCGCCACTTTCGGCTACGTCCTCGCGCTGGTCTTGCCCGCCGCGGCGTCGCTCCGGTGGATCGCGGAGTCGCTACCGACGGCTGCGATCGGACCCGTCGTCGTCAGCGCCGACTGGTGGATGACGCCGATAGCGGTCGCCGTCGCACCGGAGACGTGGTTCCTCTTGGCTCGGGTCCTGTGGGGGCTCGGGTCCGCCGCGGTGTTCGCGACCGCGTACACCATCGCCGCCGACCTCTCGGACAGCGGCTCGCGCGGAACGAACATGGGCGTCGTCCGCGGCGGGATCACGATGGGCTTTCCGGCCGGTCTCGTCCTCGGCGGAATCGTCTCCTCGCTGGCTGGCAACGCCGCCGCGTTCACCGTCGCGGCCGCGTTCGCGCTCGCCGCGAGCGTCGTCGCCTACCGGCTCGTCCCCGAGACCCACGTGACGGGCGATCGGTCCGGGGAGTCGATCAAACCGTGGGACATCGACACCTCGGTCCCGGCGGTGACCGTCGGGCTCGTCAACTTCGGGCTGCTGTTCGCGTACATCGGCGCGCTGTTCGCCACGCTCGTGCTGTTTCTGAACGAGAACGAGCTCTCGCTGCTCGGACTGGACCCGCAGGGAACGTCCGGGCTGTTCATGGCCGGCACCGTGCTCTCCGCGTCCGCGTTCATGCTCCTCGGCGGGCGGCTCTCGGACACGCGCGAGTCGCGGACGCCGGTGCTTCTCGCCTTCCTCGTCGTGTCTTTCGTCGGATTCTTACTGCTCGCCCGGGCGAGCTCGGTACTCGACCTCGGGCTGGCCTGCGTCTTCATCGGCGCCGGGCAGGGCGGGACGAGCGGGCCGATGATGGCGCTGTTAGCCGACCTCACGCCCGACGAGCGGATGGGGCGGGCCTCCGGGACGAACAACGTCCTCGGCGACATCGGGGGCGGACTCGGTCCGATGGTGTCGCTGCCGCTGGTCGAGACGGTCGGATTCGCGCCTATCTACGCCGCCTGCGCCGTCGTTCCGCTCGCGGCGGGCGTCGCGCTCCTTCTCGGCGTCCACCGGGAGACGGGAACGTTCCTGCCCGGGCGGACCGCGGGAGAGGCGGGAGCGGAATCGTAGCCGAGCCCGTCGTCTGCGGGCGGGACCGCCGTATGCGAACCGCTGGCTCCCGCTGCTCGAAAGAACAACCGTTAAAAGTCGCCACCGGGTTCCTATGGGTATGGCTGGAACTATCGAAGCGCTCGTCCCTGGCGGGCAGGCCAATCCCGGCCCGCCGCTCGGTCCCGAGCTCGGGCCGACGCCGGTGGACGTACAGGACGTCGTGGCGCAGATCAACGACGAGACCGCCGCGTTCGACGGTATGGAGGTCCCCGTCACCGTCGAGTACGAGGACGACGGCTCCTTCACGATCGAAGTCGGCGTCCCGCCGACGGCCGAACTGATCAAAGACGAGGTCGGGTTCGAGACGGGCTCCGGTGAGCCCCAGAAGGACTTCGTCGCGGACATGTCGATCGAGCAGGTGAAGAAGGTCGCAGAGCAGAAGTCGAGCGACCTGCTCGCGTACGACGTGAAGAACGCCGCCAAGGAGGTCGGCGGCACCTGCGCCTCTCTCGGTGTCACCATCGAGGGCGAGGACGCCCGGACGTTCGACGACCGCGTCGACGCCGGCGACTACGACGACGTTCTCGACGAGTAACGTCGCCTTTTGCGTTCGCGACTTTCGTTTTGCCGTCTCTGTGGAACGCAGTACGTGACGCGCTCTGATCCAGCGACGGTCGAGGCAGGGACAGCGATGATCGGGTGCGGGAGTGGGCGTCGCAGAACGGTTGAGTGATTGTTTATAAGCGAAGCAGTGGTGTTGCTGTCGGCTGTTTATAAATAGCTGCTGGCGCAGTAAACACTCACAAAGCCCCAGCCACGACGACTCGCGCGCCTTGCTGCGCTCCTCGCTCAGTCGCTACCGCTCCCTTCGCTGCGGTGCTTGCTGCAGCGTGCTTCGCCCTCGTGGCTGCCCCTTTGAGTCCCGCCCGCACCGCAACCGCAGCCTCACGCCTCCCCAACCTCGTCGCTGGCGCCGTCGGCGCCAGCGACTCCCTCGCGCTCGGGTTCGCGCCTTGAGAAGGCGCTCACCGGAGCGCGCCACCGCATTTATTTATAAACAGTCGCCGCCGCTCGCGTCTATTTATATACTACGCCGCTGGCGGCGGTCGATGACACTCATCTTCGCACTCGCTCAAGAAGGAATCCTCATCGAACAGTCGGTTCACGCTGTGTTACGTCTGAAAACGGAGGGTTTCTACGGAGCCGTTGCGCTCACTGTCCGTCGACCGCCTACACGGCGGGCCGTTCGACGGGTTCGGGCTCCGTCAGATCGGTCGCGACGGGGCGCACGTCCGCCCACGTCCAGCCGATGACGGCGGCCGCGGCGACGAGCGCGTAGAACTGGACGAAGAGCCCGGCGATCGTGCCGAGCACGGGGACCACCGAGAGGACCCCGACCGCCAGCGTGCCGGCGAGGACGACCGCGGCCGCCGAGAGCCAGCCGACGGCGTACGCCCGCTTCGTGATGACCCCCCAGAGCGTGCCGACGGCGAAGCCGTCACCGACGCGCCCCGAGTCCGCGACCGCGGCCAGCGCCGCGGGCGTCACGTAGAGGCCCGCGAGCGAGACGGCGAACGCGACGAGGACGAGGAGCAAGGCGAGCGCGCCGCCGAGAAGGCCGCCGAAGAGCCCGGCCGCGCCGCCGTCGCCCGCGCCCACGACGACCGCACCGACGCCGAACACCGCCGCGACGGCGAGGATCGCGAGCGGGAGCAGCGAGTAGACGAGCGTGACCGCGAACGCTTTCAGGCCCTCAACGAGGAGGTCCGCCCACGCTTCGAAGACCGGCAGCTCGTCGTCGCCGCCGGCCGTCCGCCGCACGACGCGAGAGACGTACCCGAGCACGAGGACCGAAGGGATGATGAGCGGACTCGCGAGCAGGAGTAGTCCGCCGATGACGACCGTCATGACGGCGTCGTCGCCGTCTTTGAGGTAGTTGAAGGACGCTGATATCATGGGTGATCCCATGTGATAACGCGCCGAGAGGACTTAATTTCGTACGGTGACACCGTGCGAGCCGGTGACGCTGCCTGCGGACGTGACATCCGCACGAACCGGCGACGCCGCGCGGACGGCGCTTTTATCTCCGAAACGCGCTGAGACGGGGACATGCCCGACCTCAACCCCGTCGCCAAGCGGATCCACAACGTCCAGCCGCGACCGGTTCGGCTCACGATCGACGACGACGAGACCGGCGTGTTCGAGTTCTCCTCGACGGAGTTCTTCCAGCGCGAGTTCCGCGGGGAGGGCGTCCGCACCGACGACGACGTCGACGCCGCGTTCCGGCTGATCACCTCCGACGACTACGAGTCGGTGCTGCTCGGGCGGTCCGGGCCGGACGAAGACGGCTGGACCGTCGTCGGCGAGGTCACCGCCGCGGAGCGCGCGGACGACTGAACGGAGGTTCGACGCTCCGCGGGCTCGGTTCAGATCACCGGACACCGGTCACCGGACGCCGATCATCGGACGACGGTCACCGGAATCTCGGCGCGGCGGACGACGCTCTCGGCGACGCTCCCGAGGAGGACTCGAGAGAGTCCGGTCCGACCGCGGCTCGCGAGCACGACGTGATCGAAGGGGTCGGCGTCAACGGCCTCGCGGCCGTCGGCGTCGGTGGCTTCGCGGTCGTCGGCGTCGGTGTCGCCATCGCTATCCTCGGCCGCGTCCCCGATCGCCCGCTCTCCGCTCGCGACCGCGAGGATCGTCGAGGTGGGGCGGCCGACCTCCAGCCGCGTGTCGATATCGCGGTCGACCGCGTCGGCCGCCTCTCGGAGGATCCGCTCGCCGCGCTGCGTGGCGCTGTCGTACCACTGGTCGACCGCACCGGGGAACCCGCTTTCCGCACCGGTCATCGAGTCGGCCGGACTGATGACGTGTAGCGCCGTCACCTCGGCGTCGGGCCACTCCGACGCGGCGAACTGCAGCGCCTCGATCGCATCCGCCGAGCCGTCGACCGCGACGAGGATTCGTTTTCCCATACCCGCGCTTCTCAGTGGCGGATAAAAAAGGGGTTGCCGGCTCCGGGGCGGTGAAAACGCGGGCGGGCGGCGGACTGTCAGCGGGTGATCGGCGGACCGTCAGCAGGCGGGCGGCGGACCGTCAGTCGTGCCGCGTGACGCACTCCGAGAGCCCGATCAGCTCGACCGGTTCGGAGTTGTCCGGCGAGTAGACCACCATCTGCCCTTTCTCCATGTACGGGACCTTCCCCGCGAGGTTCGAGGGAATGTTCACGCTGGCGATCGCGTCCTCGTCGCCGAGGTTGAGGACGACTTTGGTGTTCACCTGTTTAAATACAGACTCGGCCACGTCCTGTGGGTCCTGCGTGATCAAAAAGAGGCCGAGCCGCTCTTTTCGGCCCTGTTTCGCGGCCTCCGTGAACTTCTGGACGACTTTCTGCGCCTGCACGTTGTCGGCGTCCGCGAGGAAGTTGTGCGCCTCGTCCATCCCGATCAGCAGCGGCGTCTCCTTGATCCGATCGCTTTCGGGATCGTTCGAGAGCTTGTCGTCGACGAGCAGCCCCGCGACCGCGAGGACGACGATCTCCTTCTGTCGCGAGGTCGGCAGGTGGTAGGTGGGGACGACGGAGAGTCCACCGGGGCGGACGAGGGTGTGGTCCAGTTCCGTGATCGGCTTCGCGTCCTGGTCGAAGATCCCGCCGGGGACTCCGCGGACCCGTCGCTTGACGGCGTCGAACGTCGCCTCGTGGATACGGCCGCTCTCGTGGAGCTCCTCTTTGAGCGCCGGGTCGTCGAGGTACGAGAGGAACTGGCTGTACGTCCCCGAATCGCCGTAGTCGCGGAAAAAGCGGTTGATAAGCGTCAAAAGCGCCGGATACTGGTTGTCGTTGAGCCCCGACCCCGCAACGAGCCACGGCATCTCCTGTGTGAGCGAGAAGGGAATCGTGAACTCGACGCGCTCCGCCCGGTGGCCCTCACCCGGGTACGTCGCGTTCGCGGATCGCGGTACCAGCGCGACGGTGTCGTCGTGGCCGCCGTGGGCGATCCCCTCGCGCTCCAACCGCCGGGCGAAGTCGGCGTCGAGGTCGGGGTTGTCGTCGTGCATCTGCGCGTACTCGTCTTGCGGGTCGAACTGCACGACCGCCATCCGCGACTCGCGGCCGTCGCCCATCGGGTACGTCCGGTCGGGGTCGAGGTACTGCCGGAGGAGGTTCTTCGAGGCGTGCGTCTTCCCGGAGCCGGTACCGCCGGCGACGAGCGTGTGCCTGAACGCGAGCGGATCGCCGTCGGTGTAATCGTCCTTCACCCGGTAGTCGACGGTGGGCGGCTTCGCGGCGGTCCGCACCTTCTCGCCCCCGACGGAGAGGTGCCCGAGGAAGACGCCGTCGTCGGGGATCTTCAGCCCCGTCTTGATCTCGGCGTCGTCCGCGGCCTCTTCGACGACCGCGCCGGGCTTCGGGACCCGATCGGTCATCCGACGCGTCAGGTCCTCCCCGGTGCCGTATATCACCGACATCGGCTCCAGTTCGGCCATGAACTTGTAGTCGCGCTCGGCGAACTCGTCGCGGCGCATCTGTCTGCGCGCGTGGATCTCGGTCGCGTCGTCCGACTGGAACTCCTGTGCGTACTCCAGGGCCGTGATCCGACAGAACAACCGCTCGCCGTCGGGATAGGGCACGAGGAGATACTTACCGAGCCGGACCGCCTCGCGGTTGCCCGTCGTGACGAACGCTCTCAGGGTCGTCTCCTCCGCCTCCTCGGCGACCCGGAGCCCCTGCGAGACAGAGACGACGCCGAGTCCCCGGTCGGTGCCCGCCGGTTCGACGTCGTACGTCGCGAAATCGTCGGCGGCGCCGTCGCGTCCGGTATCGGCACGCCCGGCACCGCCACGCCCGCCTTCGGCGGCGCCGTCATCGTTGGCGCCGTCATCGTTGGCACCGTCGTCCCCGTCGCCCCCGTCTCCGGCGCCGCCGCCATCGCGGCCGCCGCCGTCGCGGCCGTTTCGATCCGACGATCCCTGTTGCGGTCGGCGGTCACCGTCTCCGCCGTCCGCGTCCTCGTCGGTGAAATCGGTGAAATCCTCCAGCGTCATGAGTGGATCACCGCCGGCTACCCCGAAAGCGTTTCCCCCTCCGCGCGGGCGTCGACCGTCGGGCCGCTGACGGTCCTCGGCGGACGCCCGGCCGGCCGTGTCACCGCGGCGCCCTTTTCACCGTTGAGCACGTACCGAACGCATGATACTGGTTTGCGGCAGCGGCGGCGGCACCGACCTCACCGGGACGGTGTTCGAGCGCGGCGAAGAGCCGCCGGCCTACAAGGGCGCACCGAACGAGGATGCGCCGTACGTCTGGGTGTGCGACTCCTTCTACCAAGTCGAGAGCGGCGGCTCCGCGCTGCTCGTCGACGGCGAGGAGATCCGTGTCGCCTTCGAGGAACCGATGCCCCGCGGGTTCGACACCAAGGCCGCCGCGATCGACGCCGCGAAAGAGCACGTCCGCACGCAGTTCGCTCGGATCGGCGTCGATCCCGATTCCGTGACGATCGAGGTGACGAAGGCGGACCCCGCCTGAGGCGTTGCCACACCGGGGTGCGCGTCGGACTTACCCGTCTCGCCCCCGGAACGGACGGTATGTCCGAACCACCAGAGGACTTCGATCCGGGTTCGCGGAAGGAGCGCGAGGTCGCGGCCGAGGCCGCGGGAGACCGCTCCGACTTCCTTTCGCTTATGGCTCACACGTATCGTGGCGAGCTCGGTCGGACGACGTCGTGGCGGACTCGCATCGACCGAACGACCAACTGGGCGGTTGTGGTGACGGCGTCGCTGCTCACGTGGACCTTCTCGAACGAGGCGCGCCCCCACTACGTGCTGCTCATCGGACTCGTAATGCTCAGCGTCTTCCTCGGGATCGAGACCCGCCGCTACCGGATGTTCGACATCTGGCGGTCCCGCGTGCGACTCTTAGAGGAGAACGTGTTCGCGAACGCGCTCGATCCGGAGGGCGTCAAGCAGTCGAACTGGCGGAAGCTCCTGAGCAATGACCTCCGTAAGCCGAGGATCAAGACGCCCGCCGTCGAGGCGATGTCCCGACGCCTCCGTCGAGTGTACGCACCGCTGTTCTCCGTCCTTGTCGCCGCGTGGATCGTTCGGCTCACCGTCTTCACCCCGTCCGGGAGCGGCGTCGTCGCGACCGCGTCGATCGGCGCGATCCACGGCGCCTTCGTGCTCGCGCTCGTCGGCTGTTTCTACCTCGTCGTGCTGACGCTGACGCTGCGGCGGCGCCCCAGGCAGGCGAAGGGGGAAATCCAGTCCGCGGACGGCGCCGACGAGTGGAAGTGATTCGGGTCGATTCCGCTTTCCATACCCCTTTTCACTCTCGGTCCAACCGAGTCGTATGACAGCGCTACCGGACCGCGTCGTCGGCGACGCGCGCACGAGCGACTTCGGGTGGGACATCCTCACGGACCTGACGGACATCGGAAACCGGATGGCGGGATCCGCCGGCGAGCGCCGCGGCGCAGAGCGAGTCGTCGCTGCCTTCGAGGAGGTCGGCCTCCGCAACGCCGGGCTCGTCGAGTTCGAGATCCCCGGCTGGTGGCGCGGCGACGCCGCGATCGAGCTGTCGGGCGCCGTCGACCGCCGCCACGAACGGTCCCACGAGGTCATCGCGCTTCCGGGCACGCCCGCCGGCGAGGCGACGGCGCCGCTCGTCGACGTCGGCGACGGCACCGACGAGGCGTTCGAGGCGGCCGGCGACGACCTCGACGGCGCCGTCGCGATGGTCACCTCGCGCACGCCGGAGTCCCACGGACGGTGGATCCACCGGATGGAAAAGTACGTCAACGCGGCCGAGCGCGGCGCCGTCGCGTTCGTCTTCCGCAACCACATCGAGGGCGCGCTCCCGCCGACCGGCGAGATCGGGTACCACAATCGCCCCGGCCCGATTCCGGCCGTGGGCGTCTCGAAGGAGGTCGGCGAGCGGCTCGCGCGACTCGCCGAGGACGCCGCGACGAGCGCGGACGCCGCCGACCACCTCGACGTAACCGTCGAGGTCGACTGTCGGAACGAGCCGGCGACCTCGATCAACGCCGTCGCCGACGTGGGGCCGGACACCGACGAGGCGGTGCTGCTCACGGCGCACGTCGACGCCCACGACGTGAGTGACGGGGCGAACGACAACGGCGCCGGCTCCGCGCTGGTCGCCGAGGTCGGTCGCCTGCTCGCGTCGGTCGAAGACGACCTCGACACCCGCGTCCGCCTGATCACCTTCGGCTCCGAGGAGATCGGTCTCTGGGGCGCGTACCATACCGCGGAGACGACCCCCCGCGACGAGATCGCCTGCGTGGTCAACCTCGACGGCGCGTGTAGCTCCCGGAACCTCCGGGTCGGCACCAACGGCTTCGACGGGATGCGGGCCGTGTTCGAGGCGGTCACCGACGCGTTCGACGCCCCGCTCTCGGTCGGCGAGACGATATCGCCGCACGGCGACCAGTGGGCCTTCGTTCAGGAGGGGATCCCGGCGGTGATGGCGTCGACGACCTCGGACCGGTCCGGTCGGGGCTGGGGTCACACTCACGCCGACACGCTGGACAAACTCGACCCGCGCGACCTGCGAGAGGTGGCGACGCTGATCGCGGAGGCGACGTACAGGCTCGCGACGCCGGGCGACGACGCGGCGCACGGCGGGGCGGTCGAACACCGACCCAGAGACGAGATCCGCCGATCCATTCCCAGCGGATACGTTCAAGAGCTCAAGACCGGCGGTCGGTGGCCGTACGATCGGTGACCTGTCCGACCGGTGGAGTCGGAACCGCCGACAGATAGCTCTCGTCTGTCTCGCGGCGCGCCCCCTACGCCTCTTCGGAGTCGCAGACGCCGAGCGGCAGCGTGTCCGCCGCCTCCGCGTCGCCGTCGAGCCCTTCGTAGGCGTCGTCGATGAGGCGGGCGAGTTGGGCCTCTGGCGTTACCCCGCGGGCGGCCGCGAGCGCCGTGAGCCGGTCGTACTGCTCGGCCGGAACGGACACCGAACCCTCGTTCATACGCGGCGCTCCGTCCCGAAGCTACAAAAGTATTGTTCGAGAATCGCCGCGAACGAGCCGTTTCGGGGGAATTTCGGCAGCCACCGGCTCCCACGAACGGGACCTCACTCGGTCTCGAACCGGTCGAACAGCGCGTTCATCACGCTCGACTCCGCCCGAGAGAGGTGTTCCCACACCGTCGTCGACCCGAGCCCGAGTTCGTCGGCGACGTCCTCGACGCCGACGCCCCCCTGGTGATCGTAGTACCCGATCGAGATGGCGGTCGCCAGCACCTCCCGCTGTCTCGCCGTGAGCCCGTCGAGGATCCCGGACGCCGGGAGCGACGGGGGGCGCTCTATCGACGCCAGTTCGACGTTTCGGGCGAGTTCGACCTCGTTCCCGCCCTCTTCGAGCCGACGCATCACTTCCGAGAGGTCGTCGTCGTCGTCCAGGTACGCCGTCCATCGCTCGATCCCGCCGGCGATCGTCGTCCCCATTCGGTAGTGGATACCCATCTCGGCGAATCGCCCGCGGATCGAGCCCCAGCCGACGGTGTCGATGATCAACGCGAGATACGTGTGATTGCCAGTTACCGACGAGAGCGGCTCCGCTTCGATCACCGCGGGAGCGTCCCTGAACTCCTCGATAAACGACTGAATCTCCTCCGTCGGCCCTCGAAGCTCGATGATCCGTTTCCGTTCGGTCCCGCGCCCGGTCATCGAGGAGACCGACCGGAACGTCACCTCGGGGTGTCGGGCGCTCACGTCCGACTCCGGCCCGCCGTGGTGGCGTATCCGAAACGTCACTTCACGCATACGAACGGATACGCGCGGAAGGGGATACGGTTTCCGGCGGGAAGGTGCGGGCTTCGACGAGGCCCGATCCGGGCCGCAGGGGCGCCGTCAGCCGTGCTGGCCGCTACTCTGCCGCGCGCTTATTGCGCCGCGTCACCAACTCCGGGACGAATGCCCGACCGACCCTCCCGAGACGGGCGAACGTCCGAGTCGACCGAATCGGCCGCGTCGACGGCTGCGAACGTCAACGATCCCGTCGACGATCCCGTCGACGGCTCCACCGACAGCCACGTCGACGGCTCCACCGACAGCCACGTCGACGAGGCGGTGAAGCGCCGTCTCCGCGAGGCGTACCTCAACGACGAGGAGCGCGTCCTGATCGTGACCGGCGTGCGGTCGGTCGGCAGCACGGTCGTCGTGGAGCTCGAACCGCCACACGGCGGTACCACGCACACCGAGCGGTTCGCCGCCCCTCGGGACGGCTCGCTGTCCGAGTCGGCGGCGTTCCTCGAGTTCCTCGCCGCCGCCGGCGTCTCCCCGCTCGACGTCGACGAGCTGGTCGGCACGCGGATCCCGGCGACGTACGACCCGGAGACGGGATGGCGCCTCGACGAGGCGTACGCGACTGACCGAGCGGACGAGTCGGCCGACGCGGCGCCCCGGGACCGCGCCGCCGACTGGGTCTGGACGAACCGCTACTGGCTGCTCGCGGTCCTCCTCGTCGGCGGCGAACTGCTGTTCGTGGCCGTGATAATCGTGCTGTTCGCCTGATCGGCTCGGCGGGCCAGCGATCGCGGCTACACGCCCCAGAGCAGCGTCACGCCGACGGTCGTCACGACCGCCAGCAGGATCTGAAGCGGTCCGCCGACCCGGACGAAGTCGGTGAACTCGTAGCCGCCGGGACCGTACACCATCAGGTTCGTCTGATACCCCACCGGCGTCGAGAAGGAGGTCGCCGACGCGAACATCACGACGAGCAGGAACGCGAACCCGTTCGCGCCGAGCTGCGCGGCCGCGTCCACCGCGATCGGGATCATCAACACGACCGTCGCGACCGGTGTGATGACGTTCGCGAGGATCCCCGTCACCAGCGAGAACAGCAGCAACACCGCGACGGTCGGGAGTATCGCTCCGGTCGCCACGAGCCCTTCCGCGATCAGCGCCGCCCCGCCGGTCCGCTCCATCGCCAGTCCGAGGGGGATCACGCCGGCGAGTAGGAATATCACGTTCCACGAGACGGCGTCGTACGCGTCCGAGGTGGTGAGACAGCCGGTGACAACCATCAGGAACACGCCCCCGAGCGCGGCAATGACCACCGGGAGGACGCCGAGGGCGGCCGCGCCGACGACCGCGACCATGATCCCGACGGCGATCGGGGCCCGCGGCGACAGCGGCGCGACCGTCTCGACGTCCGCGTCGAGCAGGCGGTCCAGTCCCTCCGCGTCCACGCTGACGAGGTCGCCGGACTCCGCGAAGTGGGCCGCGGACTCCGGGGTCGTCCGGACGAGCAGGAGGTCTCCGGCCGCGAGCTCGACGTCGTCGAGTCCGGTACGGATCAGCTTCCCCTCCCGCCGGATCGCGAGTACCCTCGTTCCGTACACCTCTCGGAGGCGAGTCTTCGCAAGCGTCTCACCGACGAACGTCGAGGAATTCGGCACGAGCGCCTTGTCGAGGATGGCGTCGGTCGTCGTGTTCTCGAGCGTCTCGTCCGTCACCTCCTGGCTGCTGAGCGTTCGGAGGTCGCGCTCCGCACAGAGGGCCTCGACCGACTCGTGCGTCCCGTGGACAACGAGCACGTCGCCGGAGCGGAGTCGGCGGGTGGAATCGACCGCGAGCGACCCCTTCCCGTCCCGCCGGAGCTGAAGGACGCTCGCGCCGGCCTCGGTCCGCTCGGCGAGGTCGGACACGGGGATCCCGAGCGAGTCGCTCCCGGGCGGGACGCGGACGTGTGTCAGGAACTCGTCGAGATCGAACTCCTCGACGAGGTCGGCGCCGGCGGGGATACGCGCCGGGGTGAGGCGTCGGCCGATCGTCATCAGGTAGAGAACTCCGACGGAGAGGACGACGACCCCGAGCGCGGAGAACTCGAACATCCCGATCGGGCCGCGGGGGAGGAGGGTGGCCGCGAACTCGCTCGCGAGCAGATTGGTCGCGGTACCGATCAGCGTGAGGACCCCACCGAGGATCGCGGCGTACGAGAGCGGCATGAGCAGCTTCGACGGCGACACCCCGCTCTGGTCGGCGAGATCGGTGATCATCGGGATAAACACGGCGACGACCGGCGTGTTGTTGACGAACCCCGCGATCGGTCCCGTGGTCAGCACGGTCGCCGCGAGCGCGCGCGTCTCGCTCCCGCGGGTCACCGACGCCAGTCGAATCCCGAGCCGCTCTACCAGTCCCGTGCCGTTGATCCCGGCGCTCAGCATGTACATCGCGACGATGGTGATCGTCGCCGTGTTGGCGAACCCGGATATCGCGCCGCGGGCGCTCACACCCGTCCACGGCTCCAGCGCCGCCAAGGCGACGACGATTCCGATCGCGGTGATGTCGTTGGGGATCGCCTCCGTGACGAACAGCACCAGCGCGGCCGCTATCAGCCCGAACACCACGAGCGTCCCTGTCGACGCGCCGGCGAGCATGGTACACTCCCCTCTGTCGAACTACATAGGGCTTCGCTCTCGAGACTCACGTTCCGTTCTCCGACGACCGACCGCGTCCGGGTCCGTCTATCGGGCGGCTCCGCGACAGAAGTAGAGAAACTACTGGATGTGGCCTTCGCGCCGCAGCTGGTCCGCGTCCTCGTCGGTGTACCGCCACTCGACGTTCGCCTTCTCGTCCTGCCAGGACCACGGTTCGGCGAGGACGACGTCGCCCTCGCTTATCCACGTGCGGTACTTCATGCGGCCGGGGATCCGACCGAGTCGCGTCTCGCCGTCCACACAGCGCAGACGGACGTGATTCCCGCCGAGATGCTCCGTCACCACGGCGAACACTTCGTCGTCCGAGGGCATTCGGAGGTTCCGACGCCCGGATTCTTCGCTCATACAGCCAGTAAGTCGTTCTGCCGTATAAGTGATGGGAGATCCGTGTGCGCGTATCTCGTGCCACTATTTCCCACGAATTGGCGGTGAACGAAGGTCGGTACTGGCGGTGAACGCGGGACGCGCTCGCCGTCGACGGAGTGCACGAGAGAAACCTCGCTTCGAGGGCGACGGCGAGCGAAGCGTTCAAATCCCACCGCACCGCTCGTAGGAGACATGGAAGACATGGAATCCATCGTCCTGAACGACGACGACGAGGTGCTCGCGCCCGCGGTCGTGGTGGCGACGATCGCCGTGCTCGCCGTCTTCGTCGTCGGATTCGTCGTGTTCGGGATCGGTCTGATCGTCTGACCGCCCGGACCGAGATGCGTCCCGCCCTCGCCGCGGCGGGCAGCGCTCGTCTCGACGTCACCGTGGCTGGCAGCGCTCGTCTCGCCGCCGCCGTGGTGACCCGTGTGTGGCGCTTTCGTGTGCCTTTTTCATTCGACTCGTCGAACCGGCCCCATGGCCCACGGTTTGCTGATCGAACTCCTCGACCGCAACGACCGGCACGTCGACTCGCTCGACGTGGACGCGTTCGCCGACTATCGCGAGGCGCAGCGCCCGCCGGTGGTCTCCGTCTGCTGTTCGGACTCTCGCGTCTCTCAAGAGGGGATGTGGGCGATCGATCGGCCGGGGTATCTGTTTACCGCAGGCAACATCGGGAACCGCGTAAGCGACGTCGTCGACGGCGATCGCGTCCTCTCGGGGAGCATCGCGTACCCTCTCGGTCACGCCGACACGGACGTGCTCGCGGTCGTCGGCCACACCGGCTGCGGCGCGGTCGGCGCCGCGCTCTCGGCGGTCCAAACCGGCGAGTACCCGGCCGAACCGGGGGTGCGCGCCGACGTCGAGGACCTCGTACCGATCGTCGAGCGCGGGTTGGCCGACGACGCCGTCGCCGGAGACGGCTCGGACGTCGGTGCGACTCGCCGCAACCGACTCGTCGAGTACAACGTCCACGAGCAGGTCTCGGCCGCGTTAGCGACCGACGAAGTTGCCGACGGCGACGCCGACGTGTACGGGTTCGTCTACGACTTCCATCACGCCTACGGCGAGCGCGACGGTGTCACCTACCTGGTGAACGCGAACGGCGAGCGCGACCCGGCCGTGCTCCGCGACCTCGTCGGCGACGAGCGAGCCGACCACGTCGCGACCCTGCTGTAGTCGGCTCCGTCGATCCGGCGACCCACCGCGCTCTCGGGCCACCGTTCTACTGACCAACCACCCTCCCGGGCCACCACTCTATCGACCCGTCACCCTCTGTTCTATTTTGGTTCTGCATCCGACAGCGGTATGAGCGCTCCGGCCGAATTCCGAGCACATGGACCGTCGCGTTCTGTTTGCGAGCCTGATCCTCTTCGCCGGCGGCGCAACCGGCGTCGGGGTCGCCCTCTTCGCGTTCGTCGGTATCGACGACACGTCGATCGACACGGAGATCGTCTGGGAGACCGAACCCGTCGAGGGCGACGACGGCACCGGCGCCGTGATCGCCTCCATGGAGGGCGACTCGGTCGTGCTCCAATCGACGGTCGCCGACGGCGAACGCGCCGTGCGCGCGACGACCGTCGGCGAGGGCGTCGCGTGGACGACACCGCTCTCAGCGCTCGCCGTCGGCGACCGCGGGGGCGACGAGACCGACGATCCCGCGGGGATCAGCGAGCTCACATCGGGCACCCTCGGCGGCGACCCGGTCGTCGCGTTCACCACGGACTCCGGGTCGCTCGTCGTTCTCGACGCGGCCGACGGCGCGGAGCGGTTCGTCGTCGAAACCGACGCGCCGGGCGGACTCCAACCGGCGATCGGTGACCTCACCGGCAACGGAGAGTCGGAACTCGCCGCGACCGGGGCGGACGGCACGGTGCTCGTCGTTGACGGCGACGGTGACCGACTGTTCGAGACCGACCTCGGCGAATCGGTCGACAGACGGCCCCTGATCGTCGAGCCCACCGACTCCACCCCCACCGACGACGCGGATCTCGGCGGGCTCGCGGTGGCGACGGAGCGAGACGGGAACTACACGGTCCACCTGCTCGACGAGCGGGGCGAGACGCGGTGGACGACGACGCCCGCGGTCACGCCGCTGAGCTGGAACGCCGCGGACACGAGAAACGGGCCGATACTGGCGCTCGGCGGGGCGAACGGGAACCTAGAGACCATCGAGACCGAGGACGGGTCGCTCCGGTACGAGATCGGGTTACAGGACCGCCCCGTCTCCGTCGGCGACGCCAGTCCCGGACAGGTGTTCGTCGGCGGCGTCGGGAGCGTCTGGGCGGTCGACCTCCTCGACGGAGAGGTCTCGTGGAAACAGCAGTACGGCGGTCAGACCCGCGTGAACCCGCCGGGAGTCGGCGACGTCGACGGCGACGGAACGGTGGCGCCGGTCGCGGTGAACCGAGACGGAGACACGCTCGTGATGAGCCGAACCGGAGAGGCGCTCACCCGCGGCGGCGTCGGCTCTGCGGTCGTCTACGCCGGGCCGCTGTTCGCCGACGTCACCGACGACGGAAGCGACGAGGTGATCGTCGTCACCGAAGACGGTCGGATCATCGCGCTGTCGCGGTAGCGACCACCGGTCGCTGGAGGGCTGCGACTTCCCGCGTTCCGGTCCCCGGTCCGTCGCTCTCGGTCGGCGACGCTGGCCGGCGGGTCGCCCCGGTTTATTAACCAACGAATCTCAAAAACCGGCAGACGAGAGCGAGGTGTCACCGAATTTTCATCGGAAACGCGGTGTGTCACGATAGCGACCGCTACCGCGGATCCCACGTCGGGTCTCCAAAACGAAACGGCGCGAAACGACGCCGACGAAATCGCGTCGGGGTCGCCGGCTCAGTGCTGCTCGTCCTCGTACACCCACGCGGCGGTGTCGAGGCCGTAGTCGACGAGTTCGTCCTCGTCGAAGAACAGGTCGATCTCGCGGGCGTTCGCGCCCTCGTCCTCGTGGTCCGACGCGTGGATCACGTTGTGGCCGAGATCGAGGCCGAAGTCGCCGCGGATCGTGCCCGGGGCGGACTCGGCGGGGTCGGTCTCGCCGACCATCGCGCGGACCTGTCGGGTCGCGTCCGCGCCCTCCCACACCATCGCGAAGACGGGGCCGGAGGTGATGAACTCGACGAGGCCGTCGAAGAACGGTTTGTCCTCGTGCTCGCCGTAGTGGTCGTGCGCGAGGTCCTCGTCGATCTGCATGAACTTCCCGCCGACGAGCTTCAGGCCGCGGTCCTCGAAGCGAGAGACGATCTCGCCGATGAGGCCGCGCTGGACGCCGTCGGGCTTGACCATCACGAAGGTGCGTTCGTCGTGGTGGCTCATTACTCGCCTCCCTGCTTACGGCCTTCCTCGGTCCACTCGAGGTCGCGCGCCTCGCGGCCGAGGAAGTAGTTCTTCTCCGCCTTCGAGTCGACGAAGTGGAGGATGGTGCCGTCCTTCTTGACGTACATCGTGCCCGTGCCGGGCTCGATCTCCTCGCCGGTGTAATCGCAGGTGCGTGTCTCGACCATTGGTTATCGGCCTCCGATGGAGTCGGCGTCGCGCTGGGTCTCGCGGAGCTGGAGCACGTCGCCCATGCGGACGGGTCCCAGGACGTTCCGGGTGATGATCCGGCCCTGGTTCGATCCTTCCTGGATGCGGCACTTGACCTGCATGGCCTCGCCGTGCATCCCGGTCTTGCCGACGACCTCGATCACCTCGGCGGTGGTCGAATCGCCGGTGCCCTCTTCTGCGCTCATGGGTGGTTATCGGAGCTCCGCGACCTTCTCGCCGATGTCCTCGACGTCGTCGTCGGCGTCGCCGGCGTCGACGATGGCGGCGGCGGCCGAACCGACTTCGAGGCCGGCGGCGTGACCGACTTCGTCCTGCGTCTCGACGAAGACGACCGGGATGCCCTTCTCCTCTGCGAGTTCGGGGAGGTGCATCACGATCTCCTCGGGGGAGACGTCCTCGGCGACGATGACGAGATCGGCGTTGCCGCGCTCGACGGCCTTCGTGGTCTCGTTCGTTCCTTTCTTCACGGTACCGGTGTCTCGGGCGACCTCGAGCGATTCAAGAGATCGCTCGGCGAGGTCGGCTGGGGTTTCGTAGTCTACGTAAACGGGCATATGTTGTTCACCTATCCTCGGCGTGGGCTCGCGTGTCCGTCCCGTGGTCGGTCCCTAACGGAACGGCACATCATCAACCCCGCAGAGGCTGTGAAGCGACGTAGTCCGGACATCCATAAAAGCGCTTTCAATGTCCTGCGCGTGTGCGAGCGGGGATCACGGCGACGGCGTCTCGGTCACGTCGGGACGTTCGTGACAGTTTCGGCGGGCGCCCGTTCGCGAACGCGCACGCCGAATCGACGACCGAAACTCCGCGCTTTTTAAGCGCCGCTCGCTCCTCTACACCGACATCGAATGGTCCGTCTCGTCCACTACTCCGACATCGAGAACGTCTTCGACGCCCCCGAGCGGGCGGCCCGCCTCGCCGGCCGGATCGCCGAGCTCTCGGGCCCCGACGCCGCCGTGGTCGCCACCGGGGACACGACCGCCCCCGGCGTCCTCTCGCTGGTCGCGACGGGACGGCAGATCCACGACTTCTACGCCGCGACGGACACCGCCCTCGACACCTTCGGCAACCACGAGTTCGACTACGGCCCCGACGCGCTCCGCGACCTCGTCGCGGACGCGTCCGCGACCTTCGTCTCGGCGAACGTCCGCGACGAGGACGGCGAGCCGTTCGGCCGCGAGCAGGGCGTCGTCCCGTGGGCGACTCGAGAGGTCGACGGCGCGACGGTCGGGTTCGTCGGCGTCACCGATCCCGCGACCGATTCGCTGAACCCGATGGCCGCCGAGCTCTCCTTTTCGGACCCCGTGACCGCCGCCCGCGACGCGCTCGACGAGATGCGGGCGGCGGTCGCCGCAGCCGACGGCGCCGGACCACTCGACCACGTCGTCGTGCTCTCACACCTCGGTGCCGGTGACGACGACCTCGCGCGCGAACTCGACGTCGACGCGGTCCTCGGCGGACACGTCCACAGCCGGCGCAACGAGGTCGTCGCGGACACGCGGCTCGTCCGCCCCGGCGTCAACGGCGAGACGGTCGCCGAGATCGAACTGGGGTCCGCCGTCCCCGACGCGACGCTCCACGAGCCGGACGGCGCCGCGCCCGTCCCCGGGCTCGAAGCGGCCCTGGCAGACCGGATGGCCGCCGCCGACCTCGGCGAGGTCGTCGACGTCGTCGACGAACCGATCGAGCGCGCGGGCGCGGTCGTCCACGGCGGGGAGTGCCGCGTCGGTAACTTCGTCGCCGACGCGTTCCGGTGGGTACACGACGCCGACGTCGGCCTGTCGAACGCGGGCGGGCTCCGACAGGGCGACCCCCTCGCGGGCGACGTGACGAAGGCCGACCTGATCAGCCTCATCCCCTTCGAGGAGCCGGTGACGCTCGCGTCCGTGACGGGCGCGGAGCTCCACGACGTGTTCCGGGAGATGGCCGCCCCCGACGTCGACTTCGGCGAGGACGACTGGTGGCACGGCCACGTCTCGAACGCGCGGGTCGTCTGGGACGCCGACGCCGAACTGATCCTCGAAGCCACCGTCGGCGGCGAGCCGATCGATCCCGAGGAGCGCTACACGGTCGCCGTCTCGGAGTACCTGCTCCACTCCGAACACGAGTTCCCGACGCTCGCGCAGCGCCACCGGATCGACGAGGCCGGCATCCAGTACGAGGTGCTCGCCGACTACGCTCGCGAACGGGGGATCGACCCCGCGATCGAGGGTCGGATCGAGATCGAAAACCGGGCCGCGGTCGCGAGCGACGACGACTAGGGCGCGTGGCCCCGACGGCGATTTCGCGATCACACGCGCTCGGCGCCGCCGAACGCCTCGGAGCTACCGGGGCCCGCTCTGGGACCGGCCCGACGCTTCACTCCTTCGTCTGAAACTCCGGCCGGTACGTGACGAGTCCGTTCACCCCGTCTAACGCCCCCTCGTAGAGCGGTTTGACCATGAACGCTTCGTCGGCACCGTACTCGTTGTCGAGCTCGTACCCGCTCGCTCGTTCGAAGCCGAAGCGACCGTAGTACTCGGGGTCACCCAACACGACTACCGCGTCAACACCGGCCGCACGGCATCGCGCTATCCCCCGCCGAATCAGCGCCGAGCCGACGCCCTCGCGTTGGTGTTCCGGGAGGACACCGACCGGTGCCAGCCCCACCAGCCTGACTGTCTCGCCGTGACCGGCGACGGTCGTCGGGGAAAACAGGACGTGCCCCACGACGCGGTCGTCTGTGACTGCCACGAGCGAGACCACGGCCTTGTCGGCGTCGTGTAACCGCCGTACGATGCGTGATTCGTCGGTCCTCCCGCCGAAGGCGCGTCGATGTACCGCAACGACGGCGTCCGCGTCATCCGCGGTGAACGGTCGTATCTCCATGGACGAGTGGCAGAATCTGAAATCTATACCTAAATATGCGGTCCGGTGGCGGGCCGACGGCAAGTGCGCGCCCGCGAGCGATCGCCGATAACCAGAGGGCCGGGATTTGGGCGGATTCCGTCGCAGTCGTCTTCGGTGCGTCAGCGACGGGTCCTGAGCAGCCCGCGGTCCGTCCGGCCGCGTCCTCGCCTCACTCCAGATCGATCGCGACGTCGTGTTGCAGACCGGCCGCCTTCACCGTATTATAAAGCAGCATCGCGCGCGTCATCGGGCCGACGCCGCCGGGAACCGGGGTGATCGCCCCCGCGACCGACTTCGCCGACTCGTACTCGACGTCGCCCACGAGCGCGTATCCCTTCTCGGTGTCCGCCTCGACGCGGTTGATCCCCACGTCGATGACGGTCGCGCCCTCCTTCAGCATCGAGCCGTCGATGAACTCCGGTATCCCGACGGCGGCGATCACGATGTCCGCGTCCGCCAGCTTGCCCGCCAAGTCCTCCGTCCGGGAGTGACAGACGGTCGTGGTCGCGTTGCCGGTCGGTCCCTTCTGGATCAGGAGGTTCGCCATCGGTTTGCCGACGATGTCGGAGCGGCCGACGACGACCGCGTCGGCGCCCTCCGTCTCCACGTCGTACGCGGCCAAGAGCTTCTGGACGCCGTGCGGCGTGCAGGGTTTAAACCGGGCGTCGCCGGCGACCAGTCGCCCGACGTTCTCCGGGTGGAAGCCGTCGACGTCTTTCTCGGGCGCGATCCGTCGGAGAACGCTCCGCTTGTCGACGTGGTCCGGCACGGGCAGCTGCACCAGAATGCCGTGCACGTCCTCGCGCGCGTTCAGGTCGTCGATGGTGTCGTACAGCTCCGCGGCGGGGGCGTCGGCGTCGATCTCGACGTGGATCCCCTCGATGCCGACCTCCTCGCAGTCGCGCTGTTTCATCGAGACGTACGTCTCGCTCGCGGGGTCGTCGCTCATCAGCACGGTCGCCAGCCCGGGCGTCACGCCGGCGTCTTCGAGCGTCTCGACGTGCTCGGCGACGTCGGCGCGCACGTCCGCAGCGACGGCGTTACCGTCGATGATCGTGGTCTCATCGGCGGGCTCCGTCTCCTCGGCGGTCTCGGTCATACCGACACGGACGGGAAGGCGATATAAAAACAACGCGGGATCGTGGTCATATCCGGTCGTCGCTCGGCCGATATATGCGTATCACTGGATCGTTCCGGTTCGAGAGGTGGGTCGGCGGCGGCTACTCGGGAAACAGTTCCTCCTCGCGTTCGACCGCGTCGATGGCGGCGGTCTCCGCGGGCGAGAGCTCCAGATCGGCGGCGGCGAGGTTCGCCCGGAGGTGTCGCTCGCTCGACGCCTTCGGGATCGTCACGACCGGCTCCTTCGCGGTCGCCCACGCGATCGCGACCGCTTCCGGCGTCGTGTCGTGCGCCGCCGCCGCGTCGACGACGGCGTCGATCTCGCCGACCCGCCCGCCGGCCAGCGGCGAGTACGCGACGACGGTGTACCCGTGTTCGCGGGCGTGTTCGATCAGCGCCGGCTTATAAAACAACGGGTGAAGCTCCGTTTGGTGGGCGGCGAGCGGCGCGTCGAGCGCCTCGATCGCGCGGTCGAGGTCGGCGAGTTCGAAGTTCGAGACGCCGACGTTCCGGACGAGGCCGTCGTCGACGAGCGCGTCGAGCGCGGGCAGCGTCGCCTCGGGGTCGTACGCGCCGCGCGGCCGGTGGACGTACAGCAGGTCGAGCGTCTCGACGCCGAGCAGATCGGCGCTCTCGCGGGCCGTCGGCCCCACGTCGTCGGGACCGAGGTCGTCGATCCAGAGCTTCGTCGCGACGGTCACGTCCTCGCGACGCACGTCGGTCGCCGCGAGCCCGGCGGCGAGCCCCTCGCCGACGACGGCCTCGTTGTCGTAGATCCGCGCGGTGTCGAGGTGGCGGTAGCCGACCGACAGCGCCGTCCCGATCGGCTCGGGATCGTCGATTCCCATCGTCCCGAGACCGACTGGCGGAAGGTCCATACCCCGTCAACGCTCCGCCCCGGATAAAAACGCCCGACTCGCGAAGGCGACCGGGGGGTGCCAATTTAAGTCGTTTCCCGGACACGATCGGCTGTCCCGCCATGGTCACGCCCGCCCTCCCTCGCCGCCGAGCGTCCGGTTCGAGATCCCGGTTCGAACCCGAGTTGACACGCCCGAACGCGACGTCGTTCTCGAACCGCCTCGCCGACTCGCCGCGTCCCGGTCGTCGATGACCGCGACGGACACGTGGGCGTTCGAAACGACTCGCGGGTCGGTGCTAGTCGGGCCGAGCGAGCTTCGCTTTCGGCACGGCGTGACGGGCGCCCTCGCCGGGAGCTTCGCTGCGCTGGCCGCGGGACGGCTCCCACCGGTCGTCCGACACGGCGGGTGGCCGGGCCTCGCGCTCGTCACGGCCCTCGCGACCGTCGCGATGGAGTGGGCGTGGAGCGACGGGGTGACGGTACAGCTCGTTCTCGGCCTGTTGGGGGTCGTCGCGGTTTTCAGCGGTAGTCTCGTCTCGGCGATACGGTTGGGCGCCGACGCGATCCCGCTCCGGACCGTCGAGCACGCGACGTTCGAGGACGGAACGATCACCGTCGCGCACCGGACCGACGACGATCTGACGGAACGAACGATCCGCCCCCGGAACGACGCGGAGCGAGCGGACGCGGCGCTCGCGCTCCGGCTCCGCGGCGTCACCCTCCGCGGTATCGCGGACGACGAGGCGGTCTCTCGGACGGTCGTCGACGCGCCCAAGACGGAACTCGTCGTCTGAGCGGTTCCGAGGCGTAATCGGCTACCGATTCAAAAGGCGCGGCCGATCAGGCCGACTCCTCGGGGTCGACCGGCGCCCGTCCGCAGATGCTCACGAGGTCGTGGAGATCGGCGATCTCGTAGGTCGGCTGACACGAGAGGTCGGCGGAGCGGCGGTGCGGACGCCGGACGAACGCGGAGTCGATGCCGGCGTTGTCGGCGGCGCGCACGTCGGACTCGTTGTCGCCGACGAAGATGGCGGTCTCGGCGTCGAGGTCCTCCAGCGCGCGCTCGATGTAGTACGGGGACGGTTTCTTGCGCGAGAGACTCGCGATCGACGGCTCGCGCCCGTAGGCGACCTCGAACTGACCGGCGAGGTCGAAGTGGTCGAGCACGGCGTCGACCGTCGCCTGCTGGTTCGAGGAGACGACGCCGAGAGACGCGTCCAGGTGTCGGATCGCGTCGACGTCGTCGTAGGGTGTCTTCTGTCCCTTCCGGGCGGCGTCGAGCTGCGCGGCCGAGGCGGTCTCGTCGCGAATGCGCCAGAACTCCGTCGGGTCCATCCCGTAGCGCTCGCAGATGTCGGTCAGCGTCGCGGGGTCGACGCCGACGGCGACGTCGTCGACGTGGGCCAAGTCCGGGTCCTCGACGCCGAGGCTCACGAAGGCGTCCCACGCGGCCTCTCGGAGGGTGTCGAACGAGGTCCGTCCGATGAGTACCCCGTCCTTGTCGAAGACGACGGCGTCGTACACGGGTGGCTCTCGGTCGGTAACGGGCAAAAAGCTTTCACCGGAACGGCGGGTGACCGCGAGACGTCGGAGCGGACTCCCACCGATCGCCACACCGCCCGCACTTTCAATACCCGGCGCGTCCTACCTTCCACTTGGACCATGAACATTGTTGATATCGCAGTGCCGGAATACGTCGAAGTAGACGCCGATGAGCGACTCGCGAAGGTCCGGTCCATCTTCGAGCGGGAGAACCCGAAGGGGATCATCGTCATGGAGGACGGCGAGTACGCCGGCGTAGTCGGAGAAAAGCAGCTCCTGCGATCGCGAATGGAAGACGACACCAAGGTGTCGGTCGTCATGAAGCCGGCGCCGTCGGTGGATCGCCACGAGGACGTCCGCGAGACGGCGCGGCTCCTCGTCGAGGGCGACGTGAAGATCGCTCCCGTCTACGAGGGCGAGAAGCTCTACGGGATCGTCACCGTCGACCAGATCCTCGAGGCGGTTCTCGACAGCCTCGACGCGATCACCGTCGGACAGATCGCGACCGAGGACGTGATCGGGATCCACGAGAAAGAGAGCGTCGGCCGCGCCATCAACCGGCTCCGCGAGAACGGCATCTCGCGACTTCCGGTTCTCGACGAGGACGGCGGTCTCGTCGGCGTCGTCACCACCAACGACATCGTCGAGTTCGTCGTCCGCGACCACGAGCGACAGGGCAGCGGCGACCGCGCGGGCGACATCGACCGGATGCTCGACATCCCCGTCTACGACATCATGTCGAACCCCGTCGTCACCGCGACGGCCGACGAGACGGCACGCGCGGTCGTCTCGCGCATGTTCGACAACGACGTCTCCGGCCTCGTCGTCACCCCCGGTGACGCCGAGACCGTCGCCGGCATGGTGACCAAAACCGACGTGCTCCGCGCGCTCACGTTCACCGAACAGGAGTCGATGGACGTACAGATCACCAACGTCGATCTGCTGGACACGACCACTCGCGGCCACATCGTCGAGTCGATCGAGCAGGTCGCGGACAAGTACGCGGACATGCACGTCATCCACGCGCACGTCCGGTTCCACGCGCACAAAGAGAAGCTCCGCGGCACGCCGCTGATCCAGTGTCAGATCCGCCTCCGGACCAACGAGGGACAGGTCGGCGGCTCCGGCGAGGGGTACGGCGCCGAACACGCCTTCCACGTCGCGCTCGACAAGCTGGAGCGGAACGTCTTAGAGATCAAAGGCGTCAACGCCGACGAGGAGTACCGCGGGCAGCTGCTGCGCAAGCTCGGCGAATTGTAAGCGGGTGAGGGTCGCCGCAGTGTTCCGCGGCGTCCCGTGACGTCTGACCGTTCCGGCGTGTCGGCGGCCCCGATCGATTCGATCGGACCCGGTCGCTCCGGCACTCGGTACCGGTTCGATCGCCCGCCGCTCGCGATTTCGGTGCGACTTCATCCAGCGGAGCGACAGGTGACCAGCGCCGTCACGAGAACCGCCGCGATACCGGCTGCGAATCCGAACCCCGGCACGTCGTCGGACGTCTCGGAATCGGACTCGGCGGCCGCCTCGTCGTCTCCGTTTTGCGTGTCTTCCGTCTCGCCGTCGGTCTCACTGTCGGTCGCGCCGCCATCGGCGTCCGTCTCGCCGTCGCTACTGGGCTCGGCGTCGACGGTCCCGCCCTCGATGTCAGCCGACTCGTCGTCGATCGGATCGTCGCCGACGGAGCCCACATCCTCGGTTTCGTTCGTCGGGTCAGTCTCGCCGGTTTCGTTCGTCTCGTCGGTTTCGTTCGTCTCGTCGGTTTCGTTCGTCTCGTCGGGCTCGGTCGAGGACTCTTCGGTGTCGTCGGTGCCGTCCGACGACGGTGCGCGCGCCCCGCCTCCACCACCGCTACTTCCGTCGCCACCGGAGCCGTCGTCCGAACTGCCATCGTCGGAGCCGCCGTCGCCACCGGAGTCGTCGTCGCTGTCGCCGCCCGACACCTCGAAGGAGAGCGAGCGCGAGTCGTCGTCCGTCGTGGCAGTGAGTTCGTACGCCCCCGTCTCCGCGTCCGAGCCGACGGACACCGTGAACGATCCGGCGTCCGTCTCGCCGACCGCGACGCCCGTGATCGTCGTCGGGTTGGGCGACGCCGAGCCGCCGGGCGTCACGTCGACGTCGACTGTCGCGTCGCCCGCCGCCCGCCCGTCGTTCCGAACGGAGACGGTGAACTCGCCGCTCTCGCCTCGTTCGATATCGCTCGGGCCGGTGAGTTCGCGGACGGAGAACACCGCCCGCGGGGCGAGTGACGCGTTCACTTCCCGCGTCTCGTTCGCCGCGAGATCGACCGACTGCGAGGAGTTCGCATACCCATCCGCGGCGGCGGTCACCGTGCGCGTACCGCGATCGACCGCGAGCGAGTAGGTCCCGTCGGCGTCGGTCACGTTCGACGCCGAACCGACCGTCGTTGTCGCGCCCGCGATCGGTTCGCCGCCGCTCGAATTCACCACGGTTCCGAACACCGTCGCCGGTCGCGGACCGAGCCGGAACCCCGGATCTGTCGTCGCGTTGGGCTCGATCTGTACGCCCGTTTCGGTCGTGGGATCGAAGTCGGGCGCGTCCGCAGTGACGTCGTACGCGCCGGGCCGAAGGTCGACGGCGTACGTCCCCTCGGCTCCAGATTCGACTGCGGCCACTTCGCTTCCGCTCTCGTTCGTGACAGTTACCGTCGCGTTCGTCGGGGGATCTCCTCCGTCGCTCGCGTCCACGCCCCCGGCGAGCGTCCCGTTCCGGAGTGCCAAGGAGACGTTCGCAGTCGCGGTGTCGCCCGATTCCGCGAGGCTCACCGTCTCGTCGGCCGGCGCGTACGTCGCGTTGCTCGCGGTGACGGTCAGATTCGTCGCCGGCACGGCGACCTCGTAGGCCCCGTCCGGTCCGGTTACCGCCGTCCCCACGGTCTCCGTACCGTTCTCAACGGCCACGTCTATCCCGGAGAGCGTCGCGTTCGTGTCCGCGTCGGTGACGGTACCGTTGACGGTCCCGACCGCCTCGGCGATTCGGATCGACCCGGTGGCGGCGTCCTCCGGAGAGGCGATCGTCACGGTCGTCTCGCCGGTTCCGAAGCCACTGGGGACCGTTCCGTTGAGCGGGACGGTCGTCTCGTTTCCGGAGGCGATCGAGACGTTTTCTTCGGTGAGCACGGTGACGTTGCTGGCGTTTTCGGGGTCGGTAAGACGGAGTTCGACGGTGCGGTTGTCGCCGCCCGCGCGGCCGGTGTTCGTCACCGTCGCCGTCGCGTTGAGCGGCCCGGGCCGCTCGACCGTCGCCGGGACCGAGAGGTCCGAGACGTCGTACGCGGGCGCGACGGCCGACACGGCCGCGAACCCGTCGACGATACCGGTCCCGTAGCGGGCGTCAGGCGCTGTCGCACCGTCCGGGTGGTTCGCCGTGGTTCGGATCGTCTCGTGGAGCTCGTCGTCGGTGACGTCCCGGGGTGACGCCGAGATCATCAGCGCGGCGACGCCGCTGACGTGCGGTGCGGCCATGGAAGTGCCGTCGAACCGCTCGTACCCGCCGCCGGGCACGGACGAATTAACGCTCACGCCCGGCGCCGCCACGTCCGGGACCACGTACTTCTCCGGCCAGTCGTCCGGTGGTCCGCTCCGGTCGTCCACCCGGCTCCAGTTCCAGTCCTCGGTGCCGTTCAGCGTCTGACCGCCGGAGAAGTACGCGGCGTCGCGGTTCCGATCGACGGCCCCGACCGCGGTGGCGTCGTAGACGTTCCCCGGAGAGCTCGACGTTCCCGGTCCGCGGTTTCCGGACGCGGCTACGACGATCTTCCCCGCATCGCGCGCGTTTCGGACGGGCTCTACGAACTCCGCGAAGGTGCCGTCGGCACCGAGACTCATCTGAAGCACGTCCACGCTCGACTCGTCCATCGCGTGCTCCATCCCGGCGAGCACCTGCACGAACGTCGCGCCCTCTCCGGACTCGTCGAACGTTTTGATCCCGTAGAGATCGGCCGCGGGCGCGACGCCGATCGCGGTCCCGCTCCCGTTCCCGCCGGCTACGGACCCGGCGACGTGGGTTCCGTGTCCGTCCTCGTCGTAGGCGTGTTCCGGACCTTCGCTTACCAAGGCGCCGGAGGCGTTGTACTCGGCCCACCCGCTCACCGTCAGGTCCGGGTGATCGGGATCGATCCCGGTGTCGATCACGGCGACGGTCGCCCCCTCCCCGCGGGTATCGAACGTCGTCCAGACGTCCGGCGCTCGAACCATGTCGACGCCGTACGTGGCGTTCGTCGACGCCGACGTGGTGGACGCGAAGTCCGGATCGGGACCCGCGACGGAGCCGGAACCGCCGACCGAACCTCCGCCATCGTCGGCGGTAGCCGAGTCGAGTTCCACTCGGAAGTTCTCGTGGACGCGCTCGACGCCCCTGACTTCGAGGAGTCGGTCGATCGGGACGCGGTCAGTGTCGACCGTGACGAGCATCGCGTTCGCGAGCCAGAAGTGCCGGTCGACCGTAACCGCGTGGTGGCGGTCGGCGAACCGGTCGAAGTCGGCCTGCGAGTTCGCGGCGGCCGTCTTGAGTCCCTCCGTCGAGACGGTGCCTGACTCCCCAGGGCCCTCGGCGTCAGTCGAGCCGACCTTCGCGTCGCCCTCGAACCGGACGACAAGTTCGACGGTACCGTCGACCGACCTGAGCCCCGGACTGATCGCGCCACGGGCGGGTGTCTCGCCGGCAGACACCTCGCTGGCGGATACCTCGCTGGCAGCTGTCTCGCCCATGACCGCATCGTCGACCGCACCCGTTCCGGCGCTGTCGGCACTCGATGCGGGAGCGCTTCCGGCCGAACCGATTCCGCCGGCCACCGCGACCGGCGCGACGGCTCCGACAAGTAGGCAGGCGACGAGAACGATCACGGCCACCGCGGTCGGAGCCCGCCGCTGGCTGCTCATTATCACTCAGGCCGGCGCGGCGTTCATAACTCTCCCGACAGGGGCGACGCTTACGACTCCACGCCTTCAGCGAGTCCGTCGGCGACGATCCGGAACGTCGTCGTGTCGCCAGCGGGCTTCGATCGGTGTTTTTCGAGCGTCGCCCGCCGGTTGCCGCCACGGAACCGGTCGACGCGGAGGATGGCACCGGTCCAGTGGTTGAGCGTGTTACCGCCGAGCGCGCGGTCGCGGTCGCTGTCGGGATCGGTGAACACCTGGTTGGTGATCACGACGGCCAAGTCGTGTCGGCGGGCCAGAGAGAGGAGGTGCGTCACCTGTTTGGCGACTTTCCGGAGCGACTCGCCGCCCTCGGTGTCGCCGGCGCGTTCGAGCCGGTAGAAGCCGGTCGCGGAGTCTAACACGATCAGGTCTACCTCGCCGGCGAGCTCCTCGGCGTCGCGGACCGCCTCGCGCTGGTCGTCGAAGTCGTACGCCTCCGAGATCACGAGCCGCGAGGCGATCTCTTCGACCGTCTCGTCGGTGTCGGACCGGTCGACCTGCCCCGCCGCGAGCTGCTCGAAGCGGTCGATGGAGAGCCCCTCGGTGTCGATGTACAGCGCGCGGTCGCCCCGCGCCGCGACCTCGACCGCCGCCGCGAGCGCGAGGTTCGTCTTGCCGGCGGCCGGCGGGCCGTACACCTGCGTCACGACGCCGCGCTCGAACCCGCCGCCCAACAGGTCGTCGACCGGTCGGCAGCCGGTCGGAATCGGATCGCTCACTACCGGGTCGTTCAGACGGGCTCCTACTTAAACAATCGATTCCGTCGACGAAACGCGTCTGCGGACCGCCAGCGGACGCGTCGCTCGTCGGAAGTTGAGAGTGTGGAAAAGCGGATCAGCGGTCGATCACGCGGACCGACGGCCGGGATCCGAAATTAGTTGCGAGTGAGGTTCGTCGCGCGGGGTCCCTTGGGGGACGACTCGATGTCGAACTCGACCTCCTGGCCCTCCTCGAGGTCCGGGCCGCCGACGTCTTCCATGTGGAAGAACACGTCCTCGTCGTCGTCCACGCCGTCGTCGTCAGTCGAAATGAAACCGTAGCCGCCAGTGTCGTTGAAGAAGTCAACCTTACCGTTTGCCATTACAACCAAACATACAGGCGTTTCGGGGATAACGCTTGCGAGGGTCGTGGTACCACGACCGTTTCCGGACGTTTGTCACGATCGCTTCGATCGCCCCCGCGGTGGCTGTGCTCACCGGATGCAACCAGCCGCGAGGTTCATTTACGAGCGTCCACGTAGCTAGGCGTATACACATGGATCGCCGCACCTACCTCCGGTCGCTCGGCGCCGCGACTGCGACCGTCTCCACCGCCGCGACCGCCGGCTGTCTCGGCGGGCTAGGCGGGCTCGGTGACTCGGGCGCTGAGGGAACGATTCTCGGGCCGCCCGAGAGAGACTTGAGCGAGGCGTCCCACCCGAGCTACGGGGACGAGATGCCGCATATCGCCGTTCCCGATCCGATCACGGGCGAGACGGTGTCCACCGAGGGCCTCGAGGGCGAGCGCGCCGTGCTGTGGACCTCGTTTTACACGAACTGCCCCGACGGCGTCTGCCCGGCGCTCATCCTCCGTCTCCGGCGCGCGCAGGAGTACGCCGCCGAGCAGGGGGTCGGCGACGAGGCGGCGTTCCTCTCGCTCACGTTCGATCCCGAACAGGACACCGCGGAGGTGCTCCGCGAGTACGCCGACCAGCGCGGGGTCGACCTCGACGCGGGTAACTGGCACTTCCTCCGGCCCGAGAGCTACGAGCGCGGACGGGAGCTGATGGACGAGCAGTTCGGGCTCATGATCGAGAAGCGGGACGCCGACGAGCACGAGAACCTGGAGTACCAGTTCCCCCACGTCGGGATTATCCTCCTCGCCAACAAAGACGGGATCGTCGAGCGGGTGTACCCGAGGGGGCCGCAGACGGACATCGAACGGCTCGTCGACGACTTCGAACGGGTGGTCACCGCGTGAGGCGTCGCCACCTCCTCGCCGGGCTCGCGAGCGTCGGCGTCCTCGGCGGAGCCGGAGTCGTCGCGAGCGGGAACGCGCCCGACGCGCTCGGCGGCGGCGACGCGGCCGAGCCGATCGAGCCGGTGACGATCGCCACGGTCGAGGCGCCGGGAAGCCGCGACGGCGAGGTGACCCTTCCGGCGCCCGACCGCCCGACGTTCATCGACTTCTTCGGCACGTGGTGTGCGCCCTGTTCCGAGCAGATGCCCGACCTCGTCGCGGCGCACGACCGGATCGGCGACGAGGCGCTGTTCGTCTCGGTGACGACCGAGGACGTCGGCGACGCGGTCAGCGAGGAGACGGTCGCCGAGTGGTGGGCCGACCACGACGGCGACTGGCTCGTCGCGGCCGACGTCTCGGCCGAGCTCGCCGCCCGGCTCAACGTCGGCGGCTACCCGAGCGCGCGCGCCGTCGACGCGACGGGACGCGTCCGCTGGTCGACCTCCGGGACCCACACCACGGAGGAGTTCGTCGACGGCATCGAGAGAGCGCTCGACCGATGACGGGACGGGTCCGATGACCGACGTCTCGCTCGCGACCAACGTGCCGTTCGCCGTGACCGCGGGGGTCGCGACGTTCTTCTCGCCGTGCGCGTACCCGCTCTTGCCGGGATACGTCGGGTTCTACGTGAACTCCGTCGACGCCGACCAAGCCTCGGTGACCGGCGCGGGGGTGCGCGGCCTCGCGGCCGCGGTCGGCGTGCTCGCGACGTTCACGCTGCTCGCGGGCGCCACCGTCCAGGTCGGACAGTCGGCGCTGTCGAACATCACCGTCTTCGAGACGCTCGTGGGCGGACTGCTCATCGTCTTCGGGCTGCTCGTCGTCGCCGGCTGGGGCCCCTCTATCTCCGTGTCGCTGCCGAAGCGACGGTCGAGCGTCTTCGGGTTCGGGGTGTTCGGGGCGGGGTACGCGCTCGCCGGGGCGGGCTGTGTCGCACCGGTATTCCTCGCCGTGGTCGCGCGCGCCATCGCGCTTCCCGACGACGCCGCCTTCCTCGTCCTCTCGGTGTACGCCGGCGTCGTCGCGGCCTTGATGGCCGCGACGACAGTCGCGACGGGCGTCGGGCTGATCAGCAACGCGAACCGGGTAATGACTCACGCCGACTCCCTGAAACGCCTCGCGGGCGCGGTGATGATCGTCGCCGGTGCCGGCCAGCTGTACCTCTCGCTGGTCGTCTACTGACCGGTTGCGGAGTCGAGCCGAAACGCCGACCCGGGTCGTCAGAGCGTGTCCCCGGGTCGTCAGAGCGTGTCCCCGAGTCGGTCGGTCGTCGTTTCGTTCACGAAGGAGGTCGCCTCGTACGGTTCGCCGTCGGCGATCACGATCGGCCGGTCGGGGCCGTCAGCGCCGAACGTCCAGTAGTAGTCGACGCTCACGACGATATCGTAACCGTCGTCCCGCTCGCTCACCGAGACGACGCCCGCGCCGACGACGATCTCCCGGATCGTCTCGGTCTCCTCCTCGACGGTCCGGTTGTGCCGGTACACCTCCTCGTATGCGGCGGCGTACGGGCCGGCCGTCTCCGCGTCCACCGTCGGCGGCCGTTCCGGGTACTCTCGAGGGCCGACCGCATCGCCGCCGATGCCGCCGAGAAAGCCGCCGAGGAAGATCAGCGCGACGATTCCCATCGCGGCGAGGGAGCGATCCGTCATATGCGCTTCCCCAGCCGCGGGCGTCATAGCCCTGTTGGCGCGCAAACGGCGTCCTCTCGAGCGGCGACGCTCCCTCCACGGCCGATCGTCGAGCGCCGATCGTCGAGCGCCGATCGATCGCGTCGGAACGCGTCGGAACGCGTCGACTCAGAGACATTCATATACGTATCTGCGTCCTGATACGACTATGGTCACGACGCGAAGGCGGTACCTCAGCGGCATCGGCGGCGGATCGGCCCTGCTCATTGGTGCCGGGTGTCTCGGCCGAGATCCGCCGGGCGGCGGCGACGGCGACGACGGCGGGAACGATAGCGACGGTGCGGGCGGAACGCGTCCCGAGGGAACGGGCGGGCCGGGGATCACGGTCGTCTCGGTCGACGCCGCCGACGGCCTCCCCGTCGTTCCCTCCGTCGAGGTCGTCCGCGAGGCCGCGACGGAGGAGTCGCCGCCGCGGATCCGGACGGTCCTCGAGAACACGAGCGACGAGTCGGTCACGGTCGGCGAAGGCCGTGCGGTCCACCTCGAGTACGTGTACGACGACACCGACGCGCTCGTGTTCCTTCCGAGCGACGGGGGGTATCCGGCCGAGCCCGGTTGCTGGCGACTCACGGACGGCGTGGCCGTCACCGAGGAGTTCCGCACGTTCGAGATCGACGCCGGCGGGTCCAGCAGCCGAACGGTCGACCTCTACGGGGCGCCGGGCGAGGACGCCTGCCTCCCGGTCGGGGAGTACCGGTTCGAAACGCCCGTCACGATCGGCGACCCGGGGTCCGACCCCGAGCAGTCGGGCCGGTGGGGTCTCACGATCCTCTTGGAGTGAACGGGCCGGCGCCCGGAAGGCTCGCGGCGCCGACCACGAAGGACCAAGATTGATAATCGATTGCGAGGAAACGGCCCGTAGCCGAACCCGACGGTTCGGTCCCCGCACATGAACTTAGATCAGTTCGCAGCCGAGAACGCGCCGACGGAGAGCGCGGAACCGTTCCAGCGCGAGAACAGCTACACCCTCGACGTCAGCGTCGACGGCACCGTGATGGCGAAGGCCGGATCGATGATCGCGTACACGGGCGACCTCTCGTTCACCGGGAAGGCCTCCGCCGAAGGCGGCATCACCGGATTCCTCAAGCAGGCGGCGACCGGCGAGGGAACTCCCGTCATGGCCGTCGAGGGTCGGGGACACGCGTACCTCGCCGACGACGGGAAGAAGGTGCAGGTCGTCGAACTCGCCGACGGCGAGTCGATCACGGTCAACGGCGAGGACGTCCTCGCGTTCCAGGAGTCGCTCTCCTACGAGATCAACACGATCGACAGTCTCGCCGGCGCGTTCGCCGGCGGGTTCAGCAACGTCTACCTCGAAGGTCCCGGCTACGTCGCGCTCACCACCCACGGCGATCCGATCGTCCTCGAGCCGCCGGTGTCGACCGACCCGAGCGCGACGGTCGCTTGGGGCGAGACTACACCGAACGTCGAGGTGAACCGCAGCCTCTCGGACATGGTCGGCCAGGAGTCCGGTGAGCGGTACCAGATGCGGTTCGACGGCTCGGGCGGATTCGTCGTCGTGCAGCCGTACGAGGAGCACGTCTAGTTCGCGACCCGACAGCTGCCGAGCGCGGCGACAGCTATTTTTTTCGCCCCGCCGAGCCGTCGATCGATGGACGACCGCGCAGCCGCCGGTGACCCGACCCTGATCGCCCACCGCGGGTTCGCCGGCGAGAACCCGGAGAACACCGTGGCCGCCGTCGAGCGAGCCGCCGACCGCCGAGCCGACTGGATCGAGGTCGACGTCATGCCCACCGCCGACGGCGACGTGGTCGTCGTTCACGACGCGGAGCTCTCCGGTCGCGGCGAGCGGGGGCTCACCGACGCGACGGGCGTCGTCTGGGAGACGGACACCGCCGCGGTCACCGGCGCGGAGGTGCTCGACAGCGGGGAGACCGTCCCGCTACTCGCGGAGGTGCTCGACGCGGTCCCCCCGGCCGTCGGCGTGAACGTCGAGCTCAAGAACCCCGGTCGGTGGGACCTCCGCCCCGACGAGAAGCTCGCCGCCGACGCGCTCGCGGACCGGACGGCCGTCTGGCGCCCCTTCGTCGACCGCGTGCTCGACGCGACGGAGGGGCGTGACAACGACCTCTTGTTCTCGTCGTTCTGCGAGGGCGCGCTCGCGGCGGTCCGGGAGCTGTCGTCGCTGCCGGTCGCTCCGTTGGTGTCTCGGTCCGTCGCGGCTGGACTCGCGATCGCCCGCGAGCACGAGGCGGCCGCGATCCACCCGCCGCTCGACGCGATTCGGGGCACGCCGTTTTTCGACGCGGAGCGGTTCGGCGCTCCCGACGACGTCGGGGGCGAGTCGATCGTCGCCGCCGCGCACGACGAGGGACGCGCGGTGAACGTCTGGACCGTCGAGACGTGGCATCAGGCCGACCGCCTCGCGGCGGCGGGCGTCGATGGGGTCATCGCGGACTACTCAACGCTCCTGCGCGACTGAGACGACTGTCGACATTTAAAAAAAAGCGTTCGGCGGTCCGGTGCGGCTCGCTTACCGCGCGGCCAGCCACTCGGCGAGGTCCCCGGTGAGGAAGTCGACGTAGTCGACGATCCCGAGGTACAGCGAGATGAGCACGACGATCACGATCGGGATCCGGACGATCCAGATCCAGGCGTCGCCCAAGCCGCCGAGGGCGCCGATTCCCCGTTCGAGCTCCTCGCGGGCGATCTCGGGGATCACCCAGCCGACGAACAGCGCGAGCAGCAGCGACCCCAACACGAGCAGGACGCCGTCGGCCAGTTTGTCGTACAGGTCGAGGAAGATCAGGTCGATCGTGACGGGCACGCCCAGCAGGAAGACGGCGACACCGAGCGCCACCGACGCCGGCACGCGGGCGACGCCGAGTTCGTCGATCAGGTACGAGACGAGGACTTCGAGAATGCTGATCGCAGAGGAGAGCGCCGCGATCCCGACCATCGCGAAGAACACGACCCCGAGGATGCGACCGCCGGGAATCCCGGCGAACGCGGACGTGAGGCTCACGAAGATCGCGCTTGCGCCGCCCGATCCGGGTTCGATCCCGGCCGCGAAGAGGAAGGGGAAGACGACGAAGCCGACGATGACGGCGATGAGGGTGTCGAGGGTGACGATCACGCCCGCGTCGGCCGCGAGGTTCCGGTCCTCGCCGAGGTAGGAGGCGTAGGTGATCATCACGCCCATCCCGAGCGAGAGCGTGAAGAAGGCCTGTCCGGCGGCCGCCGGCAGGATGCTCGCCCAGTTCGCCGCGAGGTAGCCGAAGTCGGGCGAGAGGTAGTAGCTGTACGCGGCCGTCGACGCGTCCAGCGTGAACGCGTACGCCGCGAGTCCGAGGAGCAGCGCGATGATCGCGGGCACCATCACCTTCACGCCGATCTCGATGCCCTTCCGCACGCCCGCGGCGATGATCCCGATGACCAGCGCCATGAACACGGCGTGGAAGAGCAGCGAGTCGAGTCCGGTCGAGACGGTGCCGAACAGCGCCCCGGCCTCTTCGGGGCCGGCGAGCGCGTAGCCGTCGGTGACTCCGATGAGCGTGTACCGGAGGAACCACCCGGCGACGACGCTGTAGTACGAGAGAATGACGAAGCCGGTGACGACGAACAGCCAGCCGAGGTAGTTCCACGCCCCGCTGCCGAGTTCCCGTATCGCGCCGACGGGGTTCAGGTTGGTGTACCGCCCGATCACGAACTCGACGAGGATCGCCGGGAAGCCGATGAGCGCGACGAAAAGCAGGTAGGTGACGAGGAAGGCGCCGCCGCCCTCCTGTCCGGTGATGAACGGGAACCGCCAGATGTTCCCGAGCCCCACCGCGCTGCCGACCGCAGCGAGGATGAAGCCCGCTCGCGTTGCCCATGTCTCACGTGGCATTGGTATCGGATCACTTCCTCCCCCCGGTAAAAACGTGTCTCTCCGGCGCTGTATCCAGTAATGAACGTCCCTGAACGATCCGTGTCGGGTGCGGACCGGGGCGTGTCGATCGCGTGTCAATTGCGTGCCGATCGCGTGCCGATCGCGTGTCAATCGCGTGTCGATCCACCGTCGGTCTCGGACTGGACCGTGAATTTAATAGCCGGAGGGTTACCTCACGGGATATGGAACGCGTAGACGTCGCGATCGTGGGCGGCGGTCCGGCCGGGGCCTCCGCAGCGCACGCGGCCGCGACTGACGGCGCCGACGCCCTCGTCTTCGAGAAGGGCGTCCCCCGAGCGGACAGGGACCGACTGGGTCCCGACTCGACGGACGCCGCGGGCATTCTGGACTACTGGGTCGACATCATGGGGATCCACCCCGACGAGTTCGACGACGGCGTCGTGCAGCGGGAGCTGAACCGCGCGGAGTTTCGCGGCCCCGACGAGGCCGCGACGCTCACCTCGACCGGCATCGACTCCTCGTACGACAAGTTCGGGTACACCTTCCAGCGCGCCCGCTTCGACGACTGGCTCCGCGATCGCGCCGAGGACGCCGGCGCCGAGTACCGCGTCGGCGAGTCCGTCCGCGGCGTCGACACCGATCTGGCCGTGACGCCGGGCGATGGCGGCGACGCGAGCGTCGACGACCCGCGTCACACCCTCGAACTCTCTTCCGGCGAATCGGTCGGAGCGGACTTCGTGGTGCTCGCCGACGGCCCGCAGCGAACCGTCACGAACCGCGTGCTCGACGAGTACCTGCCCGCCGACGCGGCCGCTTCCGACCGCCTCGCCTCGCGGACGGCGAACCACATCGCGTATCAGGAGTACCGACGCGTCCCCGAAGCGGTGTTCGAGGAGGTCAACGACGCCCTCGTCTTCTGGTGGGGCGTGATGCCCGGCGAGACCGCCTACCCGTGGATATTCCCGAACGCGGACCGCGTCTGCCGGATCGGGCTGACGATGCCGATCGGCCTCGACATCGACGAATTCGACCGGGACGCCTACGCGCTCCTCGATGCGGACGACGAGTCGATCCCGCGAGGCGGCGAGTACGTCCGACGCCTGCTGGAGTGGCAGTACGGCGACGAGTACGACATCGAGACGGACTTCCCGATCGTCGAGGACGCCGGCAAGCGGAACGGAACGGAGACGTATCCGATCTCCTCGACGCGACCGATCGACTCGCCGACCGACGCCGGAATCGCCGTCGTCGGCGGCGCGATGGGAACGACCTCCGCCTTCCACGAGGGCGGCGACCACGTCGCGGTCCGCACCGGCGCCATCGCCGGCGAGTTGGCCGCCGCGGGCGATCTGGCGCCCTACAACCGGCGCTGGAAGGAGGCGATCGGCGACGAGATCGTCCGTAACGTGACGATGGCCGACATGGTGGCCGACTACGACCCGGACGACTGGAACCGGATCATCGGCGCGGCCGACGCGATGCTCGCCGCCGAGGCGGGGGACGGGCTGCTCTCGCAGCCGTACCGCTCCGGCTGGGAGTCGGCGAAGCTCCTGCTCGGGTACAAGTGGAACAAGCGGCGCGTCAAGAAGGACTACGTCGGGATCGACGAGAGCGAGTACGTGTACTGAGGGCGGTTCGTTTTTTTTTAATCAGCCAGCAAGGCCGACCTATCGGATCACCGGCGCGGTCAACTCCCGCGTCGTCGCGCTGATCCCCTCGACGTCGACGGGTGCAACCTCGTGGGTCGGCCACTGTCCCGTCTTCGTGAGCGTCTCGGTTCGGTCCGCCGCGACGAGGTGTGTGTCCTCGCTTTTCGCACCCTGCACCGTCGGATTCCACGCGTATCCCATCGGTCGCCGAACCGGCTCGTCTCCCTCCGGGGTGGCGATCCACTCGCGGCCCGCGAAGCCGGCGGCGCCGCCCTGGTGGTGTCGCTTCCACTCGTCCGCGAAGCCCACGGCGGCGTACGCCTCGCGGATCGCGGCGAACACGTCGCCGGCGGTGTCCGGGCCGGCCGCGTCCGTGAGTTCGCCGGCGGCCGCCGCCTCGGTGGCGGCGAGTGCGGTCGCTTCCACGCGAGCGGCCGCGCGGTGCCGTTCTTCCAGCCAGTCGGGGGCGTCGAAGGCGACGGTCCGCGTCAGGGAGGCGTACAGCCCGGCCCGCTCGGCGGTGACGGAGACGAGCGCGTAGTCGCCGAGCGCCGCGTCGGTCGGTGTGTAGTGGCGGTACTTCTGTGCCCGTTCGGCGCCGCCGACGAGCACGACGGGGGTGTCGACGTCGCGGGAGGCGAGCGAGATATCGATCCCGGCGGCGACCTCGTACTCGGGGTCCTCGGGTTCGAGATTGCGACAGACGGTCTCGACCGCCGCCGCGGCCTCGCGACCGAGTTCGCGGTAGCGCTCGACGTCGGCGGCGGTGAGCGGCTGTCGCAGCCGGCTCCCGTCGACGCGCTCGAAGCCCGGCACGTCGAAGTCGGCGGCGGCGGGCGCGGGCGAGCGCTCCGCGAGCGCGTCGGCCAGCGAGTCGGCGTACCACGGGAACGACTCGACGGCGACCGCGTCGGGGAGCTCCTCCTCGGCGAGGCGGGCAGCCTCGATGTCGTCGGTGACGACGCGGAGGTCGCCGTCGTACCCCGCGGCCGCGACGCCGACGTCGGCGTCGGCGTCGACGACGTTGTCGCCGCCCGTGAGCCACGCGAACCCGTTGGGCTTGGCGAACCAGACCGCTTCGAGCCCGCGCTCGTCCAGGTACGCGTCGAGCCTGTCGGTGCGGGCGGCGAGATCGACCATACCGACCGACTCTCGTCAATCCAGTAAAACCGGTCGAAAGCGGGCCGCGGTCGACGCCGGCGACGACGAGTATCCCCGCCACTGCGCCGCAGGTCGCCTCACGCGACCGGCGGCCGATCGAGGGACCGCACCCCTGCGACGGCGACCGAAACGAAAGGTTCAATTATATCCCCCGGATACACGAAAATGCGTCAGAAAGCCCCACTCGGGTTGGTAGTCTAGTCCGGTTATGACACCTCCTTGACATGGAGGAGGCCGGCAGTTCAAATCTGCCCCAACCCACTTCTACTTTCGTTTTGGTCCGTTAGCGGTCGACATCCGCACCGCGCCAGCGGGGGCGCAAGCTCGGAAGGCGCACCCCGCGAGTTGTGGAAGCCACGAGGCCGAAATCCACTTCCAAGGTGGGGGAGCGTGTCACCACGACGAGTCGGATCGATCTGTCGTTCCGGAGGACGGCGACAGCGTCGCAGATTGACATCCTCTCCGCGCTGAAGCGCGAGGCTTTGCGTTGAATTTTCCGTAAGCGGTGATTTCTCTCCGCAGGGTGCGGACTTTTCGATGAGATCGACGAGCTGCTCACTGCCAAATGGGACATAGTCGGAAAGTGTGTCGTACGAATCACAGGGCGGCGTTACCGCCGAGTACGCTCGACCAACCGAAATTGACGCCCTCTCCCCTGGGAGACGTTTCAGCCTCGAAACTGTCACAGAAGAGTCGGGTCCAATCGAGACCGACGCGGTCTCGTCGGCACGGGACCCGATTCTCAGACCGGAGCGGCTATCGGCGTCACTGGAGGCGAACGACCGGTGGTACCACGGGCGGAGGCGCTATTGCTGTTCCGCCGTGGTCCCGCTCGCTGCTCCGTCAGTTCGAGGTGTCGGTACCGTTCCCGTTTTCGGGAGTGTCGGTACCGTTCCCGTTTTCGGGAGTGTCGGTGCCGTTCTCCTCTTCGGGAGCGTCGGTGCCGTTCTCCTCTTCGGGAGCGTCGGTGCCGTTCTCCTCTTCGGGAGCGTCGGTGCCCTCACCTTCCTCCTCGTCACCCTCCTCCTCGTCATCCGGCTCTTCCATACCGACGATGAACGGAGCGACGAGTTCCTCGACCTCCGACCGGGACCGCGGTGCGTCGACCACATTCGGGAAGTTCGTGTCGCCGTTGAGCGTCCGCAGGTACGAGGTGTGGCGCGCCTCGACGCTGTGGATTCCGAGCGCCGGAACGAGGATGTTTTCGTTCTCGATATAGGGTGCGGCACCGGCGTACGCTGACACACCGACATCCTCGATCTCTGCGGCCGTTTCGAGGAACTCCACGGGGTCCTCCACTACCCCCCCGAAGTCGAACTCAGGCTCCTCGACCGGCTCGCCTCCGAGTTCCTCGACCGCTGCCCCGAGCGCCTCGGCGTGGGCTTCCTCGTGGGCCTGTATCGTCTCGAGTTCTCCGAACATCCCATCACGGAGCGGATCCTCCTCGCTGAGGGTCTCCATGAAGGCCTCCTCACCGATGTTTTCCAGCGCTTCCGCGTAGAAGCGCGCTTCGAGGAACTCCAGCGTCCGAGCGTAATTGAGGATGTCGACGTCGTCCTCGAACTCGCTTTCGACCGGCTCGGTCTCTCCGCCGTCTTCGCTCTCGCTCTCTTCTTCATCATCCGCTTGGGCGACCGCGGACCCGACGGACGCGCCTCCGAGCGCGAGACCGCCGAGCGCACCGGCCGACCCGATCATGAACTTTCGCCGCGTGTTGATCGTCGCACTGTCCGTCAGTCGTTCGCTGTCGTCTGCGTTCGGATTCACCACACCCCACCGTAATACGGGTCAGTTCTTTGTTATATATCTCGTATTATTCGCTCCGTCCGGCTTACAAACGCGAGTGTGATAGAATACCGAGTCGGCTGTATTTCCGGTCGCACTTACGCCGTCTCCCGGTATTCCGACCACATTCGGAGTAATTCCGTTGTACGCGGTCTGCCGGCCCACACGCGATTCGTCGGTTCACACTCCCGATGCGTGGCGCTGATGCACTCCGAAGCGTCGGATCTCACGAAGCACGACGCCGAAACACGGCGCGATCGGGGCTCCGAGGAGCCGTTCGGAGGGAAACTCTTCTCAGTGATCGACGCATCCGAAGCTCAAGAGGCAATCGCCGACGTGTTTTTATACGTCGAGTGAGGCGATTACGCCAACACAATGCCACGCGAACAGTACCAGACGAAACTGGAGGGGCTCCGCGACGACGTGCTCTACATGAGCGAGGTCGTCGCCGAGCGGCTCCGTATGGGTCTCGACGCCTTAGAACAGCAGGACTCGGAACTGGGGGAAGAAGTCATCACCGGCGACGCCGAAATCAACGACCTCTACCTCGAGTTAGAGGGCAATTGCACCGACCTCATCGCGCTCCAGCAGCCGGTCGCGGGCGACCTGCGCTTCATCGCTGCGTCGTTCAAGATCATCACCGACCTCGAGCGGATCGCCGACCTCGCGACGAATCTCGGCGAGTACGCCAAGCAGGCGGACCAAGAGGTGTTCCCCGACGTTGACGTCCAGCGTATCGGCGACGAGACGCTGGCGATGCTCGACGAGGCGATGGACGCCTACGCGGAGTCGGACTCGGAGCGCTGTTTCGCCGTCGCCGAGGCCGACGACGAGCTCGACGCGGCCTGCGAGGCCGCGAGCGACCTCGTCGTCCGCGATCTCATCGAGCGCGATGATCTCCGCGAAAAGGCGGACGTGGAAGGGACGATGCAGAACGTCTCCCGGCTCCTCCTGACGATCCGCGACCTCGAACGGGTCGGCGACCACGCCGTCAACATCGCGGCCCGGTCGCTGTACATGATCGAGAACGACGACGAGTTGCTGTACTGACCGGCGGTTCCGCGGATCGGCGGCTCTGCGGTTCGCCGGCGTCGGTAGACCGGCGGCCGGTCCGACGAGCGCTCGGCGAAACCCGGCGCCGCCGTCCGATGCCGACGCCTACATTATCCACGCTGGAGAGTGACCACCATGAGCACGTACACCGCCGAGATCGACGTTCGCTTCCGCGACATCGACGCGATGGGTCACGTCAACAACGCCGTCTACGCGACGTACGTCGAGCAGGCTCGGACCGAGTACTTCCGCGACGTACTCGACGCCG
Source organism: Halorubrum aidingense JCM 13560 (assembly GCF_000336995.1). Taxonomy (GTDB): domain Archaea; phylum Halobacteriota; class Halobacteria; order Halobacteriales; family Haloferacaceae; genus Halorubrum; species Halorubrum aidingense. The sequence continues at coordinate 234,567 of NZ_AOJI01000022.1, read as the reverse complement.
ACCTCACCCGCGTCTCCACCGTGCTGGCGTCGCTCTCGATCGATTTCCGGCGACCGGTCGAGCTGACGGACGGGACGGTCACGGTGTCGGTCGACGTCGCGGAGATCGGTCGCTCCAGCGTGACGATGACACACGAGATCCGGGCCGGCGCGGACGGCGCGGTCGTCGCGGACGCGGACGCGACGCTCGTCGCACTCGACCCCGAGACCGGGGAGCCCGCGCCGCTCCCGGAGGCACACCGGTCGGAGATGGAGTCGTACCACGGGCTGTAGCCGAACTGTAGCAAAACCGTCGCCGAGCCGTAGCCAAACCGTCACCGAGCCGTAGCCGGACCGCCCCTGTCGGCCGCGAACCGTTCGGCGACACCCTACCTTCTTGCTCCCGCGCGCCGATCGCTTGCGTATGACTGTGCAACTGTACGCCCTCGACGGGTGTCCCTGGTGTGAGAAGGTGTCCGACGCGCTCGATGCCGCCGGCGTGGCGTACGAGACCGAGTGGGTCGACGCGCTCCACTCCGACCGCAACGACGTGAAACGAGTCAGCGGCCAGCGCGGCGTTCCCGTACTGGTCGACGAGGCGCGCGGGGTGACCATGTCCGAGAGTGCGAACATCCTGGAGTACGTCGAGCGGAGCCTCGAATGACGATCTACACCGGGCGCGGAGACGAAGGCGACACCGACCTCCGGGACATGAGCCGAGTGTCGAAGTCCAGCCCGCGGATCGAGGCGTACGGGACCGTCGACGAGGCGAACGCGCTGATCGGCACGGTGCGCCCGACCGGCCACGACGACCTCGACGGCCTCTTGGAGGCGATCCAAAACCACCTCCACGTGGTGCAGGCGGACCTCGCGAACCCGGATCCCGATCCCGACGATCCGCAGGTGGACACCGAGATCGTCGCGACCCTCGAAGACCGGATCGACGAGTTCGACGAGGAACTAGAGCCGCTCAGGTCGTTCATCCTCCCCGGCGGCGGCGAGTCCGGTGCCCGACTCCACCACGCGCGGACCGTGACGCGGCGCGCCGAGCGCCGAGTCGTGGAACTCGCGCGATCGGAGCCGATCAACGAGACGGTCGTCACGTACCTGAACCGGCTGTCAGACCTGCTGTTCACCCTCGGGCGGGTCGCGAACGCCCGCGACGGCGAGCCTGAGGAGTCTCCGTCGTACTGATCGCGGCCGCCCGTCGAATTCTGTCCTCCGTGCGTAGCCACAAAGGATATATCCGTTGTCCGCCAAAGGGCAGATATGAGCAAACACTTCGAAGACGCACGGTACTACCTCGGCCGCGCGGCCGAACACGCGAAGGCTGGCGTGAAAGAGGAGCTGGAGCCGCTGCAGGCTCGCGTGAAAGACCTCGTCGGCGCCGACGAGGACGAGGAGCCCGAGGCCTCGCGGTTGGACCGGCTCCAGGCGGATCTGAAGGAGTTAGAAGAGCGCGCGGAGGGCGAAGCCCGCGAGGCGATCGCCTCGGCGCGCGAGCGCGTGAACGCGTACCGCGGCCGCGACGCCGCCGCGGAGGAGTAACGGGTCGACTCGGCCGCCGACCGGCGCATACGACTATTTTTCGGGTCCGTCAACGTCGACCGCGAGCCGTTCGCGCTCGGGCACCACCGCGTACTCGATCCCGGCGCGCTCGAACAGGTCGCGGGTCCGCTCGACGCCGGCGGCGGCGTCGACGGCGGTCGCCCGGTAGTGGCGGATCGGGTGTCGGATCCACGAGGGCTCCCAGTGTGCGTACACGTCGGTCGTCTCGTCGTTCGGGCCGACGAACAGCGCGAGGTGGAGTTGGTCGTCGCTCGCGAGCGCACCCTCGGGGTAGCGGACCCAGCTCGCGACGGTCGTCTCCGGGGGCGTGCTCCCGCGGATCTTCAGCGAGGAGACGAGATTGCGGACGAATCCGAGTCTGTGGAGCCGCGCCTCGACGAGGGGATACGGCTCGCGGAGCGTGAGCGCGTACTGGTCGCGAGGCGTCGTCCGCTCGGCGTATAGTCCCACCACCGAAAGCGGCAGGTGAAGCAGGCTCGTGATGCGCTGCCGAAGGCGCTCGAGGAAGCGGAGTTCGTGGGTCACGCGGCCCTGTTGGCGCGCTCGACGAATGAATCCTCGCGACAAAGTAACCCTTAAGTCCCGAGGTCGGATACGTCGACACGAGCGGGTTGGTGGTCTAGCCAGGTTATGACGGCTCCTTCACACGGAGCAGGTCGGCGGTTCGAATCCGCCCCAACCCACTTCTGGCGGCACACTGCGACGAACGAGCGACGCAAGTGAGGAGCCGTGCCGCCAGAATGGATGACGCGGATTCGAAGCAGGGAACGAAGCGAGCGTTAGCGAGCGGGGTGGCTGAGGTTCGAAGCCGCCCAACCCATTTCTGTCGACACCGCAACTGCGAGCGCGCCGATTCGGGCGACCCCAGCAGAGACGTTTCTGACCGGCGGAGTACACCTGCACGGTGTAGTTCGTCCACCCGTACTGCGGGATACGGACCGCGACGGCCGCCGGTCGAAACGATCGTTCCGTCGGTGCGCGAGAGTAAGATCTACTCATATTTAAGTATATCTCCAAATCCGATATATCTAGAGAAAAGATAGTTTCGGAGGATACGCAGAGAGACGGGATAATCGGTTACTAGCGATATACTCGAGTATTGTGGAACGTGTCGGCCGATACGCTCATGCAGAGAGGATCCGGTACGAGAGATCGACGTCAGCTATAAAACCCGTGTATTTTAGGCAATATATAAATAACACTTGTAGTTTTTACCATATAAAACACAGATACAGATAGTTCTCTGCGTATTAGCACCCATATGTGTGATACGCTCTAAAAAACATATATCTTCTGTGGTATCTATAAAATGGTCAAAATGAAATAATTACACAGACACCCCCGCACGCGTTCCGGCCGAGGTTCGTGTCGTCCAGAACGACGCGGCCGTTCTGCGTGTCGCACGATCCGTGAGACCTCTCGGAAGTGATAGTACTTTACACATATAGGCTTGTAACGCATCTGGGCGGACGGCGGCTGTGGGGTGATCCAGTGGGGGATCGACGACTCTCCAGCTCGTTCGCAGTATGCGAACGGATCGGTCACCGAAGCGATTCGCTCGCGCTCGACATGTTGAGTTTCGCTTCGATCACGTTCGCGCGCTCGGTGATTTTCTCCGCGAACACCTCGTGGCATCGATCCAGCGTGAATCGGCCGGTCGGTCCGGAGATACTGATCCCTCCGAGCACCTCGCCGTCCGCGTCTCGGATCGGAGCACCGACGGCACGAATCCCCATCACCTCTTCTTCGTCGTTGATCGCGTATCCCTGCGAGCGAATCGCCGATAGCTCCGCGAACAGTTCGTCGGGGTCCGTGATCGTGTTCGGTGTCTTCTCCGGTAATCCGTGCTCCTCGACGATCGAGTCGACTCGCTGTTCGGGCAGCGCCGCCAGCACGGCCTTGCCGCTCGCGGTGAAGTGGAGGTAGTCGGGCTGTTGCTCTTTGGTGGTGTGATACTCCCCGCCGACGGCGTGTTCGCCGGCGGATTTGTAGATATTTCTCTCGAAGCCGTGCTGTTCACACATCAAGTGGACGTACTCGCCGCTGTCCGCGGCCAGATCCTCGACGACGGATTGTCCATATACGAACAACGGCTCTCGGTGCCGAACCGCGTTGCCGAGATAGAGAAACTCGAGGCTCAGCCTGTACCTCCCTTCGTCTCGGACGACGAGGTGTTGTTCTCGCAGCGTGTTGAGATACGCGTGAGCCGAGCTTTTCGAGATGTCGACGTGCTCGGCGAGCTCGGTCACCCCCGCGCCGCCGAGTTCGTTCAGAGCCGCCACGATGTCGCACGCTCGCGCGACCGTCGCGAGCCGCCGGGGTTGGGTTCCGGATCCGGTCATGAGTGGTTCTCGGTCGAATCCACCATAATTGTTCGCATTTGACGAACGCTCGATCGCCGCGCCGAGCGGGGTCGGCAGTCGGTCGCGCCGAGGGCGATCGTCCCAATACGAACGCTTAACACACGGCACGCGACACCACAACGGTGATGGACACCGTGTCAACAACGCGCTTGCGGACCGATATCGAGGCGAACGCCGAGTTCGGGCGCGTGGACGTGGACGACGGACGGGGACGGACCGTGCTCGCGGGGACGGATGCGAACCGCGACGCCCGAGACTACTTCGTGACCAGGTTGCAAGCCGCCGACATGGACGTCACGATCGACGCCGTCGGAAACGTCGTCGGGCGGTGGGTTCCGGCGTCGGCGGACCCGGACGCGGCCCCCATCGCGTCCGGGAGTCACCTCGACTCCGTGCCGCACGGCGGGATATTCGACGGTCCGCTCGGGGTGTACGCGGCGCTGGAGGCCGTTCGTGCGCTCCAAGACGCGGCGGTCGAACTCGCCCGGCCCGTTCACGTCGTCTGCTTCACCGAAGAGGAGGGACAGCGGTTCGGGAACGGGCTCGTCGGATCGTCGGTCGCGACGGGGCGCTCCTCCGTCGCCGAGACGCTCTCGTACACCGACGAGTCGGGCGTCACCTTCGAGGAGGAGTTCGAGCGGATCGGGTACCGCGGAACCGGGTCGATCGACGCGAGCGAGTGGAGCGCGTGGATCGAGCTCCACGTCGAGCAAGGGACGCGGCTGGAAGACGCGGGCGCCGCGGTCGGGATCGTGAGCGACATCGCCGGGATCACGCACTGTTACGCGGACGTGATCGGACACGCCGACCACGCCGGATCGACGCCGATGGCCGATCGGACCGACGCGCTGGCCGCCGCGAGCGAACTCGTGCTCGACGTGGAATCCGACGCGCGCCGATCGGTGACGGACGGCTCGCAGACGGCGGTCGGAACCGTCGGGAGCCTCGACGTGTCCCCGAACGCCACGAACGTCATTCCCGGTGACGCGCGGTTGGGAATCGACATCCGCGACGTCGACGACGCCTCGATCGAGTCGCTGGTCTCGGACCTCGAAGCCAGCGCCCGCCGCATCGAAGCCGACCGGGACGTCGAGGTGAGGATCGAACGGCCCTACATGGTCCCGCCGGCACCCATGGCGGAGCGCTGCCGGTCGGGCTTGCGGACCGCGGCCGAGACGGCAGACATTCCGGCGCTCGAACTCCACTCGGGGGCGGCACACGACACGATGAACGTCGCGCGGGTGACCGACGCCGGCCTGTTGTTCGCGCCGTCGGCTGACGGTATCTCTCACAACCCGCTCGAGTGGACGGACTGGAGCGACTGCGCGGCGGCGACGGCCGTGCTCGCCGGGGCGATCAAAAATATCGAGACGTGATGTGAATGTGGAACCTCCGGCACGGGAAAACCCACAGAGCGGCGATCAATAAGCGTCGATCCTCCAAAACAGTATTATGTGATAATATTCTGCCGCTCACTGCGCAACCATTCTGACCCATAGTTTTATATAGATAACATCGGTACGGAGCTACAGCGAATGACAACTAATAACAGTAGTCATAGTGACGGCGCGTCGTCAGACGGACCGAGCCGTCGGTTGTTCATGAAGGCCGCGGCGACCGGGGTTCCGATCGCGTTCGCCGGGTGTCTCGGCGGCGATGGCGGCGACGGCGACGGCAACGGTGGCGGCGACGACGGGAGCGGCGAGACGGCGGACACGCCGGACAGCGGCGGCGTGTCCGACGAGGAAAACGCCCTGCTCTGGGGCGGGAGCGTCCCGGTCCAGAGCCTCGATCCGCACTTCGAAAGCGCGGCGGCGACCGCACGCGTCCTCGAGAACATCACGCAGGGCCTGCTCAGGGTTAACTGGGATTACGACCTCGAACCGCTGCTCGCGGAGTCGTGGGAAACCTCGGACGACAACCTCGAAATCACGTTCTCGCTCAGAGAAGACGTCGTCTTCCACGACGGCACCGAATTCACGTCCGAAGACGTCATCGAATCGTTCCGGCGAATCCGCGACGGCGAAGCGATCGCCGCCGGATATATGGACCGGGTGGATTCGATGGAGACGCCCGACGATCACACCTTCGTCATGCGGCTCGCGGAGCCGTTCGCGCCGATGCTGTTCCGGATGGCGACCTCGGACATGCACATCCTCACGGCCGAGCAGGCCCAGCAGGACTCGATATCCGAGCCGATCGGGACCGGCCCGTTCCAGTTCGACAGCATCGAGATCGACAGCGAGTTCGTGATGACGAAGTTCGACGACTACTGGGACGACGAGCTCCCGTACCTCGACAAGGTGACGAAACTCGAGATCTCGGACGACGACAACCGCCTGAACACGTTCAACGCGGGCGAAGTCGACTTCATCAACGACGTGCCGCCCAGGCACGCCGAAGACCTCGACGCGGACGAGGACGTCGATTTCATCAGGCGGTTCCCGAAGTCGCTCACCTACCTCGGCGTCAACTGCAACGAGCCGCCGTTCGATAACCGCGACGCCCGGCTCGCGCTCGAATACGCGATCGACAAACAAGAGGTCATGGAGGCGGCGCTGTACGGACAGGGACAGGTAGCGACCAGCCCCGCGTCGCCCGGGAGCCAGTGGGAGCACCCCGATCTCGAGCCGCGAGAGCAGGACTTCGAGAAGGCCCAAGAGCACCTGGAGGCCGCGGGGTACCCCGACGGGTTCGAGGCGACGTTCCAGATCCCCGAGCAGTACAACGACCAAGTCACCGCCGCACAGGTCATCGAGGCGTCCGCCGCGCAGGTCGGGATCGAACTGGATATCCAACAGATCACGTGGAGCAACTGGCTCAGCGACGTGTACTCCGACCAGAACTTCCAGGCGACGACGAGCTCGTACCTCGCGCTGTGGTTCCCGGACGCCGGGTTCCACCGCCCGCTTCACAGCGACGGAGCGTTCTTCTTCACCGGCTGGGAGGACCAGGAGTACAACGACCTGATCGACGAGGCCCGGACGATGTACGACATGGAGAATCGGGCGCCGCTGTACCACGAGGCGGCGGAGATGCTCAAGGAGCGTCGCTCCGGTCACATCCTGCTGTACTGGGCGCCCACGCTCATGGCGCGTCACAACAACTACACCGGCGAGGTCATGTCACCGGACGGCTCGACGTTCCGGTTCGAAGGCACGCAACTGGAATAACCACAGTCGCACAATGACACAGACCTCCACGTACCGATCCGGGATACGCACATAGATGGCGTTCGCCAACTACCTCGCCAAACGGCTCGGATTCATGGCGGTGACGCTGTTTCTCGTGACGCTCATCACCTTCGGGTTGACGAACATCCTTCCGGGTAACGTCGCGCTCCTCATCCTCGGACCGAACGCGAACGCGGAGTCGATCGCCCAGTTGGAAGCCCAACTCGGATTGAATCAGCCGCTTTTCGTGCAGTACGTCGACTGGATCGTTAATTTGGCACAGGGAGACATGGGCATGTCGCTGCGGTACAACACGCCGGTCGTCGATCAGATCGCTGTTCGGCTCCCGCGATCGCTGCTGCTGGCGGTGTCGGCGACGGCCGTCTCGGTGACGCTCTCGATTCCGCTCGGGATCATCGCCGCCGTGAAAAAGAACACGCCGACCGATCTGACCGCGTCGATGTTGGCGTTCTTGGGGCTCTCGCTGCCGATCTTCCTCTGGGGACTCGTGTTCATCTACGCGTTCGCGCTCACGATTAACGGCTTCCCCACCCGCGGATACGTCTCGCCGTGGGTCGATCCCGTCGGGGCGCTCCACCACCTCGTCTTGCCGGCGAGCGCGATGGGCGTCGCGCTCACCGCGTACATCATGCGTATGACCAGATCGAGTATGATCGACGAACTGAGCGAAGACTACGTCGAGTTCGCGCGGTCGAAGGGGCTCAGCGAGCGGGCCGTCGTCCTTCGACACGCGCTGAAGAACGCGGCGATTCCGGTCATCACCGTCATCGCGTTCCAGTTCAGTTACGCGTTCGGCGGCGTCGTGGTGCTCGAAGAGGTGTTCTCGTGGCCCGGTATCGGTCGCCTCACGCTCACCGCGATCGAGAACCGCGACATCCCGCTCTTACAGGGCTGTATCATCGTTATCGCGCTGATCTACATGCTCTCGAACTTCCTCGCGGACGCGTTCTACGCGTACGTCGATCCGCGCATCCGATACGGAGGGTCCGACTGATGTCGTCCGAGCGATTCTCGATAAGCGACGAGCGGAAGGCGCACTACGGTCGGTTTATCCGTCAGTTCCGCCGGAACCAGAAGGCGATGATCGGGCTCGGCATCGTCGTGAGCCTGTTCGTCATCGCTATCGTCACGTCCCTGTTCCCGGAGATCGTCCCGTACGATCCCGGTGCGACGAACGTTCCCAACAGGGAGGCCGCGCCGAGCCTCTCGCATCCGATGGGGACCGACGAACTCGGGAGAGACGTGTTCAGCCGCGTCGTGTTGGGCACGCAGATCTCGCTGTACGTCGGGTTCACGTCGATCAGCGCGGCAATGGTCATGGGCACCTCGATCGGGATCGTCGCGGGCTACTACCAGGGGCTCACCGACGAGGCCCTGATGCGCGCGATGGACGCCATGATGTCGTTCCCGCCGATCCTGTTGGCGCTCACCATCGTCGCGGTGATGGAGCCGAGCCTGAACAACGTCATCATCGCGTTGGCGCTGGTGTACACGCCGTTTATCGCGCGCGTGGCACGCAGCGCGGCGCTGTCGGTGCGCAACGAGTCGTACATCGAGGCGGCGGAGGCCCGCGGCGAGAGCGATCTGTACATCATCTTCCGCGAGGTGCTGCCGAACTGCGTCGGCCCGCTGCTGGTTCAGGGGTCGATCAACATCGCGTTTACCATGCTGCTCGAAGCGAGCCTCTCGTTCCTCGGGCTCGGCGTGCAGCCGCCGGAGCCGTCGTGGGGGTTGATGATCAACTCCGGGTGGGCGTACATGGGTGACGCCCCGTGGATGGTCTTCTTCCCGGCGGCGGCCATCGCAACCGCCGTCATCGGGTTTAATCTGCTCGGCGACGGGCTCCGCGACGTGCTGGATCCGAAAGGGGAGATCATCGAATGAACCCGAACACCACAGACCCGCTGTTGTCGGTCGAATCGCTTCGGACGCAGTTCCGCACTGAAGAAGGGACGGTGACGGCCGTCGACGACGTCTCTTTCTCGTTGGAGAAGGGCGAGGTCATGGGCATCGTCGGCGAGTCCGGCGCCGGAAAAAGCGTCACCGCGAGGTCGATCATGCAGCTGATCGACTACCCCGGCGAGATCGTCTCCGGCTCGATCACCTTCGGCGACCGAGACCTCCTCTCGCTGTCAGAAGAGGAGATGCAGGGCGTCCGCGGCAACGAGATCACGCTCATCCCGCAGGACCCGATGACCGCGCTCAATCCCGTGTTGACGGTCGGCCAGCAGATCACCGAGACGATCGAACTCCACCAGGACGTGAGTTCCGCGGAGGCCCGGACGATCGCGATCGACGCGATGCGGGAGGTAGAGATCCCCGCTCCGGCGGAGCGGATCGACGAGTACCCGCACGAGTTCTCCGGGGGGATGCGACAGCGGATCCTCATCGCGATCGGGCTGGCGTGTGAGCCGGACCTGATCATCGCCGACGAGCCGACGACCGCCCTCGACGTCACGACGCAGGCGAAGATCCTCGATCTGCTCAACGACCTGCGCGAGAAACACGGCGTCTCGATTCTGATGATCACGCACAACCTGGGCGTCGTCGCACAGACGTGCGACCGCGTGGGCGTCATGTACGCCGGGAACCTCGTCGAGACGGGAGCGGTGTCGTCGATCTTCGCGCGACCGCGACACCCGTACACCCGGACGCTGATAGACGCGATCCCGGCGGTCGACTCCGACCGCGACCGCCTCTACGCGCTCCCCGGGTCGATGCCGGACCTCAAATCGCTCCCCGACGGCTGCAACTTCGCGGAGCGGTGTCCTCACGCCGTCGACGCGTGTCGAACCGGCGACGACCCGACGCTCGAACCCGCCTCCGACGGGGAGGGCGGATCGCACGCGGCGTGTATCCGCTCGGACGAACTCGACCTCTCGGAGTCGGCCGTCGAAGCGGGCGACGCGCGACAGCAGAAGGATATCGCCGACGACCCGCTGCTCGAAGTGAACGGGCTGAAAAAGCACTTCCCGTCGGGCGACGGGTTGTTCGGGAACCTCTCGCTCGCGCGGACGGACGGCGGAGGGTTAACGCTCGAACGCCGGTACGTGAAAGCGGTTGACGGCGTCGACTTCACGATCAACCGCGGCGAGACGGTCGGGCTCGTCGGCGAGAGCGGCTGCGGGAAGTCGACGGTCGCCCGGACCGTCATGCAACTGCTCGAACCGACGGCCGGCGAGGTGTACTTCGACGGCCAGCCGCTTCACTCGCTCGGCAAATCGGCGATCCGCAGTCTCCGTCAGGAGATGCAGATCATCTTTCAGGACCCGAAGAGCTCGCTCAACCCCCGGAAGACCGTCGGGCAGATCGTGGGGCGGGGGATGGAGAAGCACGGGATCGCCACGGGCGACGAGAAGCGCGAGCGGATCGCGGAGCTGTTAGAACGCGTCGGCCTGCAGGCGAGCGACGTCGACAAGTACCCGCACCAGTTCTCGGGCGGGCAACAACAGCGGATCGCGATCGCTAACGCCCTCGCCGTGGAGCCGGACCTCATCGTCTGTGACGAGCCGGTCTCGGCGCTCGACGTGAGCGTGCAGGCGCAGATCCTCAACCTGCTCGACGACATCCAAGCGGAGTTCGGCCTGTCGTACCTGTTCATCTCGCACAACATCAGCGTCGTCCAGCACATCTGCGACCGGGTCGCCGTCATGTACCTCGGCAAGATCGCCGAGATCGGATCGGTCGACCAAGTGTTCGACGCCCCGTACCACCCGTACACGGAGAGTCTCCTCTCGGCGGTCCCGCACCCGACACCCGAGACGCAGCCGGAGCGGATCCTGCTCGACGGGACCGTGCCGAGCCCGCTCGACCCGCCGAGCGGGTGCCCGTTCCACACGCGGTGCCCGAAGAAGATCGGCGACGTGTGCGAGACCGACGTCCCGGTTCCGGAGCCGGTCGGCGGCGAATCGACCCACCAGATATCCTGTCACCTGTCCGAGGCGGACATGTCTGACCCGCTGTACGAGACCGGAGAGAGCGACGCGTGACCTTCTCGATCTGCGCGTCCGTCGACGGTCGACACGGCGCCGCGATCGCCACGAAGGCGATCGCCGTCGGCTCGACGGCGCCGTTCGTCTGTCGCGACGGGGCCGTCTGCACGCAGGCGATGACGAAGACGCCGATCGGCGTCCGCGCGACCGACCGCATGGCTCGGGGCGCGTCCGTCGACGAGGCGGTCTCGGCGCTGCTGGCCGCCGACGAGCACGCCGACCAGCGACAGGTCCACGGGATCGACGGGGCGGGCGAGACCGTGACGCACACCGGCTCCGACTGCGAGTCGTTCGCGGGCGACGCCGCGGCGGAGACGCACACCGTGGCCGGGAACATGCTCTCGGGACCCGCGGTGCTCGAAGCGATGACCGACGCGTTCGCGGCGGCCGGGGACCGGCCGCTCGACCGCCGACTGCTCGCGGCGCTCCGCGCGGGCGAAGACGCGGGCGGCGACAAACGCGGACCGAACGCCCAGAGCGCGGCCCTCGTCGTGTTCGACCCGGAGACTCCGCGGATCGAACACGACCTCCGCGTCGACGAACACACCGACGCGGTGACAGAACTCGAGCGAGTCCACGACGCGGCGGCGACCGCCGGCGCCGACTGGGCCGCCGAGTATCCGAACCTGGACCTACAGCGGTTCCCGCCGCCGGAGACGGACTGAACGGATCGCGCCGGCGGCCCACCGCCGACACGTGTCTACGGTCGGCGACGACGATCCGAAGGGCGAGGGCGGCCCCGATCGCGGTCGCCCCCGCTCTCGACGATTCAGCACACGAGAGCGGCGCGCGGAGAACCCCCCGCGAATCGGTGTCTTCACCGTGACCGTGGCCCGGACGAGCGCGGAGACGTTGTTCGTACATCTCATAATAATATAGTACTATGAATTCTGGTATATCTGAGGCACGTCGAGTCAGAGCTATATTTCGAGGCTGATACGCCGGTCCGATTCGCGATCGGCGGGCGCGCGGGTCCGAGTTCCGTTGCGGACGACCTGCGAACGACCTGCGAGCGACTTGCGAATGACCTGCCAACGACTTGCGGACAGTGGGTTCCGATCGACGGCGTGAACGATCAGTTATAGATGAACCGGTGGTGTTGCTGTCGGCCATATATAAATCGCTGCTGGCGAGGTCACCTCTCTGCAACCGCGCCGCATTGCAGCGCGCACCGGGTTTCCCCGTCGAAGCGCAGAGAGACAGCGGCGCTCTCGCTTGCAATCGGCGACGCCAACCGCACGGTCCATTTATAACCGATCGTCGCCCCGCTCGCGATTATTTATATACGACGTGGATAAACGACGTCGCCAGCGACGGTCGACAACATCCACTCCCGCTATCGAGTCAATCTCACTTTGGTTGTCTCACTTTGGTTGTCTCACTTTGGTTGCCTCACTTGGGTGTGCGTTCACGAATCGACGATCGCTCCGAACGCACCGGTCGAGGGAGATCGAGGTACCGCTATATCTATCGTTTCCTCGGTGGTTTATTAGAGACACCAGTATTCATATGTTTTTGTGGGCCGATCCGACGAGCGACGTCGGGACGCCGCTGCAGTCTGTCTCGCCGGCCGCGATCCCTGCCCGCCGGCCCCGTCACGGCCAGTCGGCGTCCACGCCGACCAGCTCGGCGCTCGCCTCCCAGAGCCGCTCGCGCGCCGCCGGATCGCTCGCCGCGGTCGACGGCGTCAGGTCGCCGTCGCCGACGTACGCGCCGGTTCGCTCGGCGAACGTGTCGTCGGCGATCAGTCGGACCACCCGAGCGGCGGCCTCGTCCGCCGAGGTCCCGACGCCCGGGACCAGTCCGGCGGCGCGGACCATGACCCGCGTCGGGAGGGACGCGTCGCGGAACAGGTTCGTCGAGGGAACGAACCCGGGGTGGACGCAGTTCGCCGTGATCGCGTCGTCGTCGGGGATTCGGGCCGCGAGCTCCAGCGTGAACGCCACGGTCGCGAGCTTCGACCGGGCGTACGCGTCCAGCGCGTCGTAGTCGGCGGCGAACTGGAGGTCGTCGAAGTCGAACGCGGCGCGCCGGTGGATGTCCGAGGCGGTGACGACGACTCTCGCGGGAGCCGACGCGGCGAGCCGGTCGTACAGCTCGTGGGTGAGCAGGTACGGCGCGAGGTGGTTCACGGCGAGCGTGAGTTCGACGCCGTCGGCCGTTTCGGTCCGCGATCGGGTCGAGAGGCCGGCGTTGTGCGCGAGGACGTCGATCCGATCGTACGCCTCCAGCAGCCGAGCGGCGAGGTCCCGGACCGCCGCGGTCGTCGCGAGGTCGGCGCGGTGAAATCGGACCGTCCCGGCCGCGTCGGCGGTCTCGGCGACGAGCGACTCGCCGCGGCCGCGGTCTCGGCCGACGGCCGCGACGGTGGCGCCGCGCTCCGCGAGGGCGACCGCCGCGAGGCGACCGATACCGCTCGTGGCTCCGGTGAGAACGACGACGCGGTCGGCGAGGTCCGTCGGCACCGCTTACTCGCCCCCGTCGCCCCACCCGCGCCGCACCGGCGTCTCGCTCGCGTCGACGTTCGCGAGCAGCCACTCGGCGGCGCCGGCGAGCGCCTCGTCGTCGGTGGCGGTCACCTTCAGGCGGTTGTGATCGGCCTCGCGGTCGGGGTAACAGCCGACGGCGACGTCGAACCGCTCCATGCTCTCCGTCAACGCCGGGATGATGTTCGACTCCGGCTCGACCGTGTAGAGGAACCGCGAGCACCGGTCGCCGCTGAACTCGTCGGCGACGGCGTCGAACATCGCTTTCAGTTCGCTCGGAATTCCCGGCATCACGTACACGCCCTCGACGACGCAGCCGGGCGCGAGCCCCGCCTCGTTCAGCAGCGGTCGGCTCCCCGCCGGGATCGCGGCCTCCGCCTCCACGTCCACGTCCACCTCGCGGTCGGGGATCCGGTCGCGAATCTCGGCGAGCCGACGCCCGACCGCCTCCCGCGTCAGGTCGGTGGGGGCCATCTCTCGGTCGAACGCGTCCGCGACGGCCTCCATCGTCACGTCGTCGGGCGTGCCGCCGAGTCCCCCCGTTACGATCACCGCGTCGAAGGCGGCGGCGTACTCGCTGACGCGCTTCGCGATGACCGCTCGGTCGTCCGGGATCGAGAGGATCCGCCGCACGGCGACCCCGCGGTCGCTCAACTCGGCCGCGAGCCAGTTCGCGTTCGTGTTCACCGTGTCCCCCGAGAGCAGTTCGTCGCCGACCGTGATCAACGCGACGTCCATTACCGCCCTCTTAGGCCGGGCGACGGATGTGCGTTTCCCGTCTCCCATCGCTTCGTTCTCCTTTCCCTCCGTCTCCCACCCCTCCGTCCTCCTTTCTCTCCGTCGACTCGGGAGTGCTATAGAGGAGTCAATACCGCTATTTCGCGCCGGATACCCCTCATAGCAGCGTTTACGCCGGCGACACCTAACGGGTGCGGTATGGCAACGGGTACCGGATCGTCGGCGGGCTGGGAGGAACAACTCGGCGAGGCGCGAGAGCGACTTCGGATCGAGCGGCGGCGCGTCGTCGACGAGCGCGAGGCGTTTCGCGCCTTCCGGAGCCGAGTGGACTCGGTCGCGGCTGAAACTGTCCAACCGGCCCAGCGGAGCGGCGGCGCGATGCGCGAGACGGCGCCCGCGCCCGGTTCCGGGCTGGTGGCGGTCAGGGACGCATACGTGGAGACGGTGATGTCCGTGCCGCACTACGAGGACGAGTACGACGACACCTACGAACGGAGCGTCGCCGCCGAGTTCGGACCGGAGTTGGCGTACGCGCTCGCTCGGACTTCCCGGTTCCACGCCGAGTACAAGCGATCGCTGCTCGCCGCGGCGGACACCGCGGTCGAAGAGCGCGAGCGGTTCCTGAAGACGGTCCGTTCGGAGACCGAGTCGGTCGAGCGGGCCGCCACCCGGCTCTCACCGATAGCGGCCGAGACGGAGTCGATGGCGGGGACCGCGGATCCCGATGCGGGGTTCGGTGCGCTCGACGCGTCTCGCGCCCGAGCGAAGGTCCTGCTCGGCGACTGCGACCGGATCGCCGCCCGCCGTCAGCGCGAGTTGGCGGCCCACGAGCGCGACCTCGCGCTCGGCGACGATATCGACCTCCCGACGTACCTGTACCAAGACCTCGCCGTCACGTATCCGGTCCTCTCGGCCGTCGGCGCGGTCGGCGATCGCCTAGACGCGCTCGTCAACCGGATCGAGCGGTCGATGGCCGAGACCGCTTGAGACGGGCGGTCAGTCCGTCGCCGTCGCGTCTGGTTCCCCGAGTCCGGCGTCGCCCGGGGGGCGGAGCGCGAACGTGGCGACGCCGGCGGCGACCGCGAGGCCGCCGCCGAGCGCGAACGTCGGAGTCCAGCCGAAGGTGGCGACGAGGTAGCCGGTCACGGTGCCGGCGAAGACGCCGCCGCCGACCTTCGCGGTGTACAACACCGCGTAGTTGCCCGACGAGTGCCGCGCGCCGTAGTAGTCGGCGAGCAGCGCCGGGAAGTAGACGTACAGCGGGGAGGAGAAGAACATCGCCCCCATCACGAGCGCGATAAAGAGGACGCCGGACCCCGCGGACCCGGCGCCGATGAGCGCGATCCGGAACAGGCCGGCGAGGACGAACGAGATCGCCATCACCCACTTGCGGTCGAACCGGTCCGAGGCCTCGCCGAGGATCATCCGCGAGACCCCGGCCGCGACGGGGAGCAGGGTCGCCGCGGCGGTCGCGATCCCGGCGGCCAGCCCGAAGTGGTCGGCGAACCGGACCACGTTGGCGATGACGATGAGGTCGGCGCCGGCGGTCGCGATGAACATCGCGTACAGCAGCCAGAACTGCCACGTCGAGAGCATCTCGCGCGTCGTGTAGGCACGTCCCCGGAGCGACGCCGCCAGCCTCGTGTCGTTCCCGTTGTCGTCGGCGGCCCCACCGTCGGTATCGTCGTCGGAGTTGCGATCGTCCAGTCCCAGCCAGTCGTCCGGCGGGTCCCGAAGCAGGAACGCCCCGACGAGGGTCACGACGAGGATCGCCAGTCCCACGTTCCGGAGCACGTCGCTGTAGGCGGTGACCGTCGCGTTCGCGCGGACGTAGGGGACCACGAGCGCGCTCCCGCCGGCGAACGCCATCGTGCCGATCCCGGTAGTGAGCCCGGTTCGGTCCGGGAACCACTTGACCGCGGTGTTGACCGCGACCGTGTACACGATGCCGACGCCGACCGCCCCGAGCGAGTACAGCAGGTACAGCTGCCAGACGCTGGTCGCGTACGCGAGACCGATGTACCCCCCGCCGGCCAACAGGGCCGCGAGGAACGTGAGCGCGCCCGGACCGCGGCTGTCGCGCCACTTCCCGGCCGGGAACTGCGAGAGCGACTGGAACACGACGTAAAACGAGAACACCGCCCCGAGCGCCGGGAGCGCGATGTCGAGGCTCTCCGCGAGGGGCTGTTCGATCGACGACCAGACGTACTGGTAGGGGCTCACGGCGGCCATCATCCCGGCCGCAGCGAGGATCTGCCACCACCGGGAGAAACCGAGTATCTCGGACGCGCGTCCGGCGTAATCCACGCCGTCGCCGTCGGAAGCCGGTTCGTCACCCATCGTTGCGGTGCGTCGCGCCTGCAGTGGTGTTGGAGATCATGTCGATGGAGATCGTGTCGATAGCGTCGGCGACCGCGACCGCGTCGGCCTCGGTCGTGACCGCGTTCGTCTCGTACTCGACACACACACCGATTAAAACGCGTCGTTCGGGAGGTTCTTGCCCCCATCGTCGGCGGCTGCCGCGGAGAAGCGCCCGACCGACGCCGCGTCGCGCGAATCCGGTAGTTTCGATCACAGATTTTTACCAAATTTCGCCGTAGAACTGCATAATCGTTCGACATTTGTCAGGCGTATCGCTGCAGACGAGCCAATAGATAATGATAATCGTCTATCCTGTCGAAAATGATTAAGTAACGCCTTCGCCACTATCGGAGTAAGCACGGCCGGGGTCGTTTCGGAGCGGCGACCGGCACACGAATCCATGTCAGCCGATCCAGATCTCGCGGAGTCAGACCCCATCGCACCGACCACCAGAGTCCCGTCGTCCTCGTCGGCGTCCGCATCGTCGTCCTCGTCGGCGTCCGCATCGTCGTCCTCGTCGGCGTCTGCATCGTCACCCTCGTCGGCGTCCCCCGCAGCCGGGCGGTTCGAGCGCGTGCTCGTCGTCGTCCGCGATGACGACGCTGGCCGGGCCGCCGCCGGGACCGCGCTCGACGTCGCCGCCGTGCACGGCGGCACCGTCGACGCCCTGTACGTCGTCGACACGACCGAGCACTGGGACATGGCCGTCGAGCGCCACGAGCGCACCGGCGAGACCCTCGTCGAAGAGGTCGAGGCGCGCGGTGCGGCCGCCGACGTCGACGTGGACAAGTGGTTCCGATACGGCACCGCGCACGACGAGGTGCTCGACTTCGCCGAGTGCCACGACGCCGACCTGATCGTCGTCGGCTCCGCGCGCCGGACCGGACTCGACCGACTGGTCAACCCCGAGACGCTCCCGGTTCGCGTCCAGCGCGGCGCCGACGTTCCAGTCATGGTGGTCGGTCCGGAAGACCGGTGAGCGTCTCACCGCTTTGGTGAATACCCTGACGGCGTGGCGAGCGACTCGTCGGCTTCGGCCCGTTCGGGCCGCGTCGCCCTCACCGAGCCATCGATTAAGTGCTCCGAGTGTGTACGGAGAGTGTGACACACATCGGCATCGTCGGCGCCGGCGCCGGGGCGGCGGCCGCGGCGTTCGCGCTCGCTGACGCCGCTCCCGAGGCGGACGTAACGATCCTCGAAAAGTCCGGCGGGGTGTGCGGTCGCGCGGCGACGCGCCGCCGCGACGACTGCACGTACGATTACGGCGCGAACTACCTGAAGGCCGACGACGAGCGCGTCGTCGAGTTGATCACGAACGTGCTCGACGACGACGGCCTCGTCGACGTCACCGAACCGATCTACACGTTCAACGCGGACGGGACGGTGTCGCCGGGGCGCGACGCCGACGCGCACAAGTGGAGCTACCGTCGAGGGCTCACCCAGGTCGCGAAGCGGCTGCTCGCGCGGACCGACGCGACGGTCCACCGGCGGACTCGCGTCGAGCGGGTCCGCCGGGCGGGTTCACAGTGGGAGCTCGACGACGCGGACGGGGCGACGTGGGGGCCGTTCGACGCCCTGCTGTTGAACCCGCCGGCGCCGCAGACCGCCGAGCTACTCGGCGACGCCGAGTGGGACGCCCCCCTCCGCGAGCGGCTCGTCGACGCCGTCGGCGAGGTCGCGTTCCGGACCGTCTGGACCGCCGCGCTCCACTATCCGTTCGCGGTCGACGTCCCCTATTACGGACTCGTCAACACCGACAAGGAGCACGCCGTCGGGTGGATCTCCCGCGAGGAGTGCAAGGCCGGTCACGTCCCCGACGGCGAGACGCTGTTGATCGCGCAGGCGAACCACGAGTGGTCGGTCGAGCGCTACGACGACGATCCGGCGACGAACGTCGCGGCCCTCGCCGAGCACGCGGCCGCGATCGTGGGCGACGACCGGCTCGCGGCGCCCGACTGGACGGATCACCAGGGCTGGCGGTACGCACAGCCGGAGACGGGCGTCGATAGCGACCCGGTCGAGTCGGCGCGCGAAGCGGGGCTGTTTCTGACCGGTGACTGGGTCGCCGGCGAGGGCCGGCTCCACGCCGCGCTCGCGAACGGACTCACCGTCGGCGAGCACGTGGCGGACGGGATATAAAAAGAACGACGGAGCGGTGCGGTTCGCGGGAGCTCCGGGTGAACGGGTACTTAGCTCCGGGTAAACCGTATTTAGCTCCGGGTGAACGGGTACTTAGCTCCGGGTAAACCGTATTTAGCTCCGGGTGAACGGGTACTTAGCTCCGGATAAACCGTATTTAGCTCCGGGTGAATCGGTACTCGACCGTGCCGAGACCGGGGAGCGTCAGGTGTCGCACCGATCCCCGGTGTCGGCGAGCGTGGTCGGCGATCGATCGCGAGATGGCCGCGACGGCGACGCCGCCGACGAGGAGGGTCACCGCGGCCAGCGGATGCTCCGCGATGAAAAACGGGAGGGTGAAGAGCGCGACGAACGCGACGGTGCCTTTCGGAGAGCTACCGGTGGACAGGACGCCGGCGCCGCTCGCGTTGCGGTCCGCCGCCGATCCGATGGTCGTGGGGTGCATACTAACGGGTACACGCTCCGCCGATATATACCTTTCATATTCCAAATATGTTTTGAGAAAGGGTAGCATGGATCATTCGCTAGATCGGTCTAAAACGGTTGTTAACGGAGTGTACTATCTACCATGGTACGGAGTCGTACACCTCTCATATATCTGTGAATTCGGCGCCGTTGGCGCGGCTGCACCTCCTCGACGACGTCCGGGACGGCACCGGAACCGGAGGGTTTCTGCCCGCTCCCCTCCTTGCGTATTTATGACGGAGCACCCGCCGCCGAGCACGCAGGCGAACGTCCCCTTCTGGACGGTGGTCGCACTGACCGCGCTGTACCTGCCCGTGTCGCTCGTGGCGTCGTCGCTGATCGACTCGGGAGAGCGTGGATACCCCGCCGCCCTCGACGCCGTCGCCGGCCCCGTTGCCGAGACCGGAGGCGTTCTCGCCGCGGCGGTCGGCGGCGCGGCGTGGCTTCTCGTCGGCGGCGCGCTGCTCGTCGCGTTCCGGGCCGAACTCGGCTCGATGCGACGCCGGACGGCGTGGCGACCGCCAGAGAAGGGATACCTGATCCTCGCGGCCGGCGCGTTGTTGGCGCACCCGCTCACCGGGCTCCCGTTCATCTTTCTGATCGTCGCCGGGTACACCCTGCATCGCGGGCTCCGAGTTCGATAGGACGCGAGGGAGTCCGTGCGCAGAAGCGAGCGGCGCTCGCGCGGTACCGGATCGTGCGTCTCGTCGCGGGCACTGACACGTTGCCCCATACATTTATTTCACTCCAGTCGATCGTAAGATACGGAGCGACACAGCATGATACGGAACACCTCCACCTCACGGCCGGCGGCAGCCACGGAGCCCGATCGATGGCGAGTCATCGCCGGACTCGCCGACGGGACCGTCGAGACGGTCGCGGACCTCAATCTCCGCGGCAGCGCCGACGATATCGCCGCCGAACTCCGTGAGCAACACCTCCCCGCCTTGGAGGAGGCCGGCTACATCGAGTGGGACCGCGAAGCGGGCACGATCGAGCCCGGGCCGAACTTCGAGGAGGCGGCCGCCCACGTCTCGGACCTCCCGACCCCGAATCTCGGCGCCACCGGCGACGGCGGCGTCGTGGACGGAGATGCCACCGAGAGCGACACCGCCGAAGGGGAACCGGCCGACGACTGATCGGGAGACCCGGTCGGCCGTCCGCCCTCCACCGCCGTCTCGCTTTTTAGCTCCGTCTCGCCTCGCCCGAGACGTTTATACGCCGGCGCCGGGGAGTCCCGACATCGCATGGCCGAGCCGATCCTGAAGTGGGCCGGCGGGAAGCGGCAGCTCCTCGACGAGCTGTACGCCCGGTTCCCGACCGACCACGACCGCTACCACGAGCCGTTCATCGGCGGCGGCGCGCTCTTCTTCGACCTCGAACCGCCCGACGCGACGATCAACGACGCGAATCCCCGGCTGGTGAACTTCTACGAGCAGGTGCGAGACGATCCCGAGGCGCTCATCGATCGGCTGGCGTCGTTCGACGACCCCGAGGCCGACCCGGACCCGTCGCTCCCGTACGACGAGACGACGGCCCGGGACCGCTCCGTCGAGAGCTACTACTACCAACAGCGCGCGCGGTTCAACCGACGGCCGTACGAGAGCGAGTTCGATCCGCTGACGGAGGCCGCGCTCCTGTTGTACCTGAATCGGACCTGCTACAACGGGCTCTACCG
Source organism: Halorubrum aidingense JCM 13560 (assembly GCF_000336995.1). GTDB lineage: Archaea > Halobacteriota > Halobacteria > Halobacteriales > Haloferacaceae > Halorubrum > Halorubrum aidingense. Next base: position 213,604 of record NZ_AOJI01000022.1, on the reverse strand, counting down.
CGAGAACGCCGACGGCGGGTTCAACGTCCCCGTCGGTCGGTACGCGAACCCGGACTGGGTCCAGCGCGACCGGATCCGGCGGGCGAGCGACGTGCTCGCGACGACGACGATCCGCAACGACGACTTCGCGTACGTGCTCGACGTCGCCGAGCCGGGCGACCTCGTCTACTTCGATCCGCCGTACGAGCCGATGAGCGCGACCGCGAGCTTCAACGAGTACAGCGCCGACGGCTTCGACCGCGAGGACCAGCGTCGGCTGCTCGACGTGGCGGGCGCGCTCGACGAGGCGGGGGTGTGGGTCGTGGTGAGCAACAGCGGCGTGATGTACGAGCCGTACGCCGAGGCCGGCCTCCACGTCGACGTGGAGGGCGCGACCCGCGCGATCAACAGCGATCCCGACAACCGCGACGCGGTCGACGAGATCGTCGCGACGAACGTGCCGCCCGACGAGCGACTCGACGGCGGGCAACGCGGGCTCCCGGAGTTCTGACGATCGGGAGGCGTCCGCCGTCGCTTGCCGTCCATCGCGGCCGCCGTCCACCGCGTCCGCCGTCCACCGCGTCCGCCGCCCATCGCGGCCGCCGTCCACCGACCGACCCGCCCGATCGCATGGGGCGGGCTTTTTGAACTCCCCCGACGACGTCCAGGTATGACCGATCTCGACATCGACCTCGTCCTCGTTCCCGTCGACGGGAGCGAGGAGTCCCACGAGGCGGTCGACTACGCGATCACGGTCGCGAGCGAGTACGACGCGAGCGTCCACGCCCTGTACGTGCTTGACGAGGACGTGGTCCGCGCGCTCGACCACGGCGTGGTCGAGACGGCCGACGTCGCCGACGACACGGAGGCGTTCACCGACTCGGTCGCCACGCGCGCCGAGGCCGCCGGCGTCGCCCACAGCAACTCCATCGCGTACGGCTTCTCGACGACCGTGAAGACGGTCCACCCGGGAAGCGTCGTCCTCGACACCGCGGAAGAGCTCGACTCCGACTTCATCGTCGTCCCGCGCGAGCCCGTCAGCGGCGACCCCGGGCAGGTGCTCGGGAAGGCCGCGGAGTACGTCCTGTTGTACGCCAGCCAGCCCGTGCTGTCGGTGTGATGGCGGTCGCCCTCGCTGCCCTCGCCGCCCTCGCCGCTCCCGCCACCCTCCCGTTTCTCCCCGCCGGGACGACGCTCCCGCCGGCGCCCTACCTCCTCGCGGTGCTCCTCGTGGCCGGTGTCGTCGCCGTCGTACTTCGGCGACGCCCGCCCACCGTCACCGACCGGCACGTCCTCGCGCTCACGCCGTGGGTGATCCTCGGATCGGCCGCCCACGTCCTGTACGTGATCGACGCGCTCCCGCCGCTCGTGAGGCCGCTCGCGGGGTCGCCGACGGTGTACCTCACGGTCGGCGCGCTCGCCGGCGCGAGTTGGCTCGCGGCCGACGCGACCGACGCAGAGGCGGCCGACGCGACCAACGCAGAGGCGGCCGCCGCCGCCGACGGTCGAGGAGCCGAGCGCGACCCGGCCGGATCGGGTGTTCCCCGGGCGCTCGCCGCGGTCGGGACGCTCGCGCTCGTCCCGGTCGTCGCCGTCGCCGTCGCCGCCGGCATCTCGACCGACGGCGCGTTCTGGTCGGCCGTCTCGCTCGCGGCGGCCGTTCCGATCGCCGCGCTCGTCTGGACCGGCCTCACCAGAGCCCGTCCGGAGACGGGGATAACCGGCGGCGTCGGCGCGCTCGCCGTGTTCGGACACGCGCTCGACGGCGCCTCGACCGCGGTCGGAACGACCCAGCTCGGGTTCGGCGAGCGGACGCCCCTCTCGCGGCTCATCCTGGAGATCGAGGGGCTCCCGGCGGTGCCGGTGTTCGGCGAGGGGTGGCTGTTCGTACTGGTCAAGCTCGCGGTCGCGAGCCTCGTCGTCTGGCTGTTCACGCCGTACGTGCGAGACGAGCCCGCGGAGGGGTACCTCCTGTTGGGGTTCATCGCCGCCGTCGGGCTCGGGCCCGCGGCGCACAACTTGCTGCTCTTTTCGGTGGTGGCGTGAGTGCGGCGGTCGAACTGACGGGCGGCAGGTCACGGCCGTCGCTATGCGGGATGAGAATATCGAGAGAGGGGAGAAAACGGGAAAAGACGGGAGCACGAGATAACGAGATACCGGGCGCCGCCGAGCGAACGGCGTAGCGGCCGAGATCCCGGGCGCCGCGGCGGCGGGACGCTCAGGGGTGCGTGAGACGACGCCGTCAGTCGTCTTCTTCGACGACTTCCGGGTCCTCGATGGCCGACTGGAGCGAGTCGAGCCCGTTGACCCACTCGGAGACGAGCCCGTACTCCAGCTCGTCGACGAGTTCGATGTCGAGCGGCTCGCCGTCGATGACGCGGGTGCCGGCCTGCACGACGTAGCCGAGCGCGGCGTCGAGGTCCTCTTCGGCCTCGGCGTCGGCGGCCGCGTGGACGAACTCGGTGACGTCGCCCTCGACGACGCCGCCGACGACGTACTCCTCGGCCGCGTAGAACACGGGGACGAGCGAGGTCTGAACCCCGTCGATCAACATGAGCTTGTCCTCGTCGTCGAACGCGACCTCGGCGAGCACGATCTCGCGGATGTCGCGGATCTCCTCGACCGCGCGCTCCTCGTCGATGCGCTCCTCGTCGAGCGCCGCGAGGACCTTCACGACCGCGATCGCGGCGTCGTCTTGAAGGTTCAACAGCAGGCGGGCGGAGTCCTCGTTCTCGGGGTCGAGCTCCTCTTCTTCCAGCCGGTCGAGCCAGTTCTGCCAGCGTTCGTCGGTATAGAACGTTTCAACGGCGTCGTCGTCGGTCATGTGCTGTACGTTGCCCGGCCAACTCAAATGCCTTTCCTATCGATCGCCGCGCGAGACGGTTTCGCACCCTCGATCCGGCGAGATTCGGCGATTCGGTGGCTCGATGAGCTTGACGGTCGGCGGTTCGGTGGGTTTGAGGATCGGCGGTTCGGTGGGTTGACGCTTGGCGAGCCGAGGGTCACTCCAGCGTCGCCTCGGTGTCGATTCCGTACACGGCGGCGGGCGTCTCGACGTGGGCGCGGCGGACCGCCTCGTCGTGGCCGTTCTCTACCAGCCAGCGCACGCGGCGGGGAACCGTCTTCGGCCCGAGCACCATTCCCGGCTTCTCGGGGTCGTCGACGAAGTCGGTCTCCATCAGGAACGGCTCACCCGACTCGGCGGCCCGTTCGAGCCGGTCCTTTTCGCTCATGACGCTCGGCGTCACCCCCGCGAGCCGGCCCTCGGCGTAGTGTTTGACCACGGTCGCGGGGTCGAGCCCGACCTCCTCGGCGACGGCGGCGAGATCCGTCAGGTCCTCGGTGGCCTCGGTGTGGAGCTGCACGGCGCAGTCGAGGGCGGCGCCGAGTTCGAACGCGCGCCGGGTCACGGCGTTCGACGCGTCCCAGACCGCGTCGCTCACCTCGTAGTGCGGACGGCCGGACTTCAGCGCGAGCGCCTCGCCGTCGGCGACGAACTCGCTCGCGACCTCCAGACCGCCTTGCATCAGGTCGCGGGCCGCCTCGGGCTCGAATCCCCGCTCGTCGACGAGGCGGCTTATCAGACCGGGGTGGACGCCGAGAACGGGCCACGCGCGGCCCGGCAGGACCTCGGTCGCGGCGTCGACCGCGTCGATCGTCTCCTCGAAGACGGGCCGGAAGTCCGCGGGCTCGTCCGGCTCGACGCCGAGGTGCCACGACGGCTTGTTCACCACGAGCAGGTGGGTGCCGCCGAGGTGAACGAAGTCCTCGACGGCGTCGATCCCGCGGCCGTGACGCGGGTCGAGGTGGAGGTGGTTGTCGAGCACCGGCGTGTCGAGATCGTCGGTCATACCGGCGACACGGTCGGGCGGCGCATATACGCCACGCCTTCGAAGAAGGGTCGGGAGCCGGCTCGTCTGCCGCGGCCGACTCAGTTCGCGCCGGTCGACTCGTCCACCATGTCCGCCGCGTCCGACTCAGTTCGCGCCGGTCGACCCGTCCACCACGTCCGCCGCGTCCGGCTGCCCGACCGGCTGCGGGGCGTTGCCGGTCTCGATCGCCCGCCGCGTCGACTCGTCGATCTCGACGAGGTGACACAGCGGGTTTCCGGGGTAGACGACGGGGTTCTCCAGGAGACCGATCAGGAGTCCCGTGAAGGGCGCCTCGATGGCGACGGCGTCCTGTTTGAACGGGTTGGTGATGGTCGCGATCCGCTCGCCCTCGTGGACGAGCGAGCCGCTCTCGAAGTGCGTATCGACGATGCCGCCGGAGTCGGCGCGGAGCCACGTCTTTTCGCCCGCGCCGGAGACGATCGTCCGCCAGCCGGGCCAGCGCACGGTATCGGTTTCGAGCAGCTCGTACTCCGCGAAGACGGAGCGGGCCCCGCCGAGCGCGTCGTCGATGAGGGGACGCTGGAAGCGGTGCGCCTCGCCCATCTCGATGGTGATCGTGGGGATCCCGTCGGCCGTCGCCTCTCCGCGGAGGGTGCCGCTCGGCCCCTCGCTGTCGATGATCACCTTCGAGCCGAACGCCATCGCGAGGCGGTGGACTCCCGCGTCGGTCATGTCCGCGCGGACGTGGAGCATGTTCGTCCGTCCGCGGGTCGAGGTGTGGAAGTCGAGACCGAAATCGCAGGGGGCGATGAAGTTCGAGTAGATCTGATTCGCCATGCGGTTCGAGCTCGTCGACCCCGCTTTCCCGGGGAACGAGCGGTTGAGGTCGCGGTCGTAAACGGGGAGGTAGCGCTGCTGGGCGATGAACCCGGGGACGTTGAGCACGGGCAGACAGACGAGGGTGCCCGCCAGCTTCTCGAGGTCCCACTCGTGGGCGATTTCGCGGACGACTTCGATCCCGTTGAGCTCGTCGCCGTGGGCGGCCGCCGTGAGGAAGACCGTCGGTCCGTCGAGTTCCCCGTTGACGATAGTCACGGGTATCCGGACCGGATCGCCGAGGTACGTCTCGCTGATTCCGTAGCGGATGTTCTGCGTCTCGCCGGGCGGTACCGCGCCGCCGTTGTACGTGAACACCCGATCGTCGCTCATGTCACAGTGGAGCGGGGCAGAGAGTATATATATGGCGGCCCGGAGATCTCGCAGGCGGCGTGCCGGATCCGGCCGCCGAGGCGGTCGTCGCTGGCGGTTGAGGCGGTCGTCGCTGGCGGTCGAAACAGTCGCCGGGCGAAAATCGGGCGACCTTTTACGTCGGCCCGTGCAGATCCGGCCATGAGTTCGGATCCGGTACGGGTGGGAGTGCTGTCGCTACACAACAGCAAGGAAACGAAGGCGATCTGCAACGCGGTCGAAGACCTCGGCCACGAGCCGGTGTGGCTCCGCGAGGAGAACGCAGCGATAAGCGTCGAGGACGGCGACGTGTCGGTCGAGCCCGACGTCGACGTCATCGCCAACCGACTGCTGTTGTCGAACACGGACCAGCCCGCGGAGCTGCTCGGGCTGGCGACGACGTTCGAGCGGATCCGGCCGATGCTGAACGAGCCGGACGCGGTGCTCGCGTCGATCCACAAGTTCGCGACGGCCGCGACGCTCGCCGACTGGAACATCCGCGTGCCGGACGCCCTGCTCGCGCTGTCGAACGACCGGCTCAACGAGGGCCGCGAGCGCTTCGGCGACGTGGGCGTGTACAAGACCGCGATCGGCACCCACGGCGGCGGCACGTGGAAGGTCGATCTCACCGAGCGCGTGAACCCGAAAGTCGGCAACCGACAGGCGTTCCTCCAACAGCTCATCGACCGCGACGACGAGAAACACCGGGACCTCCGCGTGTACATCGTCGGCGACGAGATCATCGGGTCGATGTACCGCTACGCGCCCGAGGGCGACTGGCGGACCAACGTCGCGCTCGGCGGCGCCGTCGAGGACGCGACCGACGACATGCCCGAGGAGGCCGCCGAGACCGCGCTGTACGCGGCCGACGTGATGGATCTGGACTACGCCGGCGTCGACCTCGTCGAGGGGTACGACGGCTGGTACGTGCTCGAAGTGAACCCGACGGCCGGGTTTAAAGGCCTGTTCGAGGCGACCGGCACGAGCCCCGCCCCGCACATCGCGAAACTCGCGATCGAGACGGTCGGCGGCGAGGTCGACGCCGACGACGTCGAACGCATCTCGGCGACGCTCGACGACTCGCGGCCGTCCTGTGCGCCGATCCCGAAAAAGACCAGCTCCGAGCAGCCGGACATCGGCTACATCGAGGAAGTCGTCGTCACCGGTACCTCCGGGTCGACGCAGGCGCTCGCGAAGTCGGACACGGGCGCGACCCGGACGAGCATCGACACGCAGTTGGCCGCCGAGATCGGCGCCGGTCCGATCAAGAGCATGACGCGCGTGAAGTCGGGCAGCGTGAAGGGCGGGAAGGCGCGCCCGGTCGTCGACCTCGTGATCGGTATCGGCGGCAACCAACACACCGTCACCGCGAGCGTCGAGGACCGCGGACACATGGAGTACCCGCTGCTTCTCGGCCGCGACATCCTCAGCGACTACCGCGTCGACGTGCGGCGGCGGGCCGACGTCGACGAGGCCGAGCGCGCCGAGGCCGGCGAGATCCTCGAAGAGGAGTAGAGCACCTCGCGAGCGCCCCGACCCCCGTGCCGGCGTTCGTCGCTGGCGTGTGTATTGACGACGGTGTGTCCCTGTCAGACGTGCGAGAGCGGCGGCTATTTATAAACAGATGACGCTGTCGCGATCCTCGAAAGATGAGCGGCGTCGGCCGGCGCCGTTCAGTTCACCGGCCGGTCCACGTTGGCAGCGGGTGCCCGTTCGAGCCACCACTCGATCGAGTCGCCGAGAGCCGCGATCGCTTCGTGATGGTTCCGTTTCGACTTGTGGATGCTCGACGGGCGTACCCCCAGCGCGTCGTACGTGGCAATCGTCTCGGCCGGCATGTCTTCGTTCTCGATCAAATAGTGCGTGACTTCCCGAAGCAGCGCGTGCGTGTGAACGAGTTCTTTCTTTCGCATGACGTTTCTCGTCGAGCGTGAATGGTCGGGCTGCCGTTCCGGTGACTCGGAGCGCGTCCTGCCAGCTTCTCAAACAGCGGTCCGTGACCGGCGCAGGCGTGTGGGAGACGGTTTGCGTGGCGGTGTCAACGGGGCGGGCGCGATCGCGAAGTGAGCCGCGTTCTCCCACGACGACGATGTGTGCGAAACAGTATCAAACACAGCGTTTTCTCAGATGCTCACTACCCGTTCTACAGTGACAGCGGCTCTATCCCGTGTGATGACCGAAAAGCGGGTAGCGACGGGACACCGAACCGCGTGGTCGGCACGCAGCGCCGTCGCCGCCGACCGCGGGCGGCTATTTATAAATGAACGAGCGCGGACCGCGCGTGGACCCGCCCGCACTCATAAATGTGCGCCGCGCCGGCGACGATTCACGACTCGTACTCCGCCCAGATGTACCGCGTACCGTAGCTCCGGTACGGGCGCCACGCGTCGCCGATCTCCCGCATCTCGGCGCGCGAGAGGTCGTCGCCGTCGTTGTACACCTGTTCGATCCCCTTTCGCACCGCGAGGTCGCCGAGCGGGAGCACGTCCTCGCGGCCGAGCGCGAAGATCAGGTACATCCGCGCGGTCCACTCGCCGACGCCGCGGATCTCGGTGAGTCGGTCGACGACCGCGCCGTCGTCGGCGTCGGCGAGGCCCGCCCGCGTCAGGTCGCGGTCGTCGTCGCGGAACGCCTCGGCCGCGTTTCGCAGGTACTCGACTTTCGTCCCGCTGAGGCCGGTCTCCCTGAGCGCCGCCTCGTCGGCCGCGAGCAGGCTCTCGGGAGCTACCGTACCGTCGAGCGCGTCGACCATCCGCCCGTGGATCGCCGACGCGGAGGCGGTCGAGAGCTGCTGGTTCACGATCGAGGTGCAGAGCCGCGCGAACGCGTCGTCCGCCGGCTCGATCGCGAGCGGGCCGTGCCGGTCGATCAGCCGCGCCATCGTCGGGTCCTCGCGCAGGGTCGCCGCGACTCGGTCGTCCATCGGCTCCTCTTCGACCCGGAGCGACCTGTACGTTTCCCGTTCCGAGCGCCCACCCGGATAAACTTACAGTGAGTTTTCCGTTTGGAAGATGGAAACGTTCAACCATGACGGTTCCGACCGATCTGACATGCAGCTCGAAGACGTCCAGCACGTAACGGTCCTCGGCGCCGGGAACATGGGCCACGGTATCGCGGAGGTGGCCGCGCTCGCCGGCTACGACGTGGCGCTGCGGGACATCGAAGACGAGTTCGTCCAGAAGGGGTACGACCAGATCGAGTGGTCGCTCGGCAAGCTCGCCGAGAAGGACCGCATCGGCGACGCGGAGGCCGACGCCGCGCTCGACCGCGTCGAGCCGTTCGTCGACCTCGAAGCGTCGCTCGCCGACGCCGACGTGGTGATCGAGGTCGTCCCCGAGAAGATGGCAATTAAAAAGGACGTGTACGACGAGGTCGTCGAGTACGCGCCCGAGGACGCCGTCTTCGTCACCAACACCTCCAGTCTCTCGATCACCGAGCTCTCGGAGGTCACCGACCGCCCCGAGCGCTTCTGCGGGATGCACTTTTTCAACCCGCCGGTGCGGATGGACCTCGTCGAGGTCATCTCCGGGAAGCACACGTCCGAGGACACCCTCGAACTGATCGAGGGGTTCGCGGAGTCGATGGGGAAGACCCCGGTGCGCGTCCGCAAGGACAGCCCCGGGTTCATCGTCAACCGCATCCTCGTCCCGCTGATGAACGAGGCGGCGTGGATCGTCGAGTCCGGCGACGCGACGATCGAGACGGTCGACTCGACGACGAAGTTCGACATGGGCCTCCCGATGGGCTCGTTCGAGCTCGCCGATCAGGTCGGCATCGACGTGGGGTACCACGTCCTCGACTACATGCACGAGGTGCTCGGCGAGGCGTACCGCCCCTGCCCGCTGCTCGTCGAGAAGGTCGAGGCGGAGGAGCTCGGCAAGAAGACCGGCTCCGGGTTCTACGACTACGAGAACGGCGGCGCACAGGTCCCCAGCGACGCGATCGACGCCGACGTGCGCAAGCGACTGCTCGCCGTGATGGCGAACGAGGTCGCCGGCCTGATCGGCAACGACGTCGCCGACGCGCCCGCTATCGACCGCGCCGTGATGCTCGGCGCCGGCTTCCCGGACGGCCCGGCGAAGCTCGCCGACGGCGAGGGGCTCGCGGAGCTCGTCGCCGTCCTCGACGATCTGCACGAGGAGACCGGTGAAGCGCGCTACGCGGCGACGGACTACCTCCGCGAGGCCGCCGAGTCGGGCGGCTTCCACGGCGACGCCGCCGGCGAGGGCGACGCGGCGGGCGACGGCGCGGACCCCTACGCGAGCTACGACACCCTCAACGTCGCCGTCGAGGACCGGGTCGGTCACGTCGAGATCGACCGCCCGCACCGGATGAACACCATAAGCGGCGAGCTGCTCGACGACCTCGCGGACGCGATCGACCGGCTCGACGCGGACGACGACGTGCGGGCGATCCTGCTGTCGGGCGCGGGCGACCGCGCCTTTTCGGCGGGCGCCGACGTCCAGAGCATGGCCGCCGGCGGGGCGGACCCGATCCACGCCGTCGAGCTCTCCCGACAGGGCCAGCAGACGTTCGGCAAGCTCGAGGCGTCGGACAAACCCGTCGTCGCCGCCATCGACGGCTACTGCCTCGGCGGCGGTATGGAGCTCGCGACCGCGGCCGACATGCGGATCGCCTCCGAGCGCTCCGAACTCGGCCAGCCCGAGCACGACCTCGGCCTGTTGCCGGGGTGGGGCGGCACGCAGCGGCTCGCCCGGATCGTCGGCGAGGGACGCGCGAAGGAGATCATCTTCACCGCCGACCGCTACGACGCGGCGACTATGGAAGAGTACGACTTCCTCAACGACGTGGTCCCCGACGACGAACTCGACGAGCGCGCCCGAGAGCTGGTCGAACAGCTGGCCGCCGGCCCGCCGATCGCACAGAAGTACACGAAGCGCGCGATGCACGCCGGCCGCACCGACGGCGAGGCCGGCCTCGAACTGGAAGCGATGGGCTTCGGCCACGTGATGAACACCGACGACCTCATGGAGGGGATCACGGCGTTCATGGGCGACGGCGAGCCCGAGTTCGAAGGGAAGTAACGCGCTCGCCGACCGACTGCGTGTTCCTCGTTTAAAAAGAAAATCGGCGACTTACTGCCGGCGCCGACCGTATCCGAGCCGCCCTCGACGTTCTCGTCTCAGACGTACCCTTCCTCGACGAGCAGTTCGCCGTTCAAAAGCGAGGCGCCCGCCGCGCCGCGGATCGTGTTGTGCGCGAGGCAGTTGTACTTCACGCCGGCGTTCGTCTCCTGGAGGCCGCCGGCGACGATGCCCATCCCGTCCGCGTACGTGCGGTCGAGGCGGGGCTGGGGGCGCTCCGGCTCGTCGTCGCCGAACACCTTGATGAGCTGATCGGGCGAACTCGGGAGCGCGCCGGCGCCCTCGAACGAGGCCATCGCCTCGCGGAGGTCGTCGATCGAGGGGTCCTCGGCGAACTCGGCGAAGACGTTCTCCAGGTGGCCGTCGAGCGTCGGGATGCGGTTACAGGAGGCGGCGACGTCGGCGCCGTGGAGGTGGACCTCCGCGCCGTCGAACTCGCCGAGCAGCTTGCGCGATTCCGTCTCCATCTTCTCCTCTTCGCCGCCGATGTGCGGGATGGCGTTGTCGATGATCTCCATCGAGGTGACGCCGGAGTAGCCCGCGCCCGAAACGGCCTGCAGGGTGGACACGTGGACGCTTTCGAGGCCGAACTGGTCGATCGCCGCGAGGGTGGGAACCATCGTGATCGTCGAGCAGTTCGGGTTCTTCACGAGGGCGCCGTCCCAGCCGCGCTCGTCGCGCTGCACCTCGATCAAATCGAGGTGATCGGGGTTGATCTCGGGAATCGTGAGGGGGACGTCCATCGCCATGCGGTCGTTCGAGGAGTTCGAGGAGACGACGTACCCGTCCTCTAAGAACGCCGGTTCGACCTCGGCGGCGACGCCCGAGGGGAGCGACGAGAAGAGGAGGTCCACGTCGGCGTCGGCGATGCCGTCCGGCGACGTCTCGACGACGGTCATCTCCGCGACGTCGTCCGGGATGGGGGTGTCGACGCGCCACTTGGCGGCCTCGCGGTACGTCTTGCCCGCGCTGTCCGCGCTCGCGGTGACCGCGGCGAGGTCGAACGTCGGGTGATCGTCGAGCAACTGGATGAACCGCTGGCCCACGGCGCCGGTGGCGCCGAGGATGCCGACTCGTACAGACATTGCGCGTGGGTCTGTCACAGGGACGTAAGTGCGTTCGGATACGCGCCGATACCGCCGGGCACGGACGCATCGCCGATGACATCGAAGGCGAGATCACAACGTCTGCGCGCTTCCGACTGACAAACCCGACCGCTTCGAGGCCGAGACGGATCGGACGTTTTCGAACGCGGCACCGATCGGTCCGGATCCGCTATTCGGCGCCGTCAGAGAGGATTTATGTTTTGAGCGGGAGATTTCGCAACTATGACTCAGTTTGGCGCGGTTTCCGTCGTCCCGCCGCTGCTCGCTATCGTGCTGGCGGTGCTCACCCGCAAGGCGGTGTTGTCGCTGTTCCTCGGTATCTGGTCGGGGGCAGTGATCTACACCGGCGGGCTGGGGATCGTCCAGACGTTCGAGTGGATCGTCGCGGCCGTCTCGGACGAGTTTCAGGCGACCATCCTCGTGTTCACCCTGCTGCTCGGCTCCGGCGTCGCCATGGTGTGGAACCTCGGCGGCACAGCCGCGGTCCGCGACTGGGCGCTCGAACGCCTCGACTCCCAGCGGCAGGCCGGACTCGTCGCGTGGGGGCTCGGCATCGTCCTCTTTTTCGACGACTACGCCAACACCGCGATCGTCGGCTCCGCGATGAAGGACGTCTCCGACCGGCTCCGGATCTCTCGCGAGAAGCTGTCGTACATCGTCGACTCCACCGCCGCGCCGGTGGCGACGCTGGGGATCTCCTCGTGGGTGGCGTTCCAGCTCTCGCTCATCACCGAGGGGTACGAGGCCGCCGGCGTCGACGCCGCGAACCGCCCCGGCGTCTTCGAGGTGTTCGTCTCGTCGATCCCGTTCAACATGTACGCGATCCTCGCGATCGTGATGGTCCTCCTGATCGTCGGCTCCGGGCGGGACTACGGCGAGATGCTCACCGCCGAACACCGCTCGTGGACGGCCGGCAAGGTCACGCGCGACGAGGCCGTCCCGATGCAGGACGTCGCCGGCGAACTCGGCGAGCCGCCCGCGTCGACCCCGCGGCTCGTCAACTTCTTCGTCCCCGTGGCGGTGCTCATCGCCGTGACGGTCGGAACCGCGCTGTGGTCGGGGGAGTTCTCACCGATCGGCTTCGGCGGCGACCTCCTCGCCGGGGAGTTCGGTGCGGCTGGCGGGCGGCTGTGGGACGCCGCGCTCAACGCCTCGTACGAGGTGGCGCTCATGATCGGCTCGTTCGCGATGGTCGCGAGCGGGTTCGTCCTCGGGCGGGCGTACCGCATCTTCGGGCTCGGCGACGCGACCGAGTACACGATCGGCGGGTTCTCGATCATGCTCACGGCGGTCTCCATCCTCGTGCTCGCGTGGGGGATCGGCGAGGCGATCGACGCGCTCGGCACCGGCGCGTACGTCGCGAACGTCGCGGTGGGCTCCGTCTCGTCCGCCCTCCTGCCCGCTCTCGTGTTCGTCGTCGCCGGCCTCATCGCCTTCTCGACCGGCACCTCGTGGGGGACGATGGGGATCGTCACGCCGATCGCGATCCCGATCGCCTGGGAGATCAGCGGCGGCGGCGCGGCGGGCCACACCCTCGTGGCGGCGATGGTCGGCGTCATCTTCTCCGGCGCCATCTTCGGCGACCACAGCTCGCCCATCTCCGATACGACCGTCCTCTCGGCGACGTTCACCGGCGCCGATCTGATCGACCACGTCCGCACGCAGATCTACTACGCGGTCACCGTCGCCCTCGTCGTCGTCCTCCTGCTGGTCGTCTGGGGGGTCACGCGGGTGACGCCGCTCGCGCTGCTCCCGCTCGGCGCCCTCCTGCTCGCCGGGCTCGTGTACCTGCTCTCGGAGTTCGACGCCTCCCGCCGCGGGATCGATCCGGTGTCGGTCTCGGAGCCGCAGGCGGACGACGGCGAGCGCGTGGTCGTCGCTGGGACCGAACAGGACGACTGACGACGACAGACGGCTACAGACGGACGTTTTAAAAGCACAGACCGGCTATCACCGCTCGCGCGCCCTCAGTCCCCGCCCGAGTACTCCCCGATGGGAGCGATGACAGCGCGGAGAACCCAGGCGCGTGATATGTGGTCGCTGACGCGACCCGCCCGTCGCCGCGCAGGCGACCGCCCGCCACGAGGGTTTCCCGGTTGACGCGGCACGCCGCCGGAGATGAGACCGGTCGTTAGTGTTGCGGGCGACACGTCGCTATCCCCGATACCGACGGGTCACTCCGGCCCCGAGTCGCGCAATACCAACGGTCCGATGGCGAGCGTCCGCTTCGCGAGGGTGAGGACGCGGAGCACGTAGGAGACGAACAGCGAGAAGGGGAGAAGCGTGACCGCGAACGCGCCGCCTACGACGAGCGTCACGTGGTCGACGCCGAGAGTCCGTCCCGGAAACGTTCCGGCGTCGACGACCGCAAGCATGAGCCCTGCGACGACCAGCGCCGGCACCGCGGCGTAGAGGATCTGCCGCGAGAGATCGATCAGCACCCACTGGAAGTACAGCGTCTTGACGTGCTCGCGAGCGGGACCGAACAGCGACAGCGACCCTTTCAGCTCTTCGAGCAGATCCTGCTCGTCGTCGATGAGCGCCTCGCCGTGGTCGTCGAGGATGCGCTCGGCTCGTCCGATCTTCGGGCCGTAGTCGAAGTTGAGGGCGGCGAACACCACGTCGAAGGAGCCGAACTCCGCGCCGTCGAGTTGACCGCGTACGGTGTCGGCGTTCTCGACGACGCCCGTGGCGAGTTCGTCGACGTCCTCCCAGAGCGCGGTCTCGTCGGGTTCATCACCACGTCGTTCGTGGACCGACTCGCGGAGGTCCCGGGCGCGGCGGGACGCGGCCCCGAGGATCGCGTCGAGGAACGCGGCGGGATCCGTGGGTACCGGGGTGCCGGTTAGTTCCGCGATAGCGTCCCGAACCGTGAGCGTGTCGTTCATACGCTCCTGCTGGTCTCCGAGCGGGCCGTTCTCCTGCGTAAGCACGACTTGGCCGATCGTGACGACGAGCGTCGCCCCGGTGACGATCACCGTGATCATCGAAGCGAACAGCGTCTCGATCGGGTCGCTCGACCCGACCTTCTCAGCGAGAGACGGCGAGAAGGCGACCGCCACGGCGACAAACGCGACGAAGATAGCGAGTGTCAGCACTCCCGCGACGAGAAGCCGGTTCGCGCGCAACAGCAGCCAGAGTTTCACTCGGCTCTCGCCGGCGCGCTCTCGCATCGTGTCGGCAGTACTCGCATCGCTGTCGGCATCGTCGGCGTCGGCGGCGTCGTCCTCGCTCGACGCCACCTCCAAGTCCCCGCTCATCGCGGCTCGATACTCACGGAGAAGTCGTCGACGTAGTGCGTCGCGTCCGCCTCCCAGATCACGGCCGTCCCGACGGCGAGGTGAAGCGTGTCGGTCGACAGCTCCGAGGTGGTCCACTCGAAGGCGTACTCGCGCCACCCGTCCGCGAGCCACAGCGCGTCCCGGAGCCCGCCGTAGGGCGTCTCGCCGAGGTCCGTCGTGTTGAGACCGGGCTGCGGGAAGTCCTCCTCGGCCGCCGGCGGCTCGGGACCCAGCCGCATCACGGCGTGTCGGATCGTGTTGAACGACTCCGACTCGCTCCAGAACTGACCGCTCACCGCGATCCGATACGACCCGCCCGGCTCGACGGGAACCGGGTGAACGGCCCACGTGACGCCGTCGTCGTAGTCGCCCTGGTTCCAGATCCGGAGCGAGCGATCCCCCGTCGTCGCCTCCGCCTCGGAAACGTCGACTTCCCAGTCGAACTCTCCGACATCGACCTCGGGGCCGATCGCGGCGCCGGTCTCCCACTCGCCGATGCCGTTCTCGAACCCCTCGATGAACGTCGGGTCGTCGCTTCCGCTCGCACAGCCCGCGAGCCCGCCGACGGCGACCGCCGTTCCCGCGCGGAGCACGTCTCGTCGGTCCATACTCGTGTTACTACGACGACACGTATAGTGACAGGGGGCGACTCGCGCCGGTAGCGGAGCCGTCGCTCCGGCGTCACAAAGGGCGTCGGCTCGTGATCCCGGTTCCGCACTCGGCGTCGGCTCGTGGCTCAGGTTTAGTACCGTCCATCGAGAACCGTCGACCATGTCGTCGTCACCGCCGATCGCCCAGTTCGCCGTCCTCGCCGTGTCCGTCCTCGGGCTGTGGATCGGCGCCCGCGCGCTCGTCGACGCGACGGTTCGACTGGCTCGGCGCTTCGGCGTCAGCGAACTCACGATCGGGTTGACGATCGTCGCGATGGGGACCTCGACCCCGGAACTCGTCGTGACGGTCGACGCCGCGCTCGCCGGGCTGGGGGAAATCGGCGTCGGCAACGTCGTGGGGTCCAACATCTACAACCTCGCGTTCATCCTCGGCGCGGTGTCGCTGCTTCGGGTGATCCCGGTCGAGCGGTCGCTGGTCCACCGCGACGGCGTCGCGCTGGTCCTCTCGACGGTCGTCGCCTTCGGCGTCCTCTTCGACCGCACCGTGACCGGGCTCGAAGGGGTCCTCCTCGCGGGGCTGTTCGCCGCGTACACGGCCTACCTCGTTCGCGACGAGCAGTCGGCACACTCGATCGAGACCGAGTACCCGGACTCCCGGGTCACCGGGGCGATCACGGAGGCCGTCCCGAGCGGGCTCTCGGCCCGCGGCCGCGACGCGCTGCTCCTGGTCGGCGGACTGGGGATCGTCCTGATCAGCGGTCACTACATGGTCGAGGCGGCGTCGACGCTCGCCCGGGGCGTCGGGATCTCCGACTGGGTGATCGGCGGAACGATCGTCGCCGCCGGCACGTCGACGCCGGAGCTGGCGGTCTCGCTCGTCGCGATGCGGCAGGGACACGTCGGGATGTCCGTGGGGAACGTCGTCGGCAGCAACGTGTTCAACGTGCTGGGGATCCTCGGCATCGCGGCGGTCATCCGACCGCTCGCCGTCGGCGGCGCGGCGATCGAGAGCCTCCTCTGGCTGCTGGTGATCACGGTGCTCATGGTCGGGGCGCTCTGGTCGGGCCGCAGGCTCTCGCGGCCCGAAGGCGGCCTCTTTGTCCTCAGCGAACTGGCTCGGTGGGCGCTCGGCCTGCTGCGGATATTCGGGTGAGAGCGCGGTGTGATCCCGACGCTCGACCGACCGGAGTTCGGAAGCCACGAATCGTCGACGCCCGCCACGGCGCCGCCGAGAGAGCCCGCGGACGGTTGAAGCGGAGGGGCAGGCCGCCGCGCCGCTCTACAGGTTAGGTATTTGTTGCTTCTGCACTCACACCCGAACCGTTATCGGACGTGGCTTTGAGGGATAAGCCGACGCAGTATGGATCCCGTCTTCCTCGCGCACGTCTCGATATTCGCCGCCTCGGCGCTCGCGTGCGTCGCGGCCGTCCCGCGCGCCAGACGGATCCGTCATCCGGAAACGCGCGACGGAATGGTGGCGTTGCTCCTGACGGTCGCGCTCTGGGCGAGCGGCTACGTCGGCTACTTCCTCGCACCGGGCGAGACGGCCAAGGAGGCCTCGTACATCGTCGGATTCGTGTTCGCGCTGCTCTCGGTCGGCGCGTGGCTCTACTTCTGTGCCGCCTACACCGGTCGGTCGCCGCGACGCGCGCCGTACCGGCGGGCCGTCGTCGGCGTGTTCGTGGTGGTGAGCCTGCTGAAGGTCACGAACCCGCTTCACGAACTCTACTTCACGACCGCGTGGGCCACCGAGCCGTTCCCGCACCTCGCGATCCGCCACGAGCTGTTGTACTGGCTGGTCCTCGGGCTCTCGTACGCCGTGATCGCCGTCGGCTTCTTCATGCTGCTGGAACAGCTCTACTACACCGCACTCGACAGCCGATCGCTGACCGCACTCATCGCCGTCACCGCGATTCCCACCACGGCCACCGTCGCCGGCGAGAGCTTCTCGTGGCTGCTCCCGCTGATGTACGAGCCGCCCGGCGTGGCCCTGTTCGCGGTCGGCACCATGTTCGTCTACTTCCGGCGGTTCGAGACGATCCAGTTCGCCGCCGACAGCGACGACCCGGCGATATTCCTGGACCAAACCGGCCGCATCCGTGATCACAACCGGGCCGCGCGCCTGCTGTTCCCGGCGCTCCACGGCGCGATCGGTGAGCCGCTCGACGCGGTGCTCCCGCGGCTCGCCGTCGACCGCGACGAGGACGCCGTGATCGCGGTCGCGGTCGACGGAGAGCGCGGCGGACCGCGAGACGGAGAGCGCGACGGCGACGCGTCGACGCGGTACTACCAGGTCTCGCGAAACGCCTTCACGTCGCGCGGGGTGACCGGCGGCGAGCTGCTCACGGTCGACGACGTCACCGACAGAGAGCGGTACCGTCTCCGGCTCGAAGAGCGCACCGCGCAGCTCGAAGCGCTGAACCGCGTGGTCAGACACGACATCCGCAACGACATGGCCGTGATACACGGGTGGGCGGAGACGCTCCGGGACCACGTCGACGACGAGGGGCAGGACGCGCTCGACCGCGTGCTCCGCAAGTCGACGCACGTCATCGAGCTGACGGAGACCGCCCGCGACTTCGTCGAGTCGCTTACGGGGGACGCCGTGCCCGAGACGAAGCCCGTCGACCTCTGCGGGCTGCTCGAAACGGAAGTGCAAGCGGCGCGCGACTCCTTCCCGCAAGCCGCGTTCCGGCTCTCCCCGGAGCCGCCGGCCGCGACCGTTCGCGGGAACGAGATGCTCGCCTCGGTGTTCAGGAACCTCCTGAACAACGCCGTCCAGCACAACGACACCGACCACCCGGAGGTGACGGTGACCTGCGAGGCGTTCGACGACCGCGTCCGCCTCAGATTCGCCGACAACGGGCCGGGAATCCCCGACGACGCCAAAGCGACGATCTTCGGGAAGGGAAAGAAGGGCATCGACAGCCCCGGGTCCGGGATCGGGCTGTACCTCGTTCGCGCCCTGACGGAGCAGTTCGGCGGCGACGTGTGGGTGACGGACAACGAGCCGCGAGGGGCCGCGTTCGTGGTCGAACTCCCGAGAGCGGCGGCCGAGTCCGCAGACCGACCGGAGACCGATGACGACGCCGCGACGGAGCCGGGAGCAGCGGACGACGCCGCATCGGAGTCGGACGAAGCGGACGACACCGCGACGGACCCCGGAGAAGCCGACGCCGCGGACGACTGACGCGGACGCTCCGCACGCCTTATTAGCCGTTCAGGCGAACGTGTGACGTGGATCTCCACGTCCGATACGAGGGCGACGACGACCCCGACAAGTGTACGGCTCGGAAGCTCGCGCGGTTCGACCTCGCCGAGCTCCATCGGTCCGATCGGGCGACTCCCTACGGCGTCGTGTTGAACCCCCACGCCGAGCGGGCACTCTCGCCGGCGGACGCCGCGGTCGCCGCGGAGAACGCGCTCGTCGCGCTCGACTGCTCGTGGGAGTCGGCCGGCGAGAAGATGTTCACGCTGCCGGGCGAGCACCGCGCGCTGCCGTACCTCGTCGCCGGGAACCCCGTCAACTTCGGCCGACCGATGCGGCTCACCACGGTGGAGGCGTTCGCGGCCGCGCTCGCGATCCTCGGGGAACCCGAGCACGCAGAGCGGATCATGGCGAAATTCACGTGGGGGGAGACGTTCCTCGATCTCAACGAGGAGCCGCTGCGGCGGTACGCCGACTGCGAGGACTCCGCCGAGGTCGTCGCCGTCCAGCAGGAATACCTCGACCGAGAGTAGTCCCCGCCGCCGAGTTCGCCCGAGAGACGGGGAGCGCCCCTGACGAACGGGACTACCGCTGCCGCTCGCCGCTTTTCAACCCCGCCGATCGGAGAGATCGAGAAGTGTCCCTCAATCGCCGAGCACGCCGCCTATCGCCCCCGCGAGCGCCGAGTCGATCGCGAACAGGAGCGTGAGGAACAGCCCGACGACGAACACGCCCGCCCCGCCGAGCAGGCCGCCGAGAGGCCCACCGGCCAGCCCCACCAAGCCGCCGAAGGCCGCGAGCAGCAGCGTGACCGCGATCCCGCTCACCGATCCCGCGAGCAGCCCGTGCCACGTGCCGGAGAGCAGCCCGCCGCCGGCCACGTAGCCGGCGACGAACCCGCCGATCAGCCCCGCACCGATGTGGCCGATCACGGGCGCAAAGGACGCGAGCAACCCGGCTATCACCATCACCACGAATCCGTACCCGACGGCGCGCCAGTCAGTCATACCGTCCATTAGCCGACGACAAAATAAATACTCGCCGCCGTTGAGTCCCCGATCCATTCGGTCGTTCGAAGGCGATCCGATCGTTCGACCGACAATTTATCCGGAGCGTCGACGTAGCAGCGTCGGATGCCCTCCGAGAACGGTGTCGTCGCGACCGCCGACACCTCCTCCGACGCGGCCGCCGTCGAGTCCGACGACGCCACCGACGTCACCGACGACACGGACGCCGACCGTTCCGTCGGCTCCGCGCCCGACGAACCGATCGAATGGGGACCGGTCCGCTACGACCGGATCCGCTCGCTCGCGGCGGGAGCCGGCCTGCTCCTCCTCGTCGCCCTCGGGACGGTCCTCGCGGTGCTGGTGGGCTCTCTCGGCAGCGCGCTGCTCACCGCCGGTCCCGCGGCGCTCGTCGCGGACGTATCCCCCGGCGGCGTCGCCGTGGCCGCGGGGCTGCTCGTCGCCGCCGCGATCGCGCTCGCTCCGATCCTCCTCTTTCGGTTCGGGAAGTCGACGTCCGGCCTGTTTCCCCCGTACGAGGGCGGATTCGACCCGTCATCGCTCCGGCCGCGGTGGGTCGTCGCCGGCGCCGTCCTCCCCGCAGCGGCGTGGTGGGCCGGCCCGGGGTGGCTCGCGTCGGGCGCCTTCTCGCTCATTCCGCTCGCGTGGCTGGTTCCGATGATGGCGTTCCTGCCGGGCGCTCTCCACCGGCTCGACCCGGCGGCGATGACCCTCGAACGGACCGGCGCGAACGACGACCGGACGCGCGCCGACGACCTCGGCGCCGTCATCCGCACCCGACGCATCGATCTGCCGTGGCTCGGGACCACCGTCTTTCTGCTCGCGTACCGCGGGAACGCGTGGTTCCGATCGACGCCGTGGACGTTCGTTCCGGCCGACCGCGCCGACGCCGTCGAGTCGGCGCTCGCGGACGTGCTCGCGCGTAGCGACGGCCCGGACCGCGCGAGCGTCGCCGAGCGGGTCGTCTTGGCGATCGTCGGCTCCTCGTCGCTCGTCGTCGGCGCGACGATGGCGCTCGCGGCCGGCGAGGGGGCCGGGGGGCTCGCGCTGGCGCTGCTCACGGGACCGTTCAGTCTCCTCTTTCTCGCGCTCGCCGCCCGGTTGTGAGGCGGAGTCACCGCGTTCAGGCGATCGCGCCGGTGCTTCGGTTTCGACCCCGGTTGTGGTACCCTCTACCACGCGACTCAAATACTCGGGCCGCGTAGGCGAGGCATGGACCCACAGCGTCTGGACGGCGCGCTGGAACGGGAGTTCGGCGGGACTGCGGCAGAGCGGCGTGCGGTAGCCCGAGCGGCCAGAGACCTCGCGGACTCCGGTCGCCCGTCCCGCGACCGCGGACACGCGCTGACCGTTCCCGGCGTGATCGACAACCTCGGCGACGCTCCCGAGGGATCGTCGGTCGTCGACCGGTGGAACTGGTGGTTGGGGTCGCTCGACGTCGCCTACGGCGGTTACGACTACTTCACCGTCCGCTTCGTCGAAGGCGACGAAACCGCCGGTCTCCGGCGATAGGGCGGCGCACTTCGACCACACCTCGACCACACCTCGACCACACCCCGCCCACGCCCAATCGTTCGGCGGGCCGATCGCCGGCGTTCGCGCCCGAGGCGTTCACTTTCACTTCCACTCCGCGGATGGCTCGGGTATACGTACGTATCGTCCGGATCGTGAGGTATGAGCGCGACCACTCAGGACCGACCGCGGTACGCGACGGCGACGCGCGTGGACGTCACCGACTGTCCGGCCGACCGGATCGACGATCGGATCCGCAGGAACCGCGTTCGCGGGAGCGAGGTCCACCTCGAACGCCGCGGCGGTCGAACGTTTCTCGTGACGACGCCGGCGGAGTAGTGATTCGGCCAACCACGGCCGACAGAACCCCGAAAACAGCCGAAAGAGAGCCGAAAACAGCCGACAGAACCCCGAAAACAGCCGTCAGCGCCCGATCAGTCGTCTGCGGTGACCGGGTTTCGAGTCGACCCGCCGTCGGAGAGTAGGCTGTCGAGCCCGATCCCGAGCGCCTCGTCCGTCTTCGCGACCGACTCCTCCCGGGAGAGATCCGTCGATAGCGCGCGAATCGCATCGACGTTTTCGGGGACGACGTCGGCCTCTTGGTGGATGTTCTGGAAGAGGTACAGATCGCGTCCCTGGACGCTGATCGACTCGGTCCAGATGCAGTTCTCCCAGAGATCGCCGCGCGGGCGCCCCACGTCCGCCGCGTAGTCTTTGAGCGCGCCGGCGCCGTCGAGGCCCGCGCGCTCGGGGATCAGGAAGAGTCGGCCTTCCCCCTCGAGCAGTTCGCGGACCGCCGTCGCCGTCGGCGCCGTTTCGAGCGTGACGTTGACGCTGTGGGTGTGCATCGCGGTCACCGGCGCCTTGAGCGCGGCCGTGTCGACCGCGATATCGGGGAGTACCGTGTTCACGTCCGGCCCGTGGTGGGAGGGAACCGTCGCCGGATCCGGCACGATGTCGTTGATCGGGCCGCGACCGGTCTCGGTCGGATCGCCGCCCCGGCGGACCAACGTCACCCGCGCCTTTTCGACGCCGTACGTCTCCTCCAGCGGGGCGAGGAGCCGTGAGAGGCCGGTGGTGTTACAGGAGACGACTCGCAGCGAATCGGCGTCGGCGACCGACTCGTCGCTGCCGCGGGCGTTGAACGACGCGTCGGCGACGGTCGCGTCCTCGCCGCCCTGGTACACCGCGGGGGTGTCGTGGGCCTCGTAGATCGACCGGTTCTGTTCGCCAACGCCGCTCGGACAGCAGTCGACGACGATATCGACGGCGTCGAGCAGGTCCGGGAGGGTGCCCGCGACGCCCACCCCCGCCCGCTCGAACTCCTCGACGCGGTCGCCGATCGCGGCGTACAGATCGTAGCCGGAGCGGATCGCCGTCTCCGCGCCGTACGTCGGACTCGTCTTCGTCACGCCCACGACCTCCATGTCGGGCTGGGCCGCGACCGCGTCCGCGACCCGCTTCCCGATAGTGCCGTACCCGTTGACGCCCACGCGTATCATGCCTCACAGTCGCTCAGGAACCGGCATAATTCTTTCGAGGATTTTAGAAAGAAATTAACTACGCCGCGAGTAACGGGTCGGTTAATTCGCGCGATGCGAGCGTGCAACTGAGTTTCGTAACAGAGTAAATAATGCGAAACACCGCGAGGCACCACGAGCGATGCGAAGGACTAACGCCCGCCGTCACCGAGCGGTTGCCATGTCATCCGACCTCTCCGAGGCAGCGGACACCGCCATCGGTCAGTGTTTGAACGTCGCCGCCGGCGAGACCGTCGTCGTCGTGACCGACGACAAGCGCGCGCCGATCGGCGAGGCGCTGTACGCGGCCGCGACCGAGGTGACCAATGACGCGACGATCCTCCGGTACCCGCCGGCCGAACAGCACGGGGCCGAGCCGCCGGCGCCCGTCGCGGCCGCGATGACCGAAAGCGACGTGTTCCTCGCGCCGACGACGAAGAGCCTCAGCCACACTCGGGCGCGGGGCGCGGCCTGCGACACCGGCGCTCGCGGCGCGACGCTCCCGGGAATCACCGAGGACGTGTTCACGACCGGGCTCGACGCTGACTATGCCGCCATCGACGCCGCCTGCGACGAGGTGCTCGCGCAGGTCGGCGACGCCGACGAGATCCGCGTCACCACCCCCGAAGGAACGGACGTCACCTTCGGGATCGGCGACCGCGAGTGGCTCGCGGACACCGGGATGGTCCACGAGCCCGGTCAGTTCTCGAACCTCCCCGCCGGCGAGGTGTTCGTGGCGCCCGAGACGGCGACGGGAACCTTCGTCGTCGACGGGACGATGATGCCCCACGGACTGCTCGACGACGGCCACGAGCTCACCTTCGAGGTCGCTGACGGGCAGGTGACGACGATCTCCGACGACGCGATCCGCGCCGACGTCGAGGCGGCCGCAGAATCGGTCGGCGACGCCGCCTACAACCTCGCGGAGCTCGGGATCGGCACGAACGTCGGGGTCGGCGAACTCGTCGGCTCCGTCCTCTTAGACGAGAAGGCCGGCGGCACCGTCCACATCGCCATCGGCGACAACGCCGGTATCGGCGGCGAGACCGACGCGCCGATCCACCTCGACGGCATCCTCCGGCACCCGACCGTCTTCGCCGGCGGCGAGGAGATCGACCTGCCGACCGCCTGAGAAAGATAACGGGGCCGTCCGGCTCACTCCACGACCGCGAGCGCGACGCCCGCGACTCCCCGAACCCCCACAACTTGATGCCGCCAGCCGTCGCCGGCGTCGACACAGAGGGTGCCGGCGTCGGTGACCGCGACCGACACGCCGGGACCGTAGCCGAGCGCGACCGGCTCCTCGTCGACGGGGAGCTCCGCCGCATTCCACGCCTCGGTGCCCCACTCGCCGTCGCTCTCGTGGACGAACAGATCGCCGTCGACGACCGCCATCGCGTGGCCGTCGCCGTCGGCCGCCACCGCCTCGGCGTCTCCTTCTCGCGCCGGCATCCAACCGTTCCCGAGCCAGTAGAGGCCGTCCGCCGTCGCGGCCAGCGGCATCCCCGATCCCGCCACGTCGCGGGCGTCGTCGAGACCGACCGAGACGAGGCTCGGCCCCGACTCGGCGGCGTCGCCCTCGTTGACCCGGTGGACCCCGTCCGCGGCGGCGACGAGCGGACCGTCGATCGCCCTGGGGTCCGGGACCGATCCGATCCGCGTCGCCGTCGCGTCGTCTGCTGTTGCGTCGTCTGCCGTCGCGTCGCCCGCTGTCGCATCGGACCCGATCGCGATCCGATCGATCTCGCCGTCGTCGCCGGCGACCAGAAAGGCGCCGTCGTGGACGCCGACGGCGACCGCCGGGGCCGGGCCGACCTCGACCGGTTCGAAAGCGATATCGTCGCCGACGGGTGCGACGAGCAGGCCGTCGTCGGTCGCGACGCCGAGCAGATCGGGGGCCGCCCGCCGGGGGAGCACGGCGGCGCCGCGAGCGGGGTCGCGCGCGACCATGTCGAACGCGCCGACCTTGTCCGCCGACAGCGCCACCCGGACCACGCCGCTCTCGGTGGCGACGTACGCGTCGGTCCTCCCCGCCGACCCGGCGTACACGCGCTTCTCCTCGATCGAGATGTCGTCCTCCGCAGGTGCCATTGGCGAGGCCTTCGACGGCGGCCCCCATAAGCCCCCCGCGGCAGTCCTCGTACGCCCCCTGCGGCAGTCTTCATTCGCCCCGCGCGGCAGCCCTCATCCGCCTCGCGCGGCGACCGTTCCGATGCCCATTAGGTCGCCGACGGCGTACCGTCGACCGTGCAATCGGTCGCCGCCGATCTCGGCACCCTGCTCGCCGACGTCGCCCCCAGACTCGCCCGCATCACGGCGTTCATCGCGGTCGGCGTCTTCGTCGCCAACGTCGCCGTCGCGTTCGGACTGATCCGGTACGTCGCCGGCCTCTCCGGCAGTCTCACCCGTCCCGCGAACCTCCCCGACGAGGTCGGCACCGCGATCCTCACGACCGCCGCCTCGACGACCGCGGGGTACGCCACGCTCGCCGAGTACCGCGAGTCGGGGCTGCTCGACGACCGGGCGACGCTCGTCGCCGTGACCATCAACACGTTCTTCGGGTTCGTCCAGCACGTGTTCACGTACTACATCCCGGTGTTGATCCCGATCCTCGGGGTCCGAACCGGGACCGTCTACGTCTCCGCGCGGGCCGGGATCGCGCTCGCGATCACCGTCACGGGCGTCCTCGCCGGCGGCGTGCTGCTGTCCGAGCGCAACGTGAACCGCGACGCGCTCGCCGACGTCGACGCGAGCGGCCCCGAGGACGACGACCGGACCCGAACCGAGCGCGTTCGCGAGGCGGCCGCGAAGTCGTGGTCGACCCTGCGCCGGATCGTCCCGCGGCTCGCGGTGGTGTACACGCTCGTGATCGCGTTCGTCACCGCCTACGACGTCGAGGCGCTGACGAGCGTCGCGGAGCCGATCACCGGCGTCCTCGGGCTCCCCGGCGCCGCGGTCCCCGTGATCGCCGTCTACACGCTCGACACGACCGCCGGCGCGGTGACGCTCGCCGGGACGGAAGCCGGCATCTTCACCGTCCGCACCGCCGTCGCGAGCCTGCTCATCGGCGGGATTCTCTCCTTCGCCGTCTCCACGTTCCGCCGCTCGATTCCCTTCCAGTACGGGATCTGGGGCGCCGAGTTCGGCACGAAGGTGATCGCCGTCAACACGGCGCTCAAACTCGTCTTCATCTCGATCACCGTCGCGCTGCTGCTCGCGCCGGTGTGGTGAGCGGGAGCGTTCGGCCGGTCTCCAGAACGGCTCGAACAGCGGAACCGACGGGGCGGCTGTGGGAACCGACCAATAGACACGACCGGCGGCGACGACTATTTATAAGTGAACGGTGCGGTCGGCGTCGCCGGCGCGGAGCGCCGGCTGCCAGAGAATCTTCGATTCTCGCTGGAGTCGGTCGTCCCGTGCGAAGCGACGGGCGACCGACGAGGCTGGGGAGGCGTGAGGTGCGGGGCTGTACGGTGGGGCTATACCGTGCGATCGAGCCGTCGGTACCGTTCATCCCAACGATCCGCGGTTTATAAACAGCCGACGTCGACACCGCTGCTTCAGTTATCAATAACCGACCACCCGCCCCGATCCAACTACTCCCGCACTCGATCGAGTCACTCTCGCACTCGATCGGGCCCACGCCGCATCGATCGTATCGATCGTATCGATCGGCTGGTTCGGCCAGGAGAGAGTATATAAATAAACGCGGTTCCACCGGCGTCGACGAACCGCAAAAAGCGACGAGTCGCCTCGCGCCGCGACCGATCTACTCCAGATCGAAGCGGTCGAGCCGCATGACCGACTCCCACGTGTCCACGAAGTCCTCGACGAGGTCCTCCTCGCCGTCGTCGCTCGCGTAGACCTCGGTGATGGCCCGCAACCGGGAGTTCGAACCGAAGATGAGGTCCGCGCGCGTGCCCGTCCACTCGACCTCGCCGGTCTCGCGGTCGACCGCCTCGAACACGTCCTCGCTGTCCTCGGCCGGCACCCACTCCGTGTCCATGTCGATCAGGTTCACGAAGAAGTCGTTGGTCAGCGTCCCCGGTCGGTCGGTGAGCACGCCGCGGTCCGTGCCCTGGTAGGTCGCGCCCAGCGCGCGCATGCCGCCGACGAGCGCGGTCATCTCGGTCGCCGTCAGGTTCAACAGCTCCGCTTTGTCCACCAGCAGTCGCTCGATGTCGTCGCCCTGCACGTCGCCGAGGTAGTTCCGGAAGCCGTCGGCCTTCGGCCTGAGCGCCTCGAACGAGTCGGCGTCGGTCTGTTCCGGCGAGGCGTCGGTCCGCCCCGGCTCGAAGGCGACGTCCACGTCGTGGCCGGCGTCCGCCGCGGCCTGCTCGACCGCCGCGGCGCCGCCTAAGACGATCAGGTCGGCGAGCGAGACTCTCGTCTCGTCGGAGCGCGAGTCGTTGAACTCCGACCGGACCGCTTCGAGGGTCTCCAGTACGGTCTCGAGCTGTGCCGGCTCGTTGACCTCCCAGTTACGCTGGGGGTCGAGACGGAGGCGGGCGCCGTTCGCGCCGCCGCGCTTGTCGCTGTCGCGGTACGTCGACGCCGCCGCCCACGCGGTCTTGACGAGCTGTTGGGTGGTCAGGTCGGTCGCGAGGACCTCCTCTTTGAGCGTCTCGATCTCCGACTCGCCGATCAGGTCGTGGTCGACCTCCGGGAGGGGGTCTTGCCACAGCATCTCCTCGTCGGGAACCTCCGGGCCGAGGAACCGCGACGGCGGCCCCATGTCCCGGTGGGTCAGCTTGTACCAGGCCTTCGCGAAGTTCATGCCGAACTCCATCGGGTTCTCCTGGAAGCGCTCGACGATCTCCCGGTACGCCGGATCGCGCTTCAGCGCGACGTCCGTCGTGAGCATCATGGGCGTCTGGGTCTCCGACGGGTCGTGCGCGTCCGGGACGGTGTCGTGTAGCTCCTCGTCGACGGGGGTCCACTGCCACGCGCCACCGGGGCCCTTCTCGGCTTCCCACTCGTAATCGAGCAGGTTATCGAGGTATCCCATGTCCCACTCGGTCGGCGATTGGGTCCACGGCCCCTCGATGCCGCTCGTGATCATCTCGCCGCCCTTGCTCGGCGAGCCCTCGTTCGTCCAGCCGAGGCCCTGCTCCTCGATGGGGGCCGCTTCCGGCTCGGGGCCGAGGTTCTCGTCGGGGTCGTCGGCGCCGTGCACCTTCCCGAACGTGTGACCGCCGGCGATGAGCGCGGCCGTCTCCTCGTCGTTCATCGCCATGCGATCGAACGTCTGACGGATGTTCTTCGCCGACGCGAGCGGGTCGGGCTGGCCGTCCGGTCCCTCGGGGTTCACGTAGATCAGCCCCATCACGGACGCGGCGAGGCCCTGCTCGATCTCGCCGGGCTCGTCGAAGCGCTCCTGCGTGTCCATCTCGGCCTCGGGACCCCAGAAGACGGCCTCGTCGGGCTCGAAGGCGTCCTCGCGGCCGCCGGCGAAACCGAACGTCCGGAAGCCCATCGACTCGATGGCGACGTTCCCGGTGAGGACCATCAGGTCGGCCCACGAGAGCTTGCGGCCGTACTTCTGTTTGACGGGGAGCAGCAGCCGGCGCGCCTTGTCGAGGTTCGCGTTGTCCGGCCAGCTGTTGAGGGGGGCGAAACGCTGTCGCCCGCCCGCCGCGCCGCCGCGGCCGTCGGCCGTCCGGTAGGTCCCGGCGCTGTGCCACGCCATCCGGATGAACAGCGGTCCGTAGTGGCCGTAGTCGGCGGGCCACCAGTCCTGCGAGGTGGTCATCAGCTCTTCGATGTCCGCTTTCAC
The DNA here is from genome assembly GCF_000336995.1 of Halorubrum aidingense JCM 13560. Classification (GTDB taxonomy): domain Archaea; phylum Halobacteriota; class Halobacteria; order Halobacteriales; family Haloferacaceae; genus Halorubrum; species Halorubrum aidingense. The sequence continues at coordinate 185,421 of NZ_AOJI01000022.1, read as the reverse complement.
CTCGTCGAGGTCGAGCGACTGGAACGCCTCGGCGTAGTCGAAGTCGTCCTCGTAGGGCCCGACGTCGCGGGCGTTCTGGTCGAGGACCTTCAAGTTCAACTGGTTCGGCCACCAGTCGTGGTTGCGCCCCTGCATTATCGAGCGTCCTCACAGAACTCGGAATCGCCTGTCGTGTGATCGGTGTCGTCAGACATCAGTTACCGTCGAATCTTCTGCCACCGTCAATAAAAATCTGGTTACTCCTGCTCGAATAATGCAGCAAAAACAACCTATATTTCTGATATATGAATATTTATTCTCAGTATTTGAACTCTCGCTTCGCCGTCGACGGTCCAGTGGGCGCGTTCGATCGAGCCGCGTCGACACACGCGTCGACTCTCCGGCGGCACACAGACTCAAGTTCCGTCCGCGTGACAACTGGGTATGGAGCCCAAACGCTTCTTGTTCGTCTCCGCTGACGCCGCACTGATCACCGATCTGGCGTGGCAGGTCCGCGAGGAGGGCCACGACGTCAAGTACTACATCGAGGCCGAAAGCGATCGAGAGATCGGGGACGGCTTCGTCTCCAAAATCGACAATTGGGAGGCCGAGGTCGACTGGGCGGACGTGATCGTCTTCGACGACATCTGGGTCGGCTCCGACATCGGTACCGGCGCGCTCGCCCAGGAACTCCGCGAGGACGGGAACGCCGTCGTCGGCGGGACGCCGAACACCGATCACCTCGAAGAGGATCGCGGGTATGCGATGGATATTCTCGAAGAACACGGTGTGAACACCGTCGAACACCACATCTTCGACAGTTTCGACGCGGGGATACAGCACGTCCAAGAGAACCCTGCCCCGTATGTGATCAAACCGCTCGGCGAAGTCCAGAACGTCAAGCGCTTACTGTACGTCGGGAACGAGGACGACGGGAGCGACGTCGTAGACGTGTTGAAGGCGTACAAGAAGGCGTGGGGTCACCGGATGAAGGGCTTCCAGCTGCAACGCAAAGTAGAGGGTGTCGAAATCGCTATCTGCGGGTTCTTCAACGGGAACGAGTTCATTGACCAGGTCAATTTTAATTTTGAGCATAAGAAATTATTCCCAGGGAATATCGGTCCCTCAACTGGCGAGATGGGGACGTCGATGTTCTGGGCCGGCCAGAACAAACTGTTCAAAGAGACCTTCGGGAAACTCGAAGGCTGGCTCGCCGACGAGGGGTACGTCGGGAGCATCGACATCAACTGCATCGTGAACGAAAACGGGATCTACCCGTTGGAGTTCACGCCGCGGTTCGGGTACCCGACGATCGCGCTGCAAGAAGAGTCGATCGAATCGTCTACCGGCGAGTTCTTCTATGATCTCGCCCACGGCAACGACCCCGACGTAACCGTTCACAACGGCTACCAGATCGCGGTTCGGGTCGTCCTTCCGCCGTTCCCGTTCGACGACGAGAAGACGTACGACGAGAACTCCCGGAACGCCGCCGTCGTCTTCGACACGGAGAGTCGCGACGGGATCCACCTCGAAGACACGAAACGGATCGACGGCCAGTGGCGCGTCGCCGGCGAAAGCGGGATGCCGCTCGTCGTCACCGGCAAAGGCGAGACGATGCAGGCCGCGCGCGAGCAGGCGTACGACCGCGTCGACGACATCGTGATCCCCAACCTGTACTACCGCGACGACATCGGCGAGCGCTGGATCGACGGCGACGGGGATCGACTGCAAGCGTGGGGGTACCTCGGCCCGCACGCGGAGTGAGCCGCCGGTTCGGTGTCCGTCGCTCGGCCGCCGTGGCTCCACGACTTTTTAACGGTCCGGGTCCACTACTCGCGGTATGGCGAAGTACTCGACGGGCGACGGCGGCGGCGGCGACGACGGCGACGCCTGTGAGCTCTGCGGGCGCGAGACGACCGACCTCCAGCGAGCGACGGTCGCCGGGGCGAAGCTACTGGTGTGTTCGAGCTGCCGGCCGCACGACGACGCCGGGAACGCTCCCGGCGGGCGCGGCGGATCCGGCGGAGGCGGCGGAGGTGGCGGAAGCGCCGGCGGCAGTCCCGGCGGCGCGGGCGCCGACTCGACCGGACCCGAGAGCCGGAAAAAGGAGATCGCTCGGAAGCAGGCGAAGATGTACGATTCGGCGACTGGCGACTCCAAGCACTGGGAGGAGGGCGGCACCAACTACGAGTCGGACCGGCTCCCGTACCTCGTCTCCGGCTACGGGGAGGCCGTCGCCGAGGCGCGGCAGGCCGCCGGACTGACCGTCGAGGAGCTCGCGGCCGAGCTCGACGTCGACGAGGACGATCTGTTTGCGGTCGAGGACGGCCGCGCCGCGACCGCCGGCGTCGGCGGCTCCGTCGTCCGCGCCGTCGAAGAGCGGCTCGACGTGGAGATCGTCGACGAGTAGGCCGAGCGAATCGCAGCGGTCGTCACGGTACTTGAGGCCGCTCCCGACGTGCTCGGGCCCCAGATCACTCTTTGACGGCGTGGTGACGGCGTGGTGATAGCGTAGAATTGCGGCGTCTGCCGCCGGTGAGGTTACTCCGCGTCCGGCGCCGGTACCGCGATGACCGGCCGATCGGCGCCCAGGATCACGTCCTGCGTCACGCTCCCGAAGACGGCCTTCCCGGTCGGCCTGCGCTTCCGGCCCGACACGCAGATCGCGTCGGCGTCGACCGCCTCGGCGGCCGCGAGCAACTCGTCTGCGGGCTCGCCGCTCGCCTCGTAGTGCACGCAGTTCACGCCGGCCTCCGTGAGGTGTTCGCGGGCGCGACGGACCGCCGACAGCTGGTTGACCGAGGCGCCTTCGGGGTTGTCCTGAAACACGTGACACAGGTGCGCGGTCACCTCGTCCGCCGCCGTCGGGAGATCCGCGATCGCCGCGGCCTGTGCGATCGCTCGCCGGTCGTCCGCGGTATCGATGCCGATGATCACGTCATACATGATCGGCCGTTTGCATACCGGCCGTATAAATCGTACCGGAGTTCTCACGGCGCGAGTGAGCGCGATCCCCCGAGCACCCGCCTCTTTTATTCGGTGACGACGAACGGCGAGCCATGATCACGGTCAAAGACACCGTCCACGATCATATCGAGATCGACGGTGTCGCCGCCGACCTCCTCGACACGCCGGCCGTCCAGCGGCTCCGCCACATCAAACAGCTCGGTACGGTCCAGCTCGTCTACCCCTCCGCGAACCACACCCGCTTCGAGCACAGCCTCGGCGTCTACCACCTCGCGAGCCGGGCGCTCGATCACCTCGGGATCGGCGGGAAGCAGGCCGACCGAATCGAGGCCGCCGCGATGCTCCACGACGTGGGGCACGGCCCCTTCAGCCACAACCTCGAGACGCTCACGCACCGCCGCACCGGAAAGTACCACGACGACGTCGCCGAGCTACTCGCGACCGGCGAGGTCGGCGCGGTGCTGCGGGCGCACGACCTCGATCCCGACCGGATCGCCGGACTCGTCGCCGGCGAGGAGAAGTACGGCCAACTCGTCTCGGGAGAGCTGGACGTCGACCGGATGGACTACCTCGTGCGCGACGCGTATCACACGGGCGTCCCGTACGGCACTATCGACACCGAGCGGTTCGTTCGCGAGCTGACGTTCGTGGACGCCCCCGGCGACGCCGGTGCGCGATCTAGGCCGCGGCTCGTGTTGGACGAGGGGAACGTCCAGACGGCCGAGAGCCTGCTCCTCGCCCGCGCGCTGATGAATCCCGTCGTCTACACGCACCACGTGGCGCGCATCTCGAAAGCGATGCTGCGGCGGGCCGCGACCGACCTCCTCGACGCCACGGCGACGACCGCCCCCGAGCTCCGTCGGATGGACGACCACGACTTCCTCGCGGCGATCCGCGACTGTCGAGAGACGGACGACCTCTCCCGTCGGTACGACGAGCGCGATCTGTACAAGCTGGCGGTATGGGCCGAGTACGACGACGTTCCCGAGCGGATCCACGCGGCCGACCACGCGACCGAGGTGGCGCTCGAACGCGAGATCGGCGAAGAGGCTGGCGTCGACCGCGATCACGTCCTCCTCGACGTGCCGCCGGAGCCGTCGATGCGCGAGTCGACCGCGCGGGTCACCGTCAACGGCGAAGTGCGCCGGTTAGAGCGGCAATCGCCGCTCGTGTCCGCGCTCCGGACCGCTCAGCGCAACCAGTGGCGGCTCGGCGTGTACGCGCCCGCGCCGGCGACGGACCGGGTCGGCCGCGCCGCCGCCGACGTGCTCGGGATCGACTCCGACGGGCTCGTCGCCGAGGCCCGCGCCGCGATGCCGACGACGCTCGACGAGTTCTGAGGGACGGCCGCTCCGAACTCTGACGATCTGTTCCCGTGAGGTTTTAACCACGGGCTGGCGACCGTGAGGTATGCATCTGGAGGGGACGGTACTCGTCGGTACGGAGTTCGAGCCCGTCGAGGGGCGGGTGGTCGTCGCCGACGGCGAGATCGTCCGGATCGAAGAGGGACCGGTCGACGGCGACGACGTGATCCTCCCCGCGTTCGTCAACGCGCACACCCACATCGGCGACTCCATCGCCAAGGAGGCCGGCGAGGGGCTCTCACTCGACGACCTCGTCGCCCCGCCCGACGGGCTCAAACACCGGCTCCTCCGCTCGGCGAGCCACGAGGAGAAAGTCGCCGCGATGGCGCGGACGCTCCGGTACATGGAGTCGACCGGAACGGGGACGTTCATCGAGTTCCGCGAGGGCGGCGTTCCGGGCGTCGAGGCGCTCCGAGACGCCCTCGCCGGCGACGGGGTCGCACTCGGCGAGCGCGCGATCGACGCGGTCGCGCTCGGACGCGACGACCCCGACGTGCTCTCGGTCGCGGACGGCTACGGCGCTTCCGGCGCCCGCGACGCCGATTTCGACGCCGTGCGGGCCGACACCCGCGAGGCCGGCAAGCTGTTCGGGATCCACGCGGGCGAGCGCGACGCCGACGACATCAACCCGGCGATGGACCTCGAGCCCGACTTCCTCGTCCACATGGTTCACGCCGAAGCGATCCACCTCGATCGGCTCGAAGACCGCGGGACGCCCGTCGTCGTCTGCCCGCGGTCGAACCTCGTGACGAACGTCGGCGTCCCGCCGATCCGCGACCTCGCCGAACGGACGACAGTCGCGCTCGGCACCGACAACGTGATGCTCGACTCGCCGTCGATGTTCCGCGAGATGGAGTTCGCCGCGAAGCTCGCGGACCTGCCCGCCCGCGAGGTGCTCCGGATGGCGACGGTCAACGGCGCGGCGATCGCGGGGGAGAACCGCGGCGTGATCGAGCCGGGCGCCGACGCCGACCTGCTCGTCCTCGACGGCGACTCTGACAACCTCGCCGGCGCTCGCGACATCGTCCGAGCGATCGTCCGGCGCGCCGGGGCCGCCGACGTCTCGCGGGTCGTCCTCGGCGGCGAACCGGTCGGGAAAGAAACGATTTAGTCGTTGGCTCGTGCCCGGGAGTATATGCACGCGATCACTCGATCCGGCTGGATCGAGGTCATCTCGGGGTCGATGTTTTCGGGGAAAACGGAGGAGCTGCTCCGCCGGCTCCGCCGGTCTGAGATCGCCGGCCAGTCCGTCGCCGTCTACAAGCCGGCGGTCGACGACCGCTACGGCGAGACGACTATCGGGACCCACAACGGCCGCCAGTGGGACGCCCGGGTCGTCGCCAACGAGGGGGACGGCCCGCTGGCGATCCTCGACGACGATCCGTACCCCGAGGTCGTCGCGATCGACGAGGCGAACTTCTTCTCGAACGCCCTCGTCGACGTCTGTAACGTCCTCGCCGACAACGGCGTCCGCGTGATCGTCTCCGGGACCGATCAGACGTTCCGCGGCGAGCCGTTCGAGCCGCTCCCCCAGCTCGTGGCGACCGCCGAGTACGTCGACAAACTGCAGGCCATCTGCACGCAGTGCGGCGAGCCGGCCTCGCGGAACCAGCGGCTCATCGAGGGCGAACCCGCCCACACCGACGACCCGACGATCCTCGTCGGCGCCGAGGAGTCGTACGAGGCCCGGTGTCGCGACTGTCACGTGGTCAGAACCGGCGAGCGGGCGGCGAGCGAGCGCTCGTACCTGCCGGCCGAGGAGGAAGAGCGGGACGAGCGAGAGGGTCCGGTCGACGCGGCCGACGACTGACGGCCGCTACCGATCCGCCCGTACTCGGTGGTCAGACGAGAGAACACGCGATAGCGCGGCGGAGCCGCGCGGATCGGTGGCCGCTCCGGTCACGCGGTGAGCTGGTCACCGTCGGCGCCGCCGGCGTCGCTGGCGTCGTCGACGGAGTCCGACGCGTCTGATTCCGGGTCGTCCGCCGCGGTCGCGACCCGGTACAGCCCGACGAGCGCGGCGAGGACCAGCACTGCGCCCTCTATTCGGGCGGCGACGGGGACCCAGCCCCTCGGCTCGGCCTCGCCGGCGTTTCGGTACATGGCACGCGTCCACAGCCGGACGACCGATCGCGGGGCGAGCGTCTCGATCAGGCCGACGACACCGGTGACGAGCAGGAGTAGCGCTTTCATGACTCCTAGTTCGACGCGAGCGGACAAAAACGGTGCGCCGGTTCCGGACGGACGCAGGTCAGATCCCGGTGGCCACGTTTTCGGTCGGCGCTCCGCTTTCCGGTCGGCGCCTCTGCTCCCGCTCCGGTCAGATCGGATCCGCCGCGGCGAGATACCGGCGGCAGGTGGCGGCCGCCCACTCGCGGACCGCGGGGTCGTCGGACCACGCCACCGCGGCGAGCCCGTCTCCGTCGAACAGGCCGACGACGGCGCGCTCGGCGACGAGCAGGACGGCCACGGTCGAGTGGCCGTCGTGAACGAACGCGTCGACCCCGCGGTCCGCGAGCGCGCTCCGCACCGCGGGTCCAACTGCACCGGTGAGCCGCTCGCTCGCGGTGCCGGTGAGGACGAGTCGAACGTCGCCGCCGATCGACCCGGAGAGCCCGCGGGAGAGCCCCCGGACGAGCGCCGGATCGATTCGGGGAACGACGCCGACGATCGACTCGTTCTCTCCGGCTAGCAACTCGAGCGCCCGCGCCGACGGTGCCGGCCGGTCACCGCGCTCAACCACGCGGAGTCGACCGTCGAGCGCGTCGCCGAGATCACCGGCATCGACGCCGACGGCCGCCGCGACGAGCCGTCGGAGGACCGATCCCGGGCCGTCGCCGGTATCGCCGATGCCGCTGTTGCCGCCAGTGCCGCCGGTGCCGCCGGTACCGCCGGTGCCGCCGGTGCCGTCAGCGGTCGAGGGCATCGGAGCGGCGTCGCGACCGTCGGTCTCGTCAGGCATCGCCGCGCTCCCCGTTGGGGCGGGCGGGGTACGACTGCCGCCCGCCAGTCGACCGGCGGGCGAGCAGTCTGGCGCTCGCGCGGCGGCGATCGCCGGGGCGTTCCTGCGTCGTCTCGTCGTAGTACAGCACCGTCAGCCCGAGGCCGGCGCGGAGGAGCTCGTTCGCGGCGAATCGGTACCGGTCGTCGCTCGGCCCGGACGGCGCCGACGCGGCCGAGCGGAGGTGTCCCTCGACGAAGAGGTAGCCGCCGGGAACGAGCGCCTCGGTCAGGTCCGCGAACCGATCGAGGGTGTGGAAGTAGCTCATCGTGATCAGCTCGTACGCGTCGGTCGGGAACCCGTAGGTCGAGACGTCGCCCTGGATGGTCTCGACACGCCCTTCGAGACCGCCCGTCGCAGCGCGCTCGCGGACGATAGCGAGCCCCTCCCGCGAGGCGTCGAGCGCGTCGACGGCGTATCCGCGGTCGGCGAGGAACACCGCGTTACGTCCCGTGCCGGCGGCGACGTCGAGCGCTCGGCCGTCGGGGATCTCGGGTTCGTACGCGCGCAGCACGTCGGCGGGGTCCGGCGCGCGCGGGTACTCGCCGGCGGCGAATCGCTCGTCCCAGTCGGTCATACGGATCGATCGCGCCCCGGCGGGCGTAAACCCCACGGGGGTGGGGCCCGGAGCGGGCGTATGGACGCAGGCCACGACGCGGACGAGCCGATCGAGCCGATCGAGGCGACGCTCGGCGCGCTGTTGACCGAGCGCGAGGAGACGCTCGCGGTCGCGGAGTCGCTGACGGGGGGACTCGTCGGCTCGCGGGTGACCGACGTGCCCGGCGCGAGCGCCTACTTCGACCGGGGGTTCGTCACCTACGCGTACGACGCCAAACGCGAGCTGCTCGGCGTATCGCGCGAGGCGCTCGACGCGGAGGGCGCCGTGAGCGCCCCGGTCGCCGAGCAGATGGCGGCCGGCGCGCGCGACCGAGCGAACACGACGTGGGCGGTCGCCACGACCGGCATCGCCGGCCCGGGCGGCGGCACCGAGGCGAAACCCGTCGGGCTCACCTACGTCGGCGTGGCGTACGCCGCCCCGTGGGGTACCGAGGAGTCGTTCGTCCGCACGGAGCGGGTCGTGCTCGACGGCGACCGCGCCGCGGTGAAACGGGGCGCCGCCGACGCCGCGCTCGAGGCCCTCGTGCGGACGATCCGCGAGGTGGAACCGGTGAGTGAGACGGACGAGTGAGTCGGGCGAGTGAGATGAGGGAACCGAGCGCGCGGGAGAAGTTCTGAGAGGCGTCTCACTCGATGTAGGCGTTGCCGACGACCGCGATCAGGAGCGCTGCGACGACGATCCACGCGATCGGCTCGGCGGCCAGCAACCTGATCGGACGGGCGACGGACTCGTCGAACCCGAACAGCGCGCCGGCCGACAGCGCCGCGGCGAGCACGAGCAGGGCGACGACGCCGGCGACGCCGAGCAGCGCGGAATCGGTCCGGTCCATGCGACCGATCCGGCTTCAGTCCATATAAACGGATCCGAGAGAAGGGCGCCGAGAGACGGAAAACGAGCCGTACCAAGCCAGGGCAGGGATTTGAACCCCGGAAGTCTCGATTACAAGTCGAGTGCATGAACCGCCCATGCTCCCCTGGCGCAGGCGGGCGTACTCGGTCCTCGTATGAGTGCGTGTCGCTTTCGGCGAGCGACGACGCCGGGCGAGGATCAGGCGGGGTCGTCGGTCGTGCCGGTCTCGTTGCCGTCGGCGTCTGTCGGTGTCCGGCCCGAGTCGGTCGGTGTTCGGTCCGGGTCGGCCGACAGCGACTTCGTCAGCTCGACGCGATGGGGTTCGTAGCCGTGGTCGGCGTAGAACGCCCGGGCCCGCTCGTTGTCCGCGAGCGCCTCCAGCGCGACCGCGTCGGCGCCCGCCTCCCGGAGCGCATCCTCGGCCGCGCACAACAGCGCGGTCCCGACGCCCTCGCCGCGGCGCTCGGGCGCGACGAACAGGTTGCTCACCACTCCTCGCGTTCGGTCGCGTTCGTACCCGCCGTGATCGAGCCCGAAGCCGACGAAGCCGATCGGGTCGCCGTCGCGGGGGTCGGCGGGGGAGTTGTCGTGAGCGCCACCGCGGTCGTCCGTGTCGCCGTCCCCGGGGTCGGCGGCCGCCGTCTCGCGCGCGACGAGCAGTTCGCCGGTGACGGCCGCTCGCGCGGCCCACTCGCGGACCGCGCCGCGGTTGTCGTCCGCGAGCAGCGTGGAACCGTACCGCCGCTGTCCCGCGGCGAGCGCGACCCACATATCGGTCACCGAATCGATGTCGTCGACGGTCGCGGGCTCGATCGTGACGCGCGTGCGGTCGCCGTCGCTCATTCGGCTGTCGTTCGGAGCGGTGCGTGTTGAGCCTGCCGCCCGCTCACACGTCTCGGCACTCCGGACAGACGGCCTGTCCGTTCGCGGACACGAGGTCGGGAACGAGCGCGCCGCAGCTCTCGCACACGCCCTGCGTCGCCGATCCCGACGCGTCGGTCGACGACGACGCCACGGCGGGGTCGATCCCGCCGTTCGTGCCCGCCATCGGCGCGTCGGCCGCTCGGGTGTCCTCCAGCGCCGCCTCGTCGGCCACCACGTCGTGTGCTCCGTTGCCGGTCCTGGGCGCGCCCGCGGCGAGCGCGTCCTCCGCGGTGACGACGCCGACGGCCGCCCCGTCGTCGACTGCCACGACGCGATCCGCGCCCTCGGAGACGAGACGTTCCTCGACGACGGCGAGCGCGTCGTCCGGCGCCACCGTCGGCAGGGGCGGTCCCATGACGGACCCGACCGTCGGCCCGTCGGTATCGAGGGAGCCGGCGTCGAGCAGCGCGCCGAGCGCGTCCCGGCAGCCGAGTCGGCCCACGGGCTCACCCCCGCGCAGCACGACCAGGCAGTTCGTGCCTTCGTCGACGAGCAGGGCCGCCGCCTCCGCCAGCGGGTCGGACTCGCTCACGCCGAGGAACTCGCGGTGCATCACGTCCCTGACCGTGGTGTCTGTTCGCATACAACGTGGATATGACGCAACCGGCTAAAAGCTGCCCCCGGTATCGTTATAAGAATTCCCGGCGTAGACGGGCGATCGGCACGGAAGCGGCGGTCTCGCTCCCGTCCGGACGGCGCCGACAAAAAGGAGGCTTCAAACCGTCCGGCGACCGAACGGCGGTATGACCATTCCCTCGTTCGTGATCGGGATCGCGGGGGGGACGGGCGCGGGGAAGACGACCGTCTCCCGGCTCGTCACCCGCGACCTCGGCGACAGCGTCACCCGCATCCCGCTCGACAACTACTACCAGGACCTCTCGCACCTCGACTTCGAGGAGCGACAGTCGATCAACTACGATCACCCGTCGGCGTTCGAGTGGGAACTCCTCCGCGAGCACCTCGAAGCGCTCCTCGAAGGGCAGTCCGTACAGATGCCTCAGTACGACTTCGAGGTCCACAACCGCAAGCCGGAGCGGATCACCGTCGAGCCGACCGACGTCATCGTGCTCGAAGGGATCCTCGCGCTGTACGACGAGGAGATCAACGAGATGATGGACCTCCGCCTGTTCGTCGAGACCGACGCCGACGTCCGCATCCTCCGGCGGATCCGGCGGGACGTCATCGAGCGCGGCCGCGACCTGGAAGGCGTCATCGACCAGTACCTCTCGACGGTGAAACCGATGCACGAGCAGTTCATCGAGCCGTCGAAGAAACACGCCGACGTGATCATCCCGGAGGGCGCGAACAGCGTCGCGATCAACCTCCTCGAAGAGAAGCTGCGCGCCGAGGTCGAGGGCGACGCCGTCCGAAGCTGGGAACGCGGCAGCCTCGAAGAGGAACTCGGCGAGCAGCGCTCGCTCGACGTCGACGGCGACGACTGAACAGATCGGACCGGGCGAAAAGTGTGACCGCGACCGTGTTCCAGCCCGTCCGTGGCCACCGGCGAAACGGCAGCGGTCGAGAGCGGGAGTGAGTATCGAAGACCGCCGACGGCAACGTGGTTTATAAATAACCAAGAGCGGCAGCGACAACTATTTATAAATGAACAACTGCGGTGGCGCGCTCCGGTGAGCGCCTTATAAAGGCGCGAACCGAGCGCGAGGGAGTCGGGCGTCCGGAGCGAAGCGGAGGGCGCCCGACGAGGCTGGGGAGGCGTGAGGCTGCGGTTGCGGTGCCGTGCCGTACGGATAAGCCGTTAGCACCGGTTCTGCCGCGCTCAACGACTGATAAACAGCCGACAGCAACACCACTCGATCACTGATAAACAGCCGACAGCAACACCACGCTTTCACTTATAAACGATCGCTCCACCGCGTGCAACACCCACTCCCGCAATCGCTCGGACGATGCGTGTCGGTGAGCGGCCACGGGCCTCGACACTGCGATCCCGCGACGACCCTACCGCCGTCGGCTCGCGACCCGCTCCTCGGCGGTCTCCGCGCTGACGACCTCGTACAGGACCGCGCGCCCGCCGTCGTCTTTCGGCCGGAGGACGCGTCCGAGCCGCTGGGTGAACTCGCGTTCGCTGCCCGACCCCGAGAGGACGACCGCCACGTTGGCGTCGGGCACGTCCACGCCCTCGTCGAGGACGTTGGCGGCGACGACTCGTCCGTAGGTTCCCTCACGGAAGCGCGAGAGGATCTCTCGGCGCTCCGTCGCGCCCGTCTCGGCCGTGATCGCCGGCAGCAGGAACCGCTCCGAGAGTCGGTAGACGAGGTCCGTGTGCGCGGTGAAGACGATCACGCGGTCGTCGCGGTGGCGGTCGAGGATCGATTCGAGGCGGTCGACCTTTCGACGCGCGTTCATCATGATCTCGCGCGCCTCGCTTTTCGCCAACAGCGCCTCCCGCGCGGCGGGATCGTTTCCGGAGCGTCTGACGAGTTTCTGGTAGTCGCTCCCGCTCGCGAACGTGATCCCGGCGTCGCGCACGTACTCGACGAACACGCCCTGCTTCGCGTCGTACCGGTCCCGCTCGTCGGGCGTCAGTTCCACCTCGATCCGCCGGATGTCGTAGGGCGCGAGGTGGTCGCCAGCCAGGTCGTCCACGGAGAGCGCGTACGCCCGCTCGCCGATCAGCTCCGCGACCGTCTCGTGGGCGCCGTCGGGCCGCTCGAACGTCGCGGTGAGTCCGAGGCGCGCCGGCGCCGCGAGCAGCCGCGCCACGTCCCGGTACCCCTCGCCGCCGAGGTGGTGGACCTCGTCGAAGACGACGAACTCGAAGGCGTCGCCGACGCTCTCGGCTTTCAGGTACGCGGAGTCGTACGTCGACACCGTGATCGCCTCCCGTCGCTGTTCGCCGCCGCCGAACCGGCCGATCGGAACGTCGAACTCCGCCTCCAACTCCCGTTGCCACTGGTCGAGGAGGTCCACCGTCGGCACGACGACGAGCGTCGGGACTCCCAGTTCGACCATCGCGCGGATCGCGATCACCGTCTTTCCGGCCCCGGTCGGGAGTTCGAGCACCCCGCGGTCGCCCGCGTCGCGCCAGGCGTCCAGCGCCTCGCGCTGGTACTCGCGGAGCTCGTAGTCGGTCGCGAGCGCGTCCGGCAGCCCGGCGTCCGCGGCCGCCCGGTCGCTCGCGTCGAGGACGTGATCGTCGACGCTGACGCCCGCGACCGCGAGCGCCCGACGAATCGCGGCGTAGCGGTAGGCGGGCGCCCGGGGCGTTCCGGACCGCGGGTCCGTCTCGACGCCCGGCAGCGGTGGAAGCGACGGCTCGCCGGCGTCGCTCCCGCCGGCGCCGACGCGAATCGTGCCGTTCTCGTAGGTCAGCCGGACGTCCATCGGCGGCAGTAGCCGACCGACTTACAAAGGGTCACCGCCTCAGTCCGCCATGCGCGCGGCCGAACTCGACCCGGAACTCGCCGCGGTCGTCGACGAGATCGAGTCGCTCGGGCTCCCCGAGTGGAGCGCGCTCTCGGTCGACGCCGCGAGACGCCTCGAAGACGAGGTGTTCGCTGCCGAGCCCGACCCTCCCGTCGCCGACGTTCTGGACCTCGCTTTCGCGGGACCGCACGGCGAGGTTCCGATTCGGGTGTACCGCCCGGCGTCCGCCGTGGACCGATCGACCTCGCCCGCCAGGACCCTCGTCCACTTCCACGGCGGCGGCTGGACGCTCGGCACGCTCGACTCCATCGACGGCCCCTGCCGCGAACTGGCGATCCGGGCGGACGCCGTCGTCGTATCGGTGGACTACCGCCTCGCCCCGGAACACCCCTTCCCCGTCGCGGTCGACGAGGCCGCCGCGGCGGTTGAGTGGGTCGCGAGCAACGCGGCGACCGTCGGCGGCGACCCCGACCGGCTGGGCGTGTCGGGCACCAGCGCCGGCGGGACGCTCGCGCTCGCGGCCGCGATGCACGCGCGAGAGTTCGGGAGTCGGAACGAGTCCGCCGGATGTCAGGACGAGTCCGCCGTGTCCGAAGCCATCGGTCCCGGCCCCGACGACCCCGACGCCGACGATCCGGTCATCGCCGGACAGTTCCTCTGTTACCCTATCGCGGGATGCGACTTCGAGACCGAGTCGTACCGCGAGAACGCCGACGGTCCGTTGCTCACCCGGGCCGACATGCGTTGGTTTTTCGACCAGTACCTCCGGAGCCCGGTGGACGCTCGGAACCCCTTCGCGGTTCCGCTCCGCGCTCGCGACCTCGGGGGACTCCCGCCGGCGACGATCGTCACCGCCGGGTACGACCCGCTCCGCGACGACGGCGTCGCGCTCGCCGACCGGTTCGCGAGCGAGGGGACGCCCGTCGATCACCGCCACTATCCGGCGATGGCCCACGGGTTCTGTAGCCTCTCCGACCGCGTCGCGGTCGCCGACGAGGCGCTCGCAGCGCTCGCGGCGGACGTTCGATCGCGGCTCTGAGGCTGAGCGAGACGACCGACGCGAGTGACGCACCGCGAACGCCGCGACCCGCCGGCCGATCGCGTCGCACCGCGACGACGACGCCTCCAAGTGATCGGCCCGGTAAGTGGCGGGACATGACGCTTATCGGATCGGCCGTCACGTTCGTCGTCGGACTGCTCGTCGGCGGCTTGGCCATCTTCATCGGCGCCGCGGTCGTCACCGGCACGCGCGATTACGGACACGCGGTGTTCACGGCACTGTTCGGCGCGATCGTTTGGGGACTGTCGGCGTTCCTGCTCTCGTGGCTCCCCCTGATCGGTGAGTTCGTCCCGCTGATCGCGTGGGTCTGGCTGATTCGTCACCGCTACGACACGTCGTGGGTACACGCCGGAGTCATCGGGTTCATCGCGTGGGGCTCGGCGATCCTCGTGTTGGCGATACTCCCGTTCGCCGGCGTCAGCGACGCGGTCGGCGTCCCGTTCGTCCGAACGCTCGCCGCGGTGTGAGTCGGAGTCGCGGGAGCGGCGGGTGACGCGAGCGAACGCTACTCTCGCGCGCCCGGCGGGAGCGGATCGGCGTGGTCGGCGATCGCTTTGGCGACGCGATGCGGCTCCTCGTGGACGACCCAGTGAGTCGCGGTGTCGAACGTCAGCAGTCGCCCGTCGACGCAGTAGTCGACGCTGCGCCCGGCCATTCGCTTCGTGAGAAACCGGTCGTTCGCGCCCCAGATAACGAGCGTCGGGACCTCGACACGGGTCGTCGTCGGCACGGGACGGTCGCGCACGATCGCGCGGTACCAGTTGACCATCGCCTCGAACGCGCCGTCGCGGTTCCACGCGCGCCGGTAGCGTCTGAAATCCTCCTCGTTGAACGTGCCCGGCGCGCTCGACTCCCGGAGACCGCGCACGGCCAGCCGCCAGTTCCCCGCGCTGGCGACGGCCTCGGGAAGTATCGGCAGCTGAAACGCGAGCACGTACCAGCTCTTCAGCCGCTGGTCCCACGAGTGTCGGAGGGTCTGTTCGAAGACGGTCGGGTGCGGGACGTTCACGGCGACGAACGCGGAGAGGCGGTCGGGGTGGTGGATCGCGAGCCACCAGCCGACCGCGGCTCCCCAGTCGTGGCCGGCGACCGCGGCCGTCTCGTAGTCGTACGCGTCGATCAGGCCGACGACGTCGCGCGCGAGGTCCCCGATCCGGTAGTCGCTCACGTTCGGCGGCTTCTCCGAGAGGTTATACCCGCGCTGGTCGGGCACGACGACGCGGTACCCGGCGTTCACCAGCGGCACGATCGTCTCGTGCCAGCCGTACCAGAACTCCGGAAATCCGTGGAGCAGCACCAGCAACTCCCCGTCTTCGGGGCCCGCCTCGACGACGTGCAGCCGGACGCCGTTCGTCTCCACCGCCCGCGACGTGCCGGGCACCGCGTCGGGGATCTCGTCCGCCGGCACGGACGCGTCGAGGTCGGTGACGTCGACGATTCGGCCGCCGGGCGCGACGGCTTCGGTATCGGTGCCGTCAGCCGATCTCGCGTCCCCTCCCTCGGTCGATGGGTCGCTCATACCGACATATCGACAGCCAGCGGCAAATAGCTACGTCTGCACCGACCTCGGTGATCGAAATCCTCAAGCCACTGGCAAACGGCAGTAAAGTAACTAGTGATTCTGACGTTCGGCCAGACGAGGCGTGGGCCTCCCGCCGGCCCTTCCCCTCGACGGACGCTTCCGACCCGTTCCAACCGTGAACGGCGCTCGGCACGCCCGGTCAGGTCGATCTGCGGTTCGGCGACGTCGGAGACACCAATCGCATAACATGGCACGGGACACGTCACAATCGGAGGGTGGTGCATCGGACGAGAGCGAGTCGGAGTCGGGGTCGGCTGACACGACCGCGGAGACTGAGACGGCTGACGAAACCGGGGAGGCGGCCGACGCGAGTGAACGCGCCGAGGCGGCGCTCGAATCTCGAGTCTCCAACGTCCTGCTCGTCACGATCGACTCGCTCCGCGCGGACGCGATCGGTCCCTACGACGAGACCCGAAGCTCTCCCGTATTGGACAGCCTCGCCGACGCGGGGACCGTCTTCGACCGCTCGTTCGCGAACGGGAACTGGACGCCGTTTTCGTTCCCGTCGATCCTCGCCTCGGAGCCGGTGTTCGCCCGGAACGGGAACATCGGTGTGGCGGAGTCGCGGACGCTCGCCTCGGTGCTCTCCGAGGCGGGCATCGCGACCGGCGGGTTCAACGCCGCGAACGGCTTCCTCACCTCGCACTGGGGGTATCCCGAGGGGTTCGACGAGTTCGAACCGTTCGTCACGAGCGTCGGCTCCAGCCGGTACAGCCGATACCTCGCGGCACACCCCACCGTCGAGGCGTGGATCCAACTCGCGACGTCGCCGATCCGCCGGCTCGGGTCCAAGCTCCGCGGCGAGAGCGACGACCGGCCGTTTCTCGACGCCTCGCGGATGTTCGACGTCGAGGACGCCGCGACCGGTTTCATCGACGACACGGACGAGCCGTTCTTCCTGTGGGTCCACTACATGGACACCCACACTCCGTACGTCCCGGCGCCGCGGTACATCCGCGAGGTGTCGGACGGACTGGTCGGCACCCATCGGATGCTCCACGCACACACGCGGACGAGCCTCGGCTGGGAGGTCGGCGATCGGACGCTCAGCGACCTCCGAACGCTGTACCAAGCGACCGTGCGGCAGGTCGACGCCAGCGTCGGTCGCCTGCTCGATCAGCTCGACGCCGCCGGCATCGCCGACGAGACCGCGATCGTCGTCGCCGGTGACCACGGCGAGGAGTTCCAAGAACACGGCCACCTCGCGCACTACCCGAAGCTGTACGACGAGCTGATCCACGTCCCGCTGATCGTGAACGTGCCCGGCGCGGACGGCGGGCGCGTCTCCGAGCACGTCGGTCTCGACGCGATCCCGCCGACGATCGCGGACCTCCTCGGCGTCGACGCCCCGGACGACTGGCGCGGCGAGTCCCTCGCGCCCGCGCTCGGCGGCGACGCGGACCCCGATCAGGACCCCGTCGTCTCGGTGACCGTCCGCGGCGAAGAGGTCACCGACCAGCCGATCCCGCGGTCGATGGCGGACGGCGACCTGTTGGTGAGCGTCCGCGACGCCGAGTGGACATACATCGAAAACGCGGACGACGGGTCGACGGAGCTGTACCACCGGCCGTCGGATCCCACACAGCAGGCCGACCTGTCCGACGATCCGACAGACGAAGAACTGGCGGTGATCGAGCGGTTCGCGCCGATCGCGGCGACGCACGTCGCGGAGCTTCGCGACCGGGAATCCGATCGGGTGGCCGCGGGCGATTCGGACGACGAGGTCGACGAGGACCTCGAAGCGCGGCTCGAAGCGCTCGGCTATCGCTGATGATCCGCGCTGTTCTCCGCGATCTCGTGAGCGGCCCGATCGCGGTGCAGCTCCGCCGGTTCGTCATCGTAGGGGCGGCCACCGCCGGCGTTCAGATGATACTGCTGTGGCTGTTCGTCGACTTCGCCGGAGTGAACTACCTCATCGGCGCGACGATAGCCATCGAGATCACGATCATCCTGACGTACGTGCTCAACAACGCCTGGACCTTCCGCGCGAGCAAGAACACGGGCGTCCGCGAGTATCTGGCCGGACTGCTCAAGACGAACGTCGTTCGCGGAAGCGCGATCCCGCTCCAGCTCGGCGTGTTATTCGGGCTCGTAGAGTTCGGCAACGTCATGTACCTCGTCGCCAACGCGATCGCGATCTTCCTCAGCGGGATCTATCGGTTCGTGTTGGACGCGCAGTGGACGTGGGGATGAGGTAACGGGGCAGCGGGCGGCCGCCTACCGGAACGGGATCCGCGGCTCGACCCGCGCGAGGAGGTTCCGGACCGACTCCTGTTTGTAGTACCCCACGATCGACGCGAGGACGATGACGGCGAGGATCGCAATCGCCGAGCCGATCCGGCCGTTCGCCAGTTCGCCGCCGGCGTACACGGTGAACACGTACGCGGGCAGTCGGCCGATGGCGATGACGCCCAGAAACGTCGGGAGCGACCACTTCGTGAGGCCGGCGAGAAAGCAGACGGCGTCGTCCGGGAGGCCGGGAATCGCGACGAACGCGAGAAGCCCGGGGATGCCGACGGTGTCGACGAAGCCGTCGAACCGCTCGACGACGTCTTCGTGGACCACGTCCTCGACGAAGGACCGCCCGTATCGCTTCGCGAGCGAGAACGCGATCGCGCTGCCGATGATCACCCCGATGAGACTGTAGACGGTGCCTGCCACCGGTCCGAAGAGGTAGCCGGCCGCGAGCGCGACTACCTGTCCGGGGACCGGGGCGACGACCACCTGCACGGCCTGAATGACGATGAACACGAGCGGGGCGAGCGCGCCGAACTGCCGGATCCACGCGCGGAGCGCGTCGACGTCGGTGATGAACCCGCCGTACCGACGCACGAAGAGGGACAGCGAGACGAACGCGGCGACGACGACCAGCGCGGCGACGACGCCCCGCCGACGGTCCGCCGGCGAGGAGAACAGCTTCATGTACGTCATCGCAACGCCTCGGTGAATGTGAACCTTACCGATAATTCGATCGTCCTGTCGCGCTGTGACAACGGCTGGCGAGCCCGTTGGTCGTCGGTGTGAGTGGAATGCCACGAGCGAGTTCGTCTTCGCCGCCGTTTCGCGGGCGGTTGCTGGTCGATCCGCTCTCTCTACGGCGGCCGGAACGAAGTGCTCGATCAGATCGGCGACTCGCTCTGCCCACAGAACCGCGATTACGGCGACCCGAGGGCCGTCGCTGCGGAGTGTAAAAACGGATGCGGGAGAAGTGGGCCGGCACGATGTACATCTACCCGTCTGCGTAGCCGGCTCGAACTGTTCTCCCGTGTGGTCTCGCTCAGTTGCGTTCATTGTCGAAATTCTCGTTCTGCTTCAGTTGCTCAACGTAGTCCTGCCGCTGTTCCATCCGATCTCTGTACCGCCGCCACCGGTCCTCCTGTGAAGCCCAGTCGTAGTGGTTCTCGATCGTCTTCACCGTCGCGTCGACCCGCTCCGCGACGACCTCCGGCGGAATGCCCTGGTTCAGTTGCCACGTGATCGACCCCGTCCGTATCGGATGGGGAGATCTCGACGACGGGCACTTACTCAGGTGGGCGTACTGCGTCCACTCGCAGGTGTCCGGGTCCTTGTCGTGTGGACAGCCTCCGGCGACGCACGGCTGCGTAGCGCCGTAGCTCCACACCCGAACGGTGTTTTCCGTCGGTCGACCCTTCGCGCTCGCTATGAGCGGCTTGCGGCCGTGATCGTCGCGGACATCGAACCGGTTCTCCCGCACGTACTCGCTGACGACGCGGGCGACCTCGTCGGGAACCCCGACCGGGCGCTCTCCCCGCCGGTTGTTCTTCAGCGGGGTCTTCGTGTCCGGCCGGTGCCGGAACTCGACCCAGCTCTGTTCGCCCTCGTCGACGCGGGCGTTCAGGTCGCGGACGTCGAGCGCCCGCAAGCCGCTCTGGCGGGCGCCGGTGAACCACGCGAGTTCGAGGAACGCGTGGGCTCGGGTGGCCCGATCCTGTTCCGAGGCGCGGTAGTACTCGATCAGGCGTATCGCCGCCGGCGTCGTGAGGCTCGTCTCGTCGGCGCGGTCCTCCGGGTTGATGTCCGGGATGCGCACCGACTCGCTCAGCCCGTCCTCGACGGCGTCGATCTGTTCGAGGTACTCCGCGAACATCCGCAACGTCCACATCTCGCCTTCGAGCGTCGCCGGCGCGACGTTCGCGCTGCGGATCTCGTAGTACTCGTCGATGTCGTAGCCACGGAGCTGGCCGACGTGGTCGAGCCTAATTCCCTCACACCACTCCACGAAGAGCTTGAGGCGGTACTTCCACGACTTCACGGACGCGTCCGTCGCGTCGGCTCGTCGACGCCGGAGGTACCGCTGTGCGGCCTCGCGGACCGACAACTCGGCGGGTGCCTGCCGACCGCTCATGGTCCCCGGTTCACGTGGAAGCCCGACCGGTTGCACGACCAGCCGCAACTCGGGCACCGGTAGCCGTTCACGAAGGGGTCGACGAGGCGATCGCAGCGTCCGCAGCGCCAGAGCGTGCTCACGCAACCACCTTGCCCGTCTCGAACTGGTCGGGACTGATCCCCGCCTGTCGTCGGGCCATGTCGACCGCCGCGTCGTCGGTCGCGACGACGCTGACGCCCACGTCTTCGAGGACCGTGCCGGTCCCGGTCCGAAGGCGAACCGTCAGTGTTCGCGTCACGCATCGGCCCTTGTCGGATCGGGATCGGCGAGATCCTCGTAGTCGAGATCACGGAGCTCGTCGACGACCCAGCCGGCGTCACCCGGCAGCGCGCGGGCGAGCCGGTGGACGTCGTAGTCCGTGACGACCGCGCCGGGTGTCATCACCGCGTAGAGCAACTGCGGGGAGTGATAGCCAGCGGGCTCCAGCTCCGGATCGTCGTCGGGATCGAGACGCTCGACGCCCACCGTGTACGCGGTCGCGGTCCCGTCCGCGATGCGCGTGAACCTCATTCGCCACCTCCGGCAACCCACTGATCGCGACGGTCGAGTGCGTCGCGGGCGTCGTCCGTGAGCGCGTAGTCGTTCGTTCGACGGTCGCGCTCGCCCTTCTCGACCAGTCCCTCCTCGACGAGCGTATCGAGGTTCGGGTAGAGTCGGCCGTGATTCACGGCGATCCCGTAGTACGTCTCCAGTTCGGCCTTGATCGAGAGGCCCTTCTGGTGGTTCTCTCGATCGAGGATCCGAAGAATGTCTCGCTGGAACGCGGTGAGATCGGCGACGGCGCCCGTCCCATTGACCTCGGGCGTCTCGCCGCGTGCCGCGCTACTCATCGCGCACCTCCCGCAGGTCGCTCTGGAGTGCACCGAACGCGTCCGCGCACTCCGCACAGAGCGCACCGCCGTAGGCGGCGTCGTAGCCGTCAGCGGAGGCTGGGCAGAGACCGCAGCCGCCATCGTTGTTTCCGCTCGGTTCGCCGGTCGTCGCGCAGGGCTTAAGCCCCGCAGTTGCCTTCGTTGGCATGGTTCTGTGGTTTCAGCACAGAACCCGACCCGGTNTTCGCCGGTCGTCGCGCAGGGCTTAAGCCCCGCAGTTGCCTTCGTTGGCATGGTTCTGTGGTTTCAGCACAGAACCCGACCCGGTCGGGTGTCCTACCACCGCGACCGGGATCCTACATTTTCTCACACTGCCGAGAGTCTCTCACTCGGGCTCCGTACCTCACACAATAATCCGACTGTTCATAAATGTACTGGCTGGTAGATTCTCTACTATTAGAACATATTTTCTCTAACTCATTTTCTACTATCAATTCCTAGCACCAAAGATGAAGCAGTTAATAAATGAGCACAATGAGAAAGAGCAGCGGATGGATGACTATCTGGGATGACAGAATTATGGAGATTATTCGAGAGGGAGGCCCTACCTCAGCTAGTGAGTTGGCCAAGCACAATTATATTCACACGAGCCGGCCGAATATCTCTCGTCGACTTAACAAGCTAGCAGATCATGGCCTCCTCCAACGACTCCCAAACGGCGTGTATAGTTTGTCACAGAAAGGCGAGCTGTATCTCGATGGTGAGCTGAACGCCGAGGAGCTTGCTGATCAGCCTCAGAACGGTAACGGAAGTGCACACGCAGGAACCTGATCGTGGTCAAGAAATCGGCGAACTGGATGGTTCACGAGGACGATAAGATCCTTGAGTACCTCAGCCGCGAAGACCCCCGGTCGTGGTGGCAGATCGCTCACGATATCCACCTTAGCGGTCGTCTCGTTCGAACTCGCCTCCGCGTCCTCGCGAAAGCCGGCTGGGTCGCCAACGACGATCGCGGCGACCTCGACGACCACTGGTCGATCACGACGCGCGGTGTCGGCTACCTTGCCGGCTACGTCGACGCCAACCTCATTCGCCCGCTTCCGGCACTTCGGCCGCCGCACGCGACGCGTCCCGGCTGGTGGGCCGGGTTCGGGTAATGATGAACGAGGTTCCAGAAGGGAAGTGTGGATACACGTGGCCAGAGAATCACGAAGTGGACGATCGGGCGAACCATCAGAGTTGCTGCTGGCGTGATTCCTTCAAAAACTCGGATCGGTGTGTTTGGCACGCAGATCCGGGTGAAATTGGTGAAAAATCCATAGAAGCACTGCAACAATTTCACCCCGACGCCGAGGCGAGTGAACAGACACAATCGGGTACTGAACTACTTGACGGGGCGATGCTGACCGGAATTAGTTTTGATGACAAATTTTCATTAGATGGACACTATCTTCGAGAATCTGATTTCTCTGAAACAAATATCTCAAGTGTTAGTTTCACCGATGCTGATCTCTTTGGTGCTGACTTCACTGACGCTGATATCTTTGATGCTGACTTCACCGACGCCAACCTTGTGAGTGCCAACCTCACCGACGCCGAGATTTGGAGCGTTAACTTCACCAACGCCGAATTTCTTGGTGCCGACCTCAGCGAGGCCAGAATCATGGGTACTGATCTCACTGACGCCTCCCTCCAAAGTACCGACCTCACCGCTGCCAAGCTTTGGCTTTCCGACCTCACTAACGCCTCCCTTCCAAGTGCCAACCTCACTGACACCGAGATTTGGGATTCAGACGTTACCGACGCCGACTTACGGAGTGCCGACCTCTCTGGCGCCAATTTTACAGGTGCCCCTCTACGTTGGGCATCGCTCCTAGACGCAACTGCGATCCGTACGAACTTCACCGATGCCGATCTTCTCGGGGCAAACTTGGAAGGAGCATCTCTGAAAGATAGCCAATTCGACGGGGCCGATCTCACAGGCGCACGGTTGTACGATTCGAAGCCCCAAGGTGTGTCGATTAACGATCAGACAGTCTTCAGCAACCAGACCGTATACGAGCGAGAAGCCGACCCTTGCGATTCGTGTCACCTCCTCTACAGAGAGCCAACCACCCCAACGTCACTCCCGGACAAGTTTGCTCTCGCAGTACGAAGCGGTCAGGTTCTTCAGTCGCGCTATCGCAGCGCCGACGCGAGCCCACCCTCTGCGTCTATAGCGAAGGTTCGGCAGGCAATCAAACGATTCCGACGCCATCGTAGCCTCGATACGGACGACCGGCGAGAAGTCGGTGATCGACTGAAAAAGGCGATCAGCGTCTACCGCATCCGGCAGCGCCTCCAACGCGAGAACAGCCGCCCGCGCGACGTCGCGCAACCCTACGTGAGAGAACAGCACTGCCGCCGAAAGCGCGCCTTCGCCACGCGCTCGTACTGGGAGTGGTTCAAGCACTCCACGTACCGGTGGGTCATGCTCTACGGCGAGAGCCCCGCTCGCGTCGTCGGCACCTCGGTTGCGGTCGTCGCGATCTTCGCGGCGATCTACTCGATCGTCGGCGGGATCGTGATCGGCGGCTCCGAGCCCGACCTCATCGGCAACATCTACTTCAGCGCCGTCACCTTCTCGACGCTCGGCTACGGCGGCATCGAACCGACCACGACGACCACGCAGCTGCTCGCCAGTGTGCAATCGTTGATCGGTGGCATCCTGATCGCGCTTCTCGTCGCCGTGTTTGGGCGTCGGGCGCTCCGGTAGGGGCGTTATTAGCGTTTGTCGGTGGATTGACGACGGCGAATTCGTCGAACACGAAGATCGAGATCTCGGATTTGATCGCGCCAAGGTAGTGGTCGATCACTACCTGAGGGCAGCGGTATCAGGACGAAGGGTTCCATCAGGGATTGGGCGTTCCTCTGGCAAATTCTCGCCTATCGCTCATGTTACTAGATCCGTTGATAGACGATGTTGTGAGAGGTGGTAATATATCCACGCGTTGCTTAATCAGAAGAGTAATTCTGGTGCCTTGGACTTGGGATGCTATCAAGTGATGTTCCAGACTCGTTCCGAAGCTCCGGAATAAGATCTCCCTTCAAATAATGAAAGGAAGTTGGAGGCACAAAATCAGGATTACGTTCCCAAGGATCGATTGAATCCTGAAAGCGATGGCTCTGGTCGATCTTGTATGCATATCCAATATCTGCTCCGTCAAAATACTCCATGAATCTCTCCCGTGTCTCGATTCCAGACTCATCACCAAATTCTTGCCATAGGCTTGCTGGATCGCTCTCAATCACGGTTTCCATGGTGAATGCGCCCACGATCCGCTGATCGGGAGAGGATGCATAGAGGAATACGGTATCAACCGCATCAGAATCTCGGAAGGAGGTACGACGGAATTCGTAAGCTTTCTCTCCATCGAGAATTTTTCTCGCGAACTCCGGCTTAATCGAGAGCAAAGCGTCCATCGAGCCCTCCTTGTTCCTTGATGTATTCATAATCCTCTTCCGAAATTCCCTGCATGACCTGTAATGGACCACTTAGTACACCACTATCTAATAGGTTCTTATAGGAGATACACTCGTCAAGATCGAAGTGCCACCGGAACAGGATGACATTCGTTCCAGATTCAGCACGTTCTGCAATCTCGTCGGCAGTAAATACAGATCTCTTGCCAACCAGTTTCTGGATTTTGTCTGTGTCCGTGATGTTGAAATAGGCCTCCTCACAGACTCCAATCGAAGTGACCGCTTTTTCGTCTACACTCCTATAGAACAGCAGAATATCACCAGGTTCAATCTGGTAATTCTTCGCACCCGTCAGATATGCCTTTTTAATGGCATTTCCTTCTGTATGGAATTCACCATCAAACTCTACCAACGAGGTCTGTCTGTTCTGGTAAGACGTAAAAAGGCGATCATGGTACGTTGGCCGGATCGGTGTTAGGTACTTGTCTACCTCTGTTCCGTCGTAAAATGAAGGATAATAGTTCTTTGTTATCCCAATAGGATCTGGGTTATGTCCGGGCCCAGGGGTTAATCGTTTGAGAAATACTGACTCACCATCTTTCTCTTCCGCGGCATATTCAAATCCGTAACTCCTGATCAATTCAACAAAGTAATCATCTGTACCATCATCGTAATAGGTCAAATAGATCTCGTCTAATTCGTGGTGAACTGCTTCCCTGATAGAGATTGATACGAGTAGCTCTCCGATTTTTGACCCCCATCGGTGTTCTGCTACTTTTAAAGTCGAGATCTTCATTCGCCTACTCCTACCTAAGGAATGTGAGGCGCCAAGAGCCTCGACTTCATTCGGCTTGAGAACAAGAAGGGCACCAAGTGATCTATCAGTATTATAGGTCACCCAACTTGTCCGCTCTGATTTTTCTTGTGCCCATGACTCAAACCGACTGTAATCCCGTTTCAATGAATCAAAGATGGGATCAGACAGATCCAATTCTCCAAGCGTAGTCCGTTCTAATGAGAGTGGTCCATAGAGTTCTGGTTCATCAGGACTAAAGAAATCCCAACCTTCCTCAATAGTAAATACACGCTCTTCAAGCCCTATATCCAGAGCTTTCTTGTGAATTCCTCTGTCTTCTGTAATAAGAAAGTCAACCAGGTCGTCGTATACAGAGTACAATATTGCGTTATCAACGACATCGTTTATTTTCTGACCTTCTGGTACCTCTTGGCGAAAATCAGAGTCGTCATCAGTGGGGTAGGCAGGAAACCCGATTCGTTCATAGGTTTCTATTCTAGATTCATTTCTCGCCCTTCGTTCCACATCTCCATCATTCCTGATCTCTTTTTCAGAGAGAGGATGTATCAGAATCTTATGGTTATTTTCTCTCAGTGTTTTTTCCAACTTGCGGAGGGACTTAGGGACAACATCGTCGTCCTCACGGTGGATGAATATATTCGTATCAATTAGAATTTTCATTTACGTCACCAGTCTATGATTGGTATCTGAGGTGGTAATGATATATATCTGGGGGTAACGAGTTTGTTGGTTCTCCTCTAGATGTTCTACGCTACCGCCTCCTCAACGATCTCGATCTCCTCCTCAGTCAGCCCGTACAGTTCGTAGACGATCTCGTCGATAAGCTTGTCCGTCTGTTCGATCTTGGCGTCGAGCTCCTCGGCGCGCTCTTTCGTCCGCAGATAGTTCTCCAGGTCGTCGGCCACGTCGTCGACATCGGGTAACTCGATCGCCTTCAGCCGATCGACGAGCGACTTCGTCTTCGTCGCCGTCTCGCGGAAGTTCGCGAAGCCGCCCGCCTCGTCGACGGCGACCGGAACGAAGTGCTCGATCAGGTCTGCCTCCGTCTCCGTGAGGTCCGTGATCCGGAACGCCGGCAGGTACTCCGTCTCTGTGTAGCCCCATCGGTCCGTCTCGTGCGCGTCCTCGTCGTCGGGCTTGTAGCGGGCGGTGGCCTCGATCAGGACCGTGTTGGGGGACTCGCGATTGACGCGGGCGTCGCCGATACGGAGATTAGACCGCTCAGCTTTAGTCTCAGACAACACAGATGTTGGGCTATTTTCGGCCGGTGAGAGCAAACCAATTGTAGATATCTCAACTGCGTTCTTGTAATTTCCAAGATTGTCTAGTAAATCTGGATTGATCCTTTCCCTCTGTTCCTGGAGCTGAACCATTATTTTCCCGATAGGAGATAAGGATGGGACCTCTACGGAATCTCTCTTGATTCTGATTTCCGAATATTCAGACAATAGATTACTAACATGAGACACGTCCGATCGTGATAGCTCAATGTCCTCTTCACCAGCAATAGGTATATTCTCGACGTAGATCTCGCTATTCATGTAGTAACCCCCACGCATTCGCGAGCTGATAGAGTGCAGATACAATTCTGAGATGGTGGAGTTCAGAATAGATAGGAGGTGATAATCCTGGTGAGGAATAATGAATGCTGTCTTATTCGGATAGATTCCTTCTGTATCAATAGCAAAACGTGCGTTCTTCGATACCTCTGGATAGATTACCTTGCTAGAACCGAAATCCGATTCGTAATCAGCTGCATATCGAGATAAGCAGAACCAATCAAAACGGCCCTGTTGACATTCTGGCCGTGACTCTAATTCGTCTCTCCACTTCTCTAGGTGAGCTTTTACAGCAGGGTAATTATTTATATCGAGGTCCCATGTTGCATATATTAGGTATTCTGTAGGAGACTCATGGTAGAACCGTCTGATCTCATTACCGGAAATGAACGGTTTAATTATCTCTGAGCTATCGCCATCTTTTGCTTCCAATTTTTCTTTTGTTTCTTTGTCAATAACAAATGCATCGTTTAATCCAGTCACTATTCCCCGATTTATTTCTCCATCAATGTAGTCCTCCAAAGGTTGCTTTTCATCGACTTTGTCAAGTACAGCATTGGTTCTCTTTGATCTAAGTCTCCAAGTTTCACCGAAATTTTTCGATGGTATACTAACAGATTCTGACTCAACGTATCTCCCTAAATCGGTGAAAGATAGATCCTCGACATCAACATAGTCTGTATCGACGTCGCTCTGTGTTTCTTTTTCCAATATGAATATGGCAGGGGACGTTGTTACACCGGGGAACACCGGCAAATCCTTAAAATCTATAATTTTCCGAATGCCACTTTCCTCTGCTAGGTAGCTTCTTAGGCTTGAGCCGTAATTAGCAGTGATAAACCGGTTAGAAGAAATATACCCCAGGGTCCCATCCAGCCGAGCGATATTCAATCCGCGTTCGAAAAAGTATGAGTAAATATCTGCCTTCCCATCGTAAACTCGGAAGTTCTCCTCGACATAATCTTTAATTTTGCTTAGCTTTTCTTGACGCACATACGGCGGATTCCCTATAACGGCATCAAACCCGGCCGCAGGCATTTTCTCGCCGTCGGCGTCGAAGAACACCTCGGGGAACTCCAACTCCCAGTGGAAGAAGTTCTGCTCGTCAGCCGTCACCTGGGCCGCCATGAACCAGTCTTCTCCGCGGATCGTCGCCCAGTCATCTTCGCTCTCAATCGCCCCCGCCATCTGTTCGTAGGCGTCCTCCGGCACGTTGGCGCCGAACTCCTCGGCGGTGTGGACGTTCGCTAACTCGAAGAGACGCGTGTACAGCGGGTCGTCGCGAATCTCGTCGTACAGCTCCTCCATCGATTTCACGCTCTCCAGTGAGTCGTTGTCGTACGCGAGCAGGTCCGCCATCAGTTCCATCACGTGTTCGAGCGTGTCCTGCCGAACGCGAGCGAACGCCTGCGTCAGTGTGAGCTGACCGCCACTCTCCTCGGTGTCGTCCGAGAGCACCTCCGTGATATCGCTTCCGACCAGCGAGTTCCCGTCCTTCAGGTGGTGATCGAGAAACGCGAGCGGCTGGTCCGCCGCGAGCGTTTCGAGCCACATCGACAGCTTCGACAGTTCGACCGCCATCCCGTTCAGGTCGACCCCGTAGATGACCTCCTTGGAAATCTCCCGGCGGATCTCTTGCTCGTCGTACGACTGAATCTCCTGTTCGCGAACGACCTCCATCACCTGCTCGGTGAGGTATCCCGTCGCCTTCGTCAGGAAGTGGCCCGACCCCATTGCCGGGTCGAGCACGGTCAGGTCCTTCACTCGCTGGTAGAACTCCGCGAAGTACTCCCGATCGCTCGGCTTGAGTCCCTGATCGCGGAGGTCTACGTCGATCTCGTCGATCAGCGGGTCGACCGTCTCCTCGACGATGTACGTGACCACGTAGTCCGTCGTGTAGTACGCGCCCGTGGCCTTGCGCTCGCCCTCATCGTTGACGACGTACAGCCCGCCCTCCTCGACGATTTCGACCGCCTCCGCCGCCGTGACCTCCGAGGCTGGCTTCCACACCTGTCCGCCGTCCTCCGAGACCGCCGCGACGCCCTCCGCGTCCGCGATCCGGAACTCGTGTTCGAGCAGCCCCTCATAGATCGATCCGAGGTGCCGCGTGTCCAGGTCAGCGTAGTCCGCCGGCACGTGCTCGCCGTCCTCGTTCTCCGTGGTCGACAGCCAGTAGATGACCTCGGCGATGTACGGGTCCTTCACCTCGTAGTCGTCGAGGAACGCGTGGTCCTCCTGGCTGAACAGCCCCCCGTTGTACGGCGGGATATCGAGGTCTTCCTCGCCCTCGTCGATCAGCTCGAACAGCTCCGAGAGCCGTCCCCAGATGGAAGAGGAGAATCGGCTGTACTCCTCGGAGAACGCCTCCCCGGACTCGACGTCCATGCCCTCCACGTCGTCGAGAATCTCCTCGCGCTTCGCTTCGAGGCTGAAGTACTCGTGATACTCCTCGGCGTCGTCGGGATCGTCCGGATCGATCAGCCCGCGTGACTCCGCGTACAGCACGAACATCAGCCGGTACAGGAGAACCAGCGACTGCTCTTTCAGCTCGTCGCGGTCCACCTCACCTTCCGCGCCGACGTCGAGGTCGTTCGACTCGACGAAGCCCTTACCGAGTACTCGCAGCGCCCGGAACACGTTGTCCTGGAGGTCCTCACCGAGTTCCTGTGCCGCCGTCTCCGATTCCGTCCATACGTCGTCGAGGAACGAACTCCCCGAGTGCTCAACGAACGCCTCCGGCCGGAAGAACGCGAAGAAGTACTTGAACGCCTCCAGGTTCCCGCTCTCGATGACCTCCGGGAGATCGACCTCGTAGTAGGTCTGTGTCTCGTAGTCCTTTGTGCCGTAGAGCCGCCACTTCTTCCCGTCGGTGAGTACGCCCCACCGCAGGTCTCCCGGCGTCCGTTCGAGATAGTACTTAATCTGGTGAGAGGCGTCCCGATACGACCGCTGTTCGGCGAAGCGCTGCTCGAAGTTGGCGTCCCACTGTTTGGCTTCGAGGATCGCCGACGCCTGTGAGAACATGGCGTCGACGTCGCCGGCCGCGCGCCGCTGTGCCGCCTCCCGTCGGGCGTCGTCGTTTTCGTACAGCAGCCGGTCGACGTGGCCGCCACCGTCGGGAAGCGTCGCCTCGGAGATCGTGTCGAACCCGAGAATGTCGAGGACCTCCGCGATCCACGTGTCGATCAGGCCGTCCTCGTTGTACGTTCCAAGAAGCGCCGCCTCCTTCTGCCAGAGTTCGTTGATCTCGTCGAACGCCTCCTGAGCCTCGACGTCGCAATCCCACGCGTCCAGATCCGAAACGCGCTCGTCGAGATAGTACCCGGAGAAGAGATTCGAATTCCGATAGGGGCCACTGCCGAGTGTGGCTTGGCTCATGTGATATCCAATCCACACATCACCGCGAGTATATAGCTGACGGAGCAGTTACCAGCGCTGGATCACGCCGACGCGAGCGTCCACGAGTCACCGCATCCCAACCGCACCCGGGAGAACCCCTGTGCGCTGGGGATCGTCCACAAACGCGCTCTGCCGTTAGAAGAGCCAGAGGAAGAGCCGACAGAAGCGAGCTAGCGTGGTGGTGTAACTCCGGGATCTCCTTGGCCTGCTCGCTCACTTATCAGTCCTGGCGATAATATGTGTACTCCGTGTAATCGATGACCACAGATGGGTCGACACTGGTTCCGTCGACGGCGTCAACGAATTGCTTGGGGTAGATTCTCACTACCTCTGCCGGATCCGCTCCGGCGTCCTCAAGCATCTCTATAGCGGTCGCGGTGTCCGTCACAGTTGGCTGCTCGGCCTCTACTCTCTGTAAGCCGGCCACGCAGTCTCCGACATCCATCTCCTCATCTAACGCAGGTTCAATCACCTGCTTGCGTGCTTCTTCAGCCGCATTCTCCAGGTCCATAAGCGCCTTCCGCATCTTAGTAAGCGCAATAGCATTGCTCGTGTCTATGCCGTGATCAGCCACACTCTCGGCATAGCGGGCCGCATCTTGGAGCGTCCCAAGGTCGGGGTGTACCATTGTATCTCGACTGTTGGGGAAGTTTCCGTGTATAGCTTTCTGCAATCTTGGTCAATTAGTCGCTCGTCGATTCATCTACCAAGAGACTCGCCGAGACGACACGCTGTCGCTACTGCTAATCCGGCCCGTTTCGCCCTCCCCCTCCTGTACCCATATATACGCCCGCGCGTGTGAGCAGATTCTCAGTAGGCAGCAGAAACTCCGAACCGGCCGATCTCAGAGATCGCCATATCGAGATATATGGAGATATCGGTGCAGATTCCGGTCAGACGCGGTCGATGTGGTCGTAGACGCGTTCGGTCGTCTGGATGCTCGCGTGCCGGAGCCGGTTCCGCACGTCGTAGAACGTGTTGTTGTCCTCAACGTTGAGCATCCGATAGGCGACGCTGTGGCGCAGCGTGTGCGGCGTCACGTCCTCCGGGGTTCCACGGCCGGCGACGGTCATCGGACGCACGTCGGCGGCGACAGCGGCGTCTCGCACGACGTTCCGCACTGACTCAGTTGACATCCGATCGGACTGTCGCGACGGCCAGAGCGCTGGCGAATCCTTCCACCTCCCGCCGAGATACATTCGGAGCGTCCGAACGGTCTCGTCGGCGAGCCCGATCTCGGTGTAGCTCGGGGAGCGGTCTGTCGGGTAGTCCTTCTGGAGTGCAGCTGGGAGCGCGATCACGCCGTCGTCGAGGTCCAGATGGTCGTCGACGTCGAGCGCGATCGCCTCGGCGACCCGCAGCCCGGTGTCGTACAGCGTCGCGATCAGTGCGTCGTTGCGAGCAGCGAGATACGTCGCACTCGCCTCGACGGTTGCACTTCGCATCTTGTCGACCTGTTCCGGCTTCAGCCAGACTGTCGCTTTCTCTTGAGTTTGGGAATCCATAGTTCGGGGTGTTTCGCAGTGTGTTGTTTATAAACGGTACAGCGGAAGGGAGGGGGTCAGTTTGGGAGTCTATACAAAGAATCCCAAACTCGTCTTAAGCGTTGACACACCCCCAGTTCAGAGAGAGTAGGCGAGGTTTCATCACGTCGGTACCGGTACTAATCCCCATGATCGACGAGGATTTGATCAGAGACCAACTGGACGACCCGGACATCAAGATCCAGAAGATCGGTGAAGATGGGAAAGGATCGTTCGCGAATGTAGTGGTTTCTGGGACTAAGTCCAAACTGATCCGGCTGACGCAGGAAAACTTCGATGTCGAAGGTAAACCGAAGGGCATGGACGACGGAGTCCACGCGAGACTCCGCCCAAAGTGGTAGCCATCGATCCCCTCAGTTCCTTGCTCACTCGGCATGGTATCGTTCCCCGTGTCAACATTGTCAGCGTAGATCGCTCTCGCCTGGCCTGATCCCGGAGCTTTCTGTTCCGCCTTTACGAACGCACTGTCCGGCGAGTTTGCCGTAACAACCGTTGACCACCGAGTCCCGGGCGAGCCTTCAAGACTCACGCTGTATCGATCGTCTCCGAATTGATCGTCGACGGCGTCACTCGGCACCGGGATCACCTCCGTCGGCGAAGGCAGCGAGGTGGGTTTCGTTCTCATCGAGGAGCCGTTCCGGCTCGTCGACGGTGATGCCGACACGGCGCTGCGCAAGAGCAACGTAGTCCGGGTTCAGGTCGATCCCTACGAACCGGCGCCCCAGACGCTTCGCGACGAGCGCGGTCGTTCCGGCGCCAGTGAACGGATCGAGCACGATCCCCGGTTCGGTGTAGTCGCCGACGGTCGGGCAGTCACAAGCCTGTTTCCACCCGGTTCGGGTGCGGGCACCGGTCGAGAACTCACGCGTGTAGGCACCGAGAACTTCACGCGCTTCTCGGGTGAGTTCGGCTTTCTCCTCGTCTACCTTCCCGTATCCCCCGTCAGAGTGATGATTTGAAACGTACTCATCGTGAAGGCCGACATCACGGGCCGCCTCCAGGTGTTTGAGGTCGAGGTCGGACTGTTCGTAGAGTTCAAGCGCACGAGCCTTCTTGTCCCGATTGTTCGGGTTGGCGAGGAGATCAGGCTCGCTCACCGTGTGATCGTATGGGGTCCCACAGACGGCACAGACTTTCGGCGGGCACGACGACTTGAGAGGTATCTCACACAGCTCCGGCGGGTAGACTGCGAAGTGTGCCTCGGGGAACGATTTGATCGGTACCTCAAGAACATCACCCGGATTCTTCCCATTCGGATGAAGGAACTGATCCGGATCTAGAGTCTGGTCGTTTCCGGGGAACGGCCGCTCCGTATTGTCGTTTCGACCAGTTCTATTTAGCGAACTCTCAGCGTGTGACTCGCGGATCGCATCGAGGTCGAACCAGTAATCCCGTGTCGGCGTCAGTTGAAAGACGAACTCCTTGTGCTCGTGGAGCCGATCTTTGACCGGGTGAGGCATCGGATTCGGTTTCGACCAGACAGCATCCGATCGAACGATCCAGCCGGCATTCTGAAGTGCGATCGCGACCCGGTGCGGGGCGAGCGTCTTCTGTTTCTCGATGAACGAGTCACCGAGGTTCAGCCACCAACTGCCGTCGTCACGAAGGACGCGTCGCAGCTCGTCACCGACGTCGACGAGCGCGTCGACGAACTCGTCCAGAGACTCTTCAAGCCCGATCTGTCCGTCAACGCCGTAGTCGCGCAAGCCGTAGTAGGGCGGTGAGGTCATCACGCAGTGAACCGACGACTCCGGCATCTCGCGGAGCGTCCCGACTACATCGCCCTGGTGGATGTCGTTGATCCACCGATCGATCTCCCCGTCGCGTTGATCGTCGACGGCGCGGTTGTCGCTCATGCTTTCACCTGCTTTTTCCAGCCAGCACCGGCGCTACCTGTTCCGTCGTGCCCGCAGTCGGAGCATTCGTCGGGGAGCTTCCGGTTCACCCCGTAGAACGTCCGATAACAGCCGCAGCAGGCAACGAGTTCACTCATTGTGAGCCCCCATCTTCTCGACCTGCTCAGCGACCGGTTTGAACTCCCAGCTGCCGATCGAGCCACCGTACAGGTCTCCGTACGAATCCGCCACCGAGGTCGCCGTCGCGCGGTCCGACCGACCCGTGTGATCCGGATCGTGACGCTGTCGACAGCGCTCGCGCTCCTGGTCCTGCACCAGCTGCAGGAGCAGCGCGTTCTGTAGCTCCATCGCCTCCGCGATCCGT
This sequence comes from Halorubrum aidingense JCM 13560, assembly GCF_000336995.1. GTDB lineage: Archaea > Halobacteriota > Halobacteria > Halobacteriales > Haloferacaceae > Halorubrum > Halorubrum aidingense. Next base: position 151,468 of record NZ_AOJI01000022.1, on the reverse strand, counting down.
TCTAGGTTCTCGTCGTTCATCGTTGACCTCGTTCAGACCTCGATCGGCTCTCCGTCGCACTCTTGTCTCGCACACTCCAGGCACCGCTCTCCGGCGAATCCCGGTGATGTCGCGAGCAGCTCCGCGGATTCTCCACACCCGGCGCAGGCGTCGTCCGTGACGCCATCTGTGTGCTGCCGGTGCTCGCGCTTCTCGTCTTCCGCCCACGCTCGCATCTGCTGCTGGGTGATCGACGCATGTTCGCCGTGGTCGACCGGCTCGATATTCTCCGCCCGGTTGTCCCACTTGATCCCGTTGCGATGGTGCACATCCTTCCCGGCGAGATCGTCGAGCACTGACTCGATCGGCTCGTCGATCGGGTAGCACTCGACGACTGCGAGCAGCCGGTGGTGCGCGACGTACACGTCTTCGCGACCGGCCCTCGTCGTGTGTGGCCGGTGCTCGGTCGACCGCCACCGCTCGTAGCCCGCCCCGCTCCCGTGACCGGCCTTCGCATGTTCGAACCGAGCGTACGGCTGCACACGGTTCTCTCCGAGGTGATAGGCTTCCACACCGTCATCACCTGCTCTGAATCCGCGGGGCCAGCATCATCTGCACAGTGCCGAAGCCGTCCGCGAACTCGTAGTCCATCTTCATCGGCGTATCCTCGGCGAACCGCACCTGGAGGTCTGTGCCGCTGCTCACCGGCTTCAGTATCCCGCTGTACTTCGACCCCTGCGTCGATCCGCCGGTCAAGTACGGAACCGAGTACATTGCCACTGCGTCCGAGGCGAAGTTTGCTTCCGACATCTCGTCGGGTTCGAGAACCGTCTTGATGTCGTCTGTGTCTCCGTGGCCACAGATGACGAGCTTCCCGTCGTCGACAGCCGATTCCAGCTCGACGTGGTCGCTCACGAGAGCGCTGTTCTCGATCGCTTCCGTCACCAGCCCCGCGTCGGCCGTAAACTCGCTGTCGAGGTCGAGATCCGGGATGTCCGGCTCGTCTCGCATCATGTCCGTGTTGATGCCCGCCATTTCCACCTCGACGTTCGTGTGCTCGATCTCTACCGAGAGCGTCTCAGGCTGGAACGTGAGCGTGATCGGATCCGCTCCGCTCGCCCCGTCGATGTAGTCGTCAAGGCGCTGCAGATTCAGCCCGATCGGGAACATCCCTTCCCCGACCGACTCGAACGCGCCCGGCTCGACCCCGATGTCAACCATGGCCACGTTCGCCGGGTCGACAGCCGTGACCGACAGCCCGTCGTAGCCGAGCCGGAAGATCGCCTCGTCGACGACCGTCAGTAGCTGATCGACGACCTGCTGGAGCACCTCTGCGCGGATGACGACGGAGAGGTTCCCGATCGGGGCCGACTCTACGTCGGGCGTCTGTTCGTCCTCGGTCTCTTCCGCGTCAGCAGCCGCCATTACGCACCACCTCCGACGCCGTCGGCCGTGTCGTCGAAGTCGGTACCGTCGTCGATTTCGGTGGTGTCGTCACTCATGGTCGTCGTAGTCGCGAACTGCTCGGTCGTTCTCTCGATGCTCTTCGGCACGCCGCTCAGCGTCTGCTCCAGCTCCTCGGCGGAGATCCCCGCCGGCGCCTCCACGACGNGGTCGTTCTCTCGATGCTCTTCGGCACGCCGCTCAGCGTCTGCTCCAGCTCCTCGGCGGAGATCCCCGCCGGCGCCTCCACGACGATCGAAACGTCGCCCCGTTCAACACTCGCCAGCGCACGATCGCCAACGACGTCGACGTCAAGCACCGTCGGGTGCTCTGTCGCCGCTGTCTCCGGCGTCTTTCTCGTGGCAGCCCCGCCGTCCGTTGCGACCCGCTCCAGACCCGTCTCGATAAGTCTGTGAGGTGGGCAGCGATTCTCTGCTCCTGTGCGGTGACGATCAGTCATCGGCCACCCCCAGAGAGAATCCGCCTTCGCTGCCGGGCTTGTGGATCGTCGNATTCTCTGCTCCTGTGCGGTGACGATCAGTCATCGGCCACCCCCAGAGAGAATCCGCCTTCGCTGCCGGGCTTGTGGATCGTCGCCTTGGTGGATCCCTCTTCGGCGGTAAACAGGAGGTCGTCTCCGTGTTCGAGGTCCCACTCCATCGCCAGTGCCCGGGGGATCGTCACGGTGAAACTTCCATCGCCCTCTTGAATCCGCCGTCCGTCGGCCAGGAATCCGGTGATTCCCGTCGATTTGTAGCCGTCTGACTTACTCATCGTCACTCACCCCGCAGAGCGCTTTCCCGGCGGTGCAGCCGTTGTAGCGACACTTCGCACAGAACCGCAGACCGCCGTTGCTACCCTCGCACGTAGGGCACTCGCATTCGCGCGACGGGTGTCGGCTGCGGGTGTCTTGCAGCGCTTCACCGGTTGCGTCTGCGTCGGTGTTCGTGGCCGTGCGAGTCGACATCGCCCGGTTCATGCTTCCCTCCAGTACTCGACCTCGTGGCTCGCGTTCATCGCGTCGTGATCCCACGGCGAGTCGTCGCCGACCTCCAAGAGGAGCGTCGCCGTCTCCTCACACGTGCAGCAGAACGCCGAGAGAACACGCCGTTCGCCGACGTCGACCTCGTAGGGCTCGGCGTCCGACGGCCCACGCTTGTCGACGTTCTCGGCGGCGCCGACGACGCGCGACTTACTCGCCATCGGCCACCTCCGTGCCGGCTGCAGCCAGTTCGTCGAGCCGCTCGCGCGCCTCCCCGCCGTCCGTCGCGGCCTTCCGCGCCGGCGTGTCTGGCTCGGTGTCGACGCTGATCGGCTCGTCGTCGAGCGAACCGACGATGATCCACACGTCGTGGATCCCCTGGTGGAGTCGGATCACGTCCGCCGCCTTCAGCGGCTTCACCACCATCCGTCGAATCGCGTCGGTCTGAATGTTCAGGTGGTTCGCAAGCACCGACTCCGCCGTCTCCAGTTCGATCCGCCCGCCGATGCCGGTCCACTCGACGAGCTTCCGATGCCCTTCGCGGGCCTTCAGCGGGATCTCGCCGTCGCCGCTCTCGCTCGCGTCGTCGCCGTCGACGTACGCCTCCGAGACCGCGAACCGAATCGCGTCCGCCAGCGACCCGTGCTCCTCTTCAGCCTCGGCGAGTGCTTCGAGACGGGCGTCGTCGCGGATCGTCGCCTTCGCAACTCGCGACTCGCTCATGCCGACACCCCGCTACGCCTGCGAGCACGGCCACGGCCGCATAATGCGCGGCGGCGCGCGCGCCGCCTGCTGTTCGCGCTCACACACTCGGGTGCGTCACGTGGGCACCGATTCTTCCACACCCCCGTACCTTCGTACGACTTCATAAATTCGGAGCGAGAGGCTCCATCGGTGCCGTTTACTGCCGAATCGGTGTCGTACGACGGGGTTGCTGATCCGTACGACTTGTACACTCCACCTGTTCCACGCGAAACAGTCGAAACGGAGGTCATCGTTCGACACCTCCGTCAGCCGCGACGGGCTGGTCGGGCTCGGCGTCGACGCGATCTCGCTCGACGTCGTCGACGGAGAGCCACCACGGTGGCGAAGTGTGGACCCGATTCGCGTCGAGGTCAGTCACAGCGAGATCGTCGTGGCTCCACTTCCACCAGAGCAGCGCGACGTGAGCGCACCAGCCGCGGAAGCGGTAGCTGTCGCACTCGCACTCGGCCCGCAGTTGGCCCTCGTAGAGCGCGAACAGCACGCGGTGTTTTGAGAGACCGTCCTCATCGACGTAGCCAAGCAGCACGTCGAATTCGGCCGGGTTCACCGGGCCGACTGTCGACGGCGCGGCTTGTGCGCGCTGCCAGCTGGAGGACATCGTCCATCCGCTCGGGAACTGCAGCCGATCCGGCTCGCCGAGCCGGTTTGCGATCTGCTCGCGGTGCTCTTCGACGGCGTTCATGGCGGCGAACACCTCTTCACGAAGTTGCCGACACCACCCGCGTGCCTATCCTCGATGTGCTTCCGGATTGCGTCGTGAACAGCCGTCTCGCCGCAGCGGATCTTCGATATCCACTCGTCTTCATCGAACCGCGTGTTCACGGCGTAGAATCGCGTCTCGCCGTCGACGACCTCGCGAACGTAGCCGTTCCAGCCCGCGGTGTCCTGCCAGAGCCGCAGCTCGTCGTTCGCGTTGAACAGTTCGCCGATACTCAGCTCGCGCCGCTCCTCGACGACCGCGCGCGCCGCGTTTCCGTCAGCGTCGAGATCAACGTCGATCTGCCGCTCGACACTGCTCATAACGCCACCTCCTGAGGCGGCGCGAGAGTGCCTCTACGTGTAAGAAAAAGGTGGAAAAGGTATATGTATCCTATGGGCCGGCACGAATTTGAATCGTGGTTACGGCCACCCGAAGGCCGAAGGATACCAAGCTACCCCACCGGCCCGCATCTCCACGAAGGCCGTTCGTTCTTTTAACCTTTCCGAAATCCGGGGGGCCACCGATCGGATCGGTCCTCGCTGGACCGATTCCGGGCCCCGATCCGATCGGTCGCTCACGCCTCGAAGTAGCGGTCGCGGTGCGCCCGACAGCCGGGGTTAAACCCGGCCTCGCAGTGCGGGCAGGCATCGCCGTCGTCGAGGTACTCGGTCGCGGTCAGGGTCTCACCGCACCGCCCGCACAGCACCGCAGGCTCGGCGAACCGATCGCGGGGCCACGGCTCCGGATCGTGGTCGCTCGCGGCGTCGTGGCACGCGTCGCAGGGGGAGTACGTCTCACAGCAGCCGAACCGGAGCGCGACGACGTCGAGGGGACCGTCCCAGTGGGCACACCGCGTTTCCGGACCGACGTCGACCCCACGGAGGGGGACGGCGAACCGACCGTCGGTCGCCGGCGCGGTCGTGGTCCGGCGCTCGTCGGGCGAAGACGCGGACATCGATCAGTAGGCGGCGTACCCGTTGGTGTCGAGCCAGTTGTGGACGACCGTGATCGTGTGGTCGGCGTGGAGTCGCTCGGGGCCGACGCGCACCCGACGCTCGGCCGCGGTTTCGAGCGCCGCCGACTCCTCGTCGGTGAAGTCGTTGTGATCGGAGAGCACGAAGACGGGATCGGCGGGCGGCTCGGCGTCGACGAGGGGGTCGCCGTCCTCGTGCAGTTGAACGAGCGTCGGGTCCGCGGGGCCGCCGTCGGCCCCGGCGCCGTCGCCGACGAGGCGGTCCAGCGTCGCCGACAGTCCCATTCGGCGGAGTTCGACCCCGGGCGAGACGTCCGCGGGCATGTGACCGATAGCGTCCGGCTTCGCGGCGATCGCGTCTCGCACCCGGGCGGCGACGTTCCGCTCGTCGGGGTGGAGGTGCCGGAGCGTGTCGGCGTCGAAGGTGATCGTGAGTTCGTCGGCGACGACGAGGTGGACGCGGACGCGGTCGCGGATCCCGTGCGAGAGGAACACGCCCGCGGCGACACACCGGCAGAGGAGGTCGAGGCGGCCCGCCCCGGGGATGTCAGACAGCGAGATCGCGTCCGGGTCCGTGGGGACGTCGTGGCCGATGACGACGAACTGGCGCATACGCGGGGGTCGCCCCCGATACTGATAAGGAATCCGACCCAAGATCCGGTATGAGCGTCACCGGACTCTGTCAGATCTGCGAGGCCGCGACGGCGCGTTACACCTGCGGTCGGTGCGGGCGGGTCGTCTGTGGCGACCACTGGAACGACGCCGGAGGGGCCTGTACCGCCTGCCTGCAGGGCCACCAGCAGTGAGCGTCGCGCGACGGGGCGCGGCCGCCGAGCGGAGCGGCGGAGCGGGAAGGTGAGAGCCGACAGACGCGTCTACCGGTACTGATTCAGCCGCTTTTTGAGACGCTTCGCGGAGTCGCCGGCGGCGCCGAAGTACGTCGCCTCCTCAGCTGGCCGGCTCGACTCCTCGCCGGCGAAGATGATCCCGCGAGAGGAGTTGACGAGTCCGACGTCGACCGCGGCGTCCGGGTGTTCGGCGAGTCCGTGTTCGACGGCGGCCTCGGCGTCGCCGCCCTGCGCGCCCACGCCGGGAACGAGGAAGGGAATCCGCGGAACGATCTCGCGGATCTGCGCGAGTTCTTCGGGGGCCGTCGCGCCGACGACGAGTCCGACGTTGGCGTTCCCGTTCCACACGTCCGCGAGTGCCGCGACGCGCTCGTAGAGGGGCTCGCCGGAAGCGAGTTCGAGGTCCTGGAGGTCGCTGCCGCCGGGGTTCGAGGTCCGACAGAGGACGAACACGCCCTTGTCCGCGCGGTCGAGGAACGGCTGGAGCGAGTCGCGACCCATGTACGGGTTCACGGTGATCGCGTCGGCCTCGTCGAGCGCCTCGGCGTACCGCCGGGTCGTGTTCCCGATGTCGGCGCGCTTGGCGTCGAGGAGGACCGGGACGCCCTTTCCGTGGGCGTAGGCAATCGTCTCTCGGAGCGCGCGCCAGCCGTCGGCGTCCTCGTAGAAGGCCGCGTTCGGCTTGTAGCAGGCGGCGTGCTCGTGGGTCGCGTCGATGATCCGGCGGTTGAACGCCCACCGCGGCAGGTCCGCGTCGGCGACGAACTCGGGGAGCCGGCTCGGGTCGGGGTCGAGCCCGACCGAAACGACGCTGTCCGCGGTCTCGATCCGATCCGCGAGCGTCTCGAAGAAGCTCATGCGCGGTGGTGCGCGCGGCGACGCGCTAAACGTTGTGTTCTGCGCCGCCACTCCGCTCACGGTCGTCGCTCCCGTGTCCAGCGAACACCGAGACGGTCCCGAAGAGGTATCGCTCGACCGTCACCCGTCGCGTGCGGTCGTCGAGCGCGCGCCGCGACGCCGCGGTCCGCTCGGCGAGCAGGCCGAGCGGGTTCTCGGACCGGGCGTCGAACAGCCGGGCGTTCAGTCGGACGAACGCCCACAGCGCCGCGTTCGCCGGGCGGCTCCCCCGCGGCGAGAATCCCGCGACCACGACGCTGTCGGCCAGGTCACACCACGCGCTCACGACCGCGTACGGGTCCGGAAACAGCGAGGTGACGAACGTCGCGAGGACGCCGTCTGCCGTCCGTATCGGCGGCTCGGTGGCGTCTCCCTGGACCAGCGAGACGTTCTCCCACCCCCTTCGCTCGACGAGACCGCGCGCCCGGTCGAGCATCGCCCGGGTGAGGTCGACGCCCACGACGCGCCCGGTCGGTCCCACGGCCTCGCGTAACGCCGGGAGGTTGACGCCCGGCCCGCAACCGAACTCGACGACCGTGTCGCCGGGGTCGAGGTCGAGCGCGCGGACGCAGCCCGCACGCACCCCGCCGACCGAGGCGGTCGCTCGCGCGAACCAGTCGTAGACTCGAGCCCACTCGGCGTAGCCGCGCTGGATACGCCGCGCGCGTGCTCGGCTCACGGCGGCGCACGGAGTTCCGCGGGCGAGGTCTTCGGCCACCACTGCTCCGGGCCGTCTCGGGCCACGGACGAGTGGCACTGGTCGGTCGCCGAGCACGCCCGCGGGCGCTGGTAGTCGATACCGCGCTCCGCTAAGTACGTCACGTACCCGTCGTCGACCCGGTCGAGCTTCTCGTGGCACACCCACTTCTCGCCGTACAGCCCGGCCCCGACGTTCCGGTACGGACAGGTGAACGTCGTCCGCTCGGCGCTGCCGTCGGCGGCCGTCTCGTCGATGTCGACACCGACGGACCGGTAGGCCAGCCGGAGTCGACGCGCGATCCGGTCCGGCGACGAGACGCCGAGGAAGAGCCCGTGCGCGAAGACGTACCCGAAGCCGTGGAGCAGACGCTCGAAGCGGGTCAGTCGGGCCGGGTCGTCGTCGAGCATCGAGCGGACGGTCTCGTACCAGCCGGCGACCTCGGTCACCTCGTCGAGCAGCGAGTCGGCCGCCGCGAGCGCTCGCCGTCGCTCGGGGAGCGGCGCGGCACCGTCCGAGAGGCGGAACGACGGCACCGCCTCGACGTGTTCGAGCACGTCCTCTCTGAGCACTCTCCCGTCGAGGTACGCGTCGGTCAGATCCCGGAGTTCCGGGTACCACTCACCGGTCAGCCTCCCGTACGTGCCGTCGAGAAGGTCGTCGACGCGGTCGATCAGCTCCGAGTCGGCTCGGCCCGTTCGGGTCGCTCCGTCGGTCTCTGGCGCCGCCGGAAACGCGTCGACGATCCGCCGTAGTTCGGCGGCGTCCGGTCCTGCCATGTTGACACATGGCAGGCTACGCTCTTGAATCCGCGTGTCGCGGGGCGGATCGCAAGCGGTCGCTCCCGCGACCGCGGTCCGGCTCCTCGTCGCGGGAGTCGATCGGTCTGCGCTGCCCCCCTATCGGCCGAACGGACTGCCGATACCCTCGGCCAGCGCCATATCGAAGTAGTCCAGTTCGTCGACTTCGCTGATAGAGCCGTCGGCGATCCGCTCGAAGGTCGCCATGAATCCCTCGACCGTGATCTTGACCGTCGTACCGATCGCCTTGTGACCGCGCTCGTCGCTCTGGTGAGACACCTCGTAGAGCATTCCGGCGGCGTCGGTCCGCGGGCAGAGCGCGTCGAGGTACGATGCCCACAGCGGACCGTAGCCGTATCGGGTGAGCGTGTTGAACTTCCCGTTGCCGAACTGCTGAGCCTGCTCGTTGACGAGTTGGTTGAGTCGCAGCGAGCGCGTCTGAGCGTCCTCCGAGAGGTACGGGTTCCCCTCGCCGACGTAGCTGGCGTAGTCGAACCGATCGCGATCGATGTATCTTGGACCGAACGGGGCCATCACGCTCATGACGGACTGCCACTCCGGGCCGTTCCCCGCGTCCCGGGACTCCGGGTCGACGGTCGCGCCCTGATGGTGGTGGGTGATCGCCCAGTCGGGGTCGGCGCCGAGGAAGGACTCGGTCACCGCCCGGTTCTCTGGGTTGAGGTTGAGCCCGACGGCGAACAGCTCATCGTACGGGTTCTCTCCGACCGGGTCCAATACGTCGAGCGGGACGTCCTCGACCGGGACGTTGAGGTAGCCGAACTGCGGGTCGTCCTCGAGGGGAGACCACCAGTCCTCGTCCTCGTCGCCCGACTCGAAGTCGGGCAGGATGCTGAACCCGCGGTTCATGTCGTACCCCGGTACGTCGCCGGAGGCGTACGAGTTCTCGTTGATGTACCGAGAGTCGCCCTCCTCCCAGGTGTTGGTGTTGTACCGACGCTGCCGAAGCTCGCCGTCGGTTCCGAGCCCGTCATCACCCACGAAGTTCGCGCCGTCGGGGTTGACCCGGGGGACGATGGTGATGGTCAGGTTGTCGAGGATGGTCTCAACCCGGCGGGACCCGCCCGTGGCCAGCTGGTTGAGGATCCGCACGACGGCCTCGGCGCCCGAGGGCTCGTCGCCGTGGATCTGATTGATGAGGTGGAGGCTCTCGTCGCCGTCACCGACGGTGACCTCCCAGATCGGGTCTCCGCGGCCGGCCGAGGAGCCGATCTGTCGGAGGTCCGTCCGGTCGCTCCGGCGGTCGATCTGTTTCAGGCGCTCACCGAGCTGTTCGTTGTCGAGGTACGCCTCGTAGTTGACCGCGCGTTCGTTCGGCGCCCACGGTCCGCCGGGTCGATAGTCGCCACCGTCCGACTGTCCACTTACCGTGGATCCGAACCCGGCGAATCCGACTGCGGCGATACCGCTCTGAATGAACCGTCGTCTGTGCATGTCGATAGCACCCGTCTCGAAGTTATTTAATCTATTGTACAGAAGACATCATATATTAATGGCGCCATAGTGGGTATTTATAAACGATAGACGGATGAAATTCCGCCGTTCAGAGCGGCAAAAAGGACAATCATCGCTGCAGCCCGATCCGTTTTTTGAGTCGACGAGCGCCGCGACTCGCTTTCCGCCCGAGACTGATCGCCGCAAACGCGCCGCGAACGAACCACTCTGTCGGGATTCGGTCGGGGAACGCGAGCGGTCCGACGCGCGAGACCCCGACCGTTCGCGGCTCGACGAACCGCCGGATCCCTTCGGGACCGTGGCGCCGTCCGAGCCCCGAGTCGCCGAATCCGCCCATCGGCGCGTCGGTCGCCCCCCACGTCGCGAGGAACCCGTCGTTTACGTTGACCGTCCCGCAGTCGATTTCGCGAGCGATCGCGGCGCCGCGGGCCCGATCGGACGTCCAGACGCTCGCGTTGAGCCCGTACGGCGAGTCGTTCGCGGCCGCGACGGCGGCGTCCGCGTCCGGCACGGGCGTCACCGACACGACCGGCCCGAACGTCTCTTCGCGCGCGAGCGTCGAATCGGGGTCCACGTCGGTCAAGACCGTCGGCTCGTAACAGAAGGGGCCGATATCGGGTCGGTGGCTCCCGCCGGTCAGGAGGGTCGCGCCGGCTTCGCGGGCCTCGTCGACGCGGCTTTCGACGCGGTCCAACTGGTCGGCGTCGATCAGCGACCCGAGGTCGGCGTCGTAGTCGTAGCCGGTCCCGAGCGAGAGCCGCTCGGTCTCTCGGACGAACGCCTCGAGGAACGCGTCGTACGCGGAGTCGACGACGTAGATCCGCTCGGCGGCCAGACAGAGCTGGCCGGCGTTCGAGAAACACGCTTGTACCGCACCGCGGGCCGTCTCGTCGACGTCCGCGTCGCCGAGCACGACGAGCGGGTTGTTGCTCCCCAGCTCCAGCGAGCAGTCGATCAGGTTTCGGCCCGCGCGCTCGGCGACGACCCGCCCGGTCTCCGTGCTGCCGGTGAACGCGACGTAGTCGACCCGATCGATCAGCGCGGGCCCGACCGTCGGCCCCTCGCCCGTGACCACCTGGAAGACCCCGTCCGGAAGTCCGGCGACCTCCAACAGCTCTTCGAGCGCGAGGGCGCCGTACGGCGTTTTCTCGTCGGGTTTGAGCACGACCGCGTTGCCCGCGACGAGGGCGGGAAGCGCGTCGGCCATCGAGAGCGTCAGCGGGTAGTTCCACGGCGAGATGACACCGACGACGCCGACGGGGTCGTAGGTAACGGTGGCGGTGGTGGCCCCGGGTACCGCGGCGCGCCGCCGCTCCGGGCCGAGCACTGCTTCCGCCTCGTTCGCGAGGAACGAACACCCCGTCGGCACGTCGAACAGCTCTTCGACCGCGGTCCGACGGGACTTCCCGGTCTCGACCTGGAGGACGTCGAGCAGCTCCTCGCGGTGACCCAACACGAGGTCACCGAATCGATCGACGACCGCGGTCCGCTCGGCGACGGGGGTCTCCTCCCACGCGGTCTGTGCCGTCCGCGAGCGGTCGACGGCGGCGTCGACGGCCGCCGCGTCGCAGGCCGGCACGGAACCGATCCGCTCGTCGGTCGCGGGGGCAACGACATCGATCCCGTCGCCAGCGGCGGCGTTCGCCTCGCCGGTTCGTGCGGAGCGCATCGCGCGGTCGGAGAGGTCGGCGAGTCGTCGTGCCGCGAGGTGCGGTGCGTCGGTGAGGGCCACAGAGCGGTCTGTCGGGGACATCAGTCGTCGAAACGACGGGGAGGAGCGGCAAAGCCGTGCCGGTGAGCCGATCCGCTGGGTCCGATGTCGAGACGGTTAGTTCCCGGCGTCCGTCGTCTCGGTCGTGTCCGTCGAATCCGTCGTCTCGGTCGTGTCCGTCGCGTCGACCGTATCCGTCGACTCCGCCACCGCCGCATCTGTCGCGTCCGTAGTCGGCTCGGCAGCCGCCGCCGGTCCGTTCCCCTCGGCGAGCATGTCGATAACTTCGATCAGGAGCGACACCACGAGCGGGCCGACGATGAGTCCGATCGCGCCGACGGTGAGGATGCCGCCGACGAAGCCGACGAAGTACAGCCCCGAAGAGATCTTCCCCGTCCGGTCGGCGAGTTGGGTCCGGATCACGGCGTCGGGGACGAACGAGACGACGATCAGTCCGAGCGCCAGCACGATGATCGCCCGAGTCGTCTCGCCGACCAGCAGGTCGCCCGCGGCCAGCGCGACGACGAGCACGCTCGGGCCGACGATTGGAATGAACTGGAGGACGCCCGCGATGACGGCCAACAGGATCGGTGAACTGTATCCCAGAAGAGAGAACAGCGCGATCGCGAGGACGAACGTCGCCGCCGCCGTCGCCGCTTGGAGGACGTAAATCGAGTAGAGCGTCATCCGCGTCCGGACGTGGAGTCGGGTCGGGATGTCGTGGTACTCCGCCGGGATCACTTTGAGAATGGCGGCACCGACCGCGCTCGGTCGGCGGAGAAGCCCGTATACGAGGAACGTGAACACGGCGAGTTCGAGGACGAGACGCGGTGCCGCGGCAGTGATATCGATCGCCACCTGGCGGATCAACGTCTGTGCGGACGCCACGAACGGTTCGATCTCGACGACCACGTCGAATTCGCCCGCGCTCAGGGGGATCGTCTCGGGAATCCGCCCGAGAGCCTCGATCAGTTGCGTTCGCTGTCGGTACAGGACGTAGAACACCGGCGCGACCAACCCGACGGCGACGAGAAACGCGACGACGGTCGAGACCGCGCCCGCGACCCGGTCGGACGCCCCGCGCCGAACGAGCAGCTGACGAAGCGGGTAGAGAACGTACGCGACGGTGATCGCGAAGACGACGGTCCGCAGAACCGACGCCAGGATGGTCGCCGCGAGCGCGGCCATCGCGACGAGCAGCACGCCGAGGAGCCGCCGTCGGTCGAGAACCATGCTGCCGTGTCGCGATGACGGGAGAAAATCGTTCCGGTGAAACCGCGTCGCGTTCTCGAACGCGACTCTCCGACGCGGGCGGAGCGTCGTGTACGGCTCCGAGGGCCGAACGGCACCGGCGCCGTCGCGAGGGACCGTAGCACCTAACCTCGCTGCACCCCCAGTTCCGGGTATGCGCATCGACCCGTTCGGCCTCGAACGCTGGTTCGCGGAGTACGAACACGAGGCCGACATCATGTTGGCCGAGAGCGGTATCCGCTCACTCGACGCGAGCCGGTTCGACCTCGATCCGGGCCGGCTCGACTACGTCATCCCGACCAACGGGGACCCAAACTTCCGGGCGTCGATCGGCGATCGATACGGCCGGAGCGCCGACGAGGTCCTGTTCACCTGCGGGACCCAAGAGGCGAACTTCCTCGCGTTCCTCTCGCTTCTGGGCGACGAGAACGCCGTCGGCGGGGAGGACGATGAATCGGCGATCGGATCCGGAACCCACGCCGTCGTCGTCACGCCGACGTACCAGGCGCTCCACGCGGTTCCCGACGCCTTCGGCGAGGTGACTCGCGTCGAACTCGAACCTCCCGAGTGGGAGCTCGATCCCGAGGCGATCGCCGACGCCGCCCGCGACGACACTGCCGTGATCGTCGTGAACAACCCGAACAACCCGACCGGACGGTATCACGACGAGTCCGCGATGCGGGCGGCGTACGATGTCGCCGTCGAGCGCGACGCCTACCTCCTCTGTGACGAGGTGTACCGCCTGCTCGCCGACGAGCCGCAGCCCCCGGTCGCGAGCTTCGGGGCGCACGGGATCTCGACGACGAGTCTCACCAAGGCGTACGGGCTCGCCGGGCTCCGCTTCGGCTGGATCGCCGGCCCCGAAGCGGTCGTCGATCGCGCGTGGCGCTGGAAGGATTACACCACCATTTCCCCGTCGCTGTTCGGCCAGCACGTCGCGAAGCAGGCGCTCGGACGGCTCGAACCGCAAATCTTGGAGGAGAACCGCGAGTTGGCGGCGGCGAACCGCGCGATCGTCGCCGACTGGCTCGACCGCCACGATCTCGACTGGCACGACCCCGTCGGCGTCAACGGGTTCGTGACGGTGCCCGACGGCTTCGAGGACGGTGAGTCGTTCTGTCGACGGGTCGTCGAGACCGAGAGCGTCGTGCTCGCGCCGGGGAATCTGTTCGGCTTCCCGAATCGCTTCCGAATCGGGTTCGGGCTCCCGACCGAGGAGTTAGCGGAGGGACTCGAACGCGTGAGCCGGGTCATCGAGGGCAGCGCCATGTCGGAGGCGGGCGCCGAGGCCGACGGAGGCGCCTGAGATGGGATTCTTCAGCGAGCTGAAAGCCGATGTAGTCGGGTTCATCCGCGATCCGACGGACGAACAGAAGGCGCTGTTCGTCGCCGTCGTCGTGATGATCATCGCCGACCGCGCGCTCTACTGGGTCGACTTCCCGTTCGTCGTACGGACGACGGCGGCGGTGGGCGTCGGGTTCATCGGCTTGTTCATCGCGAGCTACCTCCTCACCGGGCAGTTCGTCCCGCCGGACGGCGACGCCGGCGACGAGGACGACACGGAGGAGTACGTCGACGAACTCGACCCCTGAGCGACGCGAAGGGACGAGCGCACGGCCGCGTCGATATCGGTGTCGTTCCCGGTGCCGTTCCCGGTGTCCGTCCCGGCGTCGGCGGCGTTCCAAACCGTTTATACCCGCGCCGGGGAAAGTAGCGCTCATGCCGCGAGAGCAGAAGCAGGTTCGCGAACTGCAGGAGGGCAGTTACGTCATGATGGACAGCTCGCCCTGCAAGATTAACCACTACAGCACAGCCAAGCCCGGAAAACACGGGAGCGCCAAGGCGCGCGTCGAGGGCAAGGGCGTCTTCGACGAGAAGAAGCGCTCGCTCTCGCAGCCCGTCGACGCGAAGGTCTGGGTCCCGATCATCGAGCGGAAGCAGGGCCAGGTCGTCTCCGTCTCCGGCGACGACGCGCAGGTCATGGACCTCGACACCTACGAGACGTTCACCATGCGCATCCCCGAGGGCGAGGACTTCAACTCGGACGACACGATCGAGTACCTCGAGTACGAGGGCCAGCGCAAGGTCGTCGGATAGTCGAGGCCGATGTTTCCCGGAGCGACGACCGATCGCGAGGCTGCTTCCTACGTGGTCGTCGGCGCTCCGCTCGACGCTACGACCACTTTTCAGCCGGGTACCCGGTTCGGACCGGACCGGGTCCGGCGATTCGCGCGGACCTACGACGATTACGACCGGCGAACGGACAGCGACTTCTCCGCGCTCGGCGTCTGTGACGCCGGCGACGTACATCCGTGGGACGACGTCAAGGCGTACCTCGATCACCTCGCCGCCGAACTCCGGAGCGTCACTTACGACGACGCCGTCCCGGTGCTACTCGGCGGAGAGCACACGGTCACGTACGCCGGCGTGCAGGCGGTCGACCCGGACGTGCTCGTCGTCTGCGACGCCCATCTCGACTTACGCGACGCCTACGACGGCAACCCGTGGAGCCACGCGTGCGTCACTCGCCGCGCCCTGGACGACCTCGACGTCGACCGCGCCGTGATCGTCGGTGCGCGCACCGGGTCGCGCGAAGAGTGGGACCGCGCCGCGGACGCCGACGTGGAGGTCGTCGCCCCCGAGGACGCTCGCGGGTGGCTCGACGGGCTCCTCGCAGGCGATGACGACCCGTTCGCGGGCGAGTCGGTGTACTGTTCCGTCGACGTCGACGGACTCGATCCGGGGTTCGCGCCGGGTACCGGGACGATGGAGCCGTTCGGGCTCGCTCCCCGCGAGGCCCGCGACCTCGTTCGCGCGGTCGCGCCGCACGCCGACGGCTTCGACGCCGTCGAGGTGAACGACCGCGACGACGGTCAGGCCGCGGCGCTCGCGGGCAAGCTCCTTCGGGAGTTCGTCAGGACGCACGCGGTGGACGGCGACGCGGAGTGATGCGACGGGGCGACGATGCGACGCGGTGTCGCCGGATTAAATAGCGCTACGACAGCTCCGAGAGCCGTCGCCGGACCGCGGTCACCGCCTCGATCGAGTCGATCCACTCGCGCGGGTCGGTACACCAGATGCGGTCTCCTTCGACGCTGACGCAGAACACCGAGTCGCTGGAGGGCGACAGCGTTACCCCGTCGACGTCCGACCGGTCACCGAGGTAGGCGTCGATCAGGCGGCGGGCCGTTTCCGCCTCCGGCCGGAGCCGACTGCCCGCGGCGTACTCGATTGCTATCTCTGCCATACCCGGCGCTACGAACTACACGATTAATAACTATCCTCTTTTGGCAGCGCTTGCGAAGCGACCGCGTCGGACGCGCCCGGTACCGTCCGCGTTCACCGCCCGTCGTAGACGACGTTGCCGTCGACGACGGTCATCGCGACGTCGATGTCCCGGATCGCTTCGGGCGTCGCCCACGGTGACGAGTCGAGGGCGACGAAATCGGCGCTCGTGCCGACTTCGATCGTTCCGAGCCGGTCCTCGTCGAACCCGGCGTACGCCGCGCCGCGGGTGTACGCGCGCAAGGCCTCCGCGACGGTGAGCCGCTGCGACTCGGCGGGGGCGTTGACGGCGTGGTGGACGCCAAGGAGAGGGTCCATGGGCATCCCGTCGGAACCGAACGCGAGGTGGACGCCGGCATCGAGCATGTCGCGGTAGCGGTTCGTCTCCGTCCGACGGTCACCGAGGCGGGCGTCGTAGAGCCCGTCCTCGCCCGCCCACTTGAGGAAGTTCGGCTGGACGCTGGCGACGACCCCCGTCTCGGCGAGTCGGTCGATCGCCTCGTCGTCGGCCAGTTCGACGTGTTCGATCCGGTGGCGAGCGGTGCCGGGAGAGTCGCCGACGGCGGCCGTCTCGTACGCGTCGAGGACGGCGTCGACCGCCTCGTCGCCGATCGCGTGGGCGGTGAACTGATACCCGGACGCGGTGGCGTCGGCGACCGTCTCCGCGAGCTCGTCGGGGTCGACGACCCACTGTCCGCGCTCGTCGGGCGCGTCGGCGTACGGCTCCGAGAGTCTCGCGGTTCGCCCGCCGAAACTCCCGTCGGTGTACGACTTTATCGCGCCGGTCTCGACCCTCTCGCTCCCGGCGTTCGTCGAGAGCCCGACCTCTCGGAGGGCGTCCAAGTGGTCGCTCCAGTAGTTGATCCGGACGCGCGCGGTCAGTTCTCCCGCCGCCTCCAGATCGCGGTAGACCCGGGGCGCGTGCGAGCCGCGGACCATGTCGTGAAAGCCGGTGATTCCCTTTTCGGCGCAGTCGGCGAGCGCGGCGGTGACGATATCTCTGGTCTCTTCGGGACCGGGTTCGACCGCCTCGTAGATCGGGTCGATGGCGCTTTCGAGGAGGACCCCCGTCGGCGCCCCCGTGCCGTCGGTGGGGACCGTCTCGTCCGGTGCCGCCGCGAGCGCCGCGTCGAACCGGTCCAGGGCGACGCCGTTGACCGCCGCGACGTGCATGTCCTCGCGGAAGGCCGCCACCGGGCGGTCGGTCGAGACGCGGTCGAGGTCGTCCCGCGTCAGGTAGCGCTCGTCGTCCCACGTCGACTCGTCGTAGCCGTAGCCGAGCACCCAGTCGTCGGTGTCGGCGTCGGTATCGGTGTCGGCGTCGGCGTCGGCGGCCGCCTCACCGCTCGATTCCGAGGCCGCCAGCTCCGCCGCTCGCTCGGCGAGCAGCGAAACGGCGTCGGCGGGCGAGTCAGCCGCCGACAGGTCCGCGTGGACGAGGTACCGGCCGACCGTCGTCAGGTGGGTGTGCGCGTCGATGAATCCGGGCAGGAGGACGCGCCCGTCGAGGTCGATCACGTCGGTGTCGACGCCCGCGAGGAACGTCACGTCGTGAGTGCGGCCGAGTCTGACGATCTCGCCGTCGCGGACCGCGACCGCCTCGTGGGTGGCGGACGCGGCGTCCGCGTCGTCCGTCGCGGTCGGTTCGGTGCTCTCGTCGGCCCCGGTCGGCCCCGCGTCCCCCGCGAGCGTGTGGATCTCCCCGTTCACGAACAGTCGATCCGCGGCGTCGGTCATGCACGAATCCGCGACAGCGAGCGTGTTAATCGTTCGGGAAGCAGTCGTCGACGACGGGAAGGGGCCGAGATGCGCGAGACGAACCGAGAGACGCGGAGCAGGCTGAGAGACGCGAGACGAACCGAGAGACGTGAGACGGACAGAAACGACTGGGAGCACCGGGAACGGCGGCCGTCCGCCCGGAGTGAGAATCGCCGACCGTTTTATTCGGCCCCGCGGCGAACGTCGAGATATGTACGATCGGATACTCCTCCCCACCGACGGCAGCGAGGGCGTCGACCGCGCGATCGACCACGCTGTCGACGCGGCCGACCGGTACGGTGCGACCCTGCACATCCTCTACGTCGTCGACAGCGACATCGTCAACGCGTACTCCGGCGACGAGTTCGTCGACGGCTCGGAGGGCGCGGGGGAAACGCTCGAAGAGCGCGGCCGCGACGCGCTCGACACGGTGGCGGCTCACGCGGCCGACGCGGGCGTCGAGACGGTCACGGAACTCGTGTACGGCGTCCCCCACGAGGAGATCCTCGCGTACATCGACGACGAGGACATCGACCTCGCGGTGATGGGCTCGAAGACGCGGTCGGGCAACTACCGGCGGATGCTCGGCTCCGTCACGGAGCGCGTCTCTCGACAGTCCACGGCGCCGGTGAGCATCGTGAAGACGACCGTTTCGGAGTAGTCGCCGGCGCGCGCGACGCAGCGGGTCGCTCGCCGGACGCTTTTTGTATCGACGGGTGCGACGACACCCATGACGATCGATCGATACGCGGAGGCCGTTTCCGGACTGGATCCCGCCGCCGGGGCGGTCGAGACGGCCGAACTCGTCGTCACCGACGACGTGCTCGTCAAGGCGTTCGTGCTCGGGCCGAACGCGGCCGTAGAGCCGCACGAGCACCCCGACGCCACCAACGTCTTCCACGTCGTCGAGGGGCGACCGACCGTCCGGCGGGGAGACGCGGAGGAACCGCTCGCGGCGCCGGCCGTCGTCCCTAACGAGCGCGGGACCGTCCACGGCGTCCGCAACGACACCGACGAGCGAGCCGTGATCACGGCGAGCCTCTGCCCGCTCCCCTGATGGACGGCGAGATCGACCCCGACGAGCTGGCGGCCCTGCTGGCCGACGGCGACGCCGGTTCCGAACGCGCCGACGACTCCGACGACGACTCCGACGACGACCTCCGGATCGTCGACATCCGTGACCGACGCGCCTTCGATCGGGGACATCTCCCGGGGAGCGAGTCCATCCCCTTCTCGGAGCTGACGACCCGCATCGCCGAACTGGAGGGCGCCTCTCGGATCGTCACCGTCTGCCCACACGGAATCGCCAGCCAACAGGCGGCGCGACTCATCGGCAGCTACGCGGGGACCGAAAGCGCGCAGGTCGAGAGCCTCCGCGGCGGAATCGAGGCGTGGCAGCGCGACGTCGGAGAGTTGGAGGTGACGGCGGCCGAGGACGACACCGGTGGCGGCGGGGGCGGCGAGGCCGACGAAGGCCCCGACGCGCCGTTCTAGGTCACGCTCTCTGTCTCGTTCTAGCGGTCGCCGCCGCCGGGCGAAAACCGGACCGCCGCGAGCGCGGCGAGCACCGCGACGATCGCGAGCGCCGGGCCGAACCCGGGCACCTCGCCGTCGGTGCCCCCGTCGATCACGCCACCGCCGGTCACCGCGACCGTCGTTGACGCCTCGTCGACCGGCCCGACGACGCGCACGGTCGCCGACTCGGAGCCGGCCGACCCGTTCACCGGGACGTCCCGTGCGACGGTCGTTTCGGCGCCCGCGTCGAGTCGGACGGACTCGGTCGCGACGCGCTCGCCGTCGACGACGAACGCGACCTCTCCGCCGGCGGGGATGCCGGCGTCGTTGGCGACGGTCGCCGTCGCGCGGACCGACTCGCCGGCCTCGACGGACGCCCGGTCCGTCGAGACGTCTCGGACGAGCACGGGCGCGGGGTCGGTCACGACGACGGAGAGCGTCTCGCTCCCGACCCTCACCTCGTGTTCGCCCGGCTCGTCGAAGGTGCGTTCGAACCGTTCGACGGCCTCGTTGCCCGGCCCGATCGTCCCGGCGCGCGTCTCGACCGGCTCCCCGTCGACCGTCAGGGTCAACCGGTAACCGCCGGCGGCCCCGCCGGTGTTCGAGACGAGCACAGACAGATCGAGCGTCTCGTTCGCGACGAGTTCAACCGGCCCGCGGTCGACGGGGCGGTCGCGGTACTCCCCGGTCGCTCGGACGCCGTCTTCGGCGAGGCCGTACCCGACCCGCGCGGGCGTCTCGCCGAACGCCTCGGCGTGGGCCGTTCGGTCCCACGTTCGGGGGGCGGCGTCGGTGGTCGTCAGTCGATCGGCGTCGGATCGGACCGTCGCGGCGAGGTCGTCGTCGCCGCCCGCCGCCGCGGCCGACTCGACCGCGTCGAGCACGTCGCGGTTCGTGATCGGACCGGCGGCGTCGTTCAGGTCGCGAAAGACCGTCGCGAGCGAGGCCCTTCCGTCCGTCGCGAGCCGGATGCGCCGATCGAGTTCGCCCGCGACGAGCGCTCCCTTTAGATAGTTGGCGTTACCCGCCCACGTCCCGGGGTCGGCGAGGGTCGACGACGCGGCCGGCTCCCGCTCGCCGCGCGCGAGGGTTCGTTCGAAGTCGTCGAAGTCGACGTCACCCCGTTCGAGCGCGAACAGCGCGGCGTAGTAGGTGGCGGTCGCCTCCGTAATCCAGCGCCCGCTCGGCTCCGTGCGGTACGCCTGCCGAGTGTGAACGTACTCGTGGGTCCAGACGTCGTCGGCCGTCGTCACGGGCTCCTCGTCGCGGACCCACAGGTCCGCGTCGCCGGTCTGGAGCCCGCGGACCCCCCACGACACGTCGCCGGTCGGTGCCACGACCGCGAACACCTCCTCGTCGGGCGGTCCCACTCGCAGGGCGGCCGCCGCGCCGTCGAACACTCCGAAGACCTCCTCGGGGGTCGCGACCGGGTCCGCGGCGTCGGGGACGATCAGGCGGTATCGACCGCCGTCGCCCTCGTGAACGTGCTCCTCGTAGGGGCCGAGATACGCCATCGACTGCGAGGCGGCTCCCTCTCCGTCGACGGCGGTCTCGCGTTCGAGTCGGACCTGACCGCTGTACTGGCCGGTGTACGACCACGCGGCGGCGGTCCGCGGGGTCTGCACGAGCGCCCAGTCGCCGGCGTCGACGAACCGGTAGGTGCCGCCCGCCCCGATCGGTCCCGCCTGCTCGACCGTGTCGTTCGCGTCCATCGCGTAGGTGAGGGAGGGGCGTTCCGTCTCGCCGTCCCACGTCCAGACCGGCTCGCCGGATCCGGGATCGGTCGCGCGCTCGAACCCGTCCGCCTCGACCGGGGCGTCGTTCGCGCTGCGCAGCGTGAGTTCGAGCGACGTGACCCGATCGGGGATCTCCGCGCGCGTCGTGACCCCGACTTCGCCGGGGTCGTCGATCAAAGAGAGGTCGTGCCGGAGTCGTATCGTGTCGGCGTCGTCGGTGTCGGCGACCGTGTCGGTGGCGGCGACCGCGTCAGCGTCGGGAGCGTCGGGGGTGGCTCCCACGTCGACACCGGCCGCTGCGACTCCGCCGGCCAGCACGGCGACGAGACACGCGACGGCGATCGCGCGGGCTATCGACGGAGAGCCGAGCCGCTTCATACGGGCGCTACCGACGACGCGAAGTTAGACCTGTCTATCGCGACGGAAAAAGAGGGGGGAACGGAGAGCGTGTGACTGGCCCTCCGTGTTGCGGTAAGCACCTACTCTATATTGGTATGCACTCCTTTATCCGGCGCGTTGGCGACTCGTCCGGCCCGACGCGACGCCCCGTGGCGCCCGGTCAGATCGCGTGAATCCGCGCGGTCCAGAAGTCTCGGAACGCGTCGGTTAACGCCCGCTTCGGCTTCCCGGTCGCATCCGAGACGTCGGAGACGTCGGCGTGCTCGCGGAGGTCGCCGAGGACGCTGCGCTCGCCGACGACGATGACGCGCTCGATGTCCTCGGCGGCGGCGACGGCGGCCAACTCGGTGGTCGCCTTCCGCAGGTGATCGTCGATCTGTCCCTCGCGCCGGCGCTCGAAGCGGCCCTGCGAGAAGCCGCCCTTCGAGTGCGCCTCCTTCACGTCGGAGGTGAACCCCTCGAAGGCGACTCGCTCGGTGCCCTCGTAGGTGCCGAGCGCGAAGGTGTCCGACCGGACCAACGCGAACGCGAACCGCCCGGTCGGTCGGAACCACGCGTCGTCGAGCCGGAAGGTGTCGGCCCACTCGTCGAACGGGTCGGGCTCGATCGCGGGCGCGACGGCGGCGCTCACGACCCCGGTGTCGTCGGCGAGGACCACCGCGGGGGCCGCCCGCCTGATAAGGCCCGTCCGGTCACCGAACCACTCGGCGACGGTCTCGGGCACGGCGTCGCCGTCCGGGACGAACGCCGTCAACAGCCCCTCGGGGTCGTCGCTCTCGACGGCCCGGAACCGGTCGAGGGCGTCTTCGAGCCGGTCCCCGCGGACGTCGGTGACGCGACGGAAGTCGGCGGCGTCCTCGTCGCCGCCGGCGCGGTCGAGGCGCTCTTCTAACGACTCGATCCGGTGTTCGAGTTCGTTCACCCGCTCTTCGGCGCGCTGACGGTCGGCGACCGCGTCGGACCGGCGCTCCTCTTCGGCCTCCGCGTGGCGTTCGAGGTGGCGCTTCTCCTCCTCCAACTCCTCGATCCGCTCTTTCAGCTCGGCGCGCCCGAGCAGCCTGTCGATCATACCGAATCCGCGACCCCCGGCGACCTAAAAGGTGCGTCTGCGGCGGCGACGTGAGCGCTATTACATATAAACGACAGCGGTGGCGCGCGCCTGCGAGCGGCCGCCAAGGGCGGCCGCGAGTCAGCGCGTGCGAGGGAGTCGGTCGCCCGGAGCAACGCGGAGGGCGGCCGACGAGGCTGGGGAGGCGTGAGGCTGCGGTGCTGTGCGGGGTGGGGCTCAAAGGGGCAACCGCGAGGACGCCGCAGGCGACGTAAGCACCGCAACGAGGGAGCACGAGCGACCGAGTGAGGAGCGCAGCAAGCGTGCGGCGTCCTCGCGGTTGGGGCTTTGGCGGTGTTCACCGCCGATCCGCTGTCAACGACTTATAAGAGAGCGGCTGGGGCTTTAGAAGCATTCTCTGCCGGTGTCCAGTTTGTTATTTATAAACGATCGACGACACCATCACAGAAAACGGAGCCAACACACGAGTATTACGCGTTCGCGAACGGCTCCCACCCCTCCCAGCGCAGCAGCGCCTCGGCGCGGTCCGCGTCCGCCAACAACACGTTCCGGCGATCCGGAAGCGCCTCGTCCGCGAGCGCGTAGGGGATCGCGAGCGTGCCGCTCGGAACGTCGTCGTCGCCGCCGACCGGGATGTGCCCGCCGTCGACCTTCATCACGAGGGGGGCGTCGAGTCGCTCGACCCCCTCGCCGTCCGCGTACAACTGCTCGTTGACGTGCTCGTGGTCGACCCGCTGGATGACGGCCCGATCGCCGTCATGGGGTTCCACGTACAGTTCCCCCAGATAGTAGCCGCTCGAAAAGCGTTCGAACATACTGTGCATGTGAACCTCTCTCACGGTGGCACATAAACATTACTCGGAGGGTGAACGATCAGTATATATACTCGATCGGAATCGTTCGATCGCGATGGCGCCAGCGAGTAAAAACGACCGACTGAAGCGGATCGCCGGCGACGACAGGTCCCGGCCGGTCCGGCCGCTACTTCGTCGGTTGCCTATTCGCCGTCAGATCGCCGGGCGACCTCGTGACGGCCGAAGCCGTACCGGAGCCGGTTCGCGAGCCGCCGCGAGAACCGGCCCTCGTTGCGCGAGTCGAACCGCTCCGCGAGCGCCTGGTAGATGATCGGCACCGGTACCTCCTGTTCGAGCGCCTCCTCGACGGTCCACGTCCCCGTCGACCCGCCGGCGACGTGGTCGGCGACGTCGCCGAGGTCGGACCCCTCCTCGCGGAACGCCTCCTCGCACAGTTCGAGGAGCCACGACCGGATCACGGCGCCGTTGTTCCACGTCCGCGCGACCGACTCCATGTCGAGGTCGTACCGGCCCTCGGTGAGCAGTTCGAACCCCTCGCCGTACGCCTGCATCAGCGCGTACTCGACGCCGTTGTGGACCATCTTCACGTAGTGGCCCGATCCGGACTCGCCCATCCGGTCGTGACCGTCCGGGCCGGTCGCCACCGCGTCGAAGACGGGGACCAGCGCCTCGTAGGCCCACTCGGGGCCGCCGATCATCAGCGAGAACCCCTCCGCCGCGCTGGCCGGGCCGCCGGAGGTCCCGCAGTCGAGGTAGGCAGCGTCCGTCTCCTCGCTCCGGCGCACCGACTCGCGAAAGCGCGAGTTCCCGCCGTCGACGACCACGTCGTCCGCGTCGAGGTGCGGTTCGAGATCCGCGAGGGTGGCGTCGACGGCGTCGCCCGCGGGCACCATGAGCCAGATCCGCTTGCCGTCGCCGTCCTCGTCGTCCGATCCATCCAGCCGCTCACAGAGGTCCGCGACGGAGTCCGCCGGCTCCGCGCCCGCCTCCGCCGCGGTCGCCGTCGCCTCCGCCGAGAGGTCGAACGCGACCACGTCGTGGCCCGCCTCCATAGACCGATTCGCGACGATCTGTCCCATCCGTCCGAGTCCGATGACGCCGAGTTCCATGCGCGAGGGGTGGCGACCGCCCGCCGTAGTGGTTCCGGTTCGGACGGCGTCGCCCTCGTCTCCGCCTGAGTATTTAATGACTGAAACGTGTGAAGCCACAGTGGTAGGGAGCGGCGGATCGTACGCTCGGTACCGATGGCCCAGAACGTCACCGCCGACCGCCCCGCCCCGAGTGGACCGTCCGGAGGCGACCGATGAACCGGATCGAACTGCGGCTCGGCCTCCCGACCGGGTCGTGGATCGGCGACGCCTCGCGCGCCTGTCCGGACGCTACCTTCCGCGTCTCGGAGACGATTGCGGCGGAGCCGGGCGACGTGAGCGACGTCACTGTCAGCGGCATCGCTCGCGAACGGGCGGTCGAGGCGCTTCGCGAGCACGACCGCGTGGACGCCGTCGACGTCGTCGAGCGCCGCGGATCCGCGACCGCGCTCCGTGTGACCGGGAGCGCCCCGCCGTTCGTCGTCGCCGCCAGACGCGTCGGGCTCCCGATAGCGGCGACCGTCGAGGTCACCGACGGCGGTGCGACGCTCCCGATAGCCGGTCGCAGAGAGCTGCTCACCGCGTTCGGAACCGAACTCGCCACCGAGGGCGTCACGGTCGGGGTGGGCGGGATCGCCGACGAAGCGGACCGCGCGCTCACGGACGCCCAGCGCGACCTCGTCCTCGCCGCCGTCGACGCCGGCTACTACGACACGCCGCGCGAGTGCACCCTCACCGAGTTGGCCGCGGAACGAGAGATCGCGAAATCGACCTGCAGCGAGACCCTCCACCGAGCCGAAGGTCGCGTGATGCGACGCTTCGTCGAGGGGGCGTTCCCGTTCGACGGTGACGGAACCGGCCGGTCCGACGCCGGACCGCCCGGTATTCGCGAGGCGACCGCGTCCCGAGATGACCGCGAGACGCACCGGGTCGAGGTCGTCAGGCCGGGGCCGTAGCGTCGGATCGAACGGTAGCCGGCGGTGAGTCGGAACCGAAGTCGGTGCTCCGGAGACGCCGGGCCGCGAGCGCGACCGTCCGACCCGACGGTATAAATACGCCGGCGACGCCATGGACCGTCATGGTAACTCGAACGCCCTCCCGCCGGATCGGCTTCTTCGACCGGATCCGAACCGGGTGGACCCTGACGAAAGACAGCGCGAGCGTCATCCGTGACAGCCCGGAGCTGTTGGCCTTCCCGCTGCTCGCCGGCGTCGCGAGCGCCGCGTTCCTCGTCGTCTTCTTTGTGCCGATGCTGATCGCGAACCTCGTCGGCAGCGGGCTGGAGTACCTCGCGCTGTTCGGCTGGTACTTCGTCACGACCTTCCTGAGCACCTACGCCGCGGCGGCGCTCGTCCACGCGACCAACGAGACGTTCCACGGACGCGATCCGAGCGTCCGCGAGAGCCTGTCGGCGGTCAGCGGGCGACTCGGCCCGATCGCCGCGTGGTCGCTGATCTCGGCGACGGTGAGCGTCCTGCTCAAGGCCCTCGAGGACTCGGACAACCCGCTCGCCGGACTCCTCGGGGTGCTCTTCTCCGTCGGGTGGGCGATCATGACGTTCTTCGTCGTCCCCGTGATCGTCTTCGAGGACGTCTCCGTCACCGGCATGTTCTCGCGGAGCGCCGAGACGTTCCGAGCCACGTGGGGCGAGACGCTGGGCGCCGGCTTCGGCGTCACGCTCGTCGTCGGCCTCTTCGGACTCGGCCTCGCCGTCGTCGCGCTCGCGGTCTCGCTGCCGCTCGCGGCCGTGTTCCCCGTCGCCGGCGGGGTGCTCGCGGTGCTGCTCGTCGCCGTCGCGATCGCGACCACCTACCTCCTCAGCCAGACGATCTGGGGCGTCGCGAAGACCGCGCTGTACGTGTACGCGGCCGAGGGACAGGCGCCCTCGCAGTTCGAGAACTTCGAGTTCGAGACGCTCGGCGGGCGAACGGAGAAACGGGCGTCGCCCGGAAACGCGGGGACGCGAGATACCTTATAAATCGAACCCGAATAACGATCGCCCGCGACCGGGCGGCTACTCCTCGTCGAGCGCCTGCCACGACAGCCGCGGGTTCCGCGCGGCACCGACCTGATCGATCCGGCCGGCCGCGGTCCGGTTCGGCGCCGTATCGAGCGCCTCGTCGGTGTCGGCGTACGCGAGGTTGAACGCCGCCGCGAGGTCGTCGAGCGACGATTTGTTCTCGATCTCCGTCGGCTCGGTGAGCATGGCCTCGGGGACCATCTCCGGCCACTTCGTGGTCGGCGGATGGACGCCGAAATCGAGCATGCGCTTGGCGACGTCGGCGGCGTCGCGATCGCCCGCCGTCGCGGCGAACTCGTGGTGGAAGGGGCCGTGCGGCACGTCCAGGTCGATCCGTTCGGCGAGGTAGTTCGCGTTGAGCACGGCCTTCGCGGCCGCGTCCGCGAGCCCCTCGTCGCCGAGCCGCGCGATGTACGCGTACGTCTTTATCAGGACCAGCCAGTTGCCGGTGAAGCCGTGGACTTTCCCGATCGTGTGGTCCGGCTCGAACCGCTCGTAGCCGCTACCGCCGGAGCCCTCTCTGACCTGCGGCGACGGCAGGAACTCGGCGAGTTCGTCGACGACGCCGACCGGGCCGGCGCCGGGGCCGCCGCCGCCGTGCGGTGTCGCGAACGTCTTGTGGACGTTGTAGTGCATCACGTCGAATCCCATGTCGCCGGGTCGACCGCGGCCGAGCAGGGCGTTGAGGTTCGCGCCGTCGTAGTACAGGAGGCCGCCGGCGTCGTGAACGATGTCGGCGATCTCCGCGATGTCGCGCTCGAAGAGCCCGACCGTGTTCGGGTTGGTCAACATGAGGGCGGCGGTGTCGTCGCCGACGGCCGCCTCCAGCGCCTCGACGTCGACGCGCCCGTCCTCGCCGGAGGGCAACTCGACGACGTCGTAGCCGGCGGTCGCGGCGGTCGCGAAGTTCGTCCCGTGGGCCGACGCCGGGATCACGACCTCGGAGCGGTCGTTGCCGTGGTGCTCGTGGTACGCCTTCGCCACGAGGATACCGGTGAACTCACCGGCGGCGCCCGCGGGGGGTTGGAGCGTGACCGCGTCCATGCCGCCGATCGAAGCGAGGAACTCCTGGAGCCGGTACTGGAGTTCGAGGGTCCCCTGAACGGACCGTTCAGAGCGGTCGGGGTGGACCGCCGCGTTCGGGTCGGCGGCGACGTCCTCCGTGAACTTCGGGTTGTACTTCATCGTGCAGCTGCCGAGCGGGTACGGCCCGGAGTCGATCGCCCAGTTCATCTGCGAGAGACGGGTGTAGTGTCTGGCGATCTCCGGCTCCGACGGCTCGGGGAGCGTGAGCTCGTCGCGCGTCAGGTCGTCCGGGAGCGGCGACGACTCCGTCACGTCGACGGTGGTCTCGCCTTTCTCGGCGAGCAGCGGTTCGTGAACGTCCTCTCCGTCTCGCGTGTA
This sequence comes from Halorubrum aidingense JCM 13560, assembly GCF_000336995.1. Classification (GTDB taxonomy): domain Archaea; phylum Halobacteriota; class Halobacteria; order Halobacteriales; family Haloferacaceae; genus Halorubrum; species Halorubrum aidingense. Next base: position 123,860 of record NZ_AOJI01000022.1, on the reverse strand, counting down.
CTTGGCTTGGTCGTGGATCACTCAGATCACCTCTCCGAAGGCCGCGACGAGCCCGTCCACTTGTCCGGCGTTCAGGTCCGTGACGCACACCTGTAGCAGGTGATCGTCGAGGACGTGGACCGCGAAGCCCGCCGCTTCGAGGTCCGTGGCGATGGCGGGCGCCGGCTGGTCGACGCGCACGACGAACTCGCGAAGGTGGTGGCGGTCGTGAACGGGCGCGACCGCGCCGCTGAGCTCGTCGATCCGGTCGGCGAGATCGGCCGCCTCGCGGACGCAGTCGTTCGCGAGATCGACGAGCCCCGAGGGCCCGAGGGTCGCGGCGTGGATCGCCGCGCGGAGTGCGACCCACGCCTGGTTCGTGCAGATGTTCGACGTCGCTCGCTCCTTGCGGATGTGCTGTTCGCGGGTCTGAAGCGTGAGCGTGTACGCGCGGTCGCCGCGCGCGTCTTCGCTCGCGCCCACGAGCCGTCCCGGGACCTGCCGGAGGTACTCCTCGCGGCAGGCGAAGATCCCGAGCCCCATGCCGTAGGCGGTCGGGAGGCCGAGTACCCCGGCCTCGCCCACGACCACGTCCGCGCCCACGTCTGCGGGGCGTTCGAGGACAGAGAGCGACACCACGTCCGAGCCGAGCGCGAACAGCGCGTCGACGTCGCTCGCGAGGTCGCCGATCGCCGCGAGCCGCTCCTCGATGCAGCCGCGGACCGTCGGGTTCTCGGCGTACACCATGACGACGTCGTCGCCGACGCGGTCGCCGAGCGCGTCGATATCGGCGATGCCGTCGTCCATCGGGTAGGTCTCGATCGTCAGCCCGGCGCCGGCGCAGTAGTTCGCCAGCACCTCACGTTTCCCCTCGCGGAGGTGCTCGGGGACGAGCACCGCGTCGCCGGAGGTGGATCGGACGCGGTCGGCCAGCGTCGCTGCCTCGCCCAGCGCCGTCGCGGCGTCGTACATCGAGCAGTTCGCGATCGGCAGGCCCGTCAGTTCGACGAGCATCGACTGGTACTCGAAGAGCGCCTGCAGGAACCCCTGGGAGATCTCCGGCTGATACTGCGTGTAGCTCGTCAGGAACTCCGCGCGGTCAGAGAGGTGGTCGACGATGCTCGGGACGTAGTGCCCGTAGTGGCCGCGCCCGAGGAACTCGACGAGGTCGCGGTTGCGGCCGAAGATCCGCGAGCACTCCTCGCGGATCTCTCGTTCCGTCCGGGGTTCGATGCCGAACGCGCCGTCGAAGGCGACGTCGGACGGGATGTCGAAGAGCGCCGCCTCGTCATCGACACCGACGGCGTCGAGCATCGCCGCGGTCTCGGCGTCGGTGTGCGGCGCGTAGGGGGTGCCGCGTCCGCGCCCGCTCATCGGTTCGCCCCGTCGCGGTGGTTTCCCGGTTGATTCCCGTCCCGTCCGTCAGCGAGTGGCTTGCTCATGATCGTGTGTTCGCGGGTGTCCGTTCCCTCGGTCAGTCTGTCGTGCTGGCGGTTCTGCTGTCCGTCCGTTGGTCCCGTCGTCACGCGATCTGTGCGTCGTACTCGTCGGCGTCGAGCAGCTCCTCGGCGTCTCCGTCGTCGGGCGGCGCCACCTCCAGCAGCCACCCGTCGCCGTACGGATCCTCGTTGACGAGTTCCGGCCGATCGAACAGCGCCTCGTTGACGCCGACGACCTCGCCGGACACCGGCGAGTACAGATCGGAGACGGCCTTGATCGACTCGACGACGCCGAACGGCTCGTCGGCCACGACCTCGTCGCCGACCGCCGGCAGCTCGACGAACACCACGTCGCCGAGCTCGTCCTGTGCGAAGTCGGAGACGCCGATCCGGACGGTGTCGCCGCCGGTCGTCACCCACTCGTGCGATTCTAGGTATCGTAGCTCGTCGGGAACTTCGAAGCTCATTGGTAAGGAAGGTCGTCGCGGGACGCTCGGTTCGGCGGGCGTCGACCCGTATGGCCGCTCCGGTGATAGCCGCCAGAGCGACCCCAGAGAGGCGATCTGCCGGGTCGAGGCGTCGTCCACGACATCTGTACGTCACCCTTCTGACGACGGGGAAATAAAAGGTGTGTTCCCGGCGACCACACGCCCAGCGGTCGGTCCCGCGGCCGGTGTGCTGTCGGTGCCGTCGTCACTTCCCGCCCGCGGTCACCGCCTTCGGTCTACGTCCACCGGTCGAGCCCCGTCTGGACCTGTGACTCCGCGATGCGCTCGAATCCGCGCGTGACCTCGTCGGCGTCGACCCCCCACTCGTCGACGACGTACGACCGGGCGGCCTCGACGTCCGGGTTCACCGCGGTGTCGACGTCGACGTCGACGGCCGGCGGGTCCATGAACAGCTCGCGGATCGCCGCCGCGTTCGGAATCTCCGCGCCGCGCGCCTCGAGGACGCCCCACAGGTCGCCGTGTTCCGCGATCGCTTTCACCGCGGTTTTCGGTCCGACGCCGCGGACGCCCTCGTTGAAATCGGTCCCGCACAGCATGGCGATGTCGACGAGTCCCTGTCGGTCCACGCCGAGGTCGTCGAGCGTCGCCGCGAGGTCCATCAGCTCCGGGTTCCCCTTGCTCGTGAGCTGTCGAAGGGTGGTGGGAGCGCCGAACAGCAGGGTGTCGTAGTCCTCGCTACCGGCGTGGTCGACGGCGCCCGTGGCGGCCATGTGCGCGCACTGCGCTTCCCCTTCTGCGGGCGCCTCGACGATCGGCACGTCGAGCAGTTCCAGCAGCTCGCGGGTCGTCTCGTGAATCGTGTCGGTGAGCCGCTGCGTCCGGGCTTCGAGCCGGGCGGCCTCGACCGCGTCGCCCCGCTCCGCCGCGGCCGCACGGCGCTCTTCCGCCTGTTCGCGCTTCGCTCGACGGTCCGCGACCTCGTCGGCTTTCAGGTCCGTCACGGCGCCGTCGAACACCATCACCGGAATGAGGTCGTGCTCGAAGAACTTCGGGAGCCCCTGGACGATCCCGATCAGGTTCGCGACCTCGACGCCGTCCGCGGTCGTGTACTTTCTGTCGGCGGTCCACTTCACCGTCGTCGTGAGGTACCGGTACAGCCAGTTGTGCGCGTCGACGGCGACGACGCTCCCCTCGATCTCCTCGAAGGCGACCTCGCGGATCGCCGCGAGGTCGCGCAGGTCCGCGTTTCCCATTAGCGATCCCGTCGGGGGCGCGGCTCTTAAACCATCGACTCGCGCGGCCGGTCGTCGCCACGATCGCTGGGTTCGACGTGACCGCTGGGTTCGCCACGATCGCCGCGTCGTCCCCCGTCGCTGCCGGCTTGTGGAGCGTTTATGTGCGTCAACCGACTACGTCGTGGTAGCGAATGGTCTCGCCGTTCGAGGTGTTGGAAGTCGACGAGGACGCCGACGACGCGACGATCGAGCGGGCGTACCGCGAGCGAGTGAAACAGGCCCATCCGGACCAAGGTGGAACGCTCGAAGAGTTCCAACTCGTCAGGCGCGCCTATCGCGAACTCGACGAGCGGGACCGAAGCGGCGGCGGTAACGGAGACGCGACCGACCCGGCCGACATCGACTTGGATGACGACGACGGAGCGGGCGCCGAGGCGAAGCCCGTCCGCGTCGAGTTCCTCGATTACGAGGTACTCGGCGACTACGGCTGGTCGCTCGACGACGAGGACCTTTTTCGGAAGGCTTCACACGCCGATCTCGACGACGACGAACACGGGCGGCTGCTCGTGCAACCGGACGAGAGCCTGCTCGAAGGGGCCGAAAACCGCGGGTTCGGGTGGCCGTTCTCCTGTCGTGGGGGCGCCTGCGCGAACTGCGCCGTCTACGTCGTCGAGGGCGAGCTCTCGCAGCCGGCCAACCACATCATGCCCGACGACCTCGCAGAGCGAGGGTTCCGGCTTTCGTGTAACGGGTATCCAGTGACCGACGAGCTCAAAATCGTGTTCAACGTCAAACACCGCGCCGAACTCGACGACCTCATTCTGCCGCCGGGGCCGTTCACGCGGCGATAGCGTCCGTCGCCCTCAGAACGCTTCCGCGACGGCCGCGACGATGGCGTCCTCGACGGCGTCGCGCTCGCCCGAGAGGAACTCGATTTTTCCCTCGCGGAGTCCGGCGGTGGTGACGTCGGCGGCGGGCGCCAGCTCGGCTGCCCGGTCTGCGACGTCGCGGATCGAGACGTCCGCGGTCGTCCGGACGTACAGCTCGTCGGTGCCGATCCCGACCGTCGCGTACGCCTCGCCGTCCGCGTTCCGGCGGTGGAGGTCGTCGAGCAGGAGCGGCGTCGGCGGGAAGTCGTAGCGGTGAGTGTAGCCGTCGGTGTCGAGCACGCCGAACTCGACGCCGTCGACCGCCTCGGTGACGATGTTCGCCGTCGCCGTCTCGACTTCCGTCTCCAGCTTCTCGCGGAACTGCTCGGAGACGTGCGCCGCGAGGTTGCCCCCGTCCTCGAAGAGGAGGTCGGCGACGAGTTCGCGCTTGTCCTGGTACGACTGGTAGTACGCCTCCAGGGCGATCGCCTCGCGCAGTTCGGCGACGCGCTCGACGTCGTATCCCGCGTCACGGGCGAGGTCGACGTACCGATCGGGGGTGTCCGCCCAGTAGCTCACGGCCGGCAGGTGCCGGAGGTCCTCGCGGACTTCGTCGTTGACCGCGGAGGCCAGCGACGCGACGAGCGCCCCGGTCGAGAGGTCGGCGTCGATCGACTCGATGTCGGGCGAGACCAGCGTGTCGACCGCGTCGCGCGTCTCGGGGTCCGCGACCGCGGCGTCGACGACGACCGCGTCGACGCCGTAGACGGACAGGAGGTCGATGCCGTCCGCGGACTCGGTCGTCGAGCCGGTGCCGACGAGCAGGAAGAGGGGGAGCTTCTCGTCGTGGCGGTCGCGGTCCTGCAGCATGCGGGTCGCGTCGTTGGTGGCCGCGTCCATGTCGTACACCGGGTCGTCGAGCGGCCGGCGGGTGAAGTAGTGGTACTCCGCGTCGCTCTTGGCGTGTTCGTCTCGGATCAGCGGAAGGACGGCGCGCTCGACGGCCGCGCCGGCGACGTAGCCGTCCGCGGTGGCCGGGTGCCGGACGACGATGGGGCGCGATTCGAGCACGGCCCGGCGGATCGCCTCCGCGGCGTCGAGCAGCCCGTCGGCGAGCTTCGCGACCGTCTCGTCGCCCGCGAGCGGCTGGAGCCCCTCGGGACGCGCCTCGTCAGTGAGCGCCTCGGCGAGCCGGCGGCGGACCGCGTCGGCGTCTGCGCCGTCAAGGAGGACCAGCGCCTCGGACTCGACCTGCACGTCGCCTCGGTGGCTTTCGACCTCGCCGTCGATCCGAACCACGTCACCGATTTCGGCGGTCGGGTACGCCCGAACGCCGGGCTCGACGAAGGCGGCGACGTCGACGACGCCGGTCTCGTCTCGAACCTCGAAGACGGTCGGTCCGCCCGTCTGTCGCACGCTGACGACTTCGCCGTCGATCCGAACCTCGTCGCCGACGGCGTCGGCGAGCGTGCCGATGTCGACGCGCTCGCGACCGTCGGCGAGGTCGTCTTCCCCGTCCGCGTCGGCCTCGTCGGCCTCGTCGGCCTCGTCGGCCGACTCGTCCGCCGCGTCGGCGGCAGCGGCGTCTTCTCCATCGTCCTCATCGTCCTCATCGTCGGTCGCAGCGTCCTGAGACTCGTCGACGTCGGGAGACGCCGCGTCCTCGCTCTCGTCCGCGTCGACATCGCTCGACCCGGAGTCGTCGCGTTCGCCGTTCTCCTCAGCCTCGACCTCGTCGGTGTCGTCGTCGGTGGTGGACTCGTCGGAAGATTCGTCGTCCGCGTCGTCTTCTTCCGGAAGGTGCTCTGAGTCGCCGTCCTGCACGAGGACGCCGCGGAACTCGCGGTCGGCCTGTCGGATCGACCACGCGAGATCGATGTTGCCGTTGTCGCGGACGCCTTTCACCTGCACGAACACCTCGTCGCCCGGCTCCCAGTCCAGGCTGTCGAGCCGACGGTCGAGCTCGGAGCGGTGGAGCAGCCCCGTCACGCCCGGGGCGAGGTCGATAAACACGCCGAAGTCGGCGTAGCCGTCGACGATGCCGCGGTAGAATCGGGAGGGAACGAGCTGGTTCGGAGAGTCGCCGCGGAAGTCGAACACGACGTCCTCTTGGTGCGGGTCACAGATGCGCCCGTCACCGCCGACGTCGGCGCCACAAATGATACAGGATCCCATTTGAGTACACCGAGAGCCTCGGGCCTAAAACTGTTGTCGAAACCCTCTCGGGGCGCCGACAGCGACGAGCGTGCCTCGGTCCGCCCCTCGGGCCGATCAACCGACGAGCGTGCGAATCGACGCGACGACGCGGTAGCCGATGCCGTATCCGAGGACGGCGGGCGGAAGGCCGGCGACGAGGGTCCGAATCGGGGTCGTCCCGTGGACGATCCGAAACCCGATCAACAGGAGGACCGTCGCGTACGCGCCGCAGAGCACTCTGACCACCGGTATCGGCGGTCCGGCGAGCGCCATCGGCGAACTCGCGTACGCGACGACCTGAACCGTCTCGCTCACCCCGCCCCGGTCGCGCAGCGAGAGCCCGCCGTCGAACTCGACGCTGGCGACGATCACCGAGACCGTCGCGACCGCCGCGGTGAGGTGGAGTCCGACCGGCGCTCCCAGCGCGACCACCACGAGGAACAGCACGACCGCCGACAGCGGCACGGACTCGACGATCCCCGGGATCACGGACGGGTCGACCGCGATCCAGCCGAGGGTGAACGCCGCCGCGACGGCGACGGCGAACGTCAGCGCCGGCGCCTGATCGCCCCGGGTAACCCCGTTGACGAAGAGGCGCCGCGGTCGGATCAGCGCCTCCACCCACGCCCGAGCGAGGCCACGGGGACCGCGCGCCCGCCCGCCGTCCGGATCCTCGAACCAGGATGTCACGGGCGTCCTTCGAGCGGGTGGATTAACGGGGTTCCGGTTTTCGCCGTGACGCTTCCGGCGCCCGCGACAGTATCGACGACCACGACGGCGCCGCGGCGCAGCGTCGTAGTGTCGCCGCGTCGCAGCGCCACAGCGTCCCGACAGCGACTGGCGACGCCGTCACGTCCGTTATCTCGCCTGATACTCGGCGGGTAAACCCTTATGTCGCTCGGCGCGGAGTCAGACGCGAATGCACGCGTTTCGGAACGACGAACGGGGGTTTACCCCGATAGCCGGCACGGGGCTGCTCGTCGGCATCGTCGTGCTGCTGTTAGCGATCGTCGGTGCCGCGGTGTTCGGCCTCATCGACGGCGTCGCCCCGCCGGACGCGAAGTTCGAGGTCGAAGAGGACGGCGGCGAACTCGTCGTCGTCGCGCTCGGCCCCGACCCGGTCGCGGCAGAGGAGCTGTACGTCCGCGGGTCGGACCCGGACGAGAACGTCCAGTTCGGATCGTGGCCGGGCGACGGGGTCGTCCGACCGGGCGATCGGGTCGCGGTCCCGAACGCGACGGGTAACGAACAGTTAGAGATCGTCTGGGAGCCCGTGGCGTTCGCCACCCGAGAGACGCTCACCGAGTACGACGGCGAGGACTCGGAGATAAGCGAGTGGGCGGACGAGGAGGGCGGCACCGACCCGCTCGGCGGCGGCGAGTTCTGAGCGGTTCGGGTCTTGGTGTCAGCTCGGATCGCCTCAGTCGAGCGACACCCACGCTCCGCGTTCGTCGGACTCCTCGATGGCGTCGAGGACGCGCTGGACGTCGTAGCCGTCCGCGAACGAGGGTTCGAACTCGCCGCCCTCGGCGACGGCGGTGAGGAACTCGTAGTTCTCGTGGACGAACGTGTGTTCCCAGCCGATCACGTGGCCCGGGGGCCACCAGTGGTCGACGTACGGATCCGTCTCGTCGGTGACGAGCACCGTCTCGTAGCCGCGGGCGTCCCCGCTGAGCACCTCCAACTCGTTGAGTCGCTCTAAGGAGAACTTCAGGCTCCCCTCCGAGCCGTGCACCTCGATCGTGTGGTCGTTCTTGTGCCCGGTCGCGAACCGAGTCGCCTCGAAGCTCCCCATCGCGCCGGACTCGTAGGCGACCTGCGCCGTGTAGGCGTCGTCGACGGTCACGTCGCGGTGTTCGTCGACAGCGCCGTCGTCGTCGTACACCGGCCGCTCGTCGACGAACGTTTCGAGGTGCCCCGAGACGCGGTCGATCTCGCCGACCTCGTCGCCGACGAGGAAGTCCGCGAGGTCGATCGTGTGCGCGCCGAGGTCGCCGAGCGCGCCGGACCCCGCGAGGTCGGCGTCCATTCGCCACGCCCACGGCGCCTCGGGGTCGACGAGCCAGTCTTGGAGGTACCGCCCGCGAACCTGCCGGATCTCGCCGAGCTCGCCGTCTTCGATCAGCCCCTTCGCGTACCGGATCGCCGGGACGAACCGGTAGTTGAACGCGGTCCCAGTCGGTACGTCGGCGTCGGCCGCGGCGTCGCGCATCGCTCCCGCCTCCTCCAGCGTCGGCGCGAGCGGCTTCTCACAGAGGACGGGGACGCCCGCTTCGAGGGCGGCGATCGACGGCTCCGCGTGGACGTGGTTCGGCCCGAGGTTGTAGAAGACGTCCACCTCCTCGAGCGCGTCCTCCCAGTCGGTCGCCGTGTGCGCGAAGCCGAACCGCTCGGCCGCCTCCGCTAAGGCCTCCTCGTCGCGCCCGACGAGCGTGTGCCGCTCGATGTCGGGCGCGTCCGGGAAGAACATCGGGAGTCTCGCGAGCGCGTTTGCGTGCGCCTTGCCCATGAACCGATACCCCAGCACGCCGATTTTGAGTGGTTGCTGTGTCATTGGTGTGTCCGCCGCTTACTCCGCCCAGTACGCGTCGCCCGGTCGCGTCTCGAAGACCGCGCGGTCGAGCACGTCGACCGCCTTCTCCAGTCCCTCCCGCGAGGAGGTGAGCGAGTCCTCGTGTTCGATGGAGAGCGCGCCCTCGTAGCCGACCATCCGGAGCGTCGAGACGACGTCCTTCCAGTGAGCCTCGTCGTGGCCGTAGCCGATCGACCGGAACAGCCACGAGCGGTCGGCCTCCTCGGTGTAGCCGGTCGTGTCGAGCACGCCCTTCACGCGCGCGTTCGCGTCGTACACTTTCGTGTCCTTGGCGTGGACGTGGTGGATCGCGTCGTGTGCGCCCAAAAAGCGGATCGCCTCCGTCACGTCGATCCCCTGCCAGTAGAGGTGCGAGGGGTCGAAGTTGGCGCCGATCCGCTCGTTGGTCGCCTCCCGCAGCGCGAGCATGCCGGTGGGCTCGTAGACGAGCATGTTCGGGTGCATCTCGATGGCGACGTCGACGCCGTGGTCCTCGGCGTGAGCGGCCAGGTCGCGCCAGTACGGGATCGCGACCTCGTCCCACTGGTAGGCGTGGGCGTCGGCGTGCTCGCTCGGCCACGGCGCCGTGATCCAGTTGGGCGTCGAGTCGCCGGGCGCCCCCGCGGGCAGCCCCGAGAAACAGGTGACCGTTCCCACGTCGAGCTGATCGGCCAGCTCGATCGCCTCGCGAAGCTCTCGGTCGGCTTCCGCGGCCCGCTCCTCGTCGGGATGCAGGGGGTTGTTGTGGGTCGCGAGCGCGGAGATCCGGAGGTCGTGCCCGTCGAGCAAGTCGAGCAGCGCCGCCTGCGCGTCCGCGTCGTCGAGCGTCGCCTCGCGGTCGACGTGGTCCTCGCCGGGCCAGCCGCCGACGCCGAGCTCGACGGCGTCGACGCCGATTTCCTCGAGGTACGCGACCGCATCGTCGATCGATTCGCCGCCTAAGGGGACGGTTAACACGCCGATGTCCATGATCGAACGTATTACAACAACCCGAATAAATATTCGGGGGATTCGGCTCGCGGGGGATCTCACCCGTCGCCGCCGGCGCACACGCGGTCGCTCAGACGCCGGCCGGACCCTCGCAGGCGACGGTTTCGCCCGCCGTCGCGCCCGTCGCGCCCGTCGAACCCGTCGAACCACATGAGGTTTTAACGGGTGGAGCGTGTATGACGGGTATGGGAATCCTCTCTCGCGCCTCCTACGTCATCCGCTCGAAGCTGAACGCCCTCCTCAATCGAGCGGAGGACCCGACGGAGTCGCTCGATTACTCGTACGAACAGATGCGCGACGAGCTCCAAGACGTCAAACAGGGGATCGCCGACCTGACGACCCAGAAGAAGCGTCTAGAGATTCAAAAACGCAAGCTCGAAGAGAACGTCGAGAAGCACAACCGGCAGGCCCGCGAGGCGGTCCAGCAGGACCGCGACGACCTCGCGCGGAAGGCGCTCGAAAAGAAGAAGTCGAAGATGGCCCAGATCGAGGAGCTGGAAGGCCAGATCGCCAAACTGAACGACACCCAAGAGCAGCTCGTCGAAAAGAAGAACAAGCTCCAGAACCGCATCGAGGAGTTCCGCACGAAAAAGGAGACGATGAAAGCGCGCTACGAGGCCGCGGAAGCGTCCTCGCGCGTCTCGGAGGCGATGACCGGCGTCGGCGACGAGATGGAGGACGTGAGCCGCTCGATCGAGCGCGCCGAGGAGCGGACCGAAGAGATGGAGGCGCGCGCGGAGGCGATGGACGAACTGGAGGACTCGGGCGCGTTCGAGGACGCGCTCTCGGACAAGGACAGCATCGACCGAGAGCTCGAGAGCCTCTCGACGAACAGCGAGGTCGACGCCGAGCTGGAGACGCTGAAAGGCGAGATGGGGAAAGGCGAACCGGCGAGCGGCGGCGACGCCAGCACCGACGAGGAGATCGAGGCCGAGCTCGAAGACATCGAGACGGAGATCGACGCGGACGACCTCGAGGCGGACCTCGACGAGGACTCCGACCGTGACTCGGACGAGGCGACCGACGAGGCCGTTGACGTGGAGCTAGAAGAGTCCGAAGCCGACGCCGACGAACAGCGGAACTAGTCGACCCGTGCGGCGGAGCCGACCGCCTCGCCTTCGCGTCGTTCCGTTTCTGCGTCGTTCCGTATCCGCGGCATTCCGTTTCTGCGTCGCTATTCGTCCGCTAAGCGCGCTCCGGTCCCCGATCGCTCCTGCGCGCCGAGCCGGATCTCGCCGGCCGGCATCTCGATCCCGTCGTACGGGTCGTCGGCGAGCAGCAGCGACCCGTCGAGGTCGGCGTAATCGAGCAGGGGCGCGAGCTGTGCGGCGGCGGCGATCGACGCGTTCGACTCGATCATGCAGCCGCACATCACGTCGAGCCCGTGGGCGCGCGCGGCGGCGATCATGCGCCGCGCCTCCAGGAGGCCGCCTGTCTTCATCAGCTTCAGATTCGCGATGTCACAGCGGTCGGCGATCGCCGGGATGTCCGAGAGCGTCACGCAGGACTCGTCTGCGGCGATCGGGAGCGCGGACCGCTCGTACACGAACCGGAGGCCTTCCGGGTCCTCGGCCGGGACGGGCTGTTCGACGAACTCCACGCCGCTGTCGGCGAGCCACTCGGTCTTCGCGACCGCCTCCCGCGGCGTCCACGCCTCGTTGGCGTCGACCCGGACCCGGGCGTCCGGCGCCGCGTCGCGGACGGCGTCGATCAGCTCCCGGTCCCGGTCGGTGCCGAGCTTGATCTTCAGCACGGAGTACCCCGCGTCCACCGCGGCGGCGGTCTTCTCGCGGACGCGCTCGGTCTCGTCGAGCCCGATGGTGAACGAGGTCGCCGGCGCGGCGTCGGCGTCGAGCCCCCAGAGCCGGTACAGCGGCACGCCGAGCCGCTTGGCGGCGAGGTCGTGAACCGCGATCGAGACGGCCGTTCGCGCGGCCGGGTTGTCGTTGACCACGGCCGCCAGCTCGGTTTCGATCTCGTGGAGCGCGTGCGGGTCGCCGACCTCCTCGACGGCCGCGAGCAGGTCCGGGAGGACCGCCTCGACCGTGCCGGCGGTCTCGCCGTAGTGCGCGGCGGGCGCGGCGCCGCCGACGCCCGTCATCCCGCCTTCGTCCGCGATCCGGACGATCACGTTCTCGGCGTCGGTCTGCGTCCCCCGCGAGATCGTGAAGGGGTCCGCGAGCGGCATCGACACCCGCTCGAACGTCGCGTCGAGGCTCATGCGTCCTCGCCGAGCCCGGCCGCGACGATGCCGTCGACGATGCGATCCGCGCCGTCACGGACGGGGTCGGCCGCGGGGACGCCGGCGTCGTCGGCGAACGCCGCGACCGCTTCTGTGGCCGCCGCGTCGTCGGCGACGTCCTTCGTGTTGAGCGCGCCCGCGACGACGCTCGTCTCGTGGACCGGGTTCGCGAGCCCTTCGTAGAGGTCGAGGTACTCCGAGACGGGCGGCAGCGAGAAGGACTCGTAGCCGTGGACGACCTCGCGGCCGGCGGCGTGACAGAGCACGAGCCCGTCGGCCATCGACCCGTGGAGGATGCCGCAGGTGACCGCCGAGTAGGCGGGGTGGATGATGCTGCCCTGCCCCTCGACGACGAGCAGGTCGTGGTTGTCGCCGATCTCGACGAGCATGTCCTCGACGGCGCCGGCGGTGAAATCGGAGACGACCCGGTCGATCGGGTTCCCCCACCCGGCGATCATGATCCCGGTCTGCCCGGTCGGGACGAACGCGGCGTCGATCCCGCGCTCGCGGGCGGCCGCGACGATTTCGAGCGAGGCCGTCATCTTCCCGACCGAACAGTCGGTGCCGACGGTGAGCACCACGTCGGCGTCGACGTCGCCGGAGGCGCCGGTCGCGACCGTGAGGTCGTCGTCCGGCTCGCGGACGTCGACGAGGTCGACGCCGTGTTCGTCGGCGAGCGCGGCGAGTTCCGCGTCCTCGTTGAGGAAGTAGTGGAGCCCGCTGACCACGTCGCAGCCGGCCTCGATAGCGGCCCGAACGTCTCCCCGCCACGACTCGTCGAAGCCACCGCCGATCGGCGCGATCCCGATATATAAGGCGTCCACCTCGCCGTCGGCGGCCGCGTACGCGTCCGCGAACGACTCGACGATCGGCGCGTCGGCGAGGTCGGGGACGTGGTCGCGTACCCGGTCGCCGGCGCGGTCGCGGTCGAGGACGGCTCGGAGGTCCTGATCCCCGTAGCGCATGACGCCGAGAGCGGTCTTCGCGCGGTCAGGGAACTTCTCGTGGGCGAGGATGACGATCCGTTCGTCGCTCATAACGGCCTGATATCCCCGTGTAGGCTTAAAAGGGTCGAGGTTCGATCACCCGAGGCGCGGTGCGATCGCGGCCACTTCCGGCCGCTCGGTCGCCTATCGCGATCCGCCGGCCGACGCCGGGCAGGTGTCGACGCCGAGCAGCGCGTAGAGCCCGCAAAATCCCGTTGCGGCGGTGCCGAGCATGAGTAGGGCGGCCACGCCGAGAACGAGGGCTGCGATCCCGGAAAGCGGGAAGAATCCGGCGAGAGTCGCCAGCGAGACGGTTCCGAAGATCGCACCGAGGGCCGTTCTCACGCGCTTGTCCGTGATTCCGACGTTCTGGTCCATACAACACAATACGACACACAACCGTATATACGTTTGCACAACCGCTCACCGATTGCGGTCGAGACCGGTCGACCGCCCCGTCGCTCAGCGTGTTGAGACGGCCGAGGATTCCGACCGCTCGCCGTCAGCGGAGGTTAAAAATGAACGATGTCGTGTGCCGGCTGGCGGCCTACTCGCCCGTCTCGATCGGCGCGCCGACGAGGTTCCCCCACTCGGTCCACGAGCCGTCGTAGTTGCGGACGTCGTCGTAGTCGAGCAGTTCGTGGAGCAGGAACCACTCGATGGACGAGCGCTCGCCGACGCGGCAGTAGGTGATCGTCGATTCGTCGCCGTCGACACCGGCGTCCGAGTACAGCTCGCGGAGTTCGTCGGCGCTCTTGAACGTCCCGTCCTCGTTCAGGGTGGTTCCGATCGGAACGTTGCTCGCGCCGGGGATGTGGCCGCCGCGCTGGGCCGTTTCGTTGAGCCCCTCGGGGGCGATGACCTCGCCGGAGAACTCCTCGGGGGAGCGGACGTCGACCATCGGGATCCCCTCCTCGATGGCCTTGTCGATGTCGTCTTTGTACGCGCGGACGCTCTCGAAGGGACCGCGGGCCTCGTACTCACGCGGGGTGAAGTCGGGCACCTCAGTCGTGAGCGGGTAGTCGTTATCGACCCAGTACCCCTTCCCGCCGTCGATCACGCGCACGTCCTTGTGACCGTAGTACTTGTAGATCCAGTAGCCGAACAGCGCGAACCAGTTCGGGACGCGCCCGCCACCGTACACGACGACCGTCGTGTCGGCGTCGATGCCGCCCTCGCCGTTTCGCTCCGCGAAGTTCTCCTTCGAGACGATGTCGCGCTCCGTCTCGTCGGTGAAGACCTCGTCCCACTCGAAGTTCAGCGCGCCGGGGATGTGTCCCTCCTCGTAGGGCGTGTACTCCGACTCGTCGGTGACGGTCGGATTGTTGATCTCGACGAGCCGGAGGTCCGAGTCGTCGTCCTGGAACGCGTCGAGGTTCGATTCCACCCAATCCGCCGTGACGAGTACGTCGTCTGTCATCGGGTTGTGTTACGCGCCCAACCTGTTTTGAAGGTGCGGTACGGGTGGACATTGCCGTCGTCTCGGACGCCCGGCGTCGAGGGGCGTTTAGCGGGTCACCGAATCACCGTCACGGGGACGTTCGCCTTGTCGACGACGCTTTTCGCGACGCTGCCGACGACCTGTTCGCGCTCCTCGCTCAGCCCGCGGTGACCGACGTAGATCGCGTCGACCGGCTGCTCGCGGGCGTACTGGGTGATCGCGTCGGCCGGCCGCCCGGTGAGCAGTTGCGTCTCGACGTCGATCGGTTCGTCGCCGACCGCCTCGTCGGCGAGCCGCCGCGCGTTCGCGAGGATGTCCTCGCCGGCCTCGACGGCGGCCTCCTCGCCCGGGAGGATGAGCGTCCCGTCGATAAGCTCCGAGTCCGGGGTCAACACGTGTGCGATCACCAGCGTCTCGTAGAACGCGACCGCCTGCCGGGCCGCGTACCTGACCGCGTTGTCGCCCTCTGTAGACCCGTCAGTGGCAACCAGATAGCTCATGACTGAACATACTGCGAGCGAGTACATAACATCTGTCCGGCGTTCCCACGCCGTGGTGGTTCGAGAGGAGGTTGCCGTCAGTCGTCGAGATCGGCGACAGTCGTCCGGTTGCCGTCAGTCGCTGAGGTCGATCCGGTCGCCGTCGGACGCGTGGATCGCGTCGAGTATCCGCTGGACCCGCGCCGCCGCCTCGAACGAGACGAGATCGCCTCCCTCGCCGTCCATCGCGGCCGCGAACTCGTCGAGCAACGCCGCCGTGGTGTCGCCCCGCTCGCCGACCAGCACCGCCTCGTCCGGACCGCCGCGGTCGCGAACGAGCCGGTACCACCCCGTCAGCGACAGCGATCCGCGATCGCCGGCGACCGTGATCGAGTTCTCCTCGGCGCCGGCGTGGTCGCACAACAGATCGAGGGTCCCGCGGACGCCGCCGGCGCGGAACGTCGCGACGGCGTCGTTCTCGTAGGCCGCCGGGCCGGAGTACCCGACGTCGGCGCTCACCGCGCCGACCCGGCCGAACAGCTCCTCGACGCCGAACAGGAAGTGGGTCCCGACCTCCCGCAGCGGGCCGCCCTGTTCGCGGGACTCGAGCCACGAGACGTCTTGCCACTCGCGGGGCCACTGCGGGAAGCGGAAGCGCAACTCGACGCGACGCGGGTCGCCGATCGCCCCCTCGGCGACCAGCTCGCGAAGGCGGACGAACCCCGGCGTGTACCGGAACGGGAGGTTCACGGCCGTGACGCGGTCCGTCGCCGCGGCGAGCGCGACCATCTCGCGGCCCGTCTCGGCGTCGGCCGCGATCGGCTTCTCGCAGATCACGTGTCGGCCGGCGTCGAGCGCGCTCGCGACGACCTCGCGGTGCGCGAGCGGGGGCACGCCGACGTAGACCGCGTCGAGCCCCTCGATCGCGACGAGCGCCTCGTAGTCGGTCGTCGTCGCGGTCGCGTCGGTGCCGTAGTCGGCCGCCAGCGACGCGGCGCGGTCGGCGTCGAGGTCGCAGGCGGCGGCGAGTTCGTAGCGGTCGTGGGCGTCGATCGCGGCGGCGAGCCGATTCCCGATCACGCCGCAGCCGACGATGCCGATGTCGTACATGGAACCGCAGAACAGGTAGAGACGTTTGTAGTTTCGGAGGCCGGCCGCGGAGGGACGGCCGCGGACTCCCGGTCAGTTGTCGCCGAGCGGTCGCGCGACCATCTCGCCCCACGGCTCGAAGCCGTAGCGGTCGTAGAAGGCGCGGGCGCGGCCGTTCTTCGGGTCCACGTCGAGGACGATCCGATCGAGCGGGAGGGTCTGATCGCCCGCGAGGTCCACGGCGGCAGTCATGAGGTCGTCGGCGACGCCGGTGCCGCGGTGGCCGGGAGCGACGTACAGCTCGTTGATCACGGCGGCGTCCCAGATCATCGCGAGGCGCTCGGGGAGGACGAAGACGTAGCCGACGACGACGCCGTCGCTCCCGTCGGCCGAACCGCCGTTCTCGTCGGCCGAGTCGCCGTTCTCGTCGACCGCGACCGTCACGCACCGCGGGTCGTCGGCGACGCAGCGGTCGACCCACGCGAGCCACCGCTCTCGGTAGGCGTCGGTGAGCTTTCCTTCGTAAGCCGTCGCCTTCTCGTCGCCGCCGGTGTTCTCGCCGAGGCCGCGCTCGAAGGCGAGTTTGCAGTCGTACAGGCCGTCGGCGTCGGTCGCGCGGTCGTAGGGGCGGAGCGAGACGCTCACGTCACTCACCACTGGCGCCGGCGGATTCGACGCTCTCGTCGATCGGTTCGTCGGCGTCCAGCACGAACTCCGCGAGCGTGGGGACGAACGTCCCGATGTCGGTGACCATACCGACGGCCTGCGCGGAGCCGCGGTCGAGCAGCTGGGTGACCGTGGCGGGGTTGATGTCGACGCAGACGGTCTTCGTCGTCGACGGGAGGCAGTTCCCGACGGCGACCGAGTGCAGCAGCGTCGCGAGCATGAGCACGATGTCGGCCTCGTGGGCCTGATCGCGGATGGCGTTCTGCGCCGCGACCGCGTCGGTGATCGTGTCCGGGAGGGGGCCGTCGTCGCGGATCGAGCCCGCGAGCACGGTGTCGACGTCGTTTTTCACGCACTGGTACATCACGCCCTCGCCGATGATCCCGTCCTCGACGGCCGCCTCGATCCCGCCGGCGCGGATGATCTCCGAGATGGTCCAGATGTGGTGTTTGTGCCCCTTCCGCGGGTGCTCGAGCGTCTCGACGTCCATGCCGAGCGAGGTGCCGTACAGCGAGCGCTCCAGGTCGTGCGTGGCGAACCCGTTTCCGACGGACAGCGCGTCGACGTACCCGGCGGCGACGAGATCAGCGAGCGCGTCGCCCGCGCCCGAGTGGATCACGGCGGGACCGGCGACGACCATCACGTTGCCGCCCGCCGCCTTCACCTCGCGAAGCTCCGCGGCGACCTCGCGGATCGTCGAGTTCGAGGGGCGCTCGGCGGAGACGCCGCCCTGCATGAACCCGAAGGCGCCGCCACCGCTGCGCGGGCGCTCGGGCGGTCGCACCCGGATCCCGGACTGGTCGGTCGCGATCAGGTCCCCCTCCTCGACGGCGTTGAGCACTTTCGTGTACGCTCGGGGACCGCCGTCGGGGGCGCCGTGGGGCTCCACGACCAGCGCGCAGTCCATCTCGATCCGCTCGACGTCGATCCACTCGCCGTCGTACAGCACTTCCGTCGGGTGATTCGTCGTGGAGTAGAAGTTCGGCGGGACGACCTTGTCCGCGGGCGCGGAGACGAGGTCGACGTCGGTGGGGTTCTCCAACATCGCGCCGTTCTGGTGGAGTTCGTGCAGAATGGCCTGCAGCGTCTCCGCGTCGTCGGCGGAGACGGCCATCCGACAGTACGACTCCGCCTCCTCGTGGGTCCCCACGTCGAACTGCTCGACGTCGAAGGAGCCGCCGAGGTCCATCACCGCGCCGAAACAGCGCTGCATCGTCCCGCTGTCGATGATGTGGCCCTCGATCTCGACAGTGCGTGAGTGGCTCATACCTCATCGTTTCGCCGCGCGGAGAAACCGGTTTCCCATTCGGCGAACGTCGCCCGTCGGCGTTCGCGGGCCGCGCTCCGGCGCGCCCGGTGTCCGGTGGCTCAGATGGCGCCGACCGCCGAGAGGATCTGGTTCCCGAAGATCATCGCGACCAGTCCGAACAGCATGACGAGTCCCGACGAGACCGTGATCGTGCGGACCGCGGCGTGGCGGTCGTCGATCGGCACCCGACTCGCGACCGCCTCGGCGACCATGCGGAGGATCCGACCCCCGTCGAGCGGGAACGCCGGCAGGCAGTTGAACAGCGCGAGCTGGATGTTGATCCACCCGGTCCAGAAGAGCAGGTTCGCCAGCAGGAACGTCCCGCCGCCGAGCGCCGCGAGCGTCCCGTCGACCGCGTAGAAGTTGGCGATCTCGCCGGTGAACCCCGCGAAGTTGAACGGGAGCCCGAACAGGCTGCCGAGCGGGAGAATGAGCGCCACGAACACGAGCCCGAGCGGCGAGTCGGTCAGCCCGCCGAGCGCGAGGCCGTCCGTCGCGCCTTCGCCGCCGTCGCCGCCGAGCAGTTCGAGGTAAGCGCCGGCGGGGTACTCGGAGACGCCGATGTCGTCGAGCGCGAGCCCGCTCGTTCCCGGGAAGACGCTCACGCCGATGAACCCGCCGTCGCGGTTCGGGTGCGGGTCGAGTTCGACGTCGTAGGACGCGCGTTCGTCGTCGGGGCCGTACCCGACGACCTCGACCGTGGCGCCGGGCTCCCGGTCGCCGAGCACCGTCGCGAGGTCGTCGTTGTCGTGGATCCGTTCGCCGTCGATCTCGACGATCGTCATCGGCTGATCGAGCGGGGCGCCGGCGTCGTGGAGCGGCCCGTCGGTCTGGAGGCCGACGATGTACGCGCCGATCGGGATCTCGGCCTCGGACACGCCGCCGAGACTCTCGTTCGCCTCCGAGTCGTCGACGGCGACGGTCGCCCGCTCGTCCTCGCCGACGGCCGCGAAGAACCCGCGTTCGGTCGCGACCGCCTCGCCGTTCACCGACTCGATCGTCACCGGTTCACCGCCGATGGTGACGCCGAGAGGGTTCCCGCCCGCCGAACCGATGACTTGGAGTTCGCGCTCCAGTTCGACGGTCCGCGTTCCGTCGCCGTCGTCCGCGGTGACGGTCACGGTGTCGCCGGCCGCCGCGATGGCGGCCTCGAACTCGGCGGCGGTGTCGACGGGGGCGCCGTCGACCTCGATGATCCGATCGCCCTGCGCGAGGTCCGTGCCGGCGGCGGGCGATCCGGGCGTCACCTCGCCGACCGCGTAGCCGGGCGCCGGCGAAATGGCGCCGACGACCGGGCCGAAAAGCAGCGCGAAGACGACGATCGTGAGGAGCGCGTTCGCGGTCACGCCGGCCGCGAACATCCGGGCGCGGGCGCCGCGAGAGACCGACTGGGTCGCCTCCTCGTTCGGCTCGACGAAGGCCCCGACCGGTAGGAACGTGAAGAAGACGAGCCCCATCGACTCGATGTCGATCCCCTCGACGCGACACAGCAGACCGTGTGCGCCCTCGTGGATCACCATCGCGATCGCAAGCCCGGCGACGATCTCCGGGGCGACAGACAGCGGGAGGAAGTCGTTGACCCCGGGGATGATGAGGAAGTTCTGCGGCTGCTGGATCGCTGAGGGCTGGCTCGCACCGAGCGCCGAGATCGCCGAGGAGATGATGAGGACGAACGACCCGACCATCGCGACGAGCGCGCCGCCGAGCCCGAGGTTCGCGATCGCCCGCCAGAACCGCTTCGGGCGGGAGAGCCGGTCGAGGAAGATGCGCCCGCGGAGGGTGCGGATCGTCAGTACCGGCCCGGAGACACCGATCGAGTCGGGGAGGATGCCGCGGTTGCGCAGCCACATCGCGGCCGCGGAGTACGCGAGGACCCCGGTGAGGACCCACAACAGCGTGTTCTCGGCGAACAGGTCCAACAGCGTGTTCATGACGGGTAGGTCCGTGTCGGCGGCGTGTAAGCCGTTCGGTTACTAGAGCCGTCGCCGAAAACCGACCGCGAACTCAACACCCAAGTACCCCCCGGATCAACGACCGTGTATGATCGCGCTCATCGACTTCGTCTCGCGGCTGGTCGGCGACGTCGGCCGGTTCGTCGACATCTTCTTGAACGACCTGATCCTCGGCGCCGCCGACCCGCTGTCCGTGCTGCTGGTGCTCGTCGGACAGGTGCTCATCATCGCCTCGGTGGCCGCCTTCGGCTACGCGGTCGTCGGCGCGCTCCTCAACGAAATCGGCGTGACGCTGCCCTCGCTGGGCGATCGCGGTCGAGTCGAATAACCGGGCGCTCTCAGTAGTCGGACGCTCTCAGTAGTCGGACGCTCCTCGCCGCGTCAGTCGTCGCTCGGACTCGGCTGTCGCTCCGGTCGCCGGCCGGTCGCCGCATCCCGCTGACCGGGCGTCCCGCCCGTCTCTGAAGGAACCGTGAACTCGTCGAGCGTCGCCAACAGCTCGTCGGACTGGTCCGAGAGCGTGTGCACGCGACGCGTCACCTCCGAGACGGTCGCCGTCTGCTCTTCGGCGGCCGCCGCGACGGTCTCCGCCTCGGTCGCCGTCTGCCGGCTCACCGACGCGATGCTGTCGACCATGTCGACGACTTCCTGTGTCGTCCGCGCCTGATCGTCGGTCGCGTCGCTGATCTCTTGGACCGTTTCGTCCACCGTCGTCACGTCCTCGACGACCTCCTCGAACTCCCGGAGCGTGGACTCGATCGTGTCCACGCTCTCGGCGACCTGCGACTCCATCACCTCGACGTCGGCGGCCGTCCCGGCCGACGCGTTCTGCACCTCGTCGATCCGCCCGGAGATCTCGGCAGCCTCCGCGCGGGTCTCCTCGGCGAGCGCCTTCACCTCGTCGGCGACGACCGCGAACCCGTCGCCGGAGCCGTTCGCCCGCGCCGCCTCGATCGAGGCGTTGAGCGCGAGCAGGTTCGTCTCCTCCGCGATTCCGTCGATAACGGAGGCGATCTCGTCGATCTCCTCGATCCGATCGACGAGGTCGGCCACGGCCGTCGCGGTCTCGGCGATCCGCGCTTCGAGCATCTCCAGTTCCTCGATCGCCTCGGCGGCCTCCTCGCGGCCAGCCCGACCGCGGTCGGCGGCGCTCCTCGCGGTCGCGGCCGCGTCGTCCGCCGACGCCGCGATCTCCTCGACGGTCGCCGAGAGCGTGCTCATCTCGCCGGAGACGGCCTCCAGCTGGTCGGTCTGGGCGGCCGCGCCGTCGGAAATCTCCTGGACCGAGCGCGCGACCTCGGCGCTGGCGTCGTCGACTTCGTCCATGCTCGCTCGCACGTCGTCGCTCGTGGCCGCGACGTCGCCGGTGAACGACTGCACGTCGCCGACGGTCCCGCCGAGCGTGGCGACGAGTCGGTTGTAGTTCGCGACGAGCTCGGCGTACCGGTCCTCGTCGGTGGCGAGGTCATCGGCGTCGATCGTCGCGGTGAGATCGCCGCCTTGCGCCCGCTCGGCGGCGTCGCCGAAGGCGTCGACGAGCGATTCGAGCTCGGTCGTGTACGCCGCCATGTTCGCGGCCATCTCCGACAGCGAGTCGCCGAACGCGCCCGGCACGTCCTCGTCGAGCGCGGGGTCGTCGAACGACTGCGCCGCGAGCGCCTCCGCCTGCGCCGAGACGGTACCGAGGTACCGCTGCACCTCGGTGAACGCGTTCACGAGGTTACCGATCTCGTCCGGCTGGTCGCTGCCGGCGAGGGCGGTCTCGGCGCCGCCGACCGTCCCACGCCCGTCGATATCCCCCGCCGCGATCGCGTCGGCGCCGGCCTCTAACTGGCGCAGCGGCGCGACGAAATCGCGCCGAACGATGAGCAGCGTGTTGTAGATGGCAACCACCGCACCGAGAAACAGGACGCCGGAGACGACGTACGAGCGCCGCCCGGAGAACAGAAACGGGGCGAGGAAGATTCCGACGGTGACGAGAAACTGGATCCCGACGGCGGTGACGACCTTCCGCTCTATCGACTCCGAGATCCCGAGCCGGTCCATCGTTCCCCAGAGCAGGGACTCGTAGCGACCCCGGAGGCCCGCGGGTCGCCGTGGCGCGTTCGACATACTCGACACTCGACGAAAGCGGGTTATGAACCTCTCCCCGAAGTTATCAGGCGCGATTCTCGATTCCCAGCCCGTGACAATCCGGGGAGCGCTAGAAGAGCCCGTCGACCGCTTCGGCGGCGAGGTCGACGCTCGCCTCCAAGTCCGGGCCGAGCGGTGACCCGACGACGAGCCCGTCGGCGTGCTCGGCCACGGCGGCGGCCCGATCGCGAACCGTCTGGGGGGTACCGGCCATGCAGAACGCGTCGATCATCTCGGGCGTGACCAGTTCGAACGCCGCGCCGAACTCGCCGGCCGAGACGCGGTCGCCGATCGTAGACGCGGCGTCCGGATCGATGCCGTGCCGCTTCAGGACGGGCGGTGCGGCGCCCGCGGTGATGAACGCGACCGGCGGCCGCGCGGCTTCCCGAGCCGCCTCGGCGTCCTCGGCGACCGAGACCGCGGCGTACGCGATCAGATCGAACTCGCCGCGGTGATCGGGTCGGTCGGCGAGCCCGTCGTCGACCTGGTCGCGAGCCCACGCCAGGTCCTTCGGGTGCGAGCCGTTGTAGAGGAGCCCGTCGGCGTGCTTCGCGGCCATCCGGCACATGTGCGGCCCCTCGCCGCCGACGTGGACCGGGATATCCGCGCCCTGCGGGGGCTCGTAGTTGAGTCCCGCCTCGCTGGCGTCGAAGGTGCCCTCGTGGTCGACCCGCTCGCCGGCCCACAGCTTCTGGGCCGTCTTGAACGCCTCCAGCACGGATCGGAGCCCGCGTTCGTCCGCGAGCCCGAGGTTCGCGAGCGTCGACGGGTCGCCGGGGCCGAGTCCGAAGACGGCGCGGCCCTCGGAGAGTTCGTCGAGGGTGGCGACTCGCGAGGCGAGCGTCACGGGGTGGGTCTCGTACGGGTTGGCGACGCCCGGGCCGAGCCGGACCGACTCCGTCGCGGTCGCCAGCTGCGAGAGGAACGCCCACGGGTCGCGGTTGTTGTAGTGACACGTCGAGTAAACGGCGTCGTAGCCGGCCGCTTCGGCGCGGACGCCGAGGTCGACGAGACGGTGCAAGTCGTGTTCGGGGGTGAGTTCGAT
Organism: Halorubrum aidingense JCM 13560; assembly: GCF_000336995.1. Taxonomy (GTDB): domain Archaea; phylum Halobacteriota; class Halobacteria; order Halobacteriales; family Haloferacaceae; genus Halorubrum; species Halorubrum aidingense. The sequence goes on along the minus strand of NZ_AOJI01000022.1, from coordinate 100,789 downwards.
GCCGAGCATGTCAGTGGTCCTCGTAGCTCCAGTCGCGCAGCGCCTGCCGGACGAAGTCGCCCTCGACCTCGCGGAAGTGGTTGTCCGACCCCTCGTGGTCGCCGAACGCCCAGTCGCGGACGACGACGACCGGGGTGCCGCCGTCGCCCTCGCCGGCGACGAGGTTGGCGGCCGAGGCGAGTTCGTCGATCACGTTCTGGACGGTGACGCCCATCTCGCGGCCGTCGCGGTCGCGCTCGCCGCGCCAGTCGCGGCTCGCCGGTAGCCCGGCCCAGCCGATGGCGACGCCGCGCTGACCGTGCCGGAAGGGGCGGCCGCAGGTGTCGCTGACGACGACGCGGTCGGCCGCGATCCCCTCGCGGATTCGCGCCGCGCTCTCGGAGGGGCGCTCCGGGAGCAACAGCAGGTCGCCGCCGGGGACGTTCGATCGGTCGATGCCCGCGTTGACACCGATGTGGCCGAAGCGCGTCGCCGTCAGGAGGAACGGCGCCTCCATGATCAGCTCCGCCGACTCCTCGAGGACGGCCTGCGCGAAGCGCGGGTCCTTCTCGTCGCCCGCGATCTCCGCGAGCCGGTCGGCCACCTCGTTCGCGCGAGGGCTCGGCTCGAAGTCGTCGAGGTTGTAGGTCCGCCCCTCAGCCTTCGAAACGACGGTGCTGGCGACGACGACCACGTCGTCCTCGCGGAGGTCGGCGCGCTCGTCGATCATGGCCGCGAGATCGTCTCCGTCCCGGATCTCCGGGAGGTCCGGAACGGCAAACAGCTCCATACGCACCCGTGTGCGGCGACGACGAAAAACCCCGCCGGTACCGGGACGGTTTGACGGTTTTCGACCGACCGGCGTTCCGGTTCGCGTTCGCGTCGCGATCCGTTCGAATACCGCCTCCTTCGACCCTCTACAGAGCCTCGTGGCTCACGAAGTTGCTCGCCACAAAAGGTCCGGGTGCGAGAATCGAACCCGAGGCGAGACTCGCTCCGCTCGTCTCGCGTGATTCGATCTCGCCGTCCGTCCTGCTTCGTCACTACGTTCCGCAGAAGGTCCGGGTGCGAGAATCGAACCCGCGTCTCAGCCTCCACAAGGCTGAAGGATAGTCCACTACCCTAACCCGGACACGCGTCGATATCTATCCCGCTTTGATAAATAACGGTTACGACTCCCGGACGGGCGTGTGACGGGGTGGCGTTCGGGCGTCGTCGACGGCCACGTCGCCTCGTAGCCCCGCAGCCTCGCAACCTCGCAACCTCACAGCCCCGCGGCCTCCCGGCGCGTCACACCGACCACACGCCTTTTGCCGCCCGGCGACGTACCGCCGACAACCCGTGGCGTTCACCGACAAGATCTACGTGAAGAACCACCGACAGCTCGCCTCACAGCTGGAGACGAGCATCCCGAAGGGGGCGTTCGCCGGCGCGACCCTCGACATCCTCTACAGCGGCGACGGCCTCTCGAAGCTCGACTCGACGACGCGCGACCGCATCCTCGACTTCGCCGAGGACTTCCTCGACTGCGACTGTCAGGCGAACCCCTACTGCGGCTGTCCCGAGGAGAAGTTCATGCGGTACGTCCTCGAACTCCGCGCCGAGGGGCTCGGTCCGCAGGCGATCGTCGACGTGATGACGGACGACTACATGGTGTACGCGTACACCGGCGACGTGCTCTCTTTCCTCGACAACTCGGTCCGCAACCTGGAGGCGATCGAGACGCTCGCGGACGTCGAGGGCAACGAGGAGATGTCCGAGCGGGCGCGCCAGGCGAAACGCGAACTGTCCGGGTAAGCGGGCGCGCGATCGCGGGTGGTTCCGGCGGTGCTGGCAGCCGTGTGTTCCCCTGTGACAGGGCAGTGAGAGTCTCGGGCTCCCTCGTCGATCGCTTATAAACCGTTGCTGATAGAGCGACTCCCTCAGCAGTCGTGTATTTATCAATCGTTGACGGCGCAGTGAGCGGCTTCAACGCCCCTGATCCGCACAGCCCCGCAACCGCCCAGCACCTCACGCCTCCCCAGCCTCGCCGCGACGGCGCTTATAAGCGCCGTCGCAGGCTCCCTCGCGCTCGGTTCGCGCCGCCGTGCGGCGCTCACCGGAGCGCGCCGACGCTCCGTTTTTTATAAACAACTGTCGCCGCTGCGCTTATTCACTTATATACTGCATTCCACAGAAGTCTGCGAGATCCGCGCTCCAGTTCGCGTCGTCGTTCCCGGCCGCGTGGAGCGGCCGAACGGTCTAAGTACGCGCATGCCTGAATTCGGCCAATGAGTCTTCGGCCCGCGTGGTTGACGTTCAGACGGTACGCGGCGGCGACGACGGGGATGACGCTGACGCTCTTTGCGCTCGGCGTGTACACCGCAGCGACCGGCTCGGGACTGGCGTGTCAGGCCCAGTGGCCGCTCTGCTCCGATCAGCTCATCCCCGCGCTCGTGATCAACCCGGACTTCATCGAGTGGTTCCACCGGGTCTGGGCGATGGTCACCGGCTTCCTGATCATCGGCGTCGCCGGCTGGACGTGGCTCGGCGGGCTCGACCGGCGGACCCGACTGGCGGCGACGCTCGCGGTCGCCATCCTTCCCCTCCAGATCACCGTCGGCGCGGTCACGGTCACCCTCGGCGGGCTCGTCCCCGGCGGCTACACCGTGTCCACGCACGCCGCGCACCTGATCGTCGCGCTGACGATCTTCACGCTCCTCGCTCTCGCGACCATCTGGGGCGGCGGCCGCGGATCGCCGAAGCTGCTCCGGATCGCGACCGGGATCGCCCTCGTCGGGATCCTCGGTAGCGTGGTCGTCTCCCGGGCGGTCCCCTTCGTCACCTACTCACCGGGTGCACAGGCGGCCTTCTACGTCACGGGACTGGCCGGACACCTCGGGCTCGTCGCGACGGTCGCGTACGCCACGGAGGCGGTCGGCTCCGGCTACGCCGGCGTCGACCGCGACGCCGTCGGCACCGTCCGGACGCTCGCCGCGGGCTCGATGGCCGCGCTCATCGTCACGCTGCTTCTGGGACGCGATCTCGTGTTGTACACGAGCCTGTGGCAGCAGTTCAACCTCGTCGCGCTCGGCGTCGCCGTCGCGCTCGCGGCCGGCGCGGCGTGGGTCGTCCGTTCGATAGACGGCACGCAGGCGACCGCCGAGCCGATCGCCGGAGACTGAGGCGGTGCCGACGTACCGCCCGAGGAAGAAAGCTTAAAATCGCTTCCCGTTCTCGCACACGTATGTCATACCGCACGCAGACCGACATGAGTCGGCGGACGTACCTGAAGCTGACCGGTGCGTCGAGCGCCGTCGGGCTGACGGGAGTCGCCGGCTGTCTCGGCGACGACAGCACCACGATCACGCCCGGCACCGCGCCCGGCTTCCCGCCGTTCGAGATGCAGGAAGACGGCGAGCTGATCGGGTTCGACATCGATCTGCTGGAGGCCGTCGTCGCGGAGACCGACTACGAGCTGGGCGAGTGGGCGACCTTCGAGTTCGACTCGCTCATCCCGGCGCTCACGCAGAACGAGGAGATCGACGTGATCGCCGCCGCGATGACGATCACCGAGGACCGTCAGGAGACGATCGCCTTCTCGGACCCCTACTGGGAGTCCGATCAGGCGATTCTCGTCCGCGAGGGCGGCGACTTCCAGCCCGGGGCGTGGGAGGACTTCGACGGCGCCCGCGTGGGCGCACAGTCTGGGACGACCGGCGCCGATCAGGTGACGGCGAACCTCATCGATCCCGGAATCATCAGCGAGGACGACTACTCGTCGTACGACAGCTACGTGTTCGCGGTCGAGGACCTCGAAAACGAGAACATCGACGCCGTCGTCCTCGACCTCCCGGTCGCCGAGACGTTCGCGGCCAGCCGCGACGTGGAAGTCGCGTTCGTCGAGGAGACCGGCGAGCAGTTCGGCTTCGGCCTCCGTCAGGGCGAGTCGGAGTTCCAGTCGGCGCTGAACGACGGGCTCGCGACCGTTCGCGACGACGGGACGTACGAGGAGATAACCACCACCTGGTTCGGGCAGGAGTAGGATGGCTGCCGGATGGACCGTCGCGCTCGCCGCGGTCGAGAGCGCCGCCGCCGGGGCGCCGCCGATCGGAGGCGCGCCCGCGATCATCGGCGACGCTGCCGACTGGGAGTTCGTCTTCCGGAACGCGGACTACCTCGGCGTCGGCGTCCTGCTGACGGTCGGGCTCACGGTCGCGTCCATCCTCCTCGGTTTCGTCGTCGGGTTCCCGGCCGGCGCGGTCGAGGTGTACGGCGGCGGCTACCTCAAACGGGCCGTGAACGCCGCGGGCGTCGTCCTCAGGGGCACGCCGATCGTCGTGATCCTCATCGTGATGTACTTCGTCGTCGGCGTTCCGCAGATCAACCTCGGCGTCGTCTCGATCTCGTCGGCGGTCACCGCCGGGATACTCGGGCTCGGCCTGCGAAGCGCCGCGTACCAGTCACAGATCTTCCGGGCGTCGCTCGCCAGCGTGGACGCCGGCCAGCTGGAGGCCGGCCGCTCGATCGGGCTCTCGCGGCTCGAAGCGGTCCGGTACGTCGTCGTTCCGCAGGCGCTTCGACGGTCGATCCCGGGGTTCCAAAACGAGTTCACGATCGTCTTGAAAGACACGAGCATCGTCTTCGCGATCGGGCTCGCCGAGCTGTTGACCCGCGGGTACGACCTGTTCTCGGAGCGAACGACCGCAGTGCTCGAAGTCATCCTCTTTATCAGTGCAATATACTTCGTCCTCACCTTCACGACGAACCGCGCGCTCGACTACCTCGGCGACTACTACGCGATCCCGGAGGGTGAGTCGGCGTGAGTGACGACGGCTTCCTCCGGGTAGCGGACGTCTCGAAGTGGTACGGCGACGAGCAGGTGCTCCACGACGTCTCCTTCGAGATGGACCGCGGCGACGTGACCGTCCTCATCGGTCCGTCGGGCTCCGGCAAATCGACGATGCTCCGCTGCGTCAACCGACTCGCCGAGGCGCAGGAGGGATCGATCCTGCTCGACGGCGAGGAGGTGCTGTCCCCGGATCTCGACGTCAACGACCTCCGCAGAGAGGTCGGGATGGTGTTCCAGGGGTTCAACCTGTTCGCGCACCTGACCGCAGTCGGCAACGTCGCGCTCGGCCCGCGGCGCGTGCTCGGCCTCTCGGAGGCCGCGGCCCGCGAGCGCGCCGAAGCGCAGCTCGAACGCGTCGGGTTAGGCGATCAGTTCGATTCGTACCCCGCGGAGCTGTCCGGCGGGCAACAACAGCGGGTCGGCATCGCCCGCGCGCTGGCGATGGAGCCGAAGCTCCTGCTGTTCGACGAGCCGACGAGCGCGCTGGACCCGGAGCTCATCGGCGAGGTGCTGGAGGTGATGCACGGGCTCGTCGACGAGGGGATGACGATGCTCGTCGTCACCCACGAGATGAGCTTCGCGCGGGAGGTCGCCGACGAGATCGTGTTCTTAGACGACGGCCGCGTCGTCGAGCGCGGTCCGCCCGACCAGCTGTTCGAACGACCGGAACGGGAGCGGACCGGCCGGTTCCTCGAACGCATCGCGAGCCACGACTGATGGCGGGCGCGACGCGACCCGCGACGGTGCGGGAACGTGTGGCGGACTCCGACCGCTCGGTGGGCCGCCTCCTCCTCGTCGCCGCGGGCGCGCTGTTCTGGGGCTGGCTGGTCGTCAGCTGGGTCAACCGGTGGCTCGGCGGCGTCCTCGTCCCGGTCGGCGACCCGCTCGTTCCGCCCGGCGCGGTCGAGGCGACACTCGCCGCGATCCCGGGAATCGCGGCGTACGCGGCCGACGCCGCGTTCGTCGTCGAGCTCTCTCCGGAGATCGCCCGCGGAACGTGGCTGACGGTCGTCATCACCGCTGCGAGCCTCGTCGTCGGCTTCTTCATCGCGGTCCCGCTGGCGGTGACGCGGGTGTACGGCCGGTTCTCCGCGTGGGTGTCGCTGGCGTACACAGAACTGCTGCGCGGGACGCCCCTCCTCGCGCAGCTGTTCGTGCTCCACTACGGGCTCAACCTCGGGAGCTACGTCCCCGACACGCTCTCGGGCGTGTTCGCGCGAAACGTCGTGTGGGTGGCGATCGTCGGGTTCACGCTCAACGGCGCCGCCTATCAGGCGGAGTACATCCGCGGCGCCATCGAGAGCGTCGAAGAGGGACAGATCACCGCGGGCCGCGCGATCGGTCTCTCGAAGCTGGAGACGATCTACTACGTCGTGCTTCCGCAGGGACTCCGATACGCGATCCCCTCGTGGACCAACGAGTTCGTGTACCTGATCAAGTACTCCTCGTTGGCCGCGTTCATCACGGTTCCCGAACTCTACTACCGAGCCGATCAGATCGCCTCCGAGACGTTCCGTTACACGCTGATTTTCATCGTCACGGGCGTGACGTACCTCGCGTTGGTGCTCACGGCCTCGAAGCTGATGGAACGGGTCGAGTCCCGTGTCTCGATCCCCGGACTCGGCGTCGACCGCGAGCGATAGCTCGCGGGAGACTGCCGACGGCGCTACTTCGTGAACTCAGTGACGACCTCGACGCCGCGAACGTCGTACGTACCCATCGCTGCCAGCCGTTCGGAGACCTCCGAGAGCGAAATCTCTCGGCTCACGAGCGCGCCGGGATCGACGTCGGTCGCTTCGACGAGCGCGAACAGGTCGTCGTAGCTCGTCGGCGGCATCCCCCGAGCGCCGACGAACGACACCTCCCAGCGGGTCATCCAGTCGGTCGGCAGCGAGACCTCGCCGCGCTCGGCCTCGGTTGTCAGTCCGACCTGCACGTGGCACCCGCGCGGTCGAACCGATCGGACCGAGTTGCGGCACGTCTCGGCGATACCGAGCGCGTCGACGGAGACGTCGGCGCCCCCGTCGGTCAGTTCGCGAACGCGCGCTGACACCCCCTCGGCGCCGACGGCGGCGGCGTTCACCGTGCGGTCGGCGCCGAGATCGGCCGCCGCCGCGAGCGCGTCGTCGTCGACGTCGACCGCGACGACGCTCGCGCCGAGGGCGTCACCGATCTGAACCGCGGAGAGGCCGACGCCGCCGCAGCCGTGGACCGCGAGGGCGTCGCCGCCGGCGAGGCCGGCCCGCTCGGCCAGCGCGTGGTACGCGGTCATGTACCGGCAGCCGAGCGCGGCCGCGTCGGTCGCGTCGAGCCACGGCGGTCGTTCGACGAGGTTGTAGTCGGCGCCGGGCACCCGAACCCGTTCGGCGAACGCGCCCGGCGCCGCCGGTTCGAAGCCGAGCGCTCGCCCATCGCCGCAGACGTTGCCGGCGCCGCGACGGCAGTACGGGCAGGTGCCGTCGCCGAGCGAGAACGGGACGACCACCCGGTCGCCCAGTTCGAATCGGTCGACAGCGTCGCCGACGGCGACCACCTCTCCCGCCGGCTCGTGCCCGAGGATCTGCCCGCGGGGCACCCGATCGTCGGCCCACTCGCCGTGGCCCATCCACGCGTGCCAGTCGCTCCGGCAGACGCCGCACGCCTCGACGCGGACCACCGCCCCGTCGGGACCGGGCTCCGGCGCGGGCACCTCGCGGATCGTCAGCGGTTCGCCGTAGTTTCTGAGGATCGCCGCCTGCATACCGCGTACGGCGACCCTGAGGAAGTTAAACCGTTCCCCGGCTACAGGAGTGCGTCAGACATATGAACCGTTCGTGATACGACAGATTGTTTATTCGGTCCGATTCTCCCCAATTCTCGTGTGAGAGACGGCTTACGGGAGCGAAACCGTTGTATTCAGCCGTTTTAGTGGTAATAACAGCCTCGGATCGAAGTGATATTCAAGTAAGATTTATTATCCCCCAATGTAAGATTTTAGATGTGTCTCAGCCGATGGAGCGTCGACCGGGGGTGGCGTACCGACGTCCGGGCGGCGATCCGACCCGATTCGTCGTCGAAGCGGCCGACGAGCCTCAGCTGAACGTCGGGGCGTTCCCGCGGACCGGCTGGCTGGAGGCCGTCGCCGAGTCGGACCGGGAGCGGCTCCGGTCGGCGCTGGACGGCGACGCTATCGACGTCACGTACCGCCTCACCGTCGACGACGAGCCGACGTGGGTCCACGAGCGCGGATCACACACCGAGGGGGGTGACGTGGTCGGGTACCTGTTCCCGGCCGGCGAGCGGTTCGAGAGCCGCCGCCGGCTCGAACGGGAGCGCGAACGCCTCGCGGAGTTCGCGAGCGTCGTCTCGCACGACCTCCGGAATCCGCTTTCGGTCGCCGTCGGCAACCTCGAACTGGCGACGGAACTCGACGGCGACGCGGCCGACGAGCGACTGAACCGCGCGCGCGACGCGCTCGGGTGGATGGACGACCTCATCTCCGACCTGCTCGCGCTCGCCCGAGAGGGTCGAACCGTCGAGGAGACGACGACGACGGCCCTCGAAGACGTCGTCCGCCGAGCGTGGCGAACGGTGGGGGACGACGCGGACGCGGCGCTCGTCGTCGACGGCTCGCTGCCGACCGTCGACTGCGACGGGAGCCGACTCAGGCAGGCCTTCGAGAATCTCTTCCGAAACAGCATCGAGCACGGCTCCGCCGGCGGCCCGCCCGACTCCGACGATCGCTCGGGTCCCTCGGTCCGGATCGTCGTCGGCCCGCTTCAGGACGGGTTCTACGTCGCCGACGACGGGACCGGGATCCCCCCGGAGGAGCGTGACGCCGTCTTCGAACCGGGGCGTTCCACCGCCGACGACGGGACCGGCTTCGGACTCGCGATCGTCGAGCGAATCGCGGAAGCACACGGCTGGTCGGTCAGTGTCACGGAGGGTCGCGACGGGGGCGCGCGATTCGACTTCACCGGCGTGGACTGCGAGCGGTGCGGCGACACCGACGGCGCGACGATCGGCGATTAGAGAAAGTCGCTCAGTCCGGCCTGCCCGTCGTCCTCGCTTCCGTCGTCGCCGTTTTCAGCCTCGCTGTGTTCCTCGTCGTCGCTCGTGCCGTCAGGGCTTTCGGGCTCTGTCGGGTCCGACTTCGACCCGTTGTCTACCGCCTCGCGGGCTACGCCGGCGAACGCGCCGTCGGCGTTGTCCTCGATCAGCTGGTCGCGCCGCGCCTGCGCGTCGGCGACGATCGACTCCACCTTGTTCGTCGTCTCGCCGGAGCCGGTGACGAAGGACACGCCCGCCTCGTCGAGGTCGTAGGCGGCCGCCATCGCGACCGTCAGATCGCGCGGCTTGCAGTGGTGCGTCACCGTCTGGAGGAACGGCAACACCTCGCGTCGGGCCGTCGCGATGCTACACCCGCTCGCGGCGGCGATCCGTCCGACGACCTCGTCCGCGGTCGCGTCCGAGGAGGCCCAGAACTGCGGGCGCCCGTACCGGGTCCACCCGCCCTTGGTGCCGTCGCGGGCCGCGGCGACCCCGGCGGCCGCGTTGTCGGTCGCGTAGCGCCAGTACGAGTAATTCTGCGTGGCGCGCACGCGACCCAGCCAGACGTCGGCGTTCGCGAGAAAGTCGTACGCCCGGACCGCCTCCATCGGGTCGTACACGTCGAGGACGTTGTTCTCGACCCACTTCGTGAGGTCGTCGGGCGTCTCGTCGACCGCGTACGCCGACTGCAGCGCCTCCTCGGCGGACTCCTCTTTGAGGACCGCGTCGAGAAACGGGAACAGGCCGAGCGCCTTGTCGCGGTCGCCGGTGACCACGTCCTCGACCGCGATCGAGTCGCGGCCCTCGGTGGCGGCCTGCAGGTCATTGATCGCGCCGCGGAGGTCGCCGCGGTTGCGCTCGGCGATCCGCTGGAGGGCGTCGGGCTCGAACTCGATCCCCTCCTTCCGACAGACGTCTCGGAGCACTGGGACGATGGAGCGCGCGGAGACGTCGCGGAACTCGATCTCTTGGGTGGCGTTGCGGAGCCCGCGGGACATGTCGTAGAACTCGTTGGCGATGAGGACGATGGGCTGGCCCGACTCCTTGACCAGCTCCGTGATCGCCGAGGCGCCGCCGCGGTCGTAGTTGCCGTGGATGTTGTCGGCCTCGTCTAAGATGACGAGTTGGCGAGAGGCCGTGTCGCCGCCCGCGGCGCCGCCGCCGGCCGCGCTCCCGCCGAGGGTGGCGTTGCGAGCCGCCCGCCCCGCGAAGCGCTCGATGACGTCGGCGGTGCGCTGGTCGGAGGCGTTCAGTTCGACCGTCTCCCAGCCCATGTCGTTCGCGAGCGCGTGGGCCGCGCTCGTCTTCCCGACGCCCGGGCTCCCGTGGAGGACGACCGCCTCGCGGTGATCGTCCCACGAGCGCGCCCACGTCGCGAACGCGTCGCGGGCCTTGTCGTTGCCGCGGACCTCCGAGAGCGTGCTCGGGCGGTACTTCTCCGTCCAATCGGCCATTACCGGCGGTAGGGTTGTCCGGCGTTTAGTGGTTCCGGAGGTGTCCGGGCGACGTCGACCCCGGTAACGTCACCCTCACTAGGGCCCTTATCAGGCCGGCGCCCGTACCCGCGAGCAATGACGCAGACCAGCGACGACATCACCGTGTATTCGGACTACGTGTGTCCGTTTTGTTACCTGGGCCGACAGTCGTTGGACGCCTATCTAGAGACGCGAGAGGACGACCTCGACATCGACTGGCGGCCGTTCGACCTCCGGAGTCAGAAGCGCGGCCCCGACGGCGAGATCGACCACTCCGTCGACGACGGCAAAGACGAGGCGTACTTCGACCAGGTTCGACAGAACGTGGCGCGCCTGAAAACGGAGTACGACGCCGAGGAGATGCTCGACCTCGACGACCTCCCGGACGAGGTTGACTCCTTCGACGCGCAGGTCGCCTCGTGGTACGTGAGCGCGGAGCATCCCGCCCGGTGGCTCGACTTCGACGAGGCGATCTTCGAGGCCCTCTGGGTCGACGGCCGAGACATCGGCGACGTCGACGTGCTCGCGGAGATCGCCGACTCGGTGGGACTGGACGGCGAGGAAGTCCGGAGCGCGGTCGCGGACGAGGACCGTCGGGATCGGCTCCGCGAGCGCTTCGTCGACGCGCAGCGCGACGGCGTCACGGGCGTTCCGACGTTTGCATACGAGGGGCACGCCGCCCGCGGTGCGGTTCCGCCAGAACAGCTGGAACGGCTCGTCGAGGGCGTGTGACGTCGCCGACCCGGGACGACTCCGTCTCCGACGGCCCCCCGGTCGGTGCGGTCCTCGACCGGGTCCGCGCACGCGAGTTCCACCCGCTCGATGAGACGAGCTTTACGATCGATCGGACGGTAGCGGAGCACGGGATCGCGGACCTCGCCGACGAGGACTGGCGCGTGCGGCTGCTCGCCGTCCGCGACCTCGTCCGAGGCGGCGACGACGCGACGGCGGACATCGCGGCCGGGCTGCGGGACGACGACGTGCAGGTCCGATACGTCTGCGCGACGGCGTTGGGGGTTCTTCGGGCCCGCTCCGCGGTGGACGCGCTCGAACGGGTGGTCCGCGAGGACCCGGACCCGCTGGCGCGGTCGCAGGCGATCGTCGCCCTCGGGCGGATCGGCGCCGACGAGTCGCTGGCGCTCCTCCGCGACCGACTGGCGGCCGACGACTCGAAGGACGTTCGCCACCAGGCCGAACTCGCGGTCGATCGCATCGAGAAGGGCGCGGTCGCCGAACCCGAGCTCGCGGCGGCGTTCCGGGCGCTCGATCCCGAGGCGTTCGGACGGGTGACCGTCGGGGAGTCGGCGCCCGCGTTCGAGCTGCCGGACACCGACGGTCGGACGTGGGACCTCGAGGACGCCGTCGGTGGCGACGGCGACGGCTGGACCGTGTTGATCTGGGTCTTCGCCGACTGGTGTCCGGTCTGTCACCGCGAGTTCGACGAGCTGATCGAACTCCGCGAGGAGTTGGCCGACGCGAACGTCACCGTGGCGACCGTCGAGTGTCACGAGGCGTACCGCGGTCGGGTGATGGTCGGTCAAGAGCTGGAGCCGGAGTACTGGTTCGCCGACGAACCGTTCGCCGAGACGTACACGGACCGGATCTGGTGGCCGCACCTGATCGACCGCGCGGGGGCAGTCGGCGCCGCGTACGGGGTCGACCCGATGGCGTACGCCGTCCACGCCGAGTACATCAACCGACCCGCGACCGTCGTCATCGACCCCGAGGGCACCGTTCGGTTCGCGTACTACGGGACGTTCTGGGGCGATCGCCCCTCCGTCGAAGAGACGCTGGAGATGATACGGACCGAGACGTTCGCGTTCGAGCACCCGGAGCGGCGATCGTCGCCGGCCGAGTGAGCGATTGGGGCCGCGTCTGAGGCGGTTTATCGTGCACCCCAGAATGCGGTTTTCGGGTGGTAGAGGTGGCTAAGGCTGTCGTTTATAGCAATCCTCAAAATTTCTGATGGGACCGCTGAGAGTCGAACTCAGGTCCTACGGACCCCATCCGCAGAGGATACCACTACCCCACGGTCCCTGTCTGCATCCGAAAACATGTGAGTCCGGTAATTAAGGACTTCGCTTCGGTCGCCCGGTCCGTGACGGACCGCCGACCGCGTCGCAGTCGTCCGATCAGACGAGAACGCGTTCCAGGGAGACGACGACGCCCGAGTCGGCGTCGGGATCGCCGACGAGCCGTCCGAGACAGACCGCGGCGCCGTCGGGAGTGTGGCAGGCGACGAGCGGCGCGTCGTCCCCGTCTGCACCGTCACTCGCGTTGCGGTCGGCGTCGTCGCCGAAATCGGCGGTATCGACGTCGATGACGCCGGGCGCGTACACGGGCGCGCCGGTGGCGACGTTGCGGGCCGCGGAGGGGGCGACGGTTACCGAGGGAAGGTGAACCAGCGCGTCCTCGGCGGGGCGGACAACCTCGCGGAGGAGCGCGTCGTCGCCGTCCTCGGCCCACGCGAGCGCGTCGAAGAGGTCCTGGAGGGTGTGGAGATCGCTGTCGTCGAACGGGACGGTCGCGGTCCGGCGGAGGTGGCCCATGTGCGCGCCGACGCCCGTCGCGAGCCCGATATCGTGACACAGCTTTCGGATGTACGTGCCGGACTCACACCCGATTCGGAGGAGGGCCCGTCGTTCCTCGACCTCCAGTACGTCCAAATCGTGGATTGTTCGCGTCCGGAGCCGGCGAGTCACTGCGCTCTTGCGCGGCGGCTTCTGGTAGATTTCGGCCTCGAACTCGGCGGCGACCGAGCGGAAATCGGTCGGGGCGGGCCCGTGGAGTTCGAGCACCGAGACGTACTCTTTGCCCCCCTCCAAGAAGACCTGGGCAGCCCGCGTCGCGTCGCCGGTGAGCGTCGGGAGACAGCCGGTGACTTTCGGATCCAGCGTACCGGCGTGTGCGACCCCGTCTATCGCCTCGCCGTCGGGGTCCAGCGCCGCGAGCGTCTCGTTGATCGCGTTTCGAACCCACGCTGAGAGCTGGTGGGAGGACGGGCCGGCGGGCTTGTCGACGTTGACGACGCCGAATCGGAGCAGCTCGGGCACGGAGCGCTCGCCGGGCGGGGCACGAAGCGGATCGCGGTCGGTGTCGTCGGGGTGTCGGGTCATGCGGGGATACTGTTCGCGACGGTCAGAAGTCGTAGTTCACGCCCTCGATCGGGGCTTTCCCTTCGTCGTCGACGGGCTCGTACGCCTCGACCGTCGCGACGAGCACGTCGAGGAAGCGGCCGGGGCTCCAGCGGGCGGTGTTGTACGCGGCGTCGTAAATCGAGAGATCGTCGATGTCGATGTCGTAGTACTCCAGGTATCGCTTCCGCTCGGAGGCCTCGCGTCGCTCTGTCTCCGCCTTCGCGCGGTCGACGGGCTTCGATTCGCGCTCGGCGATCCGCTCGGCGCGGACCGAGACGGGGGCGTCGAACCAGAACCGGAAGTCGGCGTGGTCGCCCGCGAGCCAGCCGGCGAGCCGCGACTCGAGCACGAGGTCGTCGCTGGTCGTGGCGATCTCGTGGAGCCGACGGTCGAGGTTGCGGTCGAACTGGGGGTCGTTCTCGGCGAACTCGTTGAACTCGACGGGCGTCATGTCGCGTTCGGCGGCCATCTCGCGGAAGATGTCGCCGCCGGAGACGTGATCGAGCCCCAACCGATCGGCGAGTCCCGCGGCGTTCGTGCTCTTCCCGCTTCCCGGCGGGCCGGAGACGGTGATCAACATATCGCTACTGCGCGTGACTCGTTCAAAACGGTTGTCGTTCGGCGCCGACGCGGGGCGAGAGAGAAGGTGACGCAGGCCCGGTTACTGATCGCGGAGGCCCGGTCACTGATCGCGGGTCGCCGCGGTCATCGACCAGACCGCGACGAGTCCGAGGAGGAGCGCGGGGACGAGCGGGAGCGCGAGGTACGTCGCGAAGAACGTGAACCCGAACGCGCCGGCCGCGTACGGGTAGAGGTAGATGACTCCGGGGATGACGAGGACGCAAGTGAACAGCACGGCCGTCAGCGCCCACCCCCGCGTTCCGAAGCCGTCGGCGTCCGGCTCGTCGGGGCCCCCCGAAACGGGACCGCCGCTGCTCGGGTCACCCTCGGGCGCGTGGACGTAACCGCCGTCTGCGGAGCGGTCCGCGTCGCCGCCGGCCTCGGTCTCAGAACTCACTGTCGGGTTTTACCACCACCTTACCAAAGCCCTCACGGTTTTCGAGCATCTGGTGGGCGCGCGCGGCTTCGCTCATCGGCAGCGTCTCTCGGACGTGCGGCTCGAAGGTCCCGTCCCAGACGAGTTCGAGCACGTCGTCGACCTCGCCCGGCGTCGCCATCGTCGAGCCGATCACGGACAGCTGGTTCCAGAAGATCCGATTGAGCCCGGCGCCGGGGTTCGGTCCGGTGGTCGCGCCGCAGGTGACGAGCCGACCGCCCTTCGCCATCGACTTCAGCGAGTCGGGATAGGTCGCCTCGCCGACGTGGTCGACGACGACGTCGACGCCGCGCCGGCCGGTCAGCTCGGCGATCTCGTCGGCGAAGTCGTTCGTCTCGTAGTCGATCACGTGGTCCGCGCCGCATGCCTCGGCGTGCGAGAGCTTCTCTTCGGTGGAGGCCGTCGCGAACACCTCACAGCCCGCGTGGTCGGCGATCTGGACAGCCGCGTGACCGACGCCGCCGGAGGCGCCGAGCACGAGCACCTTCTCGCCGGCCTCGATGTCCGCGCGCGTCTGGAGCATCCGCCACGCGGTCTGGAAGACGAGCGAGGCGGACCCGGCGACCTCCCAGTCGACGTCCGAGGGAACCGGGACGAGGTTCTCCTCGGGGACGGCCGCGAGCTCGGCGTGAACGCCGCGGACGTGCTCGCCGATGATGTGGAACGACGGGCACAGCGACTCCTCGCCGTCGCGACAGAACTCGCAGGTGCCACAGGAGACGCCCGCGCTCACGGCGACGTGGTCGCCCGGTTCGAACCGCGTCACGCCCTCGCCGACCGCCTCGACGACGCCGGCGGCGTCACTGCCGGGAATGTGGGGCATCTCGAGGTCGACGCCGGGGAGCCCCCGTCGCGTCCAGATGTCGAGGTGGTTCAACGCGCCCGCCTTGACGTCGACGAGCACCTCGCCGCGGTCGGGCTCTGGGTCCGGGAATTCGCCGTACTCGATCACGTCGCGGTCGCCGTGAGCGTCGAACTGAACGGCCTTCATGCGCAGACCCATCCGCGGCATCCACTAAACAGTACGCCAAACGGCGCCCGCTGCTCGTACCGGGCAGACGATTCCGCAGCGGCCCCCGCCGACTCGTCGGTGACGCCCGCCGACCCGCTAGTGGCGCCCGCCGACCCGCTAGTGGCGCCCGCCGACCCGCTAGTGGCGCCCGCCGACCCGCTAGTGGCGCCCGCCGACCCGTTGGCTCTCTGCCCCTCCCAGACCGTGCTAGAGGCCCTCATCCCCTCGTGCGTTCCGTGATGTTTAAGTAGCGAAAGCGGGACCGTACGGATGCACGAACTGCAGGGGCACCGGGTCCCGAGTCCACGAGGGCGATGATACGACGCGAGTTGCGGTAGCCAAGCCTGGCCCAAGGCGCAGGGTTGCTAACTCTGTGGCGTCACTGCCTCCGGGGTTCGAATCCCCGCCGCAACGCTCGAACGGACCGAGTACCGCCGGATTCGCGCCGGTAGGGCTCACCACAACCAACACATGAGCACGGAAGAATCACAGGACGACTCGCCGGAGGAGGAAGAAGACCTCCAGTACTTCGTCCGTATCGGGGGCGCTGACCTCGACGGGACGAAGACGGTCGAGCGAAGCCTGTCCGAACTCGACGGCATCGGCACGCGCACGGCGCGGCTGGTCGCCGAGAAGGCAAACGTGGACAAAAACGCCACGTTCGGCCTCCTCGACGAGGGTGACATCGACGCGGTGGTCGACATCGCCGAGAACCTCGAAGACCACGTCCCGTCGTGGATGACGAACCGACAGAACGACTTCTACTCCGGAGAGACGACGCACCTCGTCGGCACCGACGTCAACGAGAAGCGCCGCCACGACATCAACCGGATGAAGGTCATCGAATCGTACAAAGGCGTTCGCCACAAGCGCGGCCAGAAGGTACGCGGCCAGCGCACGAAGTCCACGGGTCGGTCCGAGGGCACCATCGGCGTCAACGTCGAGGAGATCCGCGAGGAGATGGCGGAAGACGAAGCAGCGGGTGACGAGGAATGAGCACCGGCAAGAACACGAAGGGCTACGAGACGCCGAACCACCCGTACCAGGGCGAGCGGATCGCCGAGGAGTCCGATCTCCTCTCTCGGTACGGTCTCAAGAACAAAGAGGAGTTCTGGCGCGCTCAGTCCGAGCTGCGCAGCATGCGTCGCGAGGCGCGGCGCCTGCTCGGCGAGGCCCAGGGTGACGTCGACGTCGCACAGGAAGCCGGCGCGGAGTTCGTTACGCGACTCCGTCGCATCGGCATTCTCGGCGACAACGACGACATCTCGGCGGTCCTCTCGCTGGACGTGACCGACCTGCTCGAGCGCCGTCTTCAGACGGTCGCCTACCGGCAGGGGTTCGCGTCCTCGACTCAGCAGGCCCGCCAGTTCATCGTTCACGGCCACATCACCGTCAACGGAGCGCGCGTCACGCGCCCCTCGGTGAAAGTCGACGTGGACGACGAAGGCGCCATCGCCTTCGACGAGACGAGCCCGCTCGCGGACGATCTCCACCCCGAGCGCGCGGAGTCACAGGAGTAACCAACCATGAGTGAATCCGAGGACGGAAAGTGGGGCATCGCCCACGTGTACGCATCGTTCAACAACACGCTCATCACGGTCACCGACGAGACGGGCGCCGAGACGATCGCCAAGTCGTCCGGTGGCACCGTGGTGAAGCAGAACCGCGACGAGGCGTCGCCGTACGCCGCCATGCAGATGGCGGAAGTCGTCGCCGAGCGCGTCAAGGACGCCGGCCTGGAGGGCGTGCACGTTCGCGTGCGCGGCCCCGGCGGCAACCTGAACAAGTCCACCGGTCCCGGTGCGCAGGCGACGATCCGCGCGCTTTCGCGCGCCGGCGTCGAAATCGGCCGGATCGAGGACGTCACGCCCATCCCGCACGACGGGACGAAGGCGCCCAAGAACAAGCGAGTCTGACATGACGGAAGCAGATTTCGACGTTGAGTACGTCGAACGGGACGAACGGAGCGCGCGGGTACTGATCCGTGGGCTCACGCCGGCGTTCGCGAACGGCATCCGCCGCGCGATGATCGCCGACGTCCCGACGTTCTCGATCGACACGGTCAATTTCGTCGAGAACTCCTCCGTCATGTTCGACGAGATGATCGGCCTCCGTCTGGGGCTCATCCCCCTGACGACGCCGCTGGACGACTTCGAAATCGGCGACGAGGTCACACTCGCGCTCGACGTCGAAGGTCCGGCAACGGCGTACTCCGGCGACATCGAGAGCGCAGACCCGCTCGTCGAAGTCGCCGACGACAACGTCCCGATCATCGAGCTGAAGGAGGGACAGCGGCTGGAGTTCGAGGCCACCGCGGTGCTCGACTCCGGAAAGGAGCACGCCAAACACCAGGGCGGCGTCTCCGTCGGCTACCGCCACCTTCAGCGCGTCACCGTCGAGGGCGACCTCGGCGAGTTCGACGAGGACGAGCCGCGAATCCTCCGCGGGGTCATCGAGACGCCCGAAGGAGAGATCGTGCTCACCGACGAGTTCGACAACGACCTCTCGGAGAAGTTCCCCGGGAAGGAAGTCAGCGTCGAGGACGTCCCCGGAGCCTTCGTCTTCCACATCGAGACGGACGGCTCGTTCAGCGTCGAAGAACTGCTGCTCCGCGCGATCGACTCCATCGAGGAGCGCGCGGACGAACTACAGACGAAAGTCGCAGTATAACGTAATGACGGACCTTCAGACCACTCGTCCGGCGCTCGCCCCTGTTCGCAGCCGCGGCGCCGCAGTCCGACCCGACGTCGCGTCGGGTCGTCTCGCCGACAGCGGGACCGAAAGTGGTTTGAAGGGGACCGGATTACTCAGGAGTGCACGCAGGGATAGCCAAGTCAGGCCAACGGCGCAGCGTTCAGGGCGCTGTCCTGTAGAGGTCCGCAGGTTCAAATCCTGCTCCCTGCACTCCGTTTTTCAGAAACTCTCCACACAGGAGGGACAGCTATGAGTAGCAAGACGAATCCGAAACTACAGAACCTCATCGCCGATCTGAAGTCGGTCTCGCGTGACTCCGGTGCCAACGTGTGGCAGGATGTCGCCGACCGACTCGAGAAGCCACGGCGCACGCACGCTGAGGTCAACCTGGGTCGCATCGAACGGTACGCTCAGGAAGACGAGACGGTCGTCGTCCCCGGCAAGGTGCTGGGCAGCGGTGTGCTCGAAAAGAACGTCACCGTCGCCGCCGTCGACTTCTCGGGCACCGCCCGCACGAAGATCGACCAGGCCGGCGAAGCGGTGTCGCTTGAACAGTTCGTCGAACAGAACCCCGAAGGCAGCAACGTCCGGGTGATCCGATGAGTCTCGCAAAAATCGACGCGGACGTCGTCGTCGACGCCCGTGACTGCATCCTCGGTCGCGTCTCCTCGGAGGTCGCCCAGCGCGTCCTCGGTGGGGAGACGGTCGCCGTCGTCAACGCCGAGCGCGCGGTTATCACCGGCAACGAAGAAGCGACGATGGAGACGTACCACACCCGTGCGGAGCTCGGCTCCGACAGCGGCCCGTACTACCCCAAACGGCCCGACCGCATCTTCAAGCGTGCCATCCGCGGCATGCTGCCGTACAAGACGGAGGACGGTCGCGAGGCGTTCGCGAACGTACGCGTGTACGTCGGGAACCCCTACGAGCGCGACGAGGACACCGAGAGTGTCGTCCTCGACGGCACTTCGCTCGACCGCCTCTCGAACATCAAATTCACGACGCTCGGAGACATCTCCGAGTCTCTGGGAGCCAACGTCACATGGTAACTAACACCTCAGGCAAGAAGAAGACGGCCGTCGCCCGCGCCACCGTGCGCGACGGCGCCGGTCGCGTTCGCATCAACTCCCAGCCAGTCGAGCTGGTGGAACCGGAGCAGGCACGGCTCAAGATGCTGGAGCCGTTCCGCATCGCGGGCGAGGAGCTCCGCGACGGCGTCGACATCGACATCAACGTCGAGGGCGGCGGCTTCAGCGGCCAGGCCGACGCGGCCCGGACCGCCATCGCGCGCGGTCTCGTCCAGCACCTCGGCGACGCCGAGCTGCGCGACGCGTACATGAACTTCGACCGCACGCTGCTGGTCAACGACGTTCGCCAGTCCGAACCCAAGAAGTGGGGCGGACCGGGTGCGCGTGCTCGTTACCAGAAGTCCTACCGCTGAGGTGATCCAGTCATGATGATCCCCGTCCGGTGTTTCACGTGCGGTAACGTCGTTGGTGAACACTGGGAAGCGTTCAAAGAGCGCGCCCGCGAGGGCGACGAGGACCCGGGCGAAGTGCTCGACGACCTCGGCGTCGACCGGCACTGCTGTCGCCGGATGCTGATCAGTCACCGCGACCTCGTGGACGTCGTCTCACCGTACCAGTAACAATGTCAAGACAGCGATACAATCGATACGAGAAAGCACGGATCCTCGGCGCGCGAGCGCTGCAGGTGTCCTACGGGGCACCCGTGCTGATCGAGACGAACCAGACGGAGCCCATCCTCGTCGCCGCCGAGGAGTACGACGCGGGTGCGCTCCCCTTTACCGTCCGGAGGGAATCCAACTAATGACACGAATCACCAGCATCTCGCTGCGACGCGTGCTCGACTCCCGCGGAAACGCCACCGTCGAGGCCGACGTGCTCACCGAGTCCGGCGGCTTCGGCCGCGGCGCCGCGCCCAGCGGGGCGTCGACCGGCGAGTACGAGGCGATCGAACTACCGGCCGGCGAGTCCATCGCAAAGGCCAGAGAACACGCGGTTCCTCGTCTCGAAGGGTTGTACGCGGGCGATCAGCGCTCCGTCGACAACGCCCTTCGGGCGGCCGACGGGACGGACGACTTCTCCGCGATCGGCGCCAACAGCGCCGTCGCCATCTCGATGGCCGCCGCGAAGGCCGCGGCCGACGTGCTCGGTGCCCCGCTGTACCAGCATCTCGGTGGCGCGTTCCGCGGCGAGAACTTCCCGATCCCGCTCGGCAACGTCGTCGGCGGCGGGGAACACGCCAAGGAGGCGACCCACATCCAGGAGTTCCTCGCGGCACCCGTCGGCGCACCGAGCGTCTCGGAGGCCGTCTTCGCGAACGCCGCGGTCCACGCGGCAGTCGCGGACGTGCTCGACGAGCGCGGCGTGCCCGCGGCGAAGGGCGACGAGGGCGCGTGGGCGCCCCCGATCTCCGACGCAGAGGCGTTCGAGGTCGTCGAGGAGGCGGTCGACCGCGTCGCGGACGAGGTCGGCTTCGAGATCCGATTCGGGCTCGACATGGCCGCCGCGGAGCTGTACGACGACGACGAGGACGCGTACGTGTACGGCGACGAGACGAAATCGACCGACGAACAGGTCGAGTACGTCGCCGGACTCGTCGACGAGTACGATCTCGCGTACGTCGAAGACCCGCTCGATGAGAACGACTACGAGGCGTTCGCGGAGCTGACCGACCGGGTCGGCGACCGGACGCTGATCTGCGGTGACGACCTGTTCGTCACCAACGTCGAGCGGCTCCAAGAGGGGATCGACGTCGGCGCGGCCAACAGCATCCTGATCAAGCCGAACCAGATCGGGACGCTGTCGGACGCGTTCGACGCGGTCGAACTCGCCGCTCGGAACGGGTACGAGACGGTCATCTCACACCGGTCGGGCGAGACCGAAGACACGACCATCGCACACCTCGCCGTGGCGACCGACGCCGGGTACATCAAGACCGGGACGGTCGGCGGCGAGCGAACTGCCAAGCTGAACGAACTAGTCCGCATCGCGGACGACGCAGTATGACGGAAGATAACGACGCGGTCGAACTCGACGACGACGCGGAGACCGAGGCGGTCGACGCGGCGGTCGAGGAGGAGGCCGACACGACCGAGGAACCGACCGCCGACGCGGACGCCAACGCGGCGCCCGCCGACGCCGAGACCGCCGCCGGCGAGGAGACGGACGGCGACGAGGAGGCCGACGAGGAGGCCTCCCCGTTCGACGACGACGTCATGCCGGACGACGACGTCGACCTGCTCATCCCCGTCGAGGACTACCTCTCTGCGGGTGTCCACATCGGGACCCAGCAGAAGACGGCGGACATGGAGCGGTTCATCCACCGCGTCCGCGACGACGGCCTGTACGTGCTCGACGTGAGCACGACGGACCAGCGTATCCGCACCGCCGCGGACTTCCTCTCGAACTACAACCCCGAGCAGATCCTCGTCACGTCCTCGCGGCAGTACGGCCGGTTCCCGGCCGAGAAGTTCGCGGACGCCATCGGCGCCCGCGCCCGCACGGGACGGTTCATCCCCGGCACGCTGACGAACCCCGATTACGCCGGCTACATCGAGCCGGACGTCGTCGTGGTGACCGACCCGATCGGTGACGCACAGGCCGTCAAGGAGGCCATCACCGTCGGCATCCCGGTCATCGCGATGTGCGACTCCAACAACCAGCTGTCGAACGTCGACCTGGTCATCCCGACGAACAACAAGGGTCGTCGCGCCCTGTCGGTCGTCTACTGGCTGCTCGCCAACGAGACGCTCGACCGCCGCGGCACCGACACCGTGTTCGCCCTCGACGACTTCGAGGACGAGCTGTAACACGGCCGTTCGACGTCGAGTTCGACTTTTCTACGGACTACAACAGATCGATGGTGAGCGGGTAGCTCCACACTTCGCCGTTAGACGCCTTCACCGCGGCGATGACGACGAAGACGAGATCGAGCAGCCCGAGCAGCGGGAGGATCAGCAGCCCGATGCCGACGAGGATCAGGACCCCGGCGATCACCGAGTAGATCGTGAGCCAGATCTGCCAGTTGATCGCCGTTCGGGCGTTGGCTTTCACGAACTCGTCGTCGCTGACGAGGAGGACGACGAGCGGCCCGATAAGCCACGTGAACAGCGCGAGGATATGCGTGATCGCGGCCATCGAGGTGTTTCCGCCGGACGGTCCACTCTCGGTGGCCGGGGCGTTTTCGGTGCGCTCAGCGCCTTCGGAAGCGGAGGACATGACTCTGAGATCCGACTGTGGATAGTTAACTGTTAGCTTGGGTGTTCTGAGTATCTCGGGCGTCGTCTTCGGTCCCGGGCTTCGCGGGCACGTCGTGGGTCCACCGCGACTCGATCTCCCGGTTCGCGAGCACGACGCGGTCGCCGTCGTCGGCGTCGATGCGGGTCTTCCGGAGTTCGATCGCGGCGACCGTTCCGGTCACGCCCTTCGCTTCGACGCGGTACCCCGGGTTGAAGTCGGGATCGCGAAGGAGGTAAACGCCCGCTACCGTGTCCTCGATCATCTCCGAGAGCGCGTAGGAGACGCCCAGTGCGATGAAGCCGACGGCGGTACCGAGACTCGCCGCGATATCGCCCATCCCGATCACCTTCAGGAACGTCAGCGCGACGCCGAACCACAGGAAAATGGACACGAGGGTGACGAGGAGGTCGCCCACGAGTTCGCGGTCGCCGACGTACAACCTATTGATGGAGCCCCGGACCACCGAGAGGACGACTCGCACCGTCACGTACGCCAGCGTGAGAAAGACCAGCCCCGAGAGCAGCCGCGGTATCGCGACCGCCAGACTCTCGAGGAAGTTCGTGAGCGAGCGTGTCAACAGCGACGGGAGCGTCGTCATGGCGCGCACGACGGCGGGCGGCGGTGAAAAGGTGGCGGGGGCGGTGGGGCTCGCCGGTCCGTGATCGATCGTCGTCGACGACCCAGCAAGCGCAACGCCTGTAAGCCCCCGGGAAGAGAGGAGTGGTATGACCGTCTGTGAAGCGCCGGGGAAGGTGTACCTCTTCGGCGAACACGCCGTCGTCTACGGCGAGCCGGCCGTGCCGGCGGCCATCGAGCGCCGCGCCACGGTGACCGCCGAGCCGCGATCTGACGATCACGTCCGCGTCGAGGCCGAAGACCTCTCGCTCGACGGGTTCACCGTCGAGTACTCCGGCGGAACCGGCAACCGTCCCGACGTGGACGTGCCGACGCCGCTCGTCGAGGCCGCGATGGGCTACGTCGACGCCGCGGTTCGGGAGGCCCGAGCGGCCGCCGACGCGCCGGACGCCGGTTTCGACATCACCGTCGAAAGCGAGATTCCGCTCGGCGCCGGACTCGGATCGTCCGCCGCCGTCGTCGTCGCGGGGATCGACGCGGCGACGCGCGCGCTCGGCGTCCAGTTGGACCGCAGGGAGTTGGCGGACCGCGCCTACCGCGCCGAGTTCGAGGTACAGGACGGACAGGCGTCCCGAGCGGACACGTTCTGTTCGACCATGGGCGGGGCGGTACGGGTCGAGGGGGACGACTGCGAACCGATCGAGGCGCCGAACCTCCCGTTCGTCGTCGGCTTCGACGGCGGCGCCGGCGACACCGGGGAGCTGGTGGCCGGCGTCGGCGAACTGCGCGAGGAGTACGGGTTCGCCGCCGACACCGTGGAATCGATCGGCGACATCGTCCGGACCGGTGAGGAACTGCTGTCCGACTCGGCTCCCGGGGCGGACCCGCAACGCGAACTCCTCGCGGAGCTCGGCGAACTGATGGATTTCAACCACGGGTTGCTCTCCGCGCTCGGCGTCTCGGCGCGCTCGTTGGACTCGATGGTGTGGGCCGCCCGCGACGCCGGAGCGCACGGGGCGAAGCTCACCGGCGCGGGCGGCGGCGGGTGTATCGTCGCGCTCGACGCGAGCGACGCGACCGAGACGGCGCTCTCGTTCACGCAGGGCTGTGATGAGGCGTTTCGCGCTGAGTTAGCGACCGAGGGCGTCCGGGTGGTCGAGTCGTGACGGGCGACGCGGCGGGCACCGGTGGCGGGCCCGCGAATCCGCCGGTCGTGCTCAAACTCGGCGGGAGCCTGATCACGGAGAAGGACCGGCCGGAGACGCTCGACGCAGCCGCGCTCGACGCAGCCTGCGACGCGATCGCGGCCGCCGTGTCGGACGGCGCCGTCGACCGGCTCGTGATCGTCCACGGCGGCGGCAGCTTCGGGCACCACCACGCCAGCGAGCACGGCGTCTCGACGACGGCTGGGACCAGCGACGCGAGGGCCGTGATGGACATCCACGGCGCGATGACGACGTTGAACGAGCGCGTCCTCTCGCGACTGCACGATCGGGACGTGTCCGCGGTGCCGGTACACCCGCTCTCGCTGTCGGCGCGCCCGGACGGCCCCGGCGGCGCCCTCGACCTGCCGCTCTCCTCGACGGCGACGCTGCTCGACGAGGGATTCGTTCCCGTCCTCCACGGCGACGGCGTGGCGACCGCCGGCGAGGGAGTCACCGTCGTCTCCGGCGACGAGTTGGTCGTCGAACTGGCGACCGGGCTCGACGCTCGGCGGGTGGGCGTCTGCTCGACGGTTCCGGGGGTCCTCGACGCGCCGGAGGGCGGCGAGGTGATCCCGGCCATCGATTCGTTCGAGGCGGTCGCCGACGCGCTCGGCGGGAGCGACGCCACCGACGTCTCCGGCGGGATGGCGGCGAAGGTCAGGGAGCTACTGGCGCTTGAGGCGCCGGCGTACGTGTTCGGCGCCGCGGGATTAGAGCCGTTCTTGCGCGGCGGCGACCCCGGAACGCGGATCGAGTGATCGAGGGACAGAACCCTTATTCGACGCACCGCCTTCCCTTCGGACATGAACGAAGCGGACGTGCGAGAGCGGCTCGCGGGCGTAGACGACCCGGATCTCGGCGACGACATCGTCTCGCTCGGGCTGGTGAACGACGTCGAGGTCGACGACGCGGGTGAGATCCGGATCTCGTTGGCCCTCGGCGCGCCCTTTTCGCCGCACGAGTCGGCGATCGCCGACGACGTCCGCGAGGCGTTCGCGGACACCGACTTCGAGGTGGCGCTGTCGGCGTCGATCCCCGACGAGTTGGACGCCGCCGAGCAGGTGCTCCCCGGCGTACAAAACGTCATCGCGGTCGCCTCCGGCAAGGGCGGGGTCGGCAAATCGACGATGGCGGTCAACATCGCGGCGGGGCTCTCGGCGCTCGGCGCCCGCGTCGGCCTCTTCGACGCCGACGTGTACGGGCCGAACGTCCCGCGGATGGTCGCGGCGGAGGAGCGGCCCCGGACCGACGGCGACACGATCGTCCCGCCCGAGCGCTTCGGCGTGAAGCTGATCAGCATGGACTTTCTCACCGGGGAAGACGACCCGGTGATCTGGCGCGGACCGATGGTCCACAAGATCATCACCCAGCTCGTCGAGGACGTGCAGTGGGGCGAGCTCGACTACCTCGTGATGGACCTCCCGCCGGGGACCGGCGACACCCAACTGACGATCCTCCAGACGCTGCCGCTGACGGGCGCCGTGATCGTCACCACCCCGCAGGAAGTCGCGCTCGACGACGCGGTGAAGGGGCTCCGGATGTTCGGCAAACACGACACGAACGTGCTCGGGATCGCCGAGAACATGGCCGGCTTCCGGTGTCCCGACTGCGGCGGGTTCCACGAGATATTCGGCTCCGGCGGCGGGAAGGCGCTCGCGCGGGAACACGACCTTCCCTTCCTCGGCGGCGTCCCGCTTGACCCCGCGGTTCGGACCGGCGGTGACGACGGCGAGCCGGTCGTCCTCGACGAGGGCGAGACGGCGGACGCGTTCAAGGTGATCGTGGAGAACGTCGCGAACAACGCCGGCGTGGTGCGCCGTCGCGGGGTGAGCGAGGGCCGATGAGCGGGCAACATGAAGCCGACGACGAGAGCGGCGAGCATGTCGATCCCCTCGACGCGGCCGGCGTCGATCCGGTCGTCCCGGAGTCGGCCGCGGACGCGGCTGGCGAGGCGTTCGCCGAGGACGACGAGGTCCGCGCGTTCCTCCGCGAGATCGCGGGCGACGTGCGCGGCGACAGCTCCGAGAGCAAGCAGCTCTCGGCGATCCTCTACCGCGTGTCAGACCTGTACGACCCCGACGAGCAGACCTCGCCGGAGGAGATCTATCTGAACGTCCGGCACATCATGCAGATCAAAGCGCAGGGCGGGATCGAGCGGTAATACGGGGTTGGTAGTGGAGCGGTCGACTGAGTGCATTTAGTCGTCGCATTTATACGGATTTCACGGGTATCGTAGTGAATCCCTCCAAATCCCCAGCCGCTCATTTATAAGCGTCTGCTGGAAGATCGGTAGCGAACTCTTCAAAGCCCCAGCTGCGACGGCTCGCGGCTGCCCTTTGAGTCCCGCCACGCACCGCAACCGCACCTCACGCCTCCCCAGCCTCGTCGGCGCGGCGCTTATAAGCGCCACGCCGACTCCCTCGCGCGTGCTCTTCGCGCCCGATGGGCGCTCAGAGGCACGCGCCACCGCACCGCCAGATTCGTTTATAAACTCTTGAGTCATATTTCGCCTCGACCGCCTGTTCACACCCGCTCGTCGAGCACCGTCTCGTCGCCGTGGCGGACTTCGGTGCGGTCCGGAACGGGTGCCTCCGCGAACGCGACGGCGATCTCGTAGGGATGCGTTTGGCCGATGTCTGAGCACGGGCCGCCGTCCCAGTCGGGATCGTCCTCGGTGGTCAGCCGGAACAGCAGGCGGTCGGCGGAGAGTTCCGCTTCGATCAGGTCGACGCGGTAGCAGTCCCGCGAGCCGTCGAGCAGCCGCCCCCTGACGGTGAGGCGCGGCGGCTCGGCGTCG
Organism: Halorubrum aidingense JCM 13560; assembly: GCF_000336995.1. Taxonomy (GTDB): domain Archaea; phylum Halobacteriota; class Halobacteria; order Halobacteriales; family Haloferacaceae; genus Halorubrum; species Halorubrum aidingense. The sequence continues at coordinate 73,732 of NZ_AOJI01000022.1, read as the reverse complement.
ACCGCGCGGAGCAAGGCGGCGGCGTCGTTGGGGCTCGGCTCGTCGGACTCGAACTCGCCGGTGTGTTCGCGTCGGAGGGTTACGTCCGCGCCGTCGACGGTCTCGGGGATCTCGCTCCACGGCGGCGTGGGACACCCGGCGATCGAGGCGGTCGAAACGGCGGCCGCGGTCGAGAGGAGGGCTCTGCGGCGCATGGTAGAGAGCCGCCCGGCGGCCGGAGTAAACTTTGTGGCGGCGGGACCCCCGCTGATCGATCGTTTCATACTGGTAGCACGTCTCATGGTAACACACATGAGTGACGACGACCGGATTCCCGTCACCGTCCTCAGCGGGTACCTCGGCGCCGGGAAGACGACGATGGTGAACCACCTGCTCGCGAATCCCGGCGACAGACGGATCGCCGTCATTCTGAACGACATGGGCGAGGTGAACGTCGACGCCGAACTCGTCGCCCGCGAGAACGACGAGGAGGGGGTGATCGACCTCTCGAACGGCTGCATCTGCTGCCGGCTTCAGGACGACCTGCTGACCGAGGCGGCGGCGCTCGCGGAGTCGCGAGAGTTCGATTACCTCCTCGTCGAATCCTCCGGGATCTCCGAGCCGATTCCGATCGCGCGGGCGTTCACCGAGGGGACCGAGGACTCCGACATCGACCCGACCGAGCGCTTCCGACTCGACACGATGGTGACGGTCCTCGACACCTACGGCTTCTGGAAGGAGTTCGACGCGGGCGAGAGCCTCCCCGGCGGCGAGGGGGCGGCGACCGACCGACCCCTAGCGGACGTGCTCGTCGAGGGGATCGAGTTCTGTGACGTGCTCGTGTTGAACAAGACGGACATGGTCCCCGACGACGTGCTCGACGAGATCGAGTCGGTCGCGGAGCGGCTCGGCCCGCGGGCGACGCGGATCCGGACCAGCTACTCCGAGGTCGGCCCCGACGCGGTCCTCGACACCGGGCTGTTCGACTTCGAGACCGCGACGCGCTCGCCCGGCTGGAAGCGCGAGATCGCGGCGAGCGAGGCGGGAGGGACGGAGGGCGACGGCGACGTCCACACCGACGGCCACGACGGCACCGACAGCCACGGCCACGACCACGCGGAGGGCGCCGCGGCGGCTCACGGGGTCGATTCGTTCGTCTACCGGTCGACCGAGCCGTTCGCCCCGGGGCCGTTCGCCGACTGGCTCGGCGATTGGGACGGTGCGATCGTGCGGGCGAAGGGCGTCGCGAACGTCGCGGGCACCGACGACGTCATCGGCGTGAGCCAAGCCGGACCGTCGGTCCAGGCGGGACCCATCGGCGAGTGGGGGCCCGACGACGACCGACGGACGCGGCTCGTGTTCATCGGCAGCGACATGGACGAGTCGCGGATCCGCCGGGAGCTCGACGATCTGGCGGCGATCGACGGGCGCGAGGGCACCGCCGCCGATGTCGACGACGCCGATGTCGTCGACGCCGCCGACGCGTTTCCGCTCTGAACGAGGCCCGCGAGGCCTTCGCTTCGGTCTCGGTCAGATTCCTAACTCGGTCTGCAGGTCGTCCCAGTCCTCGTGGAACCCGTGGGTGGACTCGGTCTCGGCGCCGATCGCCGACTGGTACACGTCGTCGTACTTCAACAGCTCACCCCAGCCGTCGTGGAACGCCCAGTTGCAGTACTGACACATACGTCTACCCACACCCGGCAGCGACATACCGGTTTCGCCGCTCGCACCGATCTCGCCGACAGAGTGAACCGCACCGGCGTTCTATCGAGTTGTAACCCGCGGGAACCGCGGGAGCATATCACATGGGAACGTACAGACGAGGCGGACACGTCCAGGGCGGCGACGACGGGGTCGAGCGATTCTGCGAACACTGCGACTGGCACCGCGTGGCCGACGGCTACCCGGATCTCATCGCGGCGTATCAGTCGCACCTCCGGGACGAACACCCGAAGGCGTGGCTCCGGACGTGACAGAGACGCGGCGAAAGAATTCGGAACGATAAGGGGAGACGAAGCGAGGCGAGGCCTCGAAAGGCTACGGCTCTAGGAGGACCTTCGTGACGCCCTCTTCGCGGGCGTCGAACGCCTCGTACATCTCCGGTGCTTCGTCGAGGTTGACCCGGTGGGAGACGACCCAGCTCGGGTCCGCGCGGCCCTCGATGATCATGTCGCGGAGGTACCGGTTGTACGCCTTCACGTTACACTGCCCCGTGCCGCACTTGAGCCCCTTCTCGAAGAACTTCCCGAAGTCGATACCGAGCCGCCCCTGCGCGGCCATGTCGTCGGGCGCGCCCGGGTCCTCGGGGACGTACAGGCCGGGAATACCGAGCTGTCCGGTCGGTCGAACGACGCGGATGAGGTTGTTGATGACGACGGCCGGGTTCTCCTTGGCCGGGTCGTACGCGTAGTCTTCCGTCTCCGTGTCGACGTCTTCGGGGTCGGTCGCCTGGTAGCCGACGGCGTCGACGCCCTTGTCGACCATCCCGCCGTGGACGTCGAGAATTTGGTCGACCGGGTCGCCCTCCGAGAAGTCGATCGCGTGGGCGTCGCAGTGCTCTTCGGCCAGTTCGAGTCGGCTCGGTACCTGGTCGACGACGTAGATCTCGGCCGCCCCCTTGATCTTCGCGCTGTAGGCTGCCATCAGACCGACCGGCCCGGCCCCGAAGACCGCGACCGACTCGCCGGGCTGCAGGTCCGCCAGTTCAGTTCCGTGCCATCCCGTCGGGAAGATGTCCGCGAGCAGCGAGAACGCGTCCTCGTGTTCGTCTCCCTCCGGCAGTTTCAGCGCGTTGTGGTCGGCGTACGGGACGCGCAGTTTCTCGGCCTGTCCGCCCGGATACGGCCCCATGGCGACGTAGCCGTACGCTCCGCCGGCGAATCCGGGATTCACGTTGGTACAGAAGCCGGTGTACCCCTCCTCGCAGTTCTGACAGAAGCCGCACGAGACGTTAAAGGGCATCACGACGCGATCGCCTTCCTCCAGCGTGGACACCGCCTCGCCGACCTCCGAGACGATCCCCATGTTCTCGTGGCCGAACACGATCCCCTCCTCGGCCGCGGTTCGTCCCTCGTACATGTGGAGGTCCGATCCGCAGATGCACGACGTCGTGATGTCGACGACGACGTCGTTCGGGTGATTGATCTCCGGGTCATCGACCTCTTCGACGGCGACCTCATACGGTCCTTGGTATACTACGGCTTTCATGATGTGATCCGAGTTAACAGAGAACGTGACACGTTCTAAATGTTTTTACATTATGCAATACCATTAACAAATTGAGGGAAGGTTCAACTAACCTTCGGCGCCGGATCGGACCGTACCGGGCGCGACGACGTCGTTCGGTCGTCACTATCGCAGCGCCACCGCAGCGCCACCGCAGCGCCACCGCAGCGCCACCGCAGCGCCACCACAGCGCCGCCCGGAGACGGGGATCGTTGGGCGTTCCGAAATGACTATCCCCGGTCCGGGCAAAGCGCCGCACATGGACTGGCCACACGACCCCGACGGCGAGCAGGGGAGCGAGGGCATGCGACAGTACGGTCACGCCGTGCTCGCGAAGAAGATCAACGAAGAAGAGGACTTCCCGCTGTCCGCTGCCGACTACGTCGACCAGTACGGCGACCACCCGATCCGAATCGACTTCGAGACGGTCGTCTCCGTCACGGACATCTTCGAGGGTGTAGAAAAAGAGGAGTTCGCGGACTTCGTCGAGTTCCACCAGGAGCTCGGGCGCGCGATGCGCGAGAACGGCTACTGGTTCTACGAGGGCGCCGACAAGTTCGTCGACGGCACCGCCTGAGTCGGGTTGGTCGTCAGTCGTCCGGCGTCAGTCGTGCAGCCAGATCGACGAGAGCCGGCGAACGCACGAACCACACGGACGGCGTCATTTGTTTATAAACAGCCGTCGCCGACGCCGCATTCACTGATACATAGTCGGTGACGGCGGACGGCGGGGGCTCGCTTCGATCGCGATCGAGCCGGGTGACCCGGCACCGCGGTGGCCGAACTATTCGTCGTCGATCAGGCCGCCGAACACCGCGCTCGCGGTGTCGGGGACGTCGAAGTCGTGGTAGTGCTCGCCCTTCTCGTTCGAGAGGATGTTGAGGGCCGCGGCGGCGCCGTCGCCCGCGGCGATGACGGCCTGCCACTCCTCGGCACGGACCATCCCACCGGTCGCGTACGCGCCCTCGACGCTCGTCTCCATCGAGACGCCGACGTCGACGGTGTCGTCCTCGCCGAAGTCGCAGCCGAGCGACTCGGCGAGGTCGCGGTTCGCGCCGGTCGCCAGCACGACGTAGTCGGCCTCGTACTCGCCGTCGGCCGTCGTCAGCGCGAAGCCGTCGCCGCTCGCTTCGACCGCGGTGACCTTCTCGTCCTGCCGGCGGTCGACGCCGAAGTCGTCGACCTGCTGGCGGGCCGTCGCCATGAACTCGCTGCCGCCGACGGAGCCCACGCCGAGGTAGTTGAACAGGTGCGCCTTGTGCATCCACGTGCCGTCGGTGTCGAAGAGGACGGTGTCGAGTCCGTTCTTGCCCGCGAACAGTCCCGCGCTGAGTCCCGCCGGTCCACCGCCGACGATTGCTACGTCAACCATATTCGACATAACGGCCTCACACTGATAAGAACTGGCGAAAGCGGTCATCGACACGAGCAGAACAGGCCACGGCTCGAGCTACCCCGAGAAATCGGACAGCGAGCCGCGGTCGCCGGCGTCGTCGTCGCGGTCGTCGGGCTTGTCGCGGTCGTCGGGTTCATCGGATCCGTCACCGCGCCCGTCGGGGCCGTGTTCGCCCCACGGGTCGTCGGGGTCCACGGGTTCGACGGCGCGGTCGAGTTCGTCCGGGTCGTAGTCGCGGTCCTCGTCGAGCAGCATCGCGAGCCGCTGCCACCGGGCGCTCTGCTCGTCTTCGCCCTCCGGACCGACGCGGGCGCCGTGGGTCTTGAAAAAGCGCGTGCCGCGACCGAGCCGCGACCCCTCGCCCGTGTGGCCGTCGAAGATCGCGTCGAACGTCCCGCCGGGTTCGAGATCGCCGACGGGGAAGTCGTGCGCGGGGTCCTCGCCGCGCTCGCGGGCCGCGGCGCGCCGGTCGGCGACGGCCGAGAAGTACGCGTCGGCGTTGGACGCCTCGCGGGTGGAGGTGGCGCGGGCGGCCGCCAACGCGGCGTGGATCGCACAGAGCCGACCCTTCCACTCGGCGGGCTCCCAGCGCTCGGTGGCGAGTTCCTCGTAGCGTTCGATCGTGAGGGCCACGTCGCTGCCCGCGCGCAGGTCCTCGACGACGTAGAGGTTCAGGCGGTCCCAGAGGTTCCACGCGTAGCCGGAGCGGGCCAGCTCCCACGCCGCCCACGCGGCCACCTCCTCGTCGGAGCGGCGCACCGCTTTCTGGAGGAGGCTGGAGACGGTGTAGCGGCTGTACCCGCCGTCCGTCTCGTTCGACTCCTTCGGCTCGCCGAAGTCGTTCTCGCCGGTCGCGTCCGGCGTCGTGTCGGTCTCCAAGCTCCCGTCCGACCCGAACGTCGCCTGTCTGTCGTCGCCGTCGGCCATACGCCCGCTCCCGGCGCGAGCGACTTAAAAACCGCGCGCCGGGCGGGCTCCTGACGATCGGTGAATAGGGTCCGGGCTATCGATCTGCCCCGCGGTACGGCGGATCACACCGGGGTTGAAAGGGAACTCTTAAGTTAGATCCGGCGGCTAGAATACGGTAACCGCCCTTAGCTCAGCCTGGTAGAGCAGTCGACTGTAGATCGACTTGTCCCCCGTTCAATTCGGGGAGGGCGGACTGAACCTCAACACTCGTGAGCGACAGCGAGCGGGTGCTGACCGTGAGGGACAACTGACCCGAATTGAGCAGACGAGTCACAGCCCGGACCGGCGAGCGAAGCGAGCCGCACGCCCGGACTGTCTCGGCGAGGGAAGATATCCAACCCCTGCTATCTAGATTTATATGAGAGTACCAAAATTCGGCTATCGATTGCTTCAAAAAATAGTCGTATTCCACTGTTGCCAACGTTAAATTTCGAAAGTGGTTCAATTTCTACAGTTCCCAAAGAATAATCCGAGAACGTGGCAGAGGCTTAGGTATGACAGAGGACTCCCCTGACAGTCAACTCTTTCCTGAAATTGGAGACGAAGCACACCTATATCTGAATCACAATCAGACTCGGAAAACTGAACAAGCGAACCATGCTCTCAAGCTGCTACAAATTAACCTCCTTATAGCCAGTATCTTTGTCGCGGCTCCCGTTCTTTTCCAACTTCGGGGACTCAATCAGTTCGAGATATTCATAGTAAACCTCTATACGTTCGGTGGTGCGGTCTTTTGGTTACTTTCCGCAGGAGCTTCAACGAGTGCATTTATGCATTCTCGGGCGTCGTTGAATCCGGAATTAACCGTTTTTGAGAATTATCTCAGAGAGGAGTTCGATAATGAGCAGTTCCGCGAATACCTTGGAGCTATCAGTACCGAATCGAAGCGCACGAGTGGACAGTGTTTTTGGCTGTTGAGTATTTCAGCGGCTTCCGCAGTAGTGACTATCTGTTTTTTCGGATTGAGCGTTGTTGATTCTGTGACTGCAGACTCAATTGCATATCTACAGGGTCTATGGCCTCTGCTTGCTATCGGTCTGTTAACGTTTCTACCCTCTACAGTACTGAGAATAATTAGCCACTTCCATCCCAATTCTGTCTATCTGAGCTTCGGCTCTGAAGACTTGGATCGATATCTCGGTGAAAATGATCAGTCAGAGAAGGTCGGACAGAATTCCGATTAGATACTGTTGATGTAATCTGGCCTTGAGCCAACCTGCTGTCTGGGTACTCTATACAACAACTTGTCAACGGCCTCCAGATCCACCACCGCCGGTACAGCACCTTGGCAGTCGTCATCAACTCAGGTATATGACCCAGCCCCCGTCCACCGGCCCGGAGCGTACCATGACGATTGAGGGTGTCGATCAACTCTCATCGACCGCGTAAGCGACGAAATACCGGCAATTTCCTCCCCAATTTCTTACATACTACTTTAATATTTATTACTATAATTGATTAAGAATGTCCGTAGGACAAGAACTCCTCGACGTGCCGTTTCCCGAGATGGTGGCCAGCATGGGGCAGGGCATCGCTGACGCCCAGAACCAGTTAGACATGAACTCGGTCGAGGTCGCGAAGACGCTCGCGGAGACAGAGATCGAGGTCGTCCCGGCGATCACGCGGACGATCGACTCGAACGGCGACGTCACCTACTCCTCGGCGGACGCGATCGACGTCTCCCTGCTACAGGCGGGGCTGTTCCCGACGTTCTACCAGTTCTCCGAGGCCGTCATCGAAGTCGAGATGGACATCAAAACGACCACCGAACGCGAGACCGACATCGACGTCAGCGCCAAGGCGCACGCCGGGTTCGGGCTGTGGGGCGGGAGCATCCAGACCGACGTGAGCCACAACCGGAAGTTCGGCAAGGAGGTCCACGGGACGAGCAAGCTGAAGACCACGATGGTCCCGGTGCCGGAGCCGCCGTACCTCTTCCCCGAGGTCGAGACCGTCGACAATCGCACGACCGAGGAGTGACCGATCCCGATCGCTCCACACCGGCGATCCGCGCTCGACACCCGGACCGCACCCGGACCGCAGACGCATCCGAACCCGAACCGCGGATCGCACCCGAACCGCAGATCGCATCCGACCAACGGAGCGACCACATCGATTCATATGCCACTACGAGCCCATCACCTACCGCCGCGCAGCACCGCCCCCGACCGCTCCGCCCGAGCGGTCGCCGACGTCCCGTTCGACGACCTCGTCTACCTGCTGGCCGCGGGCGTCGCGGACGCCCAGACGGCCCTCGACGCCCACACCGTCGAGACGCTCGACACCCTCGCGGAGACCGCAGTCGACGTGGTCCCGTCGGTCACCCGCACCGTCGAGCCCGACGGCTCGGTGCGGACGGAGACCGCCCCCGCCGAGTCCCGCTCCCTCCTCGAACTCGGACTCACGCCCGCCCGGTATCAGTTCAGCGACGCGACGGTCGAGGTCGAAGTCGACGTCAGCGTCACGGAGCGGACCGGACGCGACGGCGAGAGCACTCGCGATGACGAGTCCGGAGACGCCCGCGACGCCGGGCGGGTGGATCGAGCGGTCGGGCTGCGGGCCGGCACGCAGGCCGTGATCGACCGGCGCCGGTTCGATCGCACGATCGGCGCGAACGCCCGGCTCGCGGCGCGGCTCGAACCGACGCCGCTGCCGACGCGACTCGAATCGGGAGACGGGGGCCCAGATGCCAACTGACCAGTGGCTCGACCGACCGCTCAAGGAGTTCATCCGCACCGTCGCGTTCTCCGTCGCGGAGGGGCAGGAGGAACTGGACCGCCGGGCCATGCGCTCCCAGCGGGCGATCGAACGCGAGATCGAGGACGGCACCCTCGGGTACGACCTCGACGCGTCGTGGCTCCGGTTCTCCGAGGTCGAAGCGGACCTCGAACTGACGCTCTCGATCGAGGGGCAAGCGGTCAAGGACCCGGAGACGAAGGAGGTCCGCGGGTACAAGCCGGTGGTGAGCGCCCTGCCGCTGAACCACCGCGCCAAACACGAGTACGACGTGGACGCCGAGATCGCCAGCGAGGTGCGACTCCGCATCGCTCCCGTCCCGCCCGAGCCCCGCCAGCCATGAGCGACCGGTACGTGACTCGCGACGACACGGTCCGCCTCACCGAGACGTTCCAGCTGGAAGAGCTCCCCCAACTCGACGTCGAGAAGTTCGAGACCGTCGAGCGGGCGGCCGTCGAGCGGGTGATCACCGAACAGCAGGAGTCGCTCGTGCGGCTCCAGACCGACGTGCTCGACGTTCGAACCGAGCGGAACGCGTTGGAGCGCCAGCTCTCGACGCTCGAAGCGGAGCGCGGGCAACTGCAGGAGCGCGTCAGAGAGCTCGAAGCACAGCGTCCGGCGCTGGAGCCGAAAACCGTGTTCGCGAACCTCGGTGCCGCGCTCCAGGAGGTCGACGAGGACCTGCAGGGCGAGCGCTACCGAGTCGACGACGTCGATTTCACGCTCAAGACGAACGTGATCCAGACGGACGAGGGGGTGCGGATGCACCTGCCGTCGCTGGACGAGTCGTCGGCGTCGGCGAACCTCAGCGAGGTCTCGTTCCGGCTCCGAGCGCCGCGGAGCGACGCGGAGGGCGACCGGCCGACCTACGTCGACGTGCCGGATCTCCGTGGCGTCCCACACGCCGTCGCGACGCGACGACTCGCCTCGGCCGAGCTGACGGTCGGAACGGTCGAGCGGGTCGCCGACCCGAGTTCCACGCCCGGGACGGTCATCGAGCAGTTCCCCGAGCCCTACACGGTCGCCGAGCCCGAGGCGCCGGTGGACCTCGTGCTCGTCTCTGAGCCCGACCCAGAGCCCGAATCCGACCCAGAGCCCGAATCCGACCCAGAGCCCGAATCCGACCCGGACCCGTCGTCCGAGGACGCGGGCGCGGACGACGCGGCCGACACGCGAACAGGCGCGGGCTCCGGAGACGACGTCCGAGAGCCCGACGACGACGAGCGAGCCAAGATGGAGGCGTTTCGGCGAGCGGTCGTCGAGATCGAACCCGAGCACGGCGACGCGGTCGTCGACCGTCTCCGCCGAGCCGGCGTGACCGACCTCGAATCGCTGATCCGGCAGGACCCGAAAGCGCTCGCGGAAGCGCTGTCGATTCCGGTCGACCGGATCGTCGAGCTACAGGAACGGCTCGGTGGGGACAGAGACCCGATAGCGCTCGAAGAGGTGTCGGGAATCGGGCCGACGTACGCGAAGCGGCTCCGCGAGGCGGGCGTCGAGAACGTCTCGCAGTTGGCGGCCGTCGAGCCCGAACGCGTCGCCGAGATCGCGCAGACGTCGACGAGCCGCGCCGGTGACTGGATCGAGCAAGCGACGCAAATGGTTCGGGGCGGATGACCCTCGCGGAACGCTTCGGCGCGTCGATCGAGATCACCGGACCGGACCCCGAAACGGAGGGGTTCTTCCTAGTGACGCGGCGAGACGAGACCGACCACGACGCGTTCGTCACCGGCCTGTTGGGACTCGTGGGCACCTCGGGACGGTTGGTCTTGCACCACCGATCGGGATTCGCCGTCGTCCGACTCCCGTTCGGGCGCGCCCAGCGGTTGAAGCGGCTCGCGTGGGTCGAAACCGTCGGCGGGGTCCGGTTCGACCCGGAGCAGTTCGCGGCGGTCACCGGCGCCCCGGCGCCGTGATCGGCGCTCCCTCGATGATCGCTCGCAGAAGACGGTCGAAAAACGGCCGTGTCCGCCGCCTCACGCGCTGTTCAGCACGTACGTCGCGACGTAGTCCAACAGGTACGGGAGGAGGAGTCCGGTCACGATGCTCGTCACCTGCTGGAGTCTGACCGGGTACTCGTGCATCTGCTTGACGACGTTCATGTTCATGAACTGGTTCATATAGCGAGTGGCGCTGTCGGGCGTCTCGGGCTCGACGTCTGGGAACGTCCGCCCGTTCCCCTCTAACTCCGAGACTCGGGTTGCGATCTTGCCGAGGCGAGCCTCTTTCTGGTGGGCCATGAACCGGTGCAACGAGAGCACCGGGTAGAAGAACAGCACCGCCCCGACCAGGGTTCCGGCGACGAGGTACAGTGTGTCGATCGCTACCAGTGCGGCGTTATCGACGCTCGCATTCACCTGAATTCCGGTGGTGATCGTGATCAGAGTGTACAACGCGAGCCCGATCACGTACCGGTGCCCGCTCGCCTCGATCAGGGCGCCGACGGGGCGGAGGCCGCCGTACCCGGACACGTCACCGAAATCGAGGAGCCGATCCGACCGGATTCGCGCCGGGAGCGCCAAGTGGACGTTCGCGACGACCGCGACGAACTCGGCGAGGAGCGGGTAGTACACGAACGGGATGATCACGAAAAACGAGAGTCCGCCCTCGACCGGCCCCAGCGAGGACAGGACGAACTCGACGTTGCCGAGTCCGAACAGGTACGTCGCGTGCAACAGCAGCCCGCAGGCGAGCAGCGCCCGTCTGAGCCGCGGCGGGGCGGGGCGGCGCTGCCACTCGTCGACCGAACGCCACGTCGCGGCGAGCACGGCGCCGTCGAGCCATCGGAGGAAGCGGTCGACGCCTTCGAGCACCGCCGGGTCGACGTCGGCGACCGGCTCGTGGTCGGTGATCGCTTCGGCGACCGATCCGTACTTGGTCGCGAGCCCGGTCACGGTCGAGGCGATCAACAGGAGCCCGGCGAGTTCGAGCGACTGCGAGGCGATCCAGACCGGAGACGCCGACGCGGTGCCCGAGACGACCGACCCGCTCGTTTCGATCCCCCACACTATCGCGACGAACAGGTGCGGCGCGAGCGACGGCACGCCCGACTTCGTGGCGACCCAGCCGATCCCGGTCGCCTCGGTGAACCGTCCGATCCACAGCGCTGATTCCCCCCGAGACGGCGCGGACGACATGGGTCCGCATACGTCGTTCGTGACAAAAAATTTGTGTGTGATCGGCACAAATCTCCCCGTGAATTCTCACCGACAGTATATTTACGTCTCGCACGCTACCGTCTCGACATGACTCTCGTCGTGGTGCCGGTTCGGTACCCGCCGTCATCGCACTCCGAGGCGACGCTGCGGGAGGCCGTTCGCATTGCGGAAGAGCGCGACGCGGACCTCACCATCCTCCACGTAGACCTGTACCAGAACTCGGGCGGCGTCTCCCGGAGCAGCCTCAAACGCGAGGTCGAACGGCGACTCGGTCGGCTCGACCGCGCCCGCTACGTCGTCCGTCGCGGCTTCCTCGTCGAGGAGACCATCCTCGAGGAGATTATCGCTGAGGGGGCCGACGTCGTCGTCATCGGCTCGAAGCAGGCCGGACGTTGGCGCCGCATGGTCCAGAAGCTCCTCTCGGACCCCGACATCGACACGTACCTCCGCAGCGAACTCGACTGCACCGTGATCACCGTCGACGCCGACGGCGGCATCACGAGCAACGAGGCCGAGGAGAGCGGTGTGGGCGGGGCGGACGAACCCCCACTTCCCGGGGACAACGCGGACGACTGATCGGGAATTGGAGCCACCTCGGACTCACCTCGGACTCATCTCGGACCATCTCAGAGCCACCTCTGACCCGCGCCAAACCTTTTAGGCCGCCCCGTCGGCGACCTCGTACCGACGCTCGTATTCGATCACCGTCGCCACGCGGTCGGCGATCTCGGCGCCGAACTCCCGGTCGACGAGGTGTAACGCCAGATCGATCCCCGAGGTCACCCCGCCGGCGGTGAGGAGGTCGCCGTCGTCGACGACCCGCGCGTCGACGACCTCGGCGCCGGACTCGCGAAGCTCGTCGATCGCGGACGCGTGCGTGACCGCCGGGCGGCCGTCGGTGACGCCGGCTTCCGCGAGCAGCATCGCCCCGGTGCAGACGGCGGCGATCCGCGTGCCGGCGGCGTGGTGCTGGCCGAGGGCTCGCGGCACGTCCCCCTTCCGCGCCTCCGCCCACGCGCTCGCGGCGACGTCGCGGGCGCTCCACCCGCCCCCAGGGACGACGAGCAGGTCCGGGGCCGCGTCGGCTCCCGGCTCGGGAAGCGTCCCGTCGACGCCGACGCGAGTCCCGTGGCTCGCGGTCACCGTCTCGCGCTCGTCGAGGGTGACGTACCGGACGCGGCCGAGAGGGCTCCCGGCCGCCGAGTCGTCCGCGTCGGTGGTGGCATCCGCGTCAGGGGTGTCGTCCGCGGCGTAGCCGAGCGCGTAGTCGAACACCTCGTACGGGCCGATTCCATCCAACTCGTCGAAGCCGTCGTACAGCAGAATGTCGACACGCATACCGCCTCGGAGGAGGCCGGCGGGCTTGTGCGTTCCCCTCGGCGAGAGCCGGCTCCGACGGGAGCGGTGGTCTCGGTGATCGACCGTCGGTCACGACTCGGCGAACGCGTTCGCGACGGTCTCGAGGTCGCCGGCGACGCGTTCGCGGTCGATGTTCTCGCCGCGGTAGGCGCGTTCGACGACGCCGTCGGGATTGGCGAGGATCGTGACGACGATGTGGGTGAAGTCGTAGCCCTCCAGTCGCTCGCTGTCTGTCGTGCGCTCGAACCCGATCCCGAGCCGGTCCTGTACGACGGCCTTCGCCTCGTCGGGCGACTCGGGACGGAGGTAGTGCCAGTTGCCCGCGTCGAGGTCGACACCGATCTCGGCGGCGTTGTCCCGCAGCGCGGCCTCGTCGTCCCGTTCCGGGTCGAAGGTGATCGGGAGGAACGCGACGTCGTCGGTCAGGCCCGCCTCCGCGATGCGGTGTTGGACCTCGACGTACCGCCGGAGGAGGATCCCGCACTCGGCCGGACAGAAGGTGAATATCCCGGTCACGAGCGCGGTCCGATCGAGCGACGCGGTGTCGATCGTCGTTCCCGCGATCGGGTCCGGAAGGGAGAACTCGGGGAGTCGCTGTCCGTACGCGGGGTACGCGAGGTCCTCGCTGTCCGCGATCTGATCCTCCTGTGGACCGAGCACGGTGCCGTCGGGACCGTCGTCGCGCAGCCGCGACACGCAGCCCGCGACGCCCCCCGTCGCCACCGTCCCGATCCCGCCGAGCACCGTCCGACGTCTCATGTCCGAACCGACGGACCGTCGCCGCATAACGCGTCTGGTGCGATCGACGAACGCGGACCGAACGGGGGTGAGGAGACAGGTGGCGACGAACGCCGACCCGGCGGTCAAAACGGCGCGTAGTACGGGATCGGCGGGTGCGGGAGCGGGACACCGAGCGTCGCGAGTCCGTGCTGCAGCGGGATGTACCCGAGCGCGACGAACGCGACGCCGAGCACCCGGTGCATCCGCAGGCGCGTCTCGACGCTGATCGACTGGAACACCGTCCCGAAGAGGAACATGGCGGGGATCGTCCCGACCCCGAGCGCGCCGAGCGCGACGGCCCCGCCCAGCGCGTTCCCCTGGACGAACGCGTAGAGGAACGCCGGGTACAACAGCGGGCAGGGCAAGAGCCCGTGTGCGGCCCCGAGCCCGACGATCCGCCAGTCGCCCACCCACGCGTCGACGCGAGGGACGATCCGGCGCGTGACGAATCCGGAGGCGCGCTCCAGCCCGGGGACCGGAATCGACTGCAGCTCTAGGCGGAGCGCGTAGCGGAGACCGATGGCGATGATGACGCCGCCGACGAGGAGTCCGGTGAGCGCGTGGACGTCGTCGGCGATCGTCGTGACCGTCCGCCCGGTGACGAACACGAGGCTCCCGGCGAGCCCGAACAGCCCCCCGAGCGCGGCGTAGCTCGTCGCCCGACCGGCGTTGAACAGGGCGTGCTGTCGCACCTGGTGGACCGTGAGGTGATCGTCGCGGCGGCCGGCCGAGGAGCCGGTCCCGCTCGCACCGCCCCCAGCACCCCCGCCGCCCGTCCGCATCCGGTCCGCGTAGGTCGTCACGAGGGGGCCACACATCCCGAGACAGTGCGCCCCGCCGAGCAGTCCGATGAGGAGGAACACCGCGAGACCGACCGGCTCGCTCGAATAGATCGTCCCGGACGGCTCGCACGTGGTCGTCAGCGGAGCCTGCGTCGGGAGGAGCGCGCGCATGCGTCACCGTCGGTTCCGGGCCGTTCTAACGGATCTGGTGCGATCGACGAACGCGGCCGGCCCCGGCCGACGCTCACTCGAAGATGCTGTCGACGGTCCGCACGAACCGGTCGACGAGCCGGTCCGGCAGCGACGGCGACACCGCGTCGAGGAGGTCGGCCGTCCGGTCGGGGCGGGCCAGTCGCAGCGTCATCGGCCGGTCCTCGGACTTCTCGATGACGTCGGCGTCGGCGAGGTTGGAGACGTGCCAGGCGATCGTGCTCCGCGCGAGGTCCAGATCGTCCGCCAGCGTCGTCGGTTTCGTCGGCCCGTCGGCGTGGAGTCGGACGATGATCTCGCGGGCGGTCTCTCGGCGGAGGAACGCGAGCGCCCGTCGCTCCCACGGATCGAAAGCGGGATCGAAGTAGTGCGCGCGGCCGGCGACGCGCTCGACCGCGAGTTCGCCGTCCCGCACGAGCCGCCGGAGGTGATACTGCGCCTGTCCGGTGGCGATATCGAGGTCGCGACCGACCCGGTTGAAGTGGACGCCGGGCGTGTCGCGGACGTGTCGCCGCACCCGGGCTCTGGTCGTCGCCATTGGTTGGTACTCGCCCGTACCGGATATCCACTTAAAAAGCGCGCGGGCGTTCCCTCCGAGCGAGAGCGACCGGGACGAGTATTCTTATCGCTCCCCGCACAACGACACGTACCGTGACTGTGTCGTTCCCGCCGCTCGCCCCGCCGTCCCCGACGCCCCCTCCGCTGCCGTCGTCCGTACCGCTGGCGATCGAGGGGTTAGGTCCCGTCGGCTCGTTCCTGTTGCTCGGCGTCATCGCCGTCGCCGGGATCGGTACGGGCGTCCTCTTCTTGGTGAGCGTCGTCGCGTCCCGCCGCCGCGGGGGCGGCCAGTTCCGCCTCATCAGCGTCGCCGTCGGGGTGTTGCTGGCGCGGTCGATCGTCGGCGCGGGGACCGTCCTCGGATACGTCCCGATGCCGGTCCACCACTTCCTCGAACACAGCCTCGATTTCCTGATCGCGGCGATCGTGCTCTACGCCGTGTACGCGCACGCGCCGGGATCGCTCCCGAAATCGACGTGAAGGGGTGAAGAGGTGAGGCGGTGAAGAAGTGAGGCGGTGAAGAGGTGAGGCGGTGAAGAGGTGAGGCGGTGAGGAACGCTACTCGCCTACTCCTCGCGCCGGAATCGAACCCGCTCGATCGCCGCGTCGATCCGGCTCCGAAACGCCAGTGACGCGACGGCGACCGCGCCGCCGCCGAGCGTCCAGCCGACGAGCGACCCGACCGCACGGCCGACGTCGACGACCCCGCCGTCGGGGGCGAAGGCGACGCCGATCACGGTCTCGAAGACGAGCCCGCGGAACGCCCCGTTCGGCGTGAGCGCGAGTTGCGCGGGGATCCCGGCCGGCGACGCCCCCGACGCGAGCGATCGCAGGAGTGCGAGGTCGCCGCCGAGGACGCCGGCGACCAGCGCGAGGAGGGCGAGCGCGAGCGCGCTCCGCCGGGTGGACGCCACCGCGGAGAGCGCCGCCGAAAGCGAGAGGAACGCGGCGCCGAGCAGGGCGACGAGCGCCACGAACCGGAGGTACAGCAGCGGCGAGTCGACGCCGGCGTGCGTCGCGTAAATCCCCGTGTCGGGCGCCGCGGTGAGCCACACGTACCCGCCGACCAGCGCGAAGGGGACGGCGACGATCGCGAGCAGCGCGACCAGCCGCGCGAGCAACACGCCGAGGACGTAGCTGGTGACACTGACCGGATACGTCCGAATTACGGCGAGCTCGCCGCTGGCGGCGTCCGAGTGGAGCGCGCGGTACCCCAGCGCGACCGCGAGCAGCGGCACCAGCACCTCCGTCGGGAGGAGGAGGTCGACGACGGCCGGCACGAACCCGGTCCCGCCGCCCCCGCCGACGGCGACGAGGCCGCCGAGCACCGCGAGCAGCCCGAGCGCGAGGACGGCGTACCCGGGGGTGCGAAACGCCGTCGCGAGCTCCCGGCGGAACACGCTGCCGGTCGCGCGGAGGGCACCGCCGAGCGAGGTCCCGGTGCGGCCGCGGCCGCTCATTCCCGAGACACCCCCGTGACGTGGACCGCGTCCCGCTCGTCGCCCGGCTCGGCATCCGATCTGTCGCTGTCGCCGTTGCGGTCGCCGTCCGACTCGCCGTCGGTCCCGTCTCCGCCGTCACCGGTCACGGCGCGGTACAGTTCGCTCGCGCCCGCGACGCCGTGCTCGTCACAGAGGGCGTCGAGGTCGCCCGCGGCGACGACCCGCCCGCGGGCGAGCACGACGACGGCGTCGGCGTGGTCGTCGACGAGGTCGAGGTTGTGCGAACTCACGACGACCGCGGTGCCGGCGCCGGCGCGCTCGGCGGCGGTGCGGAACGCCCGCTCGCGCATCCCCGGATCGAGCCCGCTGGCCGGCTCGTCGAGGACGACGAGCGGAGGGTCCCCGAGCGTCGCCTGCGCGATGCCGAGCAGCCGGACCATCCCGCCCGAGAGCGCCTCGACGCGCCTGTCGGCGGCGTCGGCGAGCCCGACGTCCGCGAGCGCGGCGTCGGGGTTCGCGCCGATCAGGCGGGCGTAGAAAGCGAGCGTCTCGCGGGCGGTGAACCCCTCGCGGAACGGCACCCGCTGGGGCAGGTAGCCGACCGGCTTGACGGCGTCGTCCGCGTCGCCTGCGTCGCTCGCGTCGCCCGCGTTGTCCGCGTTGTCCGCGGCGTCGAAGCCGTCGCCGTCGACCGCGGGACGTCGGACCGCCCCCGCGGTCGGGTCGGCGGTGCCGGCGAGGACGCCGAGCAGCGTCGACTTCCCCGAGCCGTTCGGCCCGATGACGGCCGTGAGCCCGGGTTCGACCGCGAGCGACGCCGAATCGAGCACGGGCACGCCGCCGTACGTTCGGGTGACGGCGTCAAGCTCCGCGACGGGAGCATCGGGGTCTCGGCTCACGGCGACTGCCCTCCCGTCGCCGCTCGTCCCCGCGGCGCGGTGATCTGGTCGGTCACGTTCGTCGCGGCGGTTCGATCGGTCGCGTTCGCCGTGGTGGTCGCGTTCATGGTGCGATCGAGCGTCTGTAGCCAGTCGACTCGGACCGGGGGGCCGTCGGGGTCGCCGGCAGCGACGACCCGGTCGGGCGCGTACGGGTCGGCGGCCGGCGACGGGTCGATGATGCTCCCGGACCGGGCGCCCGGGACCGTCCCGCGGAGCCGGTCGAGGAGGACGGCCGCGGGCGATTCCCGCACGGCGACCGCGGCGGGCTCGCGGTGGAGCGCGGCGTCGACCGGCGAGGTCGGCCGGTAGGCCCGCTCTCCGGAAGCGTGGAGGCCGACGTCCGCGCCCTCCCAGTAGTTGCCGCGATCGCCGTCGGCCCAGACGCGGAGCGCGCCCGCTCCGGCCCCCGCGTGGTCCTCGTTGCCGACGAAGTCGTTGGCGACGACGCGGCTGGAGGGGATAACCGTCGTCGCGCGCGCGCCTTCCTCGTTGCCGACGACGACGTTGTGTTCGTACAGCGACCCCCGCGAGCTGGTCGAGAACCCGAGCCCGTTGCCGGCGAGCGTGTTGTACCCGACGTACGTGCGCGTTCCCGACGCCTGGATCCCCGCGCCGGAGTTTCGGACGTCGTTGCCGACGATCGCGTTGTTCGCGGGGCGGGTCATCACCGTGATTCCGCCGTAGGTCTCGTCGCGGAACGCGTTGTCCGCGATCAGCGCGTCGCCCGTGTACATGAGGTGCGTCCCGTAGCGGTTCCCCGAAAAGCTGGAGTTCCGGACGACGGAGCCGTCAGCGCGGTGGAGGTACACCCCGTCGCGTCCGTCCGCGAACCGGCTGTCGGTCACGGTCGCTCGCGACTCGATCCCGGTGACGCCCATGAACCCGTCCTGCCAGCGGTCGGCGCCGTCGACGCGGACGTCGCGGATCACCGCGTCGGAGCCGTCGCGCAGGAGGACGCCGCTCGCGTTCGTCTCGATCGCCACGTCGTCGACGAAGAGCCCGGGCGCACCGAGCGCGCGGACCCCGGCGTCGCCGTGACCGTACCCGAGTTGGATGTTGGTGTCCCACGTCCGGTCGGCCCCGTCGTCGCCGTCGCTCCCGTCGCTGGTGTCGTTCGCGGCCTCGCGCGCCGCGTCCGGGTCGCGCGTCTCGTTCCCGGTCCCGTCGATCGCGAGCCCCGTGAGGGCCACGTCGGGCGCTCGGACCGTGATCACGGAGCCGTCGCCGTCGCCCCGGACGCGGGCGTCGTCACCGGCGATCGTGACCGGCTTCGTCACCTCAACCGTCTCCTCGTAGGTCCCGGGCGGTACGACCACCGTCGTGTTCGGCGGGGCCGCGTCGACGGCCGCCGCGATCGTCGGCGCGTCCTCGCCGACCACGACCGACACCGGCCGGTCGGCGACGCGCTCCGCGGCCGCGACCCGGTCGTCTGCCGCGCGCCACCGCTCCGGGGCCATCGATCGCGCCGTCGCCGCGGAGTCGACGTCGAACGAGCGCTCCCGGAGCGTCGCCCAGTCGACGACCCGTCCACCGTGGTCGGCGGCGAACGCCGCCGCGGCGTCGCGACGCTCGAAGGGGACGACCGTCTCGCCCGCCGGGCTCCGCGCGTCGCTGTCGACCACGTAGACGGCCTCGTCGGCCGGCGTCCACGCGGGCACTCGGCCGGGCGCCGTCCGGAACAGCCCCGAGTCGGTCGTGTCCGGCTCGGTCCCGTCGAACGTCTCGACGTAGGCGACGAGCGGGTAGCCGAACTGCGCCTCGGTCCGGTCGTCGCGCAGCCGGTCGACGAACGACTCGACCCCGTTGTAGCCGACGACGTACTGGAGCTGCGAGTAGAACACCTGCGCTCGCGGCACCGTCGCCGACTCGGCCATCAGCTCGTCGGTCTCCGCGGAGAGCCCGAGTTCGACGGTGTCGTCGTAGCGCACGGGGTCGGGGGTCGCTTCCGCGGGATCGGCGAGGAACGCGCCCGCCGTCGCGAGCGCCGCGACGGCGACGACTGCGGCGAGACCGACGAGCGCGAGCCGCGACCGGTCGCCGTACGGGTCGAAAACTGCCACGACGGCGGTACGATCCCTCGGGGTAAAGCCGATCTGGTTCGTTCCTCGAACGCGCCGCTGAACGCGTCCCGAGGGTCTAAGACCGCCGAAATCGGATTATCATCCATGCCCACTTCCGATCGATCGGCGGTGTCGCGGCGACGGCTGCTGACCGGCCTCGGCGGCGGAGTCGCGGTCTCCGTCGCCGGCTGTCTCGGCGGCGACGCGGGCGAGGAGATCACCCCCGTCTCGCTCGACGGCGAGCGCGCCTGCGACCAGTGCGGGATGATAATCGAGGACCACCCCGGGCCGGTCGGGCAGATCCACTTCGCGGACGACGAGCCGGAGGGCGGGCGTCCCGGCCAGTTCTGTAGTAGCACTTGCACGTACACGTACCTGTTCGACGCCGAAGACGAGGGCCGAGACCCGCTCGCGACGTTCCTCACCGACTACTCGCGCGTCGACTACGAGACGTTCACCGAGGGCGACGACACCATGTTCTCCTCGCACGTCGAGCGCGAGGCGTTCGCGCGGATCACGGCCCTCACCGTCGTCGCGCGCAGCGAGGTCGTCGGGGCCATGGGGCCGGAACTGATCCCGTTCAGCGACGGCGACGACGTCGACGCGTTCGTCGACGAGTACGGCGGCGAAGCGATGGCCGCCGAGGACATCGAACGGTCGACGCTGGAAGCGTTATAAATAGGCGATCTCGGTGGCCTCGTCGCGAGGTGAACTACCCGGAAAGGGTGACCAGCGACGCGCCGAGCACCACGACGATCGCGGCCGCGATCAGCGGCCACGTGATTCGCTCAAGCTGGTTCGGAAGGAACACGATCGACAGCGCAATGACGATCAGCGGCGCCGTGTGCGTGATCGGAACGACGATCACCACCGGAGCAGATGCGAGCGCCCCGAAATACGTGAGTAGCCCGATCGTACTCGCTACCCCCGCTCCGACGTACCACCGCGCGTGCGGGTTCCGGGCGAGTGTCGGAAACGCGTTTCCGCGGAGGCTGCGGTACCCGGTGTAGCTGCCGAACGCCGTCGTCATCATCACCGCGAGCCCCACCAGAATCGGCGTGCCAGAGTCAAGGCCGATCCGTACGAGTATCGGTTCCACCCCGATGAATACCGCGGCGGCCACCGGGAACAGCAGCGATACCCCCACGCTCCGCAGCGAGGCGGTAGCCCGATCACCGGCGGCGGTCACCCACGAGATGACGGCGACCCCGCCGACGATAAGCGCGATCCCCACGAGGTGCGGGACGGTGAGCGACTCGTCGAACAACAACACGGCCGTCCCGGCAGCGACCAGCGTCGAGGCCGAAACGATCGGCGTCGTTCGACTCGCGCCGATCGTCCGTATCCCGGCGAACAGACAGATGCGTCCGAGGACGAGGCCGACGATCCCCGCTGCGGCGAACGATCCGAGGGCGGCTCGCGAAAGTCCGTAGTCCGGGTAGTGGCGAACGACGGCCAACGGAACGACGAGCGCGAAGTTGACCGCCATCACGACGACGACGGCGTCGCTGGTGTCGCCGCCGTCGGTGGCTACCCGAATCAGGACGTTCTGGGCAGCCAGCAGCACGGCAGCAAGCACCGCCAGCGTGACTCCCGCGAAAAACGCGAGGTCCATCGTCACTGTCGAGTGCGGAGCGCGTCGAGCGCGTCACGCGTCTCGGCTACTCCTCGCGGTAGTCGATCCGGTAGAAACGCTGTTTCCCGACTCCCGATTGGCATACCGGGGCAACTGCGTGTGAGAACATAATACTTTGACGACATATGACACCATATAACATACGACACACCCCTCGTTCGCCTCGGTTCGATCCTCCACTTCAAAATTCTGCACTTCAATTCTGCCGCGACCGACGTTCGCCGGGGTCGTATCCGTCGCTTACTCCGCCGCGCCCCACTTCTCGACGCGCTTCGGGCGGTCCGAGACAGCCATCACGTCGAGGTCGTCGTCCGCGTGCTCGATCGCTTCGAGCGCGGCCGTCGCGGAGGCGTGCGTCGAGAAGTAGGTGATCTCCTCTTCGACGGCGACCTCCAGCAGTTCGCGCTGCCGGGAGACGATGAGGTCGATCTCGCCGCGCCGCGCGGCGTCGACGAGGTCCGTCGCCGTCGACAGCTCGAAGTGCTCGGCGTACCCCTCGACCAGCGCCTCGCCGGCCTCGGTGTCCGGGTCCGGGAACTCCTCGGCGGAGAGGTCGACGACGGCGGTGCCCGACTCGGGGATCGGCTTGCCGGTCGAGTCCTGCGCCTTGTCGTACGCCTTACCGAACGAGCGAGCCGTGCCCATCACTTCGCCGGTCGACTTCATCTCCGGGCCGAGCCGCGGGTCCGAGCCCGGCAGGCGGTCGAACGGGAGGACGACCTCCTTCACGCTGCAGTGTTCGGGGATCTGCTCGTCGACGTCGAGGTCCGCGAGCGTCAGACCGTCGGTCATCACCTTCGCGGCGAGCTTCGCGATCGGGACGCCCGTCGCCTTCGAGACGAACGGCACCGTCCGCGAGGAGCGCGGGTTCGCCTCCAGCACGTACACCTCGGTTTCGGCGTCGTCGTCGCCGGCGCCCGTCACCGCGAGCTGGACGTTGAGCAGGCCGACCGTATCGAGCGCGCGGGCGATGTTCTCGGTGACCTCGCGTACCCGCGCCATTGTGTCGTCGTCGAGCGAGCGCGGCGGGATCATGCAGGCGGAGTCGCCCGAGTGGACGCCCGCGCTCTCGACGTGCTCCATCACGCCGCCGAGCAGCACGTCCTCGCCGTCCGACACGGCGTCGACGTCCAGTTCGATCGCGTTGTCGAGGAACTGGTCGATCAGGATCGGCTTGTCCGGCGAGACGCGGACCGCCTCCTCGATGTAGTGTTCCAGTTCCGCGTCGTCCTCGACGACGCGCATCGCGCGTCCGCCGAGCACGTAGGAGGGGCGGACGAGGACCGGGTAGCCGATCTGGTGGGCCAGATCGAGCGCCTCGGTCTCGCTGGTCGCGGTGCCGCCCGAGGGCTGCGCGACGCCCATCTCGTCCATGAGGACGTTGAAGCGGTCGCGGTCCTCGGCGAGGTCCATCGCCTCGACGCTGGTGCCCAGTATCTCGCAGTCGAGCCCGCGGCGCTCGATCTCCGCTTCGAGCGGTTCGCCGATGTTGACGGAGGTCTGACCGCCGAACTGGACCATCACGCCGTCCGCGCCGGTCGCCTCGGCCACGTCGGCGACCTCCTCGGCCGTGATCGGGTCGAAGAAGAGCCCGTCGGAGGTGTCGTAGTCCGTCGAGACCGTCTCCGGGTTGTTGTTGACGACGTGCGCCTCGATGCCCAGTTCGCGGAGCGCCTGGATCGCGTGGACCGAGCAGTAGTCGAACTCGACGCCCTGCCCGATCCGGATCGGACCGCCGCCGACGACGACCACGCTGTCGACGCTCTTGTCGACGACCAGTTCGCCGGCCGCGGCGTCGCCTTTCAGCGGGCCGCGCTCGAACTCCGACTGGCGGGCGGAGTAGTAGTACGGGGTCTGCGCGGCGAACTCGCCGGCGCAGGTGTCGACCTGCTTGTACGTCCGGCCGGGCACGTCCGCCTCCACGGCGTCGACGTCGGTCCCGCCGCCGGCGATCGCCGCGATCTGGGCGTTGGTGTGACCCGAGGTGGCCGCCGGGGCGAACTCCCCGTTCTGTGCCGCCTGCGCGGTGTCGCTGACGCGTTTGAACCGTTCGAGGTACCACGGCTCGATGCCCGTGAGCGACTCGATGTCGTCGACGGTGTAGCCGCGGTCGAACGCCTCGAAGATCGCGTACGGGCGGTCCGGGGTGGGGCGTTCGAGGTACTCGGCTTCGAGGGTCTCGTCGTCGACGTCGACCCAGTCGACCGCCGGGTCGTACTCGGAGGAGCGCAGCGACTTCAGCAGGCTCTCCTCGAAGTTCCGGCCGATCGCCATCGCCTCGCCGGTCGATTTCATCGCCGTGCCGAGTTCGAAGTCCACGTCGTCGAACTTGTCGATGGGCCAGCGCGGCACCTTCGTCACCACGTAGTCGATGGCGGGCTCGAAGGCGGCGGTCGTCTCGCCGGTGATCTCGTTGTCGATCTCGTGGAGGCGCTTGCCGAGCGCGACCTTGGCCGTGACGCGGGCGATCGGGTAGCCCGTCGCCTTCGACGCGAGCGCTGAGGAGCGCGAGACGCGCGGGTTCACTTCCACCACGCGGTACTCCCCGCCGGGGGTGCCGTCGTCGCGCCACGCGAACTGGATGTTACAGCCGCCCTGGATACCCAGGTCCCGGATGACCTTGAGCGCGGCGTCGCGCATGTCCTGGTGGCCGTCGTCGGGGATGACCTGCGAGGGGGTGACGACCGTCGACTCGCCGGTGTGGATCCCCATCGGGTCGATGTTCTCCATGTTGCAGATGATGATACAGGAGTCGTCGGCGTCCCGCATCACCTCGTACTCCAGTTCGACCCAGCCCGCGATGGACTCCGTGATCAGGACCTCGCTGTTCCGCGAGAGGCGGAGCCCCTTGCGGACGCGCTCGACGAGCTCTTCGAAGTCGTCGACGACCCCGGAGCCGGAGCCGCCGAGGGTGTACGTCGTCCGGGCGATGACGGGGAGTCCGCCGACATCGTCGACGGCGTCCTGGACGCGCTCGCGGAGCGCCCCCTCGTCGAAGTCGGTGACCGATTCGCCCTCGGACAGGGCGATGGTCGTCGACTTCGGCACCGGCTGGTCGATGTTCTCCATGCGCTGGCGGAACAGGTCGCGGTCCTCCGTCGCGTAGATGGTGTCGAGCGGCGTTCCCATCACTTCGACGTCGTGCTCCTCCAGAATGCCCTCCTCGGCGAGTTCGGCGGTGACGTTGAGGCCCGTCTGTCCCCCGAGTCCCGCGATGACGCCGTCGGGCTCCTCGATCCGGATGACCTCCGCGATGGCCTCCGGCGTGATCGGCTCGATGTACACCCGGTCCGCGGTCTCCGGGTCGGTCATGATCGTCGCCGGGTTCGAGTTCACCAGCACGACGCGGGCGCCCTCCTCCTGGAGCGCGCGACACGCCTGTGCGCCGGAGTAGTCGAACTCGGCCGCCTGTCCGATCTGGATCGGTCCGCTACCGATGAGTAGAATGGTCCGGTCCTCGCTCATTATCGCGACGGAGTACGTTCATCGTAATAAGGTCGGCGATAGAATACGAATCTCGCAGCGAGTTTGCGATTTTCGCAAGGTATGTCGGAACGTACCGCACGAGACGGGACAGCCGGTGGTCAGCGACGAGCGGGTCGCGCACGAAAACACGCGGAGGGGGCTCAAATCGCGGTGCCGGCCGCGCGGATCGCGGCGTCGACTGGCGACCGTCAGGCGTACGGGTCCTCGGCAGAGAGGTCGCGCTCGGCGCGGTACTGCTCGACGAACTCGCGCACGTCGAACTGCATCATCTCCTCTTCGAACGCCGAGAGCGCCTCGTCGTCGTCAGCGTGGCTCACGGCGTGTTCCATGAGTTCGACGACGAGTTCGACGACGATCTCGTGGAGGCGTCGGGAGTCGAAGTCGGCCACCCACGCCATCGCGTAGCCCACGTCGGCGTCGTCGCTGGCGTCGTGGGCGACGACGGCCTCCGGGAACTCCTCTAACACGACGCCGAGGAGGTGCGGCGTGTCGAACTCGGGCATTTCCTCGCTGGTCGTCTCGATCGCCTCGCGGAGCACCTCGACGAGGAACTCGGGGAGGAACCGCTCCGGGGGGTGGACGTCCATCACGACCGCGTGCGTCTCCCCGCAGGCGCACTCGAACTCGCGCATCCCGAGGTCCAGATCGCCGGGTCCGATCGTCTCTCCGCAGGGCAACTCCAGCGTGTTCTCGTCGCCGCCGGGGACGCGCGGCTGGGACATACCCGTCGTTGGCCGCTGTCGGGGTTAAAAGACGCGGAACGCGACCGCTGCCGGGCCCGCGGGCGCCGCCGACGCTACTCGTAATCCTGGTACCCGCTCTCGTCGTCTTCGTCCGCCTCGTCACCGTCCGCGTCGCCGTCGCCGCCGTCAGCTTCGTCCGCGTCTGCCCTGTCGTCCGCGTCCGCCTCATCGTCCACGTCTTCGCCATCCTCGCCGTCGTCGCCATCTCCGCCGTGAACCGCCACCTCGGCTTCGACTTCGATCTCGACGCCGCTCGCCTGGTACGTCGCCTCGATGAGTTCGGCGTCGTCGCGCTCGATCTCTAGTTCGTCGGTGTCGACCTCGATCTCGACCTCCACGTCGACTGTGACATCTTCTGGCATAGTCACTGTCGACTACGGAGAGAACGGTGAAAAAACGTCGCCGAGAGCCGATCGACAGCCGGCCGCGAGATCGGTGCGAGATCGAGATGGGATCGGTGCGAGATCAGGATGAGATCGAGTGGATTCCTACTGGAATCCGATCCGGCCGCCCGTGTCGCGGAGCGGCTGGCCGCTCCCGCCCTTGAACTGCTGTTCGATCTCCTCGTAGTACGCGAGGATGTCCTCGTTGATCGTGGGGCGCACGGACTCCAGCGCGGCCCGGAAGTGCTTCATCTCGACCTCCTCGGCGTCGTCGTCGTCACGCAGCGCCTCGATCGCGGCCTCGCGGGCGATCCCCTCGAGGTCGGAGCCGACGTAGCCGTCGGTGATCTCGGCGATCTCTCGGAGGCTCACGTCGGGGGCGAGCGGCGTGTTCTCGGTGTGGATGTCGAGGATCTGCTCGCGTCCCTCCTGGTTCGGCTGGCCGATCATCACGAGCCGGTCGAACCGGCCGGAGCGGAGCAGCGCCGGGTCGATCATGTCCGGGCGGTTGGTGGCGCCGATCACCATCACGTCGCCCATCTCTTCGAGCCCGTCGAGCTCCGTCAGGAGCTGATTGACGACGCGCTCAGAGACGTTGTTCCCCATCTCCTGCCCGCGAGAGGGCGCGAGGCTGTCGAGCTCGTCGAAGAAGATGATCGTCGGGCTCACCTGTCGCGCCTTGCGGAACGTCTGGCGGATCGCCTTTTCGGACTCGCCGACCCACTTCGAGAGCAGCTGCGGTCCCCGCACCGAGATGAAGTTCGCGTTCGTCTCGTTGGCGACCGCCTTCGCCATCAGCGTCTTCCCGGTGCCGGGCGGGCCGTACAGCAACACCCCCTTCGGGGCGTCGACGCCCATCCGGTCGAACTTCTCCGGGGAGGTGAGCGGCCACTCGACCGACTCCTGGACCTGCTGTTTGGCCTCCGCGAGCCCGCCGACGTCGTCCCACGATATCTTCGGCAGCTCGACGAGCACCTCGCGCATCGCCGACGGTTCGACCTCGGTGAGCGCGCCGGAGAAGTCGTCGCGCTTGACGATCATCCGGTCGATCAGGCTCGGCGGCACTTCCTCCTCGTCGAGGTCGATCTCGGGGAGGTACCGGCGCAGCGCCTTCATCGCCGCCTCCTTGGTGAGGCTCTCGATGTCGGCGCCGACGAAGCCGTGGGTCTCGTCCGCGAGGTGATCGAGGCTCACGTCGTCCGAAAGCGGCATCCCGCGGGTGTGGATCTGGAGGATCTCCTTGCGCCCCACCTCGTCGGGGACGCCGATCTCGATCTCGCGGTCGAACCGGCCGGGTCGGCGGAGCGCGGGGTCGACGCTGTCGACGCGGTTCGTCGCCCCGATGACGATCACCTGTCCGCGGGTTTCGAGCCCGTCCATCATCGTCAGCAGCTGGGCGACGACGCGCCGCTCGACCTCGCCGGTGACGTCCTCGCGTTTGGGCGCGATCGAGTCGAGCTCGTCGATGAAGATGATGCTGGGACTCTCCTCTTTGGCGTCCTCGAAGATCTCCCGGAGCTGCTGTTCGGACTCGCCGTAGTACTTCGAGATGATCTCCGGGCCGGCGATCGAGAAGAACGACGCGCTCGTCTCGTTGGCGACGGCCTTCGCTAAGAGGGTCTTCCCGGTACCCGGCGGCCCGTGCAGCAGGACGCCCTGCGGCGGCTCGATCCCGAGCTTCGAGAAGATCTGCGGGTGCTTCATCGGGAGCTCGACCATCTCCCGGACGCGCTGGATCTCCGACTGGAGCCCGCCGATGTCCTCGTAGGTGATCCCGCCGCCGGTCTTCTCGAACCCGGAGATCGGCTCCTCGCGGAGTTCGACCTCGGTGTCCTCGGTGATGAGACAGACGCCGTCGGGCTCCGTCTCGACCGCGATCAGCGGGATCGCCTGTCCGGGCGAGCGCATGAACGGGTGGTTCGTCGAGCTCATGACGGGGACGATGTCGCGCTCGACCACCGGCCGCTTGAGGATCTGGCGTTTCACCATGCCGGCCGCGTCGGAGCCGAACTGGACCGACGCCTCCTCGGGCGGGGCCAAGACGAGCTTCTCCGCCTTCTCGGCCTCCGCCTTCCGGATGGTGACGCGCTCACCGATGCCCACGTCGGCGTTCTGACGGGTGAACCCGTCCACGCGGACCGTGTCCGTGTTCCAGTCCTGCCGGTCGGCCCGCCAGACCTTCGCGGCGGTCGTCTCCGCGCCCTCGATCTCGATGATGTCGCCGGGCGAGAGCTTGAGGTGCAACAGCGTGTCGGGGTCGAGTCGGGCGATGCCGCGCCCCGAGTCGTTCGGGTACGCCTTCGCCACTTCGAGTTGAACTTCGTTCATGATTCCTCGCGGGGGTTGTCCGTAACTGCACCCGGTTGGGGAATAAGCCTGTTGCCCCTGCCGACGCTACCACGTATGCCGGCGACCCCTCCGTCATCATAGGTCTGTGTCATCATGTAACATGGTACGAAGTGCTGGGTTAAAACCTCGTCGTAAGCGTGCGTTTTCGCCGTCGGTCCGATCGGGCCGGTGCTGCCGGTTCCCGCCCCTATAGTCGGCGTTCGACGTCTTGCGGTCGACGTTCGGCATCGGCATTCGGCATCGGCGTTCGACATTTATGTTTGGCGCGCGCGAAGCCACGACACATGTCCGACTCGCTCTCCGACCCGATGCGGTCGCTCGTCGATCGGCTCGCGTTCCTCGTCGCGGGTGCGCTTCTCGGACTCGGGTTGTACGCCCTCGATATCGGCGGGCTCGTGGCGGTTCCCTTCGCGGTGATCGGACTGCTCGTCTTCGGCGAACTGTACCTGTTTGCCGCCGGCGACGACTGACGGATGGCACTCGACACGACGCTCGGCGCGCTGCTTCTCGCCGTGGGGCCGTCGCTCCTCGTCGTCGCGTACTTCCTCGAAGGGCTGTTGGTCGGGAAGCTCCTCCACCCGTCGATCCTGTTTCTCCTCTACGTCTTCGCCTGGGAGCCGACGTTCGCGGTGACGGCGCTCGTCGCCGCGTGCTGTCTCGTTTCGGTCACCGCCGGCCAGTTCGTCCTGTATCAGGGGTTCGACGACGCCGGCGAGCACGGCCGGCTGTACCGGGCGATTCCGCGCCTCGATCGCCTCCCGTCCGCGGTGCGAGGGCGGATCGGCGATCGGCGGATGGCCATTATCAACCGACAGTTCGATCGGTTCGGCGGTCACGCGATCTGGATGAGTAACGCCACGCCCGGATTCCGAGGGTTGATGACGATCGTCGCCGCGTTGAACGGATATCCGCGGTCGCGGTTCGTCGCGCTCTCCGCCGTCGGTAACGCGATATACATGTGTCTGCTCGTCGCGGTCGCCACCGGTGCGCTGGAGGTCGTGCACTTCCTGCCGTGGGACCTAGGCCCGGACTCGTTCCCGTGAGCCGCACCCGTCGTTCGGACTCGTTCGATCCGGAGGTATTTGTTCGGCAATCGCCTCGGATACCCCATGCGAACGCTCGTCTTCGACGGTCGGACCGGCGCCGCCGGCGACATGATCTGCGCCGCGCTGATCGCGGCCGGGGCCGACCCCGACGTCCTCGAGCCCGTCACGGCCTGTCTACCGGTCCGGTACGAAATCGGTGAGACGGAGAAGAACGGCATCCGGTCGACGACGGTCGACGTGCTCCTCGACGAGAGCGAGGTTGTCGACGGCGACGGTGACGGCGACGCCGACAACGCCGACAACGCCGATAACGCCGTCGACAGCGACGACGGAGACGGCGGTGTATCGACCGAAAGTGGGCACGACCACGGCCACACCCACGACCACGGCCACACCCACGACCACGGCCACACCCACGACCACGGCCACACCCACGACCACGGCCACACCCACGACCACACCCACGGCCACACCCACGACCACGACCACACCCACGACCACACCCACGGCCACACCCACGACCACGACCACACCCACGAGCACGCCGAAGGTGCCGGCGTCCACCGCAGCTACCCCGAAGTCGTCGCCCTCGTCGAGTCGATGGGGCTTCCCGAGACCGTCGAGACCGTCGCGCTCGACGCCTTCGAGCGCTTGGGTCGCGCCGAGGCGTCGGTCCACGGCACCGACCTCGACGCGACGCACTTCCACGAGGTCGGCGCCGACGACGCGATCGCTGACGTGGTCGGCGCGGCGCTACTCCTCGACGACCTCGACGTCGACCGCGTCGTGACGACTCCCGTCGCCGGTGGCGGCGGCGACGTGGAAATGAGCCACGGCGTCTACCCGGTCCCCGCCCCGGCGACGACGGAGATCGTGGCGGGCGCCGACTTCGCGCTCACGGGCGGGCCGATAGACCGGGAGCTGTTGACGCCGACCGGCGCGGCGATCCTCGCCGCGGTCGCCGAGGGCGTCGACTCGATCCCGCCGCTCGACGTCGACACCGCCGGCTACGGCGCCGGCGACGCGACCTTCGAACGCCACCCGAACGTCCTCCGCGTGCTGGTCGGCGACGGCGGAAGCGAGGGTGACGGCGGAAGCGAGGACGCCGACGCTCGAGACGGCGACGCACACGCTCGCGGCGGCCGCGGCGGCCACGGCGGTCTCGTCCACGACGACGTCGCCGTCCTCGAAACGAACCTCGACGACGCCGCCCCCGAGGTGCTCGGCGGGCTCCAAGAGACGCTCGCGCGCGCCGGCGCCCGCGACGTGACGATCATTCCGACTACGATGAAGAAGTCCCGTCCGGGACACCTCGTGACGGTGATCTGCAAGCCGGCCGACGCCGAGGCGGTCGCCGAGCGGCTCGCCCGCGAGACGGGCACCCTCGGCGTGCGGCAGACGGGCGCGAGCCACCGGTGGATCGCCGAACGCGACTTCGAAACGGCGACACTCACCATCGACGGCGAGGCCCACGAGGTGTCGGTGAAGGTCGCGTCCACGGCCGACGGCGACGTGTACGACGTGAGCGCGGAGTACGAAGACGCGGCCGCGGTTGCCGAAGCGACCGACGCCCCGATCCGAGACGTGCTGCGGCGGGCGGAAGCGCAGGTGCACGACGGACTCGACGCCCTCGACGAATAGCGGTCGTCGTCGGCTATCAACGACGGACCGACGGCGAAATAGGCCGTGGATCGGCGGCCAGACGGACGCAGGGCGGCGGTTCCGTCGACGTCGAGACGACAGGCCTATGACGACCGCCCGACCAGGTGCACGTAACCCGAAACTCCGTCATGATCGAGCGAATCCACACGTCGGACGTCGAACCGGACGCGGACGAGGTCGCCATCGCCGGCCACGTCCACGAGATCCGCGATCTGGGAGGCCTCGTCTTCCTCATCGTGCGCGACCGCGAGGGGCTCATCCAGATCGTATTTAAAGAGGAGCGCGAGCCCGACCTGTTCGAGGCCGTCCAGGACGTCGGCGCCGAAGACGTCGTCCGCGTCGTCGGCAAGCCCTTGGAGAGCGATCAGGCACCTGGTGGCGTTGAGCTCGCGCCAACGGAGTACGAGGTCATCGACGAGGCCGACTCCCCGCTCCCGCTGGAGATCTCGAAGGACATCGAGGTCGACCTCTCGACGCGGCTCGACAACCGCGCGCTCGACCTCCGGAAGCCGGAGACGCTCGCCGTGTTCACGCTGCGCTCGAAGCTGATGACGGCGATGGAGGAGTGGTTCGACGACGAGGGATTCGTCGACATCAAGACGCCGCGCATCTCGAAGGGCGGCGCGGAGGGCGGCGCGGAGCTGTTCCCCATCCTCTACTACAACCAGGACGCGTTCCTCTCGCAGAGCCCGCAGCTGTACAAACAGATACTGATGGCCTCCGGCTACGAGGCCGTCTACGAGAACGGCACCGCGTTCCGCGCGGAGAACTTCGCGACCTCTCGACACGTCTCCGAGATCGCGATGTTCGACGTCGAACTCGCGTACATCGAGGACCACGACGACGTGATGGACGTCCAAGAGAAGTCGCTGCGCTACGCGCTCCGGGCGGCCGCCGAGAACGCCGAGCGCGAACTCGACCTCCTCGACGTCGACCTGCAGGTCCCCGAGGAGGACTTCCCGCGGATCACCTTCGACGAGGCGCTCGACATCTTGGAGACCGAGTACGGTCACTTCCCGGACGACCCCACCGACCTCGACACGAAAGGTGAGAAGCTGCTGGGCGAGCACTTCGAGGAGCAGGGTCACCCCGCGTTCTTCGTCGTCGGCTACCCCGACGAGAAGTTCTACTACATGCAGGACGTCGAGGGCGACGACATCGCCTCGCGGAAGTTCGACCTTATTTATAAGGGACAGGAGCTCTCGTCGGGCGGCCAGCGCGAGCACGACGTCGACCGCATGATCGAGGTCATGGAGGAGGAAGGCGTCGAGCAGGCGAACTTCGAGTTCTACATCGAGGCGCTCAGCTTCGGCACGCCGCCCCACGGCGGCTACGGGCTCGGGATCGACCGGCTGGTCCAGAAGGTCGCCGACCTCGACAACATCAAAGAGGCGATCATGTTCCCGCGCGACCCGAACCGGCTGGAACCCTAGGGCGCACCCCGCGATTCGGATCACCGATCCAGATCACGGATCACCGATTCGACCGCCGGTCTGACCGTCGATTCGACCACCGATTCGACCACCGATTCGATCGCCGGTCCGACTGCCGGTCCGTCTCGCTTGACTGCCCGCGCGACGTGGCCCGTCAGATTTCTTCGGACGCCATTTATAAACAGCCGCCGGCTCGGGCGATATCGGCTGAACCTCACGCACGCAGCGGCTTCAGCCGGATTAAACCGGGTCAAAGTCGGCTTAACGGTTTGCAGTATTAATACGGGTGGCGCCCCGAGGTCCGGTCGTCATGAACGCTATCCGAACGACATTGACCGCGGCGCTCGCCGCGGTGGTACTGATCGGGCTCGGTGGGGCCGCCGGCGCCGTGGCGGCGACCCCCGGACCGGACGACGCCGCGGGCGACGCGGGCCCGCCGAGCGACCTGCCGGATCAGGTGCCGGACTTCGTCGGCGACCTGCTCGACGCGATCGCCGACGGCGTCCCTGACGGCGTCGACGGGCTCGGCGAGACGGTGAGCGACATCGCCGGTAACGGGACCGACGGCGCCGCGGGCGACGCGGAGACTGAGAGCGACGAGACGGCCGACGAGGGAGGTGCCTGACGTGTCGGACGACGTGTCCGGTGACGCGTCCGATGACGCGACCGAGGCGGGGTCTGCAGTCGGCACGCTCGACCGGCGGACCTACCTGCAAGCGACCGGCGCCGCCGCGCTCGGTGCGGCCGGGATCGCCGGCTGCGTCGGACGAGCGACCGGGACGCTCGCGACCAGCGTGACCGACCAACCCGCCGACATCGCCGACTTCGAGTCGCTCGTCGTCACGGTCGAGGGGATCTGGCTCGGTCCCGAAGGCGCCGAGAGCGGCGCCGACGGCGAGCAGTCTGGGGACAACGAGACTGCGGACACCAACGAGACCGCCGCCGGCAGCGAGACCGCCGCCGGCAACGAGACCGCTGACGGCGAATCCGACGAGGACGCTGGCGACGACGAGGACGATGAGGGTGATGACGAAGAAGGTGATGACGAGGTGGGTGACGACGACGAGAGCGAACCCGCCGGCCGCGAGTACTTCGAGTTCGACGAGCCGCAGGAGGCGGACCTCGTCCAGTTACAGAACGGCGAGACGCAGCTGATCGACGAGCGAGAGCTATCGGTCGGCACGTATCGGTTCCTCCAGTTGGACGTCTCGAACGCCGACGGCACGCTCGTCGAGGGCGGCGACGCGACCGTCGATCTCCCGGGGAACGCCCCGCTCACGTTCAACGAGGCGTTCGACATCCGCGAGAACACGCGGACGAGCTTCACCGCCGACTTCGCGCCGGTCCGCCGCGGGAACGGCTCGTACCTCCTCCGACCCGTCCCGAGCGGTATCGAAGTCAACTACGAGGAAGACGGCGACGGCAGCGAGACGGACAGCGACGGCAACGAAACCGATAGCGACGGCAACGAGACGGACAGCGACGACTCGTAGGTGAGTCGGGTCGTCTCGACGACCGACGCGGCGTGACACCTTCGGTCCCTCGTTGAAGTGGTGGGCGGCAGACCGACGCGCACGTACCGGTCTGCCGGTCGCCGCTTCGGGGTTAGGGCTGGGAGCGGTCCCGGGAGTTGGGGACCGGAGGGGAATGCACGCTTGCGACCGGTTCCCAATCAGGGGCACACGAACAGAGGCACACGGACAGAGGCACACGCTTCGACCGTCCCGACGCAGCACGCTGCACCCGGGCGGCCGGTTCGTCCGTCCCGGGATCGGACGGTCAGGCGGCCGATCCGGATTGCTCTCCGAGGAACGTCCGATACAGTGGCCCGGAGAGCAGCAGCGCCCCGATCCCGGCCATCGCGACGATAGCGACGGGATCGACGGCGGACAGTCCGCCGGCCGCGAGCCGATCGAGCGAGACGCCGACCGCGATACCGACGATCACCCACGGGAGCTCTCCGACCGCCGTGCCGAGCAGGAACGGCCGAGTTCGAACGTCGGCGACGCCGGCGCCGACCGAAACCGCGTCGGACGGGATCGGGAACAGCCGCATCGCCGCGACGGCGCGCACGCCGCCGGTCGCGGTCGCGAACCGCTCGCCGGCGTCGAATAGGCGGTCGGCCGCCGGGAGCGCCGCCCGCGCCTGCGACCGCCCCGCGCGGGCGAGTCGATACGCCGGCAGCGCCGTCAGCGTGAGCAGCGCGACCCCGAGCGGGAGCCCGGTCCAGCCGTAGCCGTAGCCGACCGCGACCGCGAGCAGCGTGTTCGGCCACGCGAGGAAGGGTCTGATCACCGCGAGCGCGATCAGCGCGGCGCCGAACCGAACGGGATGTGCGGCGAGCCACTCCAGCGGGCCGAAGACGAACGACGGCGAAACGAGCAGCGCGACCGCCGCGACCGCCGCGACTCCCACGCCGGCGACGACGTACCCGCCGACGAGCGATCGACGATTCACGGCGTGGGCTCCGCGTCCGAGTACTAAACGCTTTGTGGACCGTTCGGTCCGGGCTACGAGAGCTTTTCGAGGGCCTCGAAGAAGTTCGCCGGGGGGCCGGCGATGCGCATCGGTGGCGTCGTCCGTCGCACGGTCACCTCGATCGGGGTGTCGAGGGTCGTCGCGTTCCGGCCGTCGCTGACGACGACGGCGCCGTCGGCGCTCTCGACAGCCACGGTGACGGTCGCGTCGAGCCCGACGACGAGCGGGGGCATCCCCTCGACGGCGGCCATCTCGTTGACGACCAGGCCGCTCACGTCCGGGTGGACGAGCGGGCCGCGCTCGGAGAGGTTGTACGCGGTTGAGCCGGTCGGCGTCGCCACGAGGACGCCGTCGGCGTGACCGCCGGAGTAGCGGACGCCGTCGACGCGGATCGCGTACTCGATGCCGGCCCCCGGGCCGCGGCGACCGCCTTGGACCACGATTTCGTTCGCCGCCGGCACCGACGTCCAGGTACCGGCCTCGGCGGTGAGCCGCGACGCCTCTCGGACGTTCATCGCGTCGCGGTCGAACGCCTCAATTTCGGCGAGTACGGCCTCCTCGGCGCGTTCTGGGGGGACCGCGTTGAGAAACCCGACCTCGCCGAGGTTGATCCCGATGATCGGCGTGTCGCCCGCGTTACGCGCGACGAAGAGGAACGTGCCGTCGCCGCCGACCGCGACGGCGAGATCGCTGTCGCTGAGCGCGTTCACGGGGCGTCCGCTCTCCGGCTCGTCGAGCGCTGCGGCGGTCACCGCGTCGATCCAGACGGCTTCCCCGGTCGCGACGACCGCGTCCCGGAGGGCCGACGCGACGGCGGCCGCGCGCTCGCTCCCCTTCCGCGCCACGATGCCTACCTCCATGCGCCACCAATCCCGGTCCCCGAACAAAAGGATGCGGACATCGCGGCCACCGTCCGGATTTCGCCCCGATCCGTCGAATAGCCGACTGAGGCCCTCGGGTCGTCTGCCCGAGGATCCCGATCGACCTCCGGAAAGTTTCAAGCCGCCCGCCCGCATTGCTCGGGGTATGTCGACCCCCCACGGCCGGCTGGAACGATGAGCGAGGAGGACGACTGGTTGGAGCGCGCCCTCCGTGAGGGCGACGAGGAGACGGACGCGGGTGACGGGGAGAGCGATCGTGCGGCTGACGTCGAGGATGCGACCGCCGAGGACGATCGCAACGAGGTCGCTGACGTCGAGACCGAACGCGAAGCGATCACCGACGCCGACGCAGATTCCGCGGACCCGTTCGGCGGCGTGAGACACGAAGACGATCGCACCGGTTGGGAGGGCGACGGTCTCGAAGGCGCCGACTTTGGAGACATCGACGATTTCGAGGACGGCGATTTCGAGAACGATTTCCCCGGAAGCGACGCCTTCGGCGGAGGGTCGTTCGGCGACGACGACCCGTTTAGCGGGGGCTCCGCCGGCGACGACGACCCGTTTGGCGGCTCGCCCGACGACTCGGGGGACCCTTTCGGCGGGTACCGCGGCACGTCGCCGGCGCCCGACGACGAGTTCGGATTCGGCGATTTCGGCGGTAACAGTGGGGGCAGCGGAGGCGGAGGCGGAGGCGGCAGCGGAGGCGGCGCGACCGAGTACGACGTCGACCCGGACGAGATCGACTCCGCGATCGACCGAACCGATATCGGGATCGAGGGGCTCGACGAGATGATCCGCGGCGGGGTTCCGCGGCGATCGCTGCTGTCCGTCATCGGCGGCGCCGGGACCGGGAAGACGACGTTTGCGCTCCAGTTTCTCAACGAAGCGCTCGACGCGGGCCGGAAGGGCGTGTACATCACGCTCGAACAGACCCGAGAATCCATCCTCTCGACGGCCGAGGAGAAAGGGTGGTCGTTCCGCGAGCACGTCGAGGCGGACCGGCTCGCGGTCGTCGCCATCGACCCGATCGAGATGGCGAACTCGCTCGCGTCGATCCGGAACGACCTCACGCGGCTCATCGCGGAGTTCGACGCCGACCGGCTCGTCCTCGACTCCGTCTCGCTGCTGGAGATGATGTACGACCACCCGTCGAAGCGGCGCTCGGAGGTGTTCGGGTTCACCCGGTCGCTGAAGGAGGCCGGGGTGACCACCCTGCTCACGTCCGAGGCGAACGAGCGGAACCCGTACGCCTCTCGGCACGGGATCGTCGAGTACCTCACCGACGCGGTGTTCGTGCTCCAGTACATCCGGGGCTCCGACTTCCGCGAGACGCGGCTCGCCGTCGAGATCCAGAAGATCCGCGACGCGAACCACTCCCGCGAGACGAAGCCCTACGAGATCACCGACACGGGGATCTCCGTCTACGGGCAGGCGAACATCTTCTGACGCGGTCGCTCGCGGAGCCGACTCGACGGCGACGACGATCGAGACGCGAGCGGCAGCGACAACCATTTATAAATAGATCGTGCGGTCGGCGCGCTCCGGTGAGCGCCTTCTCAAGGCGCGAATCCGAGCGCGAGGGACGCCGCGAGCGAAGTGAGCGGCGAGGCTGGGGAGGCATGAGGTGCTGTGCGGTTGGGCGGTTGGTACCGTGTATGCCACGATCAGCGACGTATAAACAGCCGACAGCAACACCACAGTATTACTTATAAACAGCCGCTCCAGTAGGTCGATTCACGTACGCCCGCAATCGATCGCGGCTACCGATATACTCTCTGACTGTAGCGGGGTCGAAGTCTCATCGACCGACAAGATCTGACAAAATGCACCGTCCGGGACCCCCGCGAGCCTGCGAGCGGGGGTACGGACGCTGCACGAACGAAGGGAGTTTGCTGAGCGAAGCGAAGCAAACGTCGACTGACGAAGTCAGTCGGAAGTGCACCGTCCGGGAATTGAACCGGAATCAGACGTGCTCGCTCCGCTGCGCGCGACTGATAGGGTTCAATTCACTTGGCATACCCGTGGCTCGCGAGATTGCTCGCCACAGGTATGCACCGTCCGGGAATTGAACCCGGGCTATTAGCTTGGGAAGCTAATGTCCTACCACTGGACCAACGGTGCTCGATTCGGGATACCCGACGGCGATACTTCAAGATAGCGCTTCGGGTGCCGGGAGCCACACCCTTAACAGGGTGCCCGAGCAGTCTGTGGCATGCACTCGCAGCCGACCGGAACCGACGTGGCCGCCGCCCCCGACGCCGTCGATCGGGTCCGCGATCGACGCGCCGCGCTCGCGCCCGCGCTGGGACGAACGTGGACCGACGACGAACCGTGGCGCTTCCTCACCGACCTGACCGCGCTCGGGAGCCGAATGGGCGGCAGCGAGGGCGAGCGACGGGCCGCCGGAATCGTCACCGAGGCGTTCGAGCGCGCCGGGCTCTCGAACGTCGAGACCGATCCCTTCGAGATCGACGCGTGGGAGCGCGGGAGCGCCGACCTTCGAGTAACGGTCCCCGGTCGCGACGGCGAAGAGACGACCCGGACGTTCGAGTCGATCGCGCTCCCCTACTCGCCCGCGGGCGCGGTGCGCGGCGAACTGGTCGACGTCGGCTACGGCACCCCCGCGGAGATCGACGAGCACGACGTCGACGGACGGATCGTCGTCGCCTCGACCACGACCCCGTCGGGCGGGCGGTTCGTCCACCGCATGGAGAAGTTCGGCTACGCCATCGACGCCGGCGCCGTCGGCTTCGTCTTCGTCAACCACCTCGACGGCCAGCTCCCCCCGACCGGCTCGCTGACGTTCGGCGGCGAGGCCGACGCGGTCGCCGTCGGCGTCTCGAAGGAGACCGGCGCGTGGCTCCGGGAATACGCGGTCGGCGAGGGAGGACGCGCCGGCAACACCGCCGACGCCGCCGACGCCACCGCCACCGAAACGTCGACCGCACCCGAGGCGGAGCTCGCTGTCGAAGCGACGACCGAACCGGGCGAGAGCCGAAACGTGATCGGGCGGACGGGGCCGGACACCGACGAGCGGCTGTTGCTTCTCGCCCACTTCGACGGGCACGACATCGCAGAGGGCGCGCTCGACAACGGCTGCGGGATCGCGACGGTCGCGACCGCCGCCGGGATCGTGACCGAGATGGACCTCCCGATCGGCGTCGACGTCGTCGCCGTCGGCTCCGAGGAGATCGGACTGCTCGGCGCGGAACACCTCGCTGAGACCGTCGATCTCGACCGCGTCCGCGGCGTCATAAACGTCGACGGAGCGGGGCGGTTCCGCGATCTGGTCGCGCTGGCGCACGCCTCGACGGCGGCCGCGTCGGTCGCGACGGCGGTGTCGACGGCGACGCGCCATCCGATCGCGGTGGAGACGGAGCCACACCCGTTCTCCGACCAGTGGCCCTTCGTCCGGCGGGGGGTGCCGGCGCTCCAACTGCACAGCGATTCCGGCGACCGCGGCCGCGGGTGGGGACACACCCACGCCGACACCCGCGACAAAGTCGACGATCGGAACATCCGCGAGCACGCCATGCTGATCGCCCTGCTCGTCGCCGAGTTCGCGGCGCCCGACCGCGACGTGCCCCGTCTCGACCAGGACGCGCTCGCCGAGGAATTCAGAGCGGCCGACTTCGAGCCGGGGATGCGCGCGGCGGGCCTGTGGCCGGCCGATTGGGACTGACTCGCTACCGATCGCGGCTATCCGTCGTCGGCGGTACCGTCGGCGTCACCGTCGACGTCGGCGTCGGCGGCGGGAGTCGCTTGTGCGCGCTCTCGCGGTGCCGGTCGAGCAGCCTCGTGACCGCGTCGACGGTCGGCACGCCTAGACTGCCCTCGTCTCGGTCCTCGTCTCGGTCCTCGTCTCGCTTCTCGTCTCCGACTCCGTCGCTGGCGGCGGCAATGCGATCGACGATCGCAGCCGCATCGAGCCCCCGGTCGACGCCGAGCTGGAGGACCGGGTCGATCACCTCGTAGGGGGCACCGAGGTCGTCGACGTCCCGTTGCCCCGGGAGGAACCCGGCCGTCGGCGGCTTCTCGACGACGAACGCGGGCACGTCGAGTTCGGCCGCTAAGGCCCGAACGTCGGTCTTGTAGAGGTGTCCGAGCGGGAGCAGGTCCGCGGCGCCGTCGCCGTGTTTGGTGTAGTACCCCAGCAGTCGCTCGCTCCGATTGGTCGTCCCGCAGACGAGCCGGTTCGCGGCGTTGGCGGCGAGGTACGCCATCGCCATCCGGAGGCGCGCGACCGCGTTGCCGGACCGGATCGGTTCGTCGTGGAGGTCGAACCGGTCCGGGGCGACGGCGCCGAACTGCGCGAACAGCGGCTGGAGGTGGACCGTGTCGTGTTCGATGCCGAGCGCGTCCGCGAGCGCCTCCGCGTCCCGGGCGTGGGGCGCACCGATCTTGTTACACGGGAGGATCAGCCCGTACACCCGATCGGCGCCGAGCGCCTCGACTGCGAGCGCGGCCGTGACCGTCGAGTCGAGCCCGCCGCTCATGTTCACCACGACGCCGTCGGCCCCCGCGGCCGCCGCCTCGCGCTCGATGAACGACCGGATCCGCTCCCGCTCGGCGGCCGGATCTCGCGCCTTGAAACAGGAGGCGACGCCGGCAGCGGTCGAGCCATCGTCGTCCGGACCGTCGCGGCCCGGGTCGCCGCCCGAGGTCGTGTCCGGCGGCGCCGCTGACCGAGCCTTGGCCGTCTCGGGATCGAACGCCGTCCCTTTCGGATCGTTCATCGCCGGTCACCTCGCGCTCGTTGGTCGGCTCCCGCTTCGACTGTTCGCCCGCCGCTCGCCGGGGCGCCTGCACGCGGAACGGTCCTCGCGATCTTCCCGCGCCGGAAGAGCGACCGTTCGGCCGTGTGGAGGTTCATGGTCGCCCGACGCTTTCGAACCCACGAGTAAATACTCACGGTCGCGTTTGTATAAGGTATTAGTCTTCCTTCGATCGATTGTAATGGTATCTGAATAAACACCACATAAATATAAAATACAAACTGAGTAAGACACTGATCGTCTACTTTTTCATTCGGACACCGATAGAATATCGCCGATTAACACCATTATTCGGGTTTTGAACCCTGTTATTCATATTATCTCGCACAAAAGAATAGGTATCAAGAGTATAA
Source organism: Halorubrum aidingense JCM 13560 (assembly GCF_000336995.1). GTDB lineage: Archaea > Halobacteriota > Halobacteria > Halobacteriales > Haloferacaceae > Halorubrum > Halorubrum aidingense. Next base: position 32,912 of record NZ_AOJI01000022.1, on the reverse strand, counting down.
GGCGGTTAGGACCCAACGTTTATCAGAACACGTCTGCTGCTGTCGGCTATGTCGACGATTCAGCTCACGGCGAGTCAACGGCGCGTGCTCACGTCGCTCGTGAACCTCGCAGAGAACGCGGATCGGCCAGTGTGCGGGCGCGAGATCGCCGACGCGATCGACCGCAACGCCGGGACCGTCCGCAACCGGATGCAGAGCCTTCGCGACCTTCAGTTGGTAGAGGGCGTTCCGGGTCCGAAGGGCGGGTACGTCCCGACCGACGGGGCCTACGAGACGCTGGGGATCGAACGGATGGACGGCGCCGCCCGGACCCCCGTCGAATGCGAGGGCACCCCGATCGAGGGGGTGAACGTCGAGGAGATCGACTTATCGAGCGTCACGAACCCCGATCTGTGCCGGGCCGAGCTCGTGATACGCGGATCGGTCGGCGCGTTCACCGCGGGCGATCACGTGACGGTCGGCCCGACCCCCGCGTCCGGACTCCGACTGTCCGGCATCGTCGACGCGACGAACGTCGACGGTAACACGGTCCTGTTGCGGATCGACGGGATGGAGACGGCCGCCGGCGGGTCGGCCGCCTAAGAGCTGCTCCCGACTGTTCTCGCCTCGCCCCCGTCGGCGTTCTCGCCGCGAGCGAGTCGATCGCGGATGGCTCCGGTCGCCGCCGCAGCGTGGCGAGCGTCGCGGTGCCGCTCCCCGAAGGCGACCCGCGCGCTCTCGGCCGCCTCCGGGTCGGTCTCGAACGTCACGCCGTCGTAGGCCGCGTTCCACAGCACCAGCGGCTCGGCGGGGGCCGGCGGGACGCCGAGTTCCCCGGGGACGGGCTCGGCGGCGAGCAGCCGGTCGATACGGGCCGGCTCCGTCGTGCCGCGACCCACCGCTCGAACCGCCGAGACGACCCGACGAACGAGCGCGCGCGGGAACCCCCCGGCCGAAAGCTCGATAACGAGTAGGTCCCCGGCTCGCGTCGCCGTCGCCGTCAGGTTCCGAACGGTGCCCGTCTCGTCGCTCGTCAGATTGTGAAAGTCGTGCTCGCCGGAGAGCCGGGTCAACGCGTCTCGAACGCGATCGTCGTCGATCGCGGGGGCGTACAGGTGGTACCGGTACGTCCGCTCGACCGCGTCGTGGGTCGCGTGGAACCCCTCTCGGACGTCGGCGGCGGCCCAGACCCGGATCGACCCGGGAAGCTGACCGTTGAACGCTCGGGGCGTGAGCCACGGGGGCGCTTCGAACGCGACCGTCTGAGCCAGCGCCGAGACGCCGGCGTCGGTGCGACCGGCGGCGGCGTAGCCCGGCGGCGTCGCGTGCGTCGGTCCCTCGCCGCGGTCGAGAATCCCGTGTTTCGCGAGCGCCCGAAGGAGCGTCCCCTCGACGGTCCGCGCGTGGGGCTGGCGCTGAAAGCCGGCGTACTCGCGGCCGTCGTACGCGACTCGGAATGCGCGCATCGCCGCGGCCGACGCGGTCACGGTGGGGTCACTCCTCGCCCCCGGGGCGTTCCGCGGCGTCCCCGTCGCTGTCGCCGGCCGCGTCGCCGTCGTCCGACTCGCGGATCGGGACGGTGACGACCGGGACCGGTGAGACGCGGACCACCTTTTCCGTGACGCTGCCGAGGAGGACGCGCTGGAGGCCCCGCCGGGTGTGACTCGGCATGACGACGATGTCGGCGCCGACGTCGTCGATGGCGTTCGTAATGACTTCGAGGGGCTCGCCTCGGAGGACGCTCCCGACGACGTCGATGCCGGCGGCCTCGAGTTCGGCGGTCACCGTCTCGACGCGTTCTTCCGCCGCGTCCTCGACGCGCTTGGCGAACGATCCCGCCTGCGGACCGCGAAGGGTCTGTGCCACCGTGTCGATCGCGGAGACGACGTACACCGTCGCGTCGTAGCGCTCGGCGAGGCTCTTCGCGTGCGGGATCGCGGCGTTGGCGGTGCTGCCGGGGGAGACGGGAAGGAGGATAGTGTCGTACATGGCGGTATCTGTTCCCGCCGGACGCAAAACGATACCGGCCGTGGTAGCGACGGAGGTGGGTGGAGCAGGCGGGGCGGCAGCCCGAGAAGAGGGGCCTCACAACCCGATCGCGTCGAGCAGGTCGAATCCGACGTCGGTGTAGCCGACGAGTTTGAAGCCGAGATAGATGCCAACGATCGCCATCACGCCCGGGAGCTCCGGCGGGGCGGGGATCGGCACGCGGAGGTAGGCGAACAGCGCCCCGACGGTTACGCCGACGACGGTCGCGGCGACGGTCAGGGTCAGGGTCGAACTCATGGCGACCGGTCGGCGTCGTCGCCTGATAAGGGCGACGTTCGCCGCCGGAGATGGGTAGGGTTTTCCGACGGGCGGCCCTCTTCGAGGGTATGTCACGAGAGGTTTCCAACCCCGACAACCCGCAGGTGACGCTCCACACGAACCACGGCGACGTGCTCGTCGAGCTGTTCGCCGACCGCGCGCCGAAGACGGTCGAGAACTTCCTCGGCCTGGCCCGTCACGACCCCGCCGCGGACGCCGATCCCGCGCGCGACACGAACACGTGGGCCGACCCCGAGTCGGGCGAGACGCGCGGTGACTCGCTGTACGAGGGCAACGTCTTCCACCGCGTCATCGAGGGCTTCATGATCCAGGGCGGCGACCCGCAGCAGAACGGTCGCGGTGGCCCCGGCTACCAGTTCGAAGACGAGTTCCACGACGACCTCACCCACGACGGTCCCGGGATCCTCTCGATGGCGAACTCCGGCCCGAACACGAACGGCTCGCAGTTCTTCATCACCCTCGACGCGACGCCTCACCTCGACGGCAAACACGCCGTCTTCGGGCAGGTCATCGACGGCATGGACGTCGTCGAAGAGATCGGCTCCGTCCCGACCGACCGGCGCGACGAGCCCCGCGACACCGTCGAGATCGAGCGCGTCACGGTCGACGAGTAACGCGCCCTCTGCGGTATCGCTTATAAATGGACCCGAGCGCGGGCGCGGATTTTTCTCGCGGTGTGGACGATCGCTTATAAATAGCTGACCGCGGTTCGCCGCCGGTCGGCGCGGAAGTCGACGGGTGGTCGTCATCTTGCGTTCTCTCTCACCCGTCCGCAACCGCACCGCACCTCACGCCTCCCCAGCCTCGGCGGACGGGTCGGCGCGGCATCGCCCGCGCCGACCCGTCCGCCTCCCTCGCGCGCTCCGAGCGGCCGTTTATAAACGGCCGCTCGGAGGCGCGCCGCCGCAGGTGGGTTGATGACCGATCACGGCGCCGCCAGCCGCCCGCTCACACCACCCGATTTTCCAGTTCTTCGCCGGCGTCGAGCCGGCCGAGGTTCTCGGCGAGGATGTCGGCGACGCGCTCGTAGTAGTGCGGCGTGTGGCCCGCGTTGTGCGGGGTGATCGTCACGTTGCCGAGCCCCCACAGCGGGTGGTCCTCGGGCAGCGGCTCGGGGTCGGTGACGTCGAGCGCCGCGCCGCGGATCCGGTTGTTCCGGAGCGACGAGACGAGCGCGTCGGTGTCGACGACCTTCCCGCGAGCGATGTTGACGAGCACTGCGTCCGGGCGCATCGACCGGAGGGCGTCCGCGTCGACGAGACTCCGCGTCGCCTCGGTGAGCGGGCACGCGAGCACCACGTACTCGGCGTCGCAAACCGCCTCGTGGAACTCGTCGAACCCGTACACCTCGTCGGTCGGCCCGCCCTTCTCGGGCGAGTAGCGGACGCCGACCGTGTCGACCTCGAACGGCTCCAGCCGGTCTACGATCGACTGGCCGATCGCACCGAGTCCGACGACGGCGACGGTGGAGCCGTACACCTCCGTCGTCTCGTAGCTCCGCCACTCGCGGTCCGCCTGCTGGCGGCGCGCGCGGGTCCACCGCCGGGCGTGCGTGATCATCGACCCGACGACGTGTTCGGCGATGTTCGGGCCGTGGACGCCGGAGGCGTTCGTCACCGCGACCCCGTGGTCGGCGAGGGCGTCTCGCGGCAGGTGGCCCGTACCGGCGAACACGCACGCGAACAGCTCCAGGTTCTCGGCGGTCGCCAACAGCTCCTCGTCGATATCGAGCCCGACCGCGACCCGCGCGGTTTCGAGCAGGTCGCGCTCCTCGGCCGGCGTGCGGGCGAGCGCGACGGTCGCACCGGGGAGTCGCTGTCGGACCGCTGCGGCCAAGTCGCGGGCGCCCGAACCGTGGATCGTCTGTCGGAGCACGACGACGTCTGGATCGCTCATGGCGGGTGACTCGGCGCAATCGATAAAAAGGGTGCCCGTCCGGCGAGGGGTGCCGGCTTCGGCCGGTGTGCAGCGCCGCCGATCGACTCAGACCGCGGCCCGCTTCGCGTCGTCGTTCTCGTCGCGTTCGCTACTCCTCCAGCGCCGCGTCGAAGGCCCGCTGGAGGTCCGCTTTCATGTCGTCGACGTGCTCGATGCCGACCGAGACCCGGATGAGCCCGTCCGTGAGTCCGGCCGCCAGCCGCTCCTCTCGGGGGATGGCGGCGTGGGTCATCGCGGCCGGCTGCTCGATGAGGCTCTCGACGCCGCCGAGCGACTCCGCGAGGGTGAACACGTCGGTCTCGCTGACGACCGTCGAGGCCTGATCGAGGGTGCCGTCGAACTCGAACGAGAGCATCCCGCCGAACGCGTCCATCTGCTCGGCCGCGAGGTCGTGGTCCGGGTGGCTCTCCAGTCCGGGATAGTAGACGCGCTCGACGTCGTCGTGATTCTCCAGCCACTCGGCGAGCGCCATCGCGTTCTCGCAGTGCCGGTCCATCCGGACGGGGAGCGTCTTCGTCCCGCGAAGCACGAGGAAGGCGTCGAACGGCCCGGGCGTCGCCCCGACCGAGTTCTGGTAGAACCCGATCCGCTCGTCGAGGTCGGCGTCGTCGACGATCAGGGCGCCGCCGATCGTGTCCGAGTGACCGCCGAGGTACTTCGTCAGCGACTGGCAGACGATGTCGGCGCCGTGTTCGAGCGGGCGCTGGAGGTACGGCGTCGCGAAGGTGTTGTCGACCGCGCATAGCGCGTCGTTGGCGTGGGCGATGTCGGCGAGCGCGCCGATGTCGTTGACGTTCATGAGGGGGTTCGTCGGCGTCTCGACCCACACCAGCTCGGTGGTCGGCTCGATCGCGTCGCGGACCGCGTCGTGGTCGGTCGTGTCGACGAACGTCGTGTCCACGTCGTACTCGTCGTACACCTGCGTGAGGATGCGGTGGGTCCCGCCGTACACGTCGTCGCCCGCGACGACGTGGTCGCCCGCCGATAAGAGGTTGAGCACGGTGTTGATCGCGCCCATCCCCGAGGAGAAACAGCGGGCGTGACTGCCCGACTCCAGCGAGGCGAGATTCGCTTCGAGGTCGCTCCGTGTGGGGTTCCCCGTCCGGCTGTACTCGTAGCCGCGGTGCTCGCCCGGGCCGTCCTGTTTGTACGTGGAGTTGGCGTGGATCGGCGTCATCAGCGCGCCGGTTTCGGGATCGGGCTCCTGTCCGGCGTGGACGGCGCGGGTCTCGAAGCGGTGGTCGTCGCCGTCGGTCGAGGACGAAGTGGATGGGTCGCTCATACCCGAGTGTCGTCGCCGACCGTGGTGATTCTTCCCCTTCGGATCGATCGAGGAGGAACCGATCGCCTCGCCAGTCGCGATCGTCGGGACTGCCTCGTCCGTCGCGATCGTCGGGACGGTCCTGCCGGTCGCAGTGTGGTTCTGTGAGAAGTGCTCGGTCAGGGATTTGAACCCTGGTCGTCGGCTGTCTTCCAAACCGGTGCGCCGATGCACCGCGTCTGTCGAAAGGCCAACATGATTGGCCGGACTACACCAACCGAGCGCAATTCCGTGTTGTGTACCACCCAATTTAACTCTTCTCAACTGCCCGCTCTGTGCGAAGCCGAGACAAGGTCTCGTCGCGCCTCAGTATGGCGCCACTCCGCGCGGAAACTCCGTAGGGTTACGGAGTGACTATATATCTATATACACAACGTAATCGAGCCAGTTGATGGGTGGCAAATACCGACACGGTATCCGGTAAGCGAACTGTTTCACTTCGATCTGCGTCGCGAGTTCTCGGTACGATATATATGCGAAGTAAAGTTAATATATCCGGGCGAGGTACTCCCGATATGGAGACGAGGAAGGTGCAGGTCACCGGCGGCTCGACGTACACGGTCTCGATTCCGAAGACGTGGGCGACCGACAACGACGTGTCGGCCGGCACGGAAGTCGAGTTCTACCCGGACGGCGACTCGCTCTTCCTCTCGCCGCGCTCAGAGGAGGAGCGGACGCGGGGCACGCTCGACGTAACGGATCTGAACGGGCAAGCGCTCACGCGGGCCGTGACGACGATGTACGTGAGCGGATTCGACATCATCGAGCTTGAAGGACCGAAGATTACGACCGAACAGCGATCGATGATCCGCGAGGCCGTCCAGAGTCTCGTCGGCTTAGAGGTGTTAGAGGAGACCCGCGATCGGGTCGTCATTCAGGACTTGCTCGACTCCTCGGAGCTGTCGATCCACAACGCCGTCACCCGGATGCGGCTGATCTCGCTGTCGATGCTGTCGGACGCGATCTCGGCGCTCGCCGAGCACGACCACGACCTCGCGCGCGACGTGATCGGTCGCGACGACGACCTCGACCGACTGTGGCTCGTCGTCTCCCGGATCTTCCGGGCGACGCTGCGGACGCCGAAGGCCGCCGAGGAGCTCGGGCTCCCGCGCGAGGCCTGTTTCGACTACCACTCCAGCGCGCGACAACTGGAGCGGATCGGCGACCACGCAACGAAGATCGCCCACCTGACGCTGAACATCGAGGACCCGCTTCCCGACGAGGTCGTCGACGCCGTGAGCGATCTGCACGCCGACGCGGTCGAGGTGATAGACACCTCGATGGACGCGCTGTTCGCCGAGGAGAGCGACGAGGCCACCCGGCTCGCGAACGAGGCCCGGACCGGGGTCAGGGCCATCGACGAGCGGGTCCGCGCGATCGACGAACTCCTCCGCGACCTCGAACCGGCCCGCGCCCAGCTGCTCGGACTCGTCGTCGACTCCGTGCTCCGCTCGGCCGATTACGGCGGCAACATCGCCGAGACGGCGCTACAGAAGGCCGCGCCGACGCCGTGAGGAGCGGGCGATCGACTCGACCCGTCTCGGCGGCGCGAATCCCCGGGTAAGCGGGTTTTTTGGGCGTCGACGCCGGACGGATCACCATGCCAGAGATCGAACTCGGCGTGCCGAAAGGCGTCGTCGAGTCGTTACCCGACGAGGACGGAACCGCCGCACGCGACATGCGACGCGCGATCGCCGGGATCCAATCGCGGCTGAACGCCGAGATCGAGGGCGCCGACCCCGCGGAGGCCGCCGAGGTCGTCGCCGACGCCATCGAGCGGATGGAGGCGCAAGCGAGCACGTACCACGAGTTCGTTCCGGAACTGCGCGCGTGGGGGCAGTCGCCGATCTACGCGATCGCGTGGCGGAACCTCTACATCGAGCTGATCGGCCAGCTGTCCGAACACGAGTGGCTCGGCGACGAACTGGGCCGCGAGCGCAACTTCCGGCTGGTCGAAGACGGGATCCGACTCTCGGATCTCTGAGCGATCGCCGCTGTCGCCCGTTTTTAAGCCGACGCGTCCCGATGAGCGTGTATGGACCTGGAGCTGCGGTTCTTCGCGACGTTTCGTGAGGCCGCCGGCGGGAAGACCGTCGAGGCGACGTACCCGGACGGTTCGAGCGTCGGCGACGTGTTACGGGAGCTAGAGACCGAGTACGAGGGGATGGCCGGCCGCCTGATCGTCGACGGCGATCTCGCGCCCCAGATCAACGTGTTGAAAAACGGCCGCGAGGTGCTCCACCTCGACGGGCTCGACACACCCCTCGACGACGGCGACCGCCTCTCGGTGTTCCCGCCGGTCGCGGGGGGCTCATGAGTGGTTCGGACCGCGATCTCGATCCCGATCTCGATCCCGATCTGGACGCCGACGGACTCCCTCCCGCCGAGGAGGGATGGGTGCGCGAGACGGTCGCGTACCGCGGAATTTCGCGACGGCTCGCGGCCCACTACCTCGTCAATCTCGGCGGCGAGCTCGTCGGCACCGACGACCCCGCGGAGGCGACCCGCGTCGACGGCGACGGGTGGCGCGTCGCGCTCAGCGCCGAGACGGTGACGGCCGCGGCCGCCATCACCCTCACCGAGGTGACCGCGGCGTTCGCGGGCGAGCCCGACACCCTCGCCGAACTGCTTCCGAAGTACCGGCAGAAGGCGATGCGCGCCGGCGGGTGATGACCGACGACGAGACGCGACCCGGCCCCTACCCGATCGAGGGGACCGCTCTGGTCAAGGCGGCCGCGCTCGCGAGCGTTCCGGCGCGGCGGCTCCCGGAGCTGCTCGCCCGAGTGCAGGCGGACCTCGGCCCGCGTATCGACGAGTACCGGCGGGGATACGAGCGGGTCGCGGCCGATCCGGACCGGGAGACGTTCCTCGTCGAACCCGACCACTGGGAGCGCGTCGGCGACCGGCTCGGGCTCTCGAAGCGCGAGCGCGACGCCGTCGCACGGGCGCACGAGGCGGCCGTCGAGCGTGCGGGGACGGACGGCGACCGGCGCGAGGAGTTCGACACCGCACTCGAGATCCGCTCGGGCGTCGTGATCGGGCTCCCCGATGGCCCCGCAGCCGAAAAGCGGGGCGACCGGGACGACCGAGACGGCCCGCGCGGCTCCTGACCGCCGCCACCGACGCTTTTTCACCGTCGGGGGTGGACGGTGGTCGCATGCGACTCGCTCGCTTGCTGACGCCGGACGGCCCAGTGTCGGGCCGGTGCGAGGACGGAACGATCATCGCCGCCGACGGCCGATACGAGGTCGGGCGCGACGGGCGACTGCTGCCCCCCTGTGACCCCAGCGCGCTCTACTGCGTCGGTCGGAACTACGCCGAGACGCTCGACCAGATGGAGTACGAGCGGCCCGACGAGCCCGACTTCTTCATCAAGCCGCCCGCGAGCCTGCTCGCACACGGCGAGGCGATCCGGTACCCCGAGTGGACCGAGGAGCTGACGTACGCCGGCGAACTCGTCGCGGTGATCGACGAGCGGTGCCGGAACGTCGCCGTCGACGACGTTCCCGACGTGGTCCGCGGGTACACGATCCTCAACGACGTGGACGCCCTCGACCAGCAGGGCCGGACCGCGCGGAAGGCGTTCGACGGCTCGGCGCCGCTCGGCCCGTGGATCGAGACCGACGTTGACCCGACGAGCCTCGACATCTCGACGACCGTCGGCGGCGAGCAGCGGCAGGACGCGAACACCGAACTGATGCTGTTCGGTCCGCACGAGATCGTTTCGTACCTCTCCGAGCGGTTCACGTTCGAGCCCGGCGACTGCATCGCCTTCGGGAGCCCGGCGAACCCCGGGCTCGTCGAGCCGGGCGAGCGCGTCGAGATCACCTACGAGGGCGTCGGCACGCTGTCGAACCGGGTCGTTGAGGGAGAGTAACCGAGGTTCCTTTTAAATAGGTGCGCGGCGGCGCGCTCCGGTGAGCGCCGCAACGCGGCGCGAATCCGAGCGCGAGGGAGTCGGGCGTCCGGAGCGAAGCGGAGGGCGCCCGACGAGGCTGGGGAGGCGTGAGGTGCGGTGAGGTGCGGTGCGGTGAGATGCGGTGCGGTGAGGTGCGGTTGCAGTCGGGTGAGACGTTTGAGGTAGTCACCGTCGATCCGCCGGCAACGACTTATAAACGACCGGCTGGCGTTCGGGAAGGAGGCACGGCAGAATTCCGATCCGGCCCTCCAACCCGCTGTCGTCCACCTATTCCGGGTTCCGCATCGGCTGTTTCTCTCCGTACGTGAGCGTCCGCCACACCCACTCGACGGGGCCGAACCGGAAGTAGCGGAGCCAGAGCACCGACAGGACGACCTGCACCGTCCAGATCGCGGCGACGACGCCGAGCTGTTCGACCCGGTTCACGGAGCCGAACAGCCCGAAGCCGTGCCCGTAGAATATCGTGGTGGCGATGACGGTCTGAAGCAGGTAGTTCGTGAAGGCGGTCCGGCCGACGGCGGCGAGCGCCCGCGTCGCGATCCCGTCCGGCCGCCAGCGGGCGTACAGGGTCACGGCCCCCACGTAGCCGCCGGCGAGCGGGAAGCTGCCGACGTAGACGAACTGTCGCCAGAACAACGCGGCGTCGGCGCTCCAGTCGTTGGCCTCGATGTAGACGACGCCGGCGACGGTGATCGCGAGGCCGACGACGCCCAGCGCGACGAGCCGGCGGTACACCGCGGACGACCGCTCGCCGGTCAGCACGCCCCAGCGGTACAGCGCCATTCCGAGCAGCATCGTGCCGCCGATCTGCCAGAAGCTCGCCCCGATGAAGCCGGTCGTCTGGCGCTCGAACGACGAGGGGACCCGGTGGTCGAGTTGGCCGATCCAGCCGCCGCGATACGTCGCGACCTCCTGTCGGATCGCCGCCTCCGCCGGCGCCCACTGGCCGGCGATCGCCTCGCCGCCGAGGGTGACCGCGGCCAAAAGCTCCATCGCGGGGACGAACAGCAAGAAGAGCCCGCCGAGGCCCGCGAGCTGTTTGGCCTCCAGATCGCGCAGCGTCACGAGGAACAGCGCGGTCAGGCCGTACGCGACGAGGATGTCGCCGTACCACAGCAGGTACGCGTGCAGCAGGCCGATCGCGATGAGGGCCGCGGTCCGGCGATAGTGGAGTCGCACCGCGGGCTGTCCCTTCTCCTCTTTGCTCTCGATAAACAACAGGATACCGGCGCCGAACAGCGCCGAGAAGATTGTGATGAACTTGTTCTGTGCGAAGACGTGGCTAAAGGCCCACGCCCAGAAATTCGCGCCCGTGAAATCGCCGTAGACGGTCGGGTTCAACAGCGTCGTCTCGGGCATCGCGAACACCCAGATGTTGATGAGGAGGATGCCGAGGAGCGCGAAGCCCCTGAGGGCGTCGAGGCTGACGATCCGGTCAGAGGGCGGCGTCGGGCCGGCGTCTCGGGTCACGAGTTACCCCCACGAAAGAGGTGCAGGATGGAATAGGTTCGGATTCGGGGTCCCGTTTCGGGCCCGACCGCGTTCTCGTCAGTCAAGTCGGACCGCTTCGCCGCGCTCGGAGGACTCGTAGATTGCGTCGATGACGCGCTGCACCGAGAGCGCCTCGTCGATCGTGTTGATCGTCGGCGCCTCGCCCGCGGCGACCGCTTCGAGGAACGCCTCCTGTTCGGCGCCGTGGCTGTTCCCCTCCCGCGTTTCGACCGCGGTGTCAGAGAGGTGGTGCTGATCGCCGTCGAAGGCCGTCGCCTCGTGGATCGTGAGGTCGTCGTTCCCCCGGTCGAACGTCGCTCCCGCCTCGGTGCCGCGGACCACGAACTCGTCGTTCGTCGGTCGGTTCGTCGCCCACGCGACCTCCAACGACACCGTGCTGCCGTCTGCGCCCCGGATGAACGCCGAGGCGGAGTCTTCGACGTCGAAGTCGCCGCTTCCGTTGTCGTCGCCCCACATGTGGACGAACGCGTAGTCGTCGCGGCCGCCGAACTCCGAGCGCGTCTCGCCGGTCACCTCGACGACTTCGGGGTGATCGAGGAAGTACAGCGCGAGGTCGATAGCGTGGACGCCGATGTCGATGAGCGCGCCGCCGCCGGCGACTCCCTTCGAGGTGAACCACGAACCGCGGCCCGGCACGCCCCGTCGCCGGATGTAGTTCGCTTCGACGTGGGTGGTCTCGCCGAAGCGGCCCTCCGCTTGGTAGTGTTTGATCACCTGCACCGGCTCCGCGAACCGGTTGTTGAACCCGACCATACAGAACCCCTCGGCTTCGCGGGCCGCCTCGGCGATCCGCTCGGCGCTCTCTAAGTTGTGGGCGAGCGGCTTCTCCAAGAGAACGTCGAGGCCGGCCTCCAGCGCGGACACCGCGTACTCCTCGTGGAAGCGGTTCGGCGTCGTGATCAGGACGGCGTCGCACGCCTCGTAGAGGTCCATCTCGTCCTCGTAGGCGTGGACGTGGAAGGCCTCGTGGAACCGACGGCGGGCGCCGGCGTCGATGTCCATTCCGCCGACCAGGTTCGCACCTCGATCGGTCAACTTCTCGGCGTGGTGATGGCCGATGCCACCGAGGCCGACGATCCCGACGGCGACATCGTTCGCGTGCGTCATAGGTCGAATTCACAACGAAAGTTGTTAAGGTTCACGCTCCGACTTCTCGGAGAGATATCCTCGAGAACGGCGTGCTTGTGGGCGTGAGCCGCCGATCTATCTCCACCGACTCGCTCGGACCGGAACCGACGTCGCTACTGTTCTCGGGTCATCCACTCGCTCGCCTGCGGTTCGGCCGGGTCGGTGACGACTTCGACCAGAGCGGGACCGTCGTGCGAGCGGGCGGTGTCCACGGCGTCCCCGACGGCGGTACGGTCGCGGACGCGCTCGGCGCGAACGCCCATCCCGGACGCGATTTCGACGAGGTCGAGCCCGGCGTCGGCCCAGCCGTACGCACCCTCCGGGAAGTCGTACGAGCGCGACGCCTCCTCGCTGATGATCGCGTAATCGTCGTTGTTGAGCGCGACGACGGTGACGTCGAGCCCCTCCGCGGCGAGCGTGTGCAGTTCGTGGACGCACATCATGAGTCCGCCGTCGCCGGTGAGCGCGACCACGTCGCGGTCGGGGTTCGCGAGCTTCGCGCCGATCGCCGACGGGAGCCCAGTCCCCATCGTCGCCCACGACCCGGGGTTGACGTACGAGGACGGCCCCGTCGCGGCGAACGAGACGAGCGTCCACAGGCGGAACCCGCCCGCGTCGGCGGTGACGACGGTGTCCTCCGGGAGCGCCTCTCGGACCTCTCGAAGGACCTCGACGGAGCGGAGCGGTCGGTCCGCATCGCGCCGATCGGTCGACAGCGTCGCGAACCGCTCGCGGTCCGCGGCCCGGACCGACTCCGCGCGGTCGGCGCCGGAACGGTCCGGTTCGGCGGTCGATTCCGACGCGAAGCGCTCAGCGAGCGCCCGGCAGAACCGCGCCGCGTCGGCGACGACCCCGAGGTCGGTCTCGTAGCCGAAGCCGATGTCGTCGCCGTCGAGCGTCACGTGAACGAGCGACTCCGGCATCGACACGGACCAGGAGGCGGTCGCGACCGCGTCGAGATCGGACCCGACGACGAGCCCCACGTCGGCGTCGGCGAGCAGATCGCGGAGCTCGGTGCTCGACCCACCGCAGAGCACGCCCGCCGAGAGCGGGTGCGTCTCCGGGAACGTCCCTTTCCCTTTATAAGTCGTCACGACGGGCGCGTCGATCCCCTCGGCGACCGCGCGGAGGGCGTCGCTCGCGCCCGCCCGTCGGACCCCGCCGCCGGCGACGATTACCGGCGCGTCGGCTCCGGCCAGTCGCGAGACGGCGCGATCGACCGCCGCTTCGGGCGGGGCCGGCGGGGCGGCCGGCTCGCGGTCGCCGACCGACGGCTGCGGGGTCCGGCCGGCGAGCACGTCCTTCGGGATTCCGACGCGGACCGGCCCCTGGGGGGCTTCCCGAGCGACTCGGATCGCCTCGGCGACGGCGGGGACCGCGCCCGCCGGTGAGTCGACGAGGACGTTCTCCTTGACGACCGTGTCGTAGGTCTCCGGCGGTGTCTCGTGGATCCCGTCGCCGCCGCGGACCTCGCGTTCGGTCTCGACGGCGAGGTGAACGAGCGGGACGCAGTCGTTCAGGGCGTTTTTCAAGCCGTTCATCGCGTTCATGTCGCCCGGACCGGGCACGACGACTGACGCCGCCATCGCGCCGGGGTCGCTCGCCTCGGCGTACCCCCACGCCTGGTGGGTGACGGCGGTCTCGTGGCGGGCGACGACGAACCGCGCGTCCCGATCGGCGAGCGCCCGGTTGAGCGGCAGCGTCTGCTTGCCCGGGATGCCGAACGCCGTGTCGATGCCGTGATCGAGCAGGCAGTCGACGACCGCCTCGGCGACGGTCGGGGTGGGGCCGTCGCCGGCACGCTCTCTTCGCGGAGGTTCGTCCGTGTCCATACCGCGAGGTCAACGGAGCGGGTGTTGAAACCTTCGGCGGGCGCGAACGCGTGGCGGGATCGGGTCCACCACCCAAACGACTACGTCACACGCCGAGCGAGGACCGACATGGTCGACATCGCGGTTCAGTCGTACACGCTACGCGCCCTCGACGCCCCGCTCCCCGATCTTCTCGACCGCGTTGGTGCGGCCGGGTTCGATGGGGTGGAGTTCGCGTATCGGGTGCGCGAGTCGCCGATCGAGGCGGTGCTCGCGGCCCTCGATCGCAACGATCTGGCCGTCGCGTCCGCGCACGTCCCGATCGAATCGCTCGAAGACGACTTCGAGGCGACCGTCGCGTTCTACGAGGCGCTCGGCGCCGACACGCTCGTCGTCCCGTGGCTCGATCCCGAGCATTTCGAGAGCGGGGCCGCCGTCGACGCGGCCGCCGAACGCCTCGACGCCCTCGCCGATCGGCTCGCCGCGACCGACCCGAGCGTCCGGCTGGCGTACCACAACCACGATCAGGAGTTTCGGTCGGTCGACGGCGCCGCTGCGATGGAGCGGCTGCTCGCGCGGACCGACGACCGGCTCGGGTTCGAGATCGACGTCGGCTGGGCGCAGGTCGGCGGGGCGGACCCGGCGACCCTCATCGACCGGTACGCCGATCGGATCACGCACGTCCACGCCGCGGACGTCGACGTCGAGCGCGGCGAGTCGGTCGCGCTCGGCGAGGGCGACGTGGACCTCGACGCGGTCACCGCGAGTGCGCGCCGCGCGGACGCGGCGTGGCTCGTCTACGAACACGACGACCCGGTGGATCCGATCGACTCGATCGAGCGCGGGGCGCGGGCGCTGCGGCGGGCGCTCGCTTAATTCGGGGAGCCGTCACTCCGCCACCCGTCACTCCGCCACGTTCGTTTCGCGCACGCGGACCCCCTTGCGCGCGAGGTGTCGCATCTGTCGCTGGGCGAACTCCTCCTCGCTGGAGCCGCGGGTCGCGAGCACGTAGACGAGCGCGGAGCCGGTAGGTCGCATCGTGCGTCCCGCGCGCTGGGCGCCCTGTCGGCGGGAGCCGCCGAGTCCGCTCGCGACGATCGCGAGTTCGGCGTTCGGGAGGTCGATCCCCTCGTCGCCGACCCGCGAGACGACGAGGGTGTCGATGGCGTCGGAGGTGCCGAGGCCGTCGGGAGCGTCGCCGTCGCGGCCGGCGGACGAGCGGGCGCCGTCGTCGCGGAAGCGACGGAATAGCTCCGCCCGCTCGTAGTGGGGGGTCTCGCCACTGACGAAGGGGACCCCGAGCGCGTCGGCGATCGCCTTCCCCTGATCGAGGAACTCGATGAAGACGAGCGCCTTCTTGTCGCGGTGGGCCGCGAGCAGGTACCGGATCTCCTCGATCTTCGCGGGGTTCTCGGCGGCGAGTCGACGCCGCTCGCGACCGTCCGCACTAGCGTACTCGTTGCGGGCCAGTTCGTCGCGCCACGGGACGTATCGGATCTCGACTTCGGGCTCTTGGACGAACCCGGCCTCGAACAGCTCGTCCCAGTCGGCGCCGATCGGCTGGCCGATCAGGGTGTAGATCTCCTCTTCGCTGCCGGTCTCGCGGACGGGCGTCGCCGAGAGGCCGAGCCGGTGTTTGCTCTGGAGTTCGGCGGTCCGGGAGTACACCGGCGCGGTGACGTGGTGCGCCTCGTCGAAACAGATCAGCCCCCACTTCCGCGAGTCGAAGAGGCTTCGGTGGCGGTCCATCCCCGCGATCTGGTAGGTCGCGATCGTGATCGGTCGGATCTCCTTTCGTCCCCCGTGGTACAGCCCGATATCGGCCGGATCGACGGTCGAGTGCGCCAGCAACTCCTCGCGCCACTGCTCGGCGAGTTCGCGGGAGGGGACTAAGATCAGCGTCTCCCCGCCGACGGCCGCGATCGTCGCGATGGCGGCGACGGTCTTCCCGGAGCCCGGCGGACCGACGTACACCCCCGAGCGGCGCTCGAGGAACGTCTCCACCCACGTCTCTTGGTACGGGCGGAGGTCGGTCGTCAGGTCGACGTCGACCGGATCGCCGACGTCGAGGTCGCGGTCGTCTTGGACCGGGTAGCCGGCGTCGTAGAGGGCCCGTTTCACCTCGGCGACGGCGTCCTCGTTCACCCACGCCTCCGTCTCGGAGATCGGTGCGCGGAGGTGGTCGGTATCGAGGTGTTGGTCCGCGACGTTGCCCATCAGACTCTCCGAGGCCGCCCGGAGGACGACGTAGCCGTCCTGGTGGGTATATAAACGAAAGCGGTGCGCGCGGCGCCACTGGTCGCGGATCCAGCCTTCGAGGTGGTCGTAGCGGCGCGGGAGCACGGAACGGAGGCTCGCGATCAGCGCGTCGGCGTCGTCGAACGGGGCCGCCCACACGTCTTCCTGGCGGATCCGGTAGAGGTACCCGCGGGTGCCGGGGTCGGTGCCGGTCGTGTCGACGAGGTGCGCGAACTGCGAGAGCCGCGCGCGGGTGAACTGCGTCGGTCGGTCGACGACGATCTCGCGACGCTTCGGGAACGTCACGACGCGTTCGCGGGTCGCCAGTCGCCCCCAGTCTGTCGGGTAGAAGACGACCGGGTCGCTCTCGACGTCCAGCCGGTCCACGTCACCGCGGTCGACGAGCGCGGCGAGCGCGTCGCGAGCGACGGACTGCGTGGTCCCGAGCCGGCGGGCGACCTCGCTGGCGGTCGCGAGCGGACGCTCCTCGGCTTCGAGCGCCTCGTGGAAGCGGTCGAGCGAGAGGGACTCCGGGGCGTCGTCGGGAGGGGCGGCGGCGGCGGGAGTGTCGTCGGAGGGAGTGTCGTCGGAGGGAGTGTCGTCGGAGGGAGTGTCGCCGGCGTCGGAGTCGCCGGTGTCGTCGGTCATTGCCTTCCATTCGATCGCGACGGGGAAATGGGTAGCGTCCGCGGTCGGATCGAATCGATCGTCGTCGGCCGTCACCCGGCCATCACCGACCGCCGTCGGCTGTCACCCGACCATCACCAACCGCCGTCGGCTGTCACCGACCCGAGGGACCGTGACAGCCGCGGGACGTGATCCCCGCCTTCGAGCGGAAGCGACAGCCGCAGTCGCTACACCAAACGTACGGGTCGCCTGCGTCGGTCCGAAGCCGGTGTTCGCCCACGATGAAGGGGCGGGTCACGGCCCGGGGGCGGATTCGGTCCGGGATCGGCGTCGACGCCGACTCGCTCAGGGCCGTGCGCACGGCGATGGTGTCGACGTCGACGGGGTCCCAGCGGCGGGCGTCGAGGGCGGCGTCGCGGTCCGCCACCTCTGTCCAGCCGGTGACGACGACCGGGGAGTTCGTCTCGGTGTCGCTCACGACGACGACGAACCGGATCCCCGATTCGACGAGGGCGAACCGCCACCCGTCGGTCCGGTTCCAGCGGAGCTGTCCGCGACGGATCGCGTCGCTTACCGTTCGCGTCGAGACGTAGCGACCGGGCTGTTCCAGTCGCTCGCGGAAGTGATCGGTCAAGGCGTACAACCCCGGGTCGCGGATCGGAGGGTCTTCCGGTGTTCGCGCCACCGATGGACGGTCCGGCGGTGCCGGCGTGTCAGCGCGCGGGCCCTCGGCGTCGGGGCCGAGCGGGAGGGAGTCCGATCTCGATGCCGCCGGCCGGCGAGTCCCCGCCGGCGCGGTCGTGGACGCGGTCCGACGCTCCGTCGATCCGGGACGGGGTGAGTCGCGGGTCCCCGGCCCGCCCTGTCGGGATGCCACTGGGTATGGATACAAAGTGGCGTCTTAAGTGTGTTACGGCGGCACAGGGGTGCGGTGGTTCGGACCCGGTTGCGACGCCCGCGACCCGGGAGTCGAGAACCTGACCCTACCTCGAGATCCGGCGGCCTACTCGTGACCCGAGACGCGGACCGGCTCGTAGGGCTCTTCTAACCACTCGATGTCCGACTCCGAGAGGTTGATATCGAGCGCTTCGACGGCGTCTTCGAGGTGTTCGACGCTGGACGTGCCGACGATCGGGGCGTCGACGACCTCCTTGCCGGCGACCCAGCGGAGGGCGATCTGCGCCATCTTTACGCCCTTCTCTTCGGCCAGTTCCTCCACGCGCCCGTTGATCTCCTCTCCGCCGCCCTCACGGTACGGACGCCCGAGCGCGGTCTCGTGTTCCCCGCGGGTCGTCGCGTCGTCCTGCTCGTACGGGCGCGCGAGGTAGCCGGCGCCGACCGGGCTCCACGGGATCGCGCCGATCCCCTCCTTCTGACAGAGCGGGAGCATCTCGCGTTCTTCCTCGCGATACGCGAGGTTGTACAGGTTCTGCATGGTGACGAACCGCTCGTACCCTTCGCGGTCGCTCGTGTGAAGCGCCTCGGCGAACTGGTGGGCCCACATCGAGGAGGCGCCGACGTACCGAACGTCGCCGCGGCGGACCGCGTCGTCGAGCGCGGACAGGGTCTCCCCGATCGGCGTGTCGTAATCCCACCGGTGGATCTGGTACAGGTCGATCGTGTCCATCCCGAGTCGATCGAGGCTGTTCGCCAGCTCCTGTTNTCCCACCGGTGGATCTGGTACAGGTCGATCGTGTCCATCCCGAGTCGATCGAGGCTGTTCGCCAGCTCCTGTTCGATCGCCTTCCGCGAGAGCCCGCCCGAGTTCGGGTTCGACTCGTCCATCTCGCCGTACACCTTCGTGGCGACGACGAACCGGTCCCGATCGTACTCAGCCAGTACGTCGCCGAGGATTTCCTCGCTCTCGCCGTTCGAGTAGACGTTCGCGGTGTCGAAGAACGTGATCCCCAGTTCGATCGCGCGCTCGACGAGCTCGCGGCCCTCCTCCTCGTCGAGCATCCAGTCGTGTTCGCTACCGAAGCTCATACAACCGAGCGCGAGCCGGCTCACCGTCGTCCCGGTGTCGCCGAGCGTCGTGTACTCCATACGCCACTGGCGGACCCTCGGGGAATAAAAACCGGGCCTCCGGCAGCCGAGGACGACCGTTACAGCGCGGGGGGCTCGTTTCGGCCGATGACGATCTCCTGTCCCTCGACGTCTTCGAGGGCGGCGACGCGCCCGCCGATCTCGACGCGGCCGTCCGCGGTTTCGACGACCAGCGACGCGACTTCTTCCGTGTCCTCGAAGGCGACGTCGACGACGCGACCGCGGACGGTCACGGCGTCGCCGGTCTCGATGTCACGACCCTCGACCGTCGCGTAGAACTCCTCGCCGTCGAACTCGCGGATGTCCTTGACCGCGCGTCGGATCGAGGCGTAGCGGCGCGGGAACGGGCGATCGGCGCCGTTCGTCGCGAGCGTCTCGGCGGTCGTCCACAGGACGGTACCGAAAAAGCCCGAGACGAGGAAGCCGAGCGCGGAGCGGTTGAAGATGACGCCGTACCGCTCGCGGTCGTCTCGGAGCGCGTCCTGCGTGGCGTACACCGAGTACTCGCCGTCACCGACGGCGAGGATCGGGGTGGTGATCCCGCGCCGCGAGCGGGCGATAGTGGCGACCTCGTGGTAGTCGAACTCGTCGGGGTCCGGCGCCCGCGCGGCCGGGGTGACGAGGAGTTCGACGCTGACGCCCGCTTGGACCTTCGCCGCGAGTTCGTCGCGGAACCGCCGGAGAAGGCCGGGCGTCAGCGAGACCGCGAGCTCGTACTCCGCGCCCGTGATGACCTCTTCGAGGTAGCGGAGGATCGTCGAGCGCGACTTCACGAGCGACACCGCTTCGGTCTCGCGCGTCGGCGCGGTGTAGCGGGCTTCCAGTTCGTCGACCATCTCCGCGAAGGAGTCGCGGAGGTCGCCGAACGCGTCGTCGGGGTCGACGGCGACGATCTTCATCGGCCGGGACTCGCGGAGTTCGACGAGGCCGCGGTCCGAGAGGCTGCGAACCGTATCGTACACCCGGGGCTGCGGGATATCTGTTCGATCGGCGATGTCGCTCGCCGTCAACTCGCCGTGTTCCAACACCGCGAGGTACGCGTCGATCTCGTACTCGCCGAGGTTGAACCGGTCCCCGACGTGATCGAGCGTGCCGCGGAGATCGTCAGTCATGCTCGCTTCAAAACGGTCCTCGGATATAGGTTTTTACTATGAGTTGAGTTGCACGCGTTTTCAGAGCCGGGTCCTCTGGACCGCGAGGCGACCTACATGTACATTCGGTCGTAGGTCCCTTCGGGCTCGCGTTCTTCCATCCGCTCAGCAAGACTCTCGTAGTGGCGTCGTATTTCGGCGGCGAACGAGGCGAGCGGCTCCGAATCCACGCCGAGATCGTATATCGCGTCGATCGTGTCGACGAGCCGGACCGCCGCCTCGACGTCGGGCGCCTGCGCGTGTACCGGCGTGATAAACACGCCGACGCCGAGCGGCGAGTCCATCCCTCGTTCGAGCAGCGAGGCGTTCGTCCCGTCGATGAAGCCGGCCTCCATCGGCGGGACGGCGTCTGGACCGTCGGTGTCGATCGCGACGTCGTCACCATCGGTAGCAGGGTTGTCACCGGCGGTAGCGGGGTCGTCACCCAGGCGGGCCTCGCGGTAGTCGTCGGTCGCGACGTAGAACGTCCGGTGGGCGTCCGGCCCGTGCGGGATCGGAATGCCGGCGAGCACCGCGATCTCCGAGACGTCGGCGTCCTCAGTCCAGTCGAGGATCGAGGTCGCGAGCAGTTCACCGAGCCCCGGCGGAACGAACTGCTCGGAGACGAGGACGGTCACGTCGACGTCCTCCGAGGAGTAAAATCGGATCGGATGACGCGGCCGACCCTTTGCGAACGGCGTGATCGTGGGAAGTCCTTCCGTCCGGATGTGGCCCGTCTCCTCGAGTTCGAGGTTGTCGATGAGGTAGTCGACGGCGGTGAGGCCGGCGAGACCGAACGAAGAGAAGCCGACGATGACCACGTCGCTCGGCGAGGAGTCGTGCGCGACACTGAACGACGGCCGGGGGGGTGTGAACTCGGACATGCGTCTCGGTTCGTTGCGGGAGGTGATAGTATTATCCAGTGACATCTGGCCGGGAACCGATCCTCGGATCCGATAGACGGGGAGAAACCCTTTTTCGGGTGGGCGACGGCGATTTCGATATGGTACTGCCCGAGACCGCCCCGGTCGCGGACTGGTTCGCACGGTTCACCGGGTTCCCGGGCTTCGGATTGTTTATCGTTCTGCTATCGGTAGCCGTGGGCGCGCTCGTCGCGAAGTTCCTCGTCCGACTGATCGGGCGGCCCGTGGCCAGACGGGTGTCGCGACAGAGCGTCGCACAGACGATCGTTCGCGGCGTCCGAGTGGGGACGATCACGATCGCGACGCTGATCGGGCTCGGGGCGGCCGGGTTCCGCTTCGCCGATCTGCTGCTCGGAACGGCGGTCTTCTCGGCCGTGATCGGTATTATCCTCGCGCCGCTGGTCGGGAACTTCATCAACGGCGTGTTCATCCTCGCCGATCAGCCCTTCGAGATCGGCGACATGATCGAACTGGAGGACGGGACGACGGGCTTCGTCGAGGACATCACGATCCGGTACACGAAGATTTTCACGCTCGACAACACGTTCCTCGTCGTTCCCAACGGGACGATGCGCGAGCGCGACGTGACCAACTTCTCGGCAGAAGACGAGCGCACCCGACGAACCATCGACGTACTCGTCACGTACGAGAGCGACATCGACGTCGCGCGCCAGAAGATCGAGCGGGCCGCCAGGGACTGCGAGGCCGTCATCGACGGCGGGCCGGACATTCGCATCGGCGTCGCGCGATACACGGCGAGCCCCGACTGTCGACTCCACGAGTTCGGCGACGACGGCGTGCTGTTGCGGCTTCGCTACTGGGTGAAAAAGCCGTACAAGCTCGGGAAGGTGCAGTCGGACGTGAACACGAAGATCCGCAACCGGATCGCGGACGCCAACGTGGAGATGGCGTACCCCCACCGACACCTCGTCTTCGACGACACGTCCGGAGTGGCCCGGGTCGGTGGCCCCGAGGACGGGTCGGACACCGAACGCGCCGGTATCCGCGACGACGACGACCGGGCCGGACACATGCCCGAGAGCGTGGCGCCGTCCGGAGACCGCGCTGGTTCGAACGACGAATCGAGATCCGACGGCAGCGAGGGTACAGACTCGCCGACACGGGCGGAGAGCGCCCCGGACGAGGAGGGATCGACGGCGGACGACCGCGGATCGATCTGAACGGGCGGTCCCGGGGGATAGCCGGAATCGGAACGCTGATAGACCGAGCCGGTCACTTATAAATCAGTGAGCGACGAGTCCCCCGACAACTCCCGAGAGTCGGCCTCGGCGCCCGACGGAGACCCTCCCGAAACCCCGACGACGGACCCCGACGGCACCGCGGACGACACCAGCGATGAGAAAAGCAGCGACCGGCCGGACAGCGCCGACGATCGTCTTTCCGAAACATCGATCACGGAGGGCAGCCTCGTCCGGCCCCTCTTTCACCTCGCGTGGCCCATCGTCGTCATCCAGCTGCTGCAGGTGACGTACAACGTCGTCGACACGTTGTACCTCGGGCGGCTGTCGGCCGAGGCGGTCGGCGCGATCAGCCTCGCGTTCCCCCTCATCTTCCTGCTGATCGCCGTCGCCGGCGGGTTCACCACCGCGGGGGCGATACTCGTGGCGCAGTACACCGGCGCCGATGGGAACCGATCGGCCGGGCTGGTCGCCGGGCAGACGATCTTCAGCGTCTCCGTCCTGTCGGTGCTCATCGGGGTCGGCGGCTACTTCTACACGCGTCCCGCGTTAGAGATTCTGCCGAGCGACGCGGACACCGCGGCGACGGTGATTCCGCTGGCGGCGGACTACATGGAGGTCATCTTCGCCGGCATCCCGCTGATGTTCGGCTTCTTCGTCTTTTCAGCACTGATGCGCGGCTACGGGGACACCCGCACGCCGATGGCCGTGATGGTCGTCTCCGTCTTTTTAAACGTGCTCTTGGACCCGTTTTTCATCTTCGGGTTCGCCAATAATCCGCTGTTCGTGTGGTTGACGGCGGTCCCCTTCGTGGCGAGCTTCGACCCCGTCGCGATTGAAGCGGCGCTGTTCGCGGCAACGGGGTTCACGGGGTACGGGATCGAAGGCGCCGCGCTGGCGACGATCCTCTCGCGGGGCGTCGCCACGGCGATCGGGATCTGGCTGCTGTTCGCGACCGATCTCGGACCGGCCGTCACCCTGGCGCACCTCAAGCCGGACCTCGGGTTCATCGAGGACATCTTCCGGCTGGGGCTCCCCTCCAGCGTCGAGCAGACGACGAGCGCGCTGGCGATGATCACGCTCACCGCGATGGTCGTCACGTTCTCCCCGCCGATCGTGGCCGCGTACGGCCTCGGGAATCGGCTCATCTCGCTCGTCTTCCTCCCGGCGATGGGGCTCGGCCGCGCCATCGACACCATGGTGGGACAGAACCTCGGTGCGAACCGGGCGGACCGCGCAGCCCGATCGGTC
This sequence comes from Halorubrum aidingense JCM 13560, assembly GCF_000336995.1. GTDB lineage: Archaea > Halobacteriota > Halobacteria > Halobacteriales > Haloferacaceae > Halorubrum > Halorubrum aidingense. The sequence goes on along the minus strand of NZ_AOJI01000022.1, from coordinate 9,562 downwards.
AAGCTCGCCGCGGGTACGGGAGCTGGGGTGATGTTCCTCGTCGCCGTGGTCGCCGTCGCGTTCACGGAGCCGATCGTCGGGGTGTTCCTCGGCGACGTGCCGGACGCGCCGGCGACCGTCTCCTACGCCGTCGAGTACGTCCGTATCCGATCCGTCGAGTTCGCCTTCATCGGCGTCTCACAGGTAATTCTCGGCGCGTTCCGCGGCGCCGGGAACACGAAGACGGCGATGGTGATCTCCATTCTCACCCTCTGGGTCGGTCGGGTCGCCAGCGTGGGATACCTCGTCTTCGTCGCCGGCTGGGGCGAGACGGGTATCTGGGTCGGAATGGCGCTCGGGAACGTGCTCGGCGCGCTCGTCGGTGTCGCGTGGTTCGCACGCGGGACGTGGACGGAGCGGTACATCGACGACCCAGAGCCGAGCGTCGATCCGGTCGGCGACGACTGAACCGGCGGCGCCGTCACCGCGGGTCCGAAGCGCTCTCGCTCGTTAGTGTCGAAAGAGGTGTATCGTGTCGCCGTCGCGGAGGAGACAGAACCGCGCACCGTCGTTCTCCGGGAACCGAGCGCCCGCTTCGCGGGTGGTGAAGAGCCGTTCGAACGGGTCGTCACAGACGGGGCACGCGACGGCGTCTCGATTCGCCCAGAGGCTCGTCGCACCCGTATCTCTGAGCTGTTTCAACGCGTGTCGGTGCTCGTGGACGTCGAAACGCGGCATGGATCGCGGTTCGAGCGGGGGGGCTTCAATGTGGCCCCGCGAGGGTCACTCACCGGGTTCCGACAGGAGCTTTCGAGCCCGAGCGAGAGCCGCCTCGTCACCGCTCCTGACGAACTCGCCAATCGCGTCCGCGGCGTCGGTGAGGGCGTCGGCGTCCGCGGGGTCGACGTCGCCGTTGAGCGCGTCGACTCGCTTCGTCCGGTCGCGGAGGCGTTCGAGCGCGTCTCGGGCCGGAGCGATTCGGGTCACGGCGTCGACGCCCTCAACGGCGACGGTGGCCGCCGCCTCGTCGATTTCGCGGCTGCCATCGTCGCCCGCGCGCCCGCTATCGACACCGCTGTCGCCGGCGGTGACCTCCTCGCTCGCGCGAAGTTCGTCGAGGAACGCGAGCACGTCGGTCCGATACTCGTCGGCTGCGCGGACCGCGGCCATCCCGCGTGCTCTGCGGAGGGTTTCGGGGACAGCTGTGACGTCCGGTCGCTCGCCGTCGTCGGCGCCGGCCAGCAGGTCGAGCAGATAGTGGGTTTCGGCGTCGGTGGGGTCTCGCAGGCGGTCGTACAGATCGATCGCCTCGAGGAGTTCGCGAGCCGCACGGTACGTGGAATCGAGCGGGAGTAGCTCGCCGCCGCGGATGAAACCTCGCTTGCGCGCGTACGCGCGAAGATCAGTCTTGAGATCGTCGACGCCGTCCTCGGGGAGAGTGCCGCGCGCGTCACCGAACCGGGCGCGGTGCGGGGAGAGGTCGAGGTCGGCGGGCGCGTCGGTGTGTGCGGTCCGGTCGTCGACGCCGACGCTCCGGGGACTCCCACAGCTCGGACACTCGATCGAGCCCGTCTCGTAATACGACCAGCGCGTGCCACAGGCCTGACACTCCCGTTCACCGCGAACCTTCATACGCGGGCGTTCGTCCGCGGCGGCGTAAAGGGCTGCGGGTCGGACGGCGTGACATAATATATATGCAATCGGTGAGAATCGCTGCCCATGAGTTGGCACGCCGTCGACGCCGTGGATGACGCGGTCGAGGCCACGCGCCGGTTCCTGTTCCCGTTCAGCCTAGTTCGCTGGACGAAGCTCGCTCTCCTCGTGCTCCTGATGGGTGGCGGAGTGAGTACGAACGCCTCGGTTCCCGCCGTTCCAGACGCCGAATTCAACGTGCCGCCGGCGGGCGGGCTGACGGGCGACACCGGGCCGATCACGGGAGGTGCTGTCGACGGCGGCCTCACGCTCGACGGACCGCTCGTGATCGCGTTGCTCCTCGGAATCGTCTTTGCAGCCGTCGTGCTCTCCGTATTTTCGCTCTCACTTCGGCTCGTCTTTTACGACGCGCTCCACACGAACGCGGTCCGGCTGTGGCGACCGTTCATCGATCGGCTCCGGCAGGCGTTCGGGCTGTTCGTCGCGTCGGTGGTGCTTTCGGTCGCCGCTGCCCTGCCGATCGCCGTCGCGGTACTCACCGGTGCGATCTCAGCGGACCCGATCGGATGGCGACCGCTCGATTCGGTGGTCGCGTCGATCGCGTCACTCTCGGTCGGCTGGCTGGTCGCGTTGGGGATTCTGGGAGCGATAGTCGCGCTGGCTGCGATTCTCGCGCTCCGGCTGACCTTCGAGTTCGTCGTTCCCACGATGATCGTCGAAGATCGGGGCGTCATCTCTGGCTGGCGGCGAACGTGGGACGCATTGCGTGTGAACCGGGTCGAGGTCGCGGTCTATCTCGTGGTCCACTTCGTCATCGGTATCGGCATCGCGATCGCCGAGGGGATCGCCTTCGCACTCGCCGGCGCCCTCGTTGCCCTCGTCGCCGGAGCCGTGTTACTGATTGCGGCGATTCCGATCGGTGGCGTCGGAGCGCTGCTCGGAACGGCAGCGGGTCTCGTCGCGATCGCTATCGTCGCTTTTCTGGCGGTAGTGGCGCTGTTGGTTCTGTTTTTGCCCGTTCGAGTTCTCACGCGGACGTACCTGATCGCCTACGAGGTGTCGACGCTCGGCGGGATCGATCGCTCGCTCGCGCTGTTACACCCCGACATAGATCCCGAGTCGACAGCGGTATCGGACTCGCCCGTACGGGAGAGGTCGTAGCCACTCGCCGTTCAGACCGGCTTCGGGACACCAAGCACCCGGACGGATTTCGTCGAATCGGATCCACTCCTTCACATCGTCGAACGTCGAACTGCATATTCGACGGGTTCACATACCTTTTTACTCTGTTACCGAAAGGAGAAACACATGGGACTAGACGACGACGCGCGCGAGTACCACCGACAAGAGCCGCCTGGAAAGATCGCGATCGAGACGACGAAGCCGACGAACACCCAGCGAGACCTCTCACTGGCGTACTCACCGGGCGTTGCGGCCCCCTGTCGCGACATCGCCGCGGATCCCGAAGCGGTGTTCGAGTACACCGCGAAGGGGAACCTCGTCGCGGTCGTCTCGAACGGGTCTGCCGTGCTCGGACTCGGGAACATCGGCGCGGCGGCGTCGAAGCCGGTCATGGAGGGGAAAGGCGTACTGTTCAAGCGCTTCGCCGACATCGACGTGTTCGATATTGAACTCGATATCAGCGAGGTCGATCCGTTCTGCGAGGCGGTGAAGGCGATGGAGCCGACCTTCGGCGGCGTGAATCTAGAGGATATTAAGGCCCCGGAGTGCTTCAAAATCGAGGAACGACTCCGCGAGGAGATGGACGTACCGGTGTTCCACGACGACCAACACGGCACCGCGATCATCTCCGGAGCGGCACTGATGAACGCGACAGAGATATCCGGAAAGGATCTCTCGGAGATCGAGATCGTGTTCTCCGGCGCGGGCGCGTCCGCGATTGCAACCGCCCGATTCTACGTGTCGCTCGGCGCGCGCAAGGAGAACATCACGATGTGCGACTCTTCCGGGATTATCACCGAGGAGCGCGTCGCGAACGGCGAAGTCAACGAATATAAAAGCCAATTCGCCAGCGAGGGTGACGGCGGCGATCTCGCGGATGCGATGGACGGCGCCGACGTCTTCGTCGGACTCTCCGTCGGAGGCATCGTCTCCCAGGAGATGGTCCGATCGATGGGCGCGGATCCGATTATCTTCGCGATGGCGAATCCCGATCCGGAGATCACCTACGAGGACGCGAAAAACGCTCGCGATGACACGGTGATCATGGCGACGGGTCGCTCCGACTACCCCAACATGGTAAACAACGTGCTCGGGTTCCCGTTCTTGTTCCGTGGCGCGCTCGACGTGCGCGCGACCGAGATCAACGAGGACATGAAGCGAGCGGCCGCGGAGGCGCTCGCAGAACTGGCGCGCAAGGACGTACCGGACGCGGTCGTGAAGGCGTACGGCGACGACCCTCTGCAGTTCGGTCCAGATTATGTCATCCCGAAGCCCCTCGACCCTCGCGTGCTCTTCGAGGTGGCACCGAAGGTCGCCGACGCTGCGATGGAATCCGGCTGCGCCCGGGCGGAGATCGATCTCGAACGGTACCGCGAACGGCTCGAAGCCCGTCTCGGGAAGTCTCGAGAAATGATGCGTGTGGTGTTGAACAAAGCCAAGAGCAATCCGAAACGGATCGCGTTAGCTGAGGGGACCGACGAAAAGATGATCCGAGCGGCCTACCAGCTCACCGAACAGGGCATCGCCGAACCCGTCCTCCTCGGAAATGCAGATGAGATCACCCGAACGGCAGATCGGCTCGGGCTCTCGTTCCAGCCGGAGATTGTGGACCCATCCACCCGCGACGTGACGGCGTACGGAGACCGACTCCACGAACTCCGGAAGCGGAAGGGGATCACTCGCCGCGAGGCGAACGAACTGGTTCAGCGGGACACGAACTACCTCGGCAGCGTCATGGTGAAAGCGGGCGACGTCGACGCCATGCTCACGGGACTGACTCATCACTACCCGTCTGCGCTGCGACCGCCGTTACAAGTGATCGGGTCTGCTGCCGACACAGACACGATCGCTGGGGTCTACATGCTTACGTTCAAAAATCGGGTCATATTCTGTGCAGACACCACTGTAAACCAGGACCCTGACGCCGAGACGCTGGCGGAGGTCACTCGACACACGGCCGAACTTGCTCGGCGGTTCAACGTCGAGCCGCGCGCAGCGATGTTGTCGTACTCTAACTTCGGGAGCGTGGACAACGAAGGGACTCGGAAGCCGCGAGAGGCCGTCGAAATTCTCCACGAAGATAGCGCTGTGGACTTCCCGGTCGACGGGGAGATGCAGGCGGATACCGCCGTCGTCGACGATATCCTCAATGGGACCTACGAGTTCTCAGAGCTCGATCAAGCCGCGAACGTCCTCGTGTTCCCGAATCTCGAAGCCGGGAACATCGGCTACAAACTGCTCCAGCGGCTCGGAGGAGCGGAAGCCATCGGTCCCATGCTGGTCGGTATGGACGAACCGGTTCACGTCCTCCAGCGGGGCGACGAAGTGAAGGACATCGTCAACCTGGCGAGTGTCGCCGTCGTCGACGCACAAGAGTAGATCGGGTAGCCGAGAGAAGTTGAGGGAAGTTGAGGGAAGTCGGGGTGAAGTAGTCGGGAGTAGTCGGGGGAAGTACGGTAGCTCCCGATGAGTGTGAGCGTTTTCTGTTGGTGTGGTCGATTGGAGAGACACACCGTGTTTCCGGTGAAATAGGGTTTTGGTTGTGGGGTGGGGGGTGCCGATCTTCTCGGGGTGGCCCGTCTTTCGGTCTATCTAGCTGAAAATCGGATCTTTGGTGTTTACTTCATGCATAAACAGTTAAATAGTGTAGTTGTCTACAGTCCATTAAGCTTCTAGTAGAGACTATCTCGAATACCTGTAGAGATTTCACCGGAAACGTGGTCACCCCCGAGTTTGTGAACAATGAGTAATCGATCGGGTAGTCACTCACGTCGATCGGTCAGATTCCGTCGATCCGGTTTGTCCTTCGGTGTACCTATTAACAGTGCGTTCAACACTGAACTCCTCCTCTCAATATTTGCCATTTACCAGCCGACGTTCGTTATTTATCGGCGTTTGTCCTGTTAATGGCGAGTACTTCTTTTAGTTGTGTTTTAATGCCCTTATTGGTCGTCATTTGATTATCTGTAACCGCCCTATCTGACTGGGGCAGAGAGTCGATTTGTGGCAACCGACACCGGGTTTCCGGTGAACGCGCTACCACCTCCCCCCGCTACAGAATGCATTTCACCGGAAACGTGGTGTGTGTCTCAAAACGCTCGTTCGGCTGTAGCGCGCTCGAAACAGAACGCATTTCACCGGAAACACGGTGTCAATACTATGGACGCAGCGGACGACCTCTTCACTCGGGAGGACCCGATCTTCGCGAACAAGGAACTCCTCGAGATCAGCCACCTCCCCGGGGAAGGACGGATCGTCGGTCGTGACGACGAGATCGCTGACCTCGCGACAGCCGTGAACCCGGCGATCTTCGGACAGAGCCCAAGCAACGTGCTGATATATGGGAAAACGGGGACCGGAAAGTCGCTCTGTGCCAAGTACGTCTCGAAGCGACTCGTTTCGACGGCCGGCGAAGAGGGCGTCAACGCGATGTTCGCGTATGTCGACTGCGCGCAAGACACGACCGAGACGCAAGCGGTACAAACGATCGCCGAGGGCGTCAACGACCCCGAATCGACCGGCATCAACGTCCCGGATAAGGGTCTCTCGACGTCGACGTACTACAAGCGACTGTGGCGTATCCTCGACCAGCGGCACGACGTCGTCCTGATCATCCTCGACGAGATCGATAAGCTCGATGACGACGCCATACTGATGCAGCTTTCGCGAGCCGGTGAGGCCGGGAAAATAACGGATTGCAAACTCGGTGTCGTCGGGATCAGTAACAAGATTCAATACAAAGACCGGATGGACGAGCGGGTCAAATCCAGCCTGTGTGAACGTGAGTTCGTGTTCCCACCGTACGACGCCAACCAACTCCGGGAGATCATGCAGGCGCGCGCGGACGCCTTCCACGACGACGTGCTCGAGCCCTCAACGATCCCGCGTGCCGCGGCACTCGCAGCACGGGAGCACGGGGACGCCCGAAAGGCGATCGATATCCTCAGATACGCCGGCGAGATTGCACAGGCGAACGGCGAACCGACAGTCAGAGAGGGTTTCGTCACCCAGGCACGCGAGCGCGCCGAGACGGATCGCTTCCGAGAACTCATTCGCGGCTCAACACCCCACTCTCGGTACGTGCTCCAAGCACTCGCCTTGCTTTCGTTATCGAGCGGGCGGCAAGACGGCTTTCGAACCAGCCGTGTGTACGAAATCTACGAGAATATCTGCCGACAGGAAGGCTCCGACAGCCTCTCGTTACGCCGGGTTCGGGATCTGCTCAAAGAGCACGCGTTTCTCGACATCATCGAGCAGTCGAAACACAGCGGGGGAAGCGCGGAGGGCAGTTATACGAAACACCAGCTGTTGGAAGATCCCAGTGTCGTGAAGGAAGTGCTGACTGAAGACACAGCCGAGTAGGCACCTCGTCTCGTTCTCTTTGCCATTCCCGGTCGTTCCGTCCTCTTGATCGCGTCAGCGCCTCGAAGCGATTCGATCGAGGGAACCGCTACCCGAGGAGACCGAGCCCTTCGATTCGTTCCACAATCTCTTCGACCGCTTCTTCGGCATCATCAGTGCGCTTCCCACCCGTGATGACGATCTTTCCACTCCCGAACAGCAGAATTACGACCTCTGGCTCGTCCATACGGTAGACCAGACCTGGGAACTGTTCCGGCTCGTACTCAACATCTTCGAGCCCGAGGCCGATCGCGAGCGCGTTGAGGTTGAGGTTGTGACCGAGGTCAGCACTTGAGACGATGTTCTGGACGGTGATTTCCGGATCATCTTCTACGGGGATCTGAAGGCCGCGAAGCTTTTCGAAGATGATCCCGAGCGCTTCGTGAACGTCGTCAATGCTCTTCGCGCCCGTGCACACAATCTTCCCCGAGCGGAAAATGAGTGCAGCGGCTTTCGGCTCCTGAGTCCGGTAAACGAGCCCGGGGAAGTTATCTGGATTAAAATCGGCTCCCGGAAGGTCCTCAGCAAGCGCTTCTAAATCGAGCTCTTGGCCGATCCCCGTCGATGCAACTACGTTCTGGATCTCGATCGAATCTGCAGGGTTCGTCATCGTTCGCTTTTATATGTGTCCCCCTCCCTTATAAACGCCCGTGGTATAAACGACCGCTTGCGAATCGGTGCCCGGCAACTGGTCTGTTGGGCACAGGTGCTCTGTTCTACTTGGTCCGCTGTGTCGTGTTGCGTTCTTTATTTGCGACCAGTTCGATAGGGCCTGGAAGAATTTGCTCACGTGGTCTGTCGTTACCCTCTAACCAACTGATGGATATGTGATAATTAGTGGGTATACATCTGAGAACTATCGTTGCTATTTGGCGTGGTTCCCTCGAACGTATTGCGGGTCGATCGAAGCGTGTCGTGTGACTCTATCTCATTGAAACCGCATGACGTGGCGGCGATAGTTCGACGGGGTTAAGTACAACCCGGCATTCGTGTTAGATGCGAAGGTCCCCCGGCGTGGGGGACGACGGTCGGCCGCACCGCGGCCGGTCGAAGCGTTCCGACGTGCTTAAGTGTATAAGCCCGTTCGGTTGAAACGCGAAGAACGCATCCGCGAACTCGGGCCGTTCAACTCGGCCCGGTTTCGCAGAGCCGGTTCGTCCGGCTCAACGAAAATGAGGATTTCGCCCCCTGCGCTCCGGCGTAAGAGGAAATCTGATGTGAGCCTTGGTAGTTCGGTGCCATCCAGGTCGCTGGGTGGACCGGACACCATATAGACCATGCAATGGTGTTTTGACTTCTCGTAAGTCAAAACCCGCCAACACCCCTCCGAGCCGGGAACCAGGTTCGGAGGTATACATTCCGGTTGATCCTGCCGGAGGCCATTGCTATTGGGATTCGATTTAGCCATGCTAGNCCCCTCCGAGCCGGGAACCAGGTTCGGAGGTATACATTCCGGTTGATCCTGCCGGAGGCCATTGCTATTGGGATTCGATTTAGCCATGCTAGTCGCACGAGTTCAGACTCGTGGCGAATAGCTCAGTAACACGTGGCCAAACTACCCTTCGGAACACAATACCCTCGGGAAACTGAGGCTAATAGTGTATACCGCATCACACCTGGAATGAGTGATGCGCCAAACGCTCCGGCGCCGAAGGATGTGGCTGCGGCCGATTAGGTAGACGGTGGGGTAACGGCCCACCGTGCCAATAATCGGTACGGGTCATGAGAGTGAGAACCCGGAGACGGAATCTGAGACAAGATTCCGGGCCCTACGGGGCGCAGCAGGCGCGAAACCTTTACACTGCACGACAGTGCGATAAGGGAATCCCAAGTGCGTAGGCATAGAGCCTACGCTTTTGTCCACCGTAGGGAGGTGGACGAATAAGGGCTGGGCAAGACCGGGGCCAGCCGCCGCGGTAATACCGGCAGCCCGAGTGATGGCCGATCTTATTGGGCCTAAAGCGTCCGTAGCTGGCCGCGCAAGTCTATCGGAAAATCCACCCGCTCAACGGGTGGGCGTCCGGTAGAAACTGCGTGGCTTGGGACCGGAAGGCGCGACGGGTACGTCCGGGGTAGGAGTGAAATCCTGTAATCCTGGACGGACCGCCGATGGCGAAAGCACGTCGCGAAGACGGATCCGACAGTGAGGGACGAAAGCTAGGGTCTCGAACCGGATTAGATACCCGGGTAGTCCTAGCCGTAAACAATGCCTGTTAGGTGTGGCTCCCACTACGAGTGGGTGCTGTGCCGTAGGGAAGCCGCTAAACAGGCCGCCTGGGAAGTACGTCCGCAAGGATGAAACTTAAAGGAATTGGCGGGGGAGCACTACAACCGGAGGAGCCTGCGG
>NZ_AOJI01000020.1 GCF_000336995.1 Halorubrum aidingense JCM 13560 | reverse complement strand
TCACCGAGTCAACATTGAAATACTACCCGTCGGTGACTGCGACTCTCACTCCGGGAGGAGTACACCGGTAGCCGGGCAGTTTGACTGGGGCGGTACGCGCTCGAAAAGATATCGAGCGCGCCCGAAGATCATCTCAGCCGGGTCGGGAATCCGGCGAAGAGCGCAAGAGCACAAGATGGTCTGACAGTGTCATTCCCAACGAGTGACGCTGACGCGAAAGCGTGGTCTAGCGAACCTACGAGGCTCCGGAATGGGGCCCGTAGATGACAGAAAAGCTACCTTAGGGATAACAGAGTCGTCACCCGCAAGAGCACATATCGACCGGGTGGCTTGCTACCTCGATGTCGGTTCCCTCCATCCTGCCTGTGCAGAAGCAGGCAAGGGTGAGGTTGTTCGCCTATTAAAGGAGGTCGTGAGCTGGGTTTAGACCGTCGTGAGACAGGTCGGCTGCTATCTATTGGGGG
>NZ_AOJI01000019.1 GCF_000336995.1 Halorubrum aidingense JCM 13560 | reverse complement strand
GTAGCCACGCGACACGGGGTAAGAGCTGAACGCATCTAAGCTCGAAACCCACATGGAAAAGAAGTACCGATGAGGTCACTCGTAGAAGACGAGTTCGATAGACTCGGGATGTACGCACCGAGGCAACGAGGTGTTGAGTCCACGAGCACTAACAGACCGAAGCCACAGTCATACGGCACTGACACCACAGTTCGTATGAGTTCAGGCGGTAACTGGATCGCACATATACACGGTCGGCAGACGAACCACCGACACAGGCGTCTCATCACGCGACAGCGCGTGATGAGTCTCGGTTCGAGTCCGAGAGTCGGCGTGAAGGCGGCCATAGCGGTGGGGCGACACCCGTACCCATTCCGAACACGGAAGTTAAGCCCACCAGCGTACCGGGAAGTACTGGAGTGAGCGATCCTCTGGAAACCGCGGTTCGCCGCCTACCCATTCATCGGGAGACATCTCCCAGACACAGCCCACGGACATCGCGTCCGTGGGCTGTTTGTATTTATAGAGCGAGCGAGAGCGNGCCTACCCATTCATCGGGAGACATCTCCCAGACACAGCCCACGGACATCGCGTCCGTGGGCTGTTTGTATTTATAGAGCGAGCGAGAGCGCAGAGGAGTCAACACACCCACACCGCGACCGCAATCGTTCGATCAAATTTCAATATTGAGAGTGACACCCATAAGTTTATGAATTTTGTAGCTGAAGTCAACGTATCGATGGCCGTTCCGAAAGCACGTGAGCCAACCGTCACGCTACGGGTATCCGGCGACAGCCGACCACGTGTTCGTGAGGGCCCAATCCCGGAACGGGTGATTACTGTGCTATTCAACGAGGGGGTTGAGGGATGGCGCCGCGGGTGGCGTCAGTACGGCGGGATGCCCACTCGCGAAGCGGTCGTCGCTGCGAGCGATCTCACACGCGGTGCCGCGGCGACGACACAGATCGCACCTGACGGACGTCTTGCGTACACTGTGCTTGGAGCCCCGGTTGGGACCGATCGCGTGCTCTCGTCTGTCGGTGATCATCTCTCCGGCACTGACGCGTCCGACGTCCACCTGATCGTCGACGATATCGCCCCGGTGTTGGCCAATCGCGGGGCCGCTGCAGTCGAGGCGTTCATCTGCAGACTTCGAAATCAGTTTCCGGATTCGATCGGAACCGTCACGATCGGCTGCTCGATCGATGCCGAAACGGATCCGGAATTTGCTTCGATCTTTGATCTGGTTGATACTGTCACGGGCAGTGAACCGATAATCGGCGAGAATATCGGAAAACTGAGACGGGATGATCCGACGACTTTCGGCTACGTCCGCCGACATTGGGCGGAAGCCCAGCGAGGAATAGAGGCGTGTAACCGCAACTATCCGCAATCAAAACAGATCCACGCGATGCTGTCGGAGCCAGAGACAACACCGCGGACGCTCGGTGCGACGCTGTCCGGATTGGTGACGCTTGATGTGCTTGAGACGTGGAGTGAGACGGTCGGACCAACCAGGTACGATCTCACTGCGTATCGCGCGAAGCGCTTGTGGGAGGTCGGAATTTATTTTGCCCGATTAGCGAGCAGTCGGGGTCTCGAGCACACCGAAGGAGAGTAACCGCTTCTCCCAGCGGCCGTCACCGCCGAGCTACGGCTCTGCGGCTGGGACCGTGAGATCGTGAGAAACGACAGTCCCGTCCGGTTCCAGCGAAACCGTTCCGAGTGTCACGGTATCTCCGGTTTCGAAACGGCTTGCTATCGTTTCGAGCACCTGCTGCTGGTCGAGTTGCGACCACACCGTTTCCGCGACGAGTGATTGGAACGCTTCTGGATCAGTCCACCCCGAGTCGACCTCCGATGGAACGTGGACGACGACTTGGAGTTCGGTGTCCGTCAGATGAATTCCCACGCCGAAGGTGTCCGCACACATAGTACACCGTTTGCACCGGCCGCTCAAATTCCCGTCGAACGGCCGAATACGGTCTGCAGAGAGAGTGGGTCGAAACCGGTAAACCGTGTCAAATAAATCGTCCACCAGAACCGATGGCGACCGATCCCCGCGTCTCACCAAGGGCGGGGCTCCTCCTGGCGATTGTCGCGGTGAGCGCTGGAGCAATCCTCGTCAGACTGAGCGACGCTCCGAGTTCTGTCGCCGCATTCTATCGGGTTCTGTTCACGACACTACCGTTGATACCGATCGCGGTATGGCGCTACTGGGACCACTTCACGCGCATCACGCGCCGAGATCTGCTGTTTGCGGTGTGTTCTGGTGTCGCTTTGGCGCTCCACTTCGCGGCGTGGTTCGAAAGCTTGTCTTGGACGAGTGTCGCCGCGAGCGTGACGCTTGTTCAGGCGCAACCCGTGTTTGTCGCGCTCGGCGCATGGCTCCTGCTTCGGGAGCGAGTGACCCGCCGGATGGTTGTCGGCATTCTCGTTGCCGTGATCGGAATGATCAGCATGTCGGTCGGGGACTTCGTCGGCGGAGTTCGTATCGGACCACGACCGCTATACGGCAACACGCTCGCGCTGTTCGGTGCGGTGATGGCTGCGGGATACGTTCTCACTGGTCGATCGCTTCGACAACGACTCGCGCTCGTGCCCTACGTAGTGGTCGTGTATAGCGTCTGCACCGTTTCGCTGTTCGCGATCGTGTACGCTGAAGGGCATGCACTCAGCGGGTATCCGCCTCGAGAGTGGGCGATCTTCGTCGGCTTGGCGATCGGTCCGGGGCTGTTCGGGCATACTGTTCTCAATTGGGTACTCGGCCATCTCGAATCGAGCGTCGTCTCGGTATCGTTGCTGGGTGAACCCGTCGGAGCAACGATCCTCGCGCTCGTGTTCTTATCGGAGGTCCCAACGCCTATCACGATCATCGGTGGAGCTGTCGTGCTCATCGGAATCGCGATCACGTCGTCTGCAAGCGGTACGTAACGGAACCGAACAGGGTGTATTGAGGTGGCGGGCGCGGGCCGACTCAGACTACGGCTCGAACCGCGCGATCGTCCGTTTGTGTCGATCCCGAAACATGCCCTCGAATCCGATCTTCGCGAACGGGCCGACCGCATCACCGAGCGGACCAAGAGGGAGGCGGTACCGAACGGTGTCGACGAGAAGCGTCTCGTCGCCGTCCGCGTAGAACGCGTGCGTGTGCTCCCACCTGCGGAACGGCCCACCGATCATGGTGTCGACGAAGTGTGCGCTCGCTTCGACCGGTGCGTCGCCGTCGGGCTCACGTTCGACGATCCGTGAGGTCCAGCGTTGTCGCGGTCCGACACCGAAAGGCTGCAGCGACATTTCGATTTCCGACCCCTCTGCGAGCACGTCGGGGTCGGGGGTCCCGTCTGGTCCAACGACCTCGCCGACTCGAAGGTGCATCCAGTCGGGTGTGAGTTCACGAAGTCCGTCGATCGTGGAGTGAAACGCCCACACCTCGCCGATGGGGGCCGGCACGCGAGTCGTCCGCCGGTACGTCGGCATGCGTCTACTCAGGGGCCGACCGGACAAAAACCCCTCCACGGCTGTCGGTGCCCGCCGCTACCGAAACCGGAATACGGTCGCCGCCCTACCCGATCGATAATGGAACGAGGCGCGGTCGATATCGGCTCGCTGGCCGGTCCGTTCGACCTCCAATCGACGGTCGAGAGCGGGCAGAGCTACCTCTGGAACCGCGCCGACGGTGGAACCTATGACGAGCTCCACGCGCAGGGCGGTGACGACTGGTACGAAACTGTCGTCGACCCGATTCCGAATGTGAGCGACGAACGCGTTCCGCTTCGAGTGAGACAGACCGGGAGCGTCCACGACGGAACGCTACACTGGGAGTCGACGACCGACGCCGTCCCCCTTCTCGAACACCTCTTTCGACTCGACGACGATCTCGACGCCATCCTCGATGCGACCCCGGACCTGCCGCTTCTCGAACGCGCGTACGAACGGTACGAGGGGATGCGACTCACTCGCGATCCCGTGTTTCCGTGTCTGATATCGTTCATCTGTTCGGCGCAGATGCGAGTCGCTCGGATCCACGGCATGCAGCGTCGGCTCCGGGAGACGTACGGTGACGCCGTCGAACTCGACGGCGAGTCGTACCACGCGTTTCCCACGCCCGATCAGCTCGCCGCCCGCACTGAGTCGGAGCTGCGCGACCTCGCTTTGGGCTACCGCGCGCCGTACGTCCAGCGGACCGCCGAGATGGTCGCGTCCGGGGAGGCCCATCCCGCAGAGGCGGCCGACCTCCAGTACGAGGCGGCTCGTGAGTCGCTGACGCGGTTCGTCGGCGTCGGAGACAAGGTCGCCGACTGCGTGCTGCTCTTTTCGCTCGGATTCCTCGAAGCGGTACCACTCGACACGTGGATCCAAACGACGATCGAGGAGTATTATCCCGATTGCGAACGGGGCACCTACGCGGAGACGTCGCGAGCGATTCGCGAGCAGTTCGGTGGCGAGTTCGCCGGCTACGCGCAGACGTACGTCTTTTATTACCTCCGGGCCGGCGGCGAATAGTCGTACGGTCGCAGCCGCTCGGATCGCCGATGCGGCCGAACTTTCATACGAACGCGTGTGGTACCAGTAGCCGTGATGAACTGTCGAGTCGTCGTCGAGGCCGCCGTTCCCGTCTACGACGTGGAGACCGCCGAAGAGGCGGTCCGGATCGCCATTTCGAAGACCGGCGAGATGCTCAACCCCGATCTCAACTACGTCGAAATCGAGACGGGAACCCGGACCGCTCCGAGCGGGGAAGAGCTACCGCCCGCGTTCGTCGCCGCCGACGAGGCGCTCGTTGCGCTCGAACTACAGATGGACGTGTTCAACGTCGATCGAGAAGAACACGCGAGACGGGTCGCCCGCAAGGAGATCGGGAAACGGCTTCGAAATATTCCGCTGTCGGTGCTTGACGTTGAGGAGATCGAGCCCCAGTCCGACGGGACCGACTCCGACGGAACGGCTTGAGGCGACACCTGCAGGGACCGATCTGTCCGCTTCGGGGATTCTGTTTCTGTTGAGAGCGATAGAGCGTAGTCACTCGGACTGTACTGACGGACGACGCTCAGCGGCGAAGGCTTCGGGTTAGTCCGCGGTCGGGGCCAGCGGCTCCGATTCGGACTCTTTCATCGGCTCGGTAATTCCGTCGGTCAGCTTAAAAACAGCGGCCTTGTGGTCAGTTTTCGACTTGTGAATGGATGTCGGTTTGACACCAAGTTCTTCGTAGGCTTCGAGGTCGATGTCCTCGTTCCAAAACTCACACTGTTTTCGTACTTCCGCGAGGAGACCGTGCAGATGGATGAGCTCCTGCTTTTTCATGAGTAACAGTCCGTTGCTACCGGAGGCTTATATTATTATCTTGAGTAACGTTATCATGGGTTATTGCCTGATCCCCGTTCTCCGCCCCTAGACGCGTCTTTTACGTTATCGATCGAGATAGATCTCGGCGACAGTTTTCGAGTCTCGGGCGGGGCCGCGCCGCCGACGATCTCGTGATGTGGCTCCAGATCGCTGCCGTTCCGCCACCTATTGGAACTGTTTGACAGCTTCGAGATCTCGTTCGGTCCGCATGAACTCCGTCAGGCGGCGGGTCGCATGACAGGACGGACAGCTAAAGTTCGAACGGAGGCTCTGTAGCTCCGAAGGGTTATCTTCCCACCCTTTACCGCACTCCGGACAGGCAAGTCTGACGAACGCATCAACCATGGTATCGATGTACACGCCGGTACGTTAAAAACGTGGGTGGCGATTCGCTGTGACGCCCGTGATTAGGCCGCCAGCCCCTCGCTCGCCTCGAGTAGCTCCTTGTACCGGTTCCGGATCGTCACTTCCGAGATGTCGGCGACGGCCGACACCTGGCTCTGGGTCACCTTCTCGTTCGAGAGGAGCGCCGCGGCGTACACTGCCGACGCCGCGAGCCCGACCGGGGACTTCCCGCTCGTGATCCCCGCGTCTTTCGCGCCGTCGAGCAACTCCCGCGCGAGCCGCTGGGTCTCTTCGGAGAGCTCTAGCCGTGACACGAACCGCGGGACGTAGCTCTCGGGGTCTGCGGGCTGAACGCGCAGACCGAGTTCGCGGATGATGTAACGGTACGTCCGGGTGAGCTCCATTTTGTCGACCCGTGACACCGCGGTGAACTCGTCGAGGCTCCGTGGGTTGCCCACCTGCCGGGCGGCGGCGTACAGCGCCGCGGTCGCGACGCCCTCGATGGAGCGGCCGGGGAGGAGGTTCTCACTCAGCGCGCGGCGGTAGATCACGCTGGCGGTCTCGCGGACGTTGTCCGGGAGCCCGAGCGCCGACGCCATGCGGTCGATCTCGCCGAGCGCCTGTTTGAGGTTGCGCTCTTTCGAGTCGCGCGTGCGGAACCGTTCGTTCCACGTGCGCAGCCGCTGCATCTTCTGGCGCTGACGGCTCGACAGGGACTTGCCGTAGGCGTCTTTGTCCTGCCAGCCGATGTTCGTCGAGAGCCCCTTGTCGTGCATCATGTTCGNGACAGGGACTTGCCGTAGGCGTCTTTGTCCTGCCAGCCGATGTTCGTCGAGAGCCCCTTGTCGTGCATCATGTTCGTCGTCGGAGCGCCCACCCGCGACTTGCTGTCGCGCTCTCCGGAATTGAACGCGCGCCACTCCGGCCCGCGGTCGACCGAATCCTGCTCGACGACGAGGCCGCAGTCCTCACAGACGGTCTCGCCGTGCTCCGTGTCCGTCACGAGGCGGCCGCTGCACTCAGGGCACGTCGTCGCGCGCTCGTCAGCCGTCGTTTCCGTCTCGCTCCCGACGGACTCGTCCGTCGATTTGGTTGGTCGCTCCCGCTCCGTTTCCCCGTCGTAGCCGCGTATGTGTGTCTCGGTCATGGGTTCTCTCCGATTCGAACTCCCGACGGAAATACTGGGGCCGGGCTCGCCGATTCGTTAACCCATGGTAAGTCTCCAGACTATATAAATATATCGTGGTCCGTGGTGTCGTGGGGCTCGATATTGCGGTGTGAGGAGGCTGAAAACACCGATCTTGATGAGGAGCTTGCGGCTCGCCGTATCTCACCAACACGTGAGTGCCCTAATCGAACTATATAAATGTAGGAGATGATCTGACGCCGGGAGCTGTGCGCCTCGCGACACCGCTGTGCTCGCTACCGGCTCCGGCTCACAGGGAACGCCACCCGATCCGGATCCTCGTTGAATCGGGCGAGTATCCGCTCGTACAGTCGATTTTTAACGCGCTGTCCGCGGCGGGGATGCGTGAGGTACCGGACGCGGAGCTCGACCCACGACTCGCCCTGTGACACGTTCACCGTCGGTCGGTCGTGGACTTCCAGTTCGACGGGAGTGTCGGCAAGCGCCTCGCGGTACGCCGCGATGCCGGCGGCCATTTCCTCACCTACCAGGGCCGTCGTCTCCTCGATCATGACCGCTTTCGCGAAGTCGAGATCGGTCTCGTAGGCGACCTGCACGCCGACCTCGTTCCACACGTACGGCGACCCGCCCCCGCCGAAGTTGACCACGTTCGAGGAGAGCACGACGCTGTTGGGCACCGTCACCACGCGGCCCGACGGCTGGTTCGTCGTGACGAGGTCGCCGTTGATCTCCCAGAGCGTCGTCACGAGGAAGTCCACGCCGATCACGTCGCCTTTCGCGTCGTCGATCCGGACCCGGTCGCCGATGCCGTACGGCTGCTTAATGGTGATGTACACCCACGCGATGAGCGACAGGAGCGGCTGCTGGAGCGCGAACGTGATCGCGAACCCGACGATCCCGAGCGAAAAGAGGAGCCCGAGCCAGTTCTCCGTCACCACTGCCAGCGTCGCGATCGTTCCGATGAACCCGAACGCGAGACGGAGGACGTTCCGCGTGTTGTACGCGCGCCGCTTGTTCGTCATCCGCATCACCACGCCAACTACGAGGAGATACGATCCGTACAGTATCGACACCACGGCGACGACGAGGAGCGCCCGTCCGACGACGAGCGTCGCCGCGTACCCGAACAGGTCGGGCCAGCCGCCCAGAATATCGGTCGTCGTCGCGAGCCCGCCGGCGGCTCCGGCAACGAGGCCGAGTGCGACGGCGCCGAGCGCGAGGGGTCGTCTCACGGTCGCCGGTCGGGGCGAACCGGGAAAACGGTTGTGACGGTCACCCGTCGGGACGGATTACTCCTCGCCGCCGGACTGCGCCGTGGCGCCGGCCGATCGGGCCACCGCGCCGGCGAGCACTTCGGTCGCGGCGGCGCAGTCCTCCCAGTCGGTCCACTCGCGCGGGTTGTGCGACACTCCGTCGCGGGACGGCGCGAACAACAGCGACGCGTCTGTCACGCGCGCGACGCGCATCGCGTCGTGGGCTGCTCCCGAGTGGAGATCGATCGCCGTCCGCCCGGCCTCGTCAGCCGCGTCGTGGGCGGCCTTTCGGAGCCGCTCGCTCATGGGCGTCGGCGCGACGTCGAACGGCCGTTCGATCGACGTCTCGACTCCGCGTTCGCGCTCCAGTCGGTCGAGCGAGTCGCGCGCGGCGGCGACGATCGTCTCCATGGACTCGGACTCGACGTCACGGACGTCGACGCCGGCGTCGACGCGGCCCGGTACCACGTTCGTCGCGTTCGGCGAGACGGACAGCGAGCCGACCGTACCGACGGCGGAGTCGCTGTCGCGTTCGACCACCTCGTTCGCGGCGGCCTCCACGTCGAGCACGAACTCGCTCGCGGCCGCGAGCGCGTCCGTGCGGTCGCCCATCGCCGTCGCGCCCGCGTGGTTCGCCTCCCCCTCGATCGTCGCCTCGCAGTGGGTAATTCCGGTGATAGTCGTCACGACGCCAGCGTCCGCGTCGGCCGTCTCCAAGACCGTGTCCTGCTCGATGTGCAGTTCGTAAAACGCCTCCCACGTCGCGGGCTCGACGGCGTCGTCGCCGCGGTAGCCGATCCGGTCTAACGCCTCCCCGAGCGTCTCGCCGGCGACGAGGCCGTCGATCTCGTCCGCACTCGTCAGTCCGAGCGCGTCCTCGGCGGCGAGTTCGCCGGTCGCCACCGCCGAGCCGAGCAGGCCGTTTCCGAACGTCCCGCCCTCCTCTTCGGTGAAGCCGACGACGGCGACCGGGCGATCCGGCTCGACGCCCGCGTCCTGCATCGCTCGGACCGCTTCGAGCGCGGCGTACACGCCGAGCGGTCCGTCGAAGATTCCGCCCTCCGGAACGCTGTCGAGGTGGCTACCGCTCACGACGGGCGCGGCGTCCGGATCGGCCGAATCGGCCGTCCACGTCCCGAGCAGGTTCCCGACCGCGTCCACGGCGATGTCCAGTCCGGCGTCTTCGAACCGTGCCACGAGCCGGTCTCTGGCGGCCCGATTCGCCTCCGTGCCGGTCCGGTTCGTGCGGCCCCGCGTCTCGGAGTCGCCGTCCTCGATCCGGCCGAATTCCGCGTTCGCTTCGATATCGGCTCGGAGCCGGGACGCGTCTACTGGAAGTTCCATGCACGGATCGCGCGCCGGACGACCAAAACCGTTCGTGGTCCGGCGATCCCGGATTGACCACGGGCCGATCACCCGTCGCGACGGACGAGCCGGTACCCGAACGAGCCGAGCGCGAATCCGGCACCGACCGCGCGTCGCGCCGCGGCACCGTCGACCGAGCGGTCGACGGCGACGGCGAGCGCGGCCCATGCGAGCGTGATCGAAACGGACCGGACCGGCCCCTGTCGGAGGCGTCTGCACCCGGCCGCGAACCGGGCGTGGCGGTAGAGGAAGCCGGACGCGAACCCGACGGCGAGGTGTCCGGCACGGGTGTCTCCGTCTCGCGACCGGGCCGACGCGAGGAGCCCCACCGCACACGCGAGTTCGGCCGCGCTCTCTGCCGTGGTGCCGACCGCGAGACGCCGTTCCACCATGTCTATTGGTTACATACAACACAACTTGTGGGTTCCGGCGCCGCTGCCGACGCGATGCCCAAAGACACTTATCGCCTCCGCGATTCGAGAGAATCGATGCTTACCATACCCCTCCAAGCGGCCGGCGCAATCGCGTTCCTGTTCGGGCTCGTGAGCCTGATCGTCCACCTCGCGATCATCCTGTGGGTGTACTCCGACGCCCAGTCGCGCAGCGACCAACCCGCGTTCCTGTGGGCGATCGTCGCCTTCCTCGCACCGCTTCTGGGGCTGGTGTTGTACCTGCTCCTCGGCCGGAAGTAACGCTTCGCGAACGCGCTTTTCTCACCGACGTCCCGTTTCCTCAACCCCGTTCTTCGATCACTGTTCGCTCGCCCGTCAGCGAACGTGTTGTCCCCCCAGCTCCCACAGCCGGTCGGCGAGGTCGTCCGCGAGCGCGTCTCGACGGACGCGCCAGTCCCAGTTGCCGTCGAGGGTCCCCGGCTCGTTGAACCGAGCGCCGCTGTCGAGTCCGAGCAGGTCCTGGAGCGTCGTCATCGCGAGCACCGCCTCCGATCCCCACACCTCGTCGATGATCTCCCATTCGACTCCCCGGTCGCCCTCGGCGCCGACGTTAAAGCGGAAACAGTCGCGCTGGCGCTCCGGGAGGTCCTCGAAGTAACCCACCCACGTGTCGGTGTCGTGCGTCGAGGTGTACCCCACGACGCCCTCCGGATAGTGCATCGGCTGGTACTGGTCGCCCTCTGCACACCAGTTCGCGTACTGCGGGACGCGCATTCCGGGGAACCCGAACTCCGCCATCAGCTCGTCCATCGCCGGCTCCTCGAACCCGAGATCCTCGGCGATGAAGGGGGCCTTCCCGAACTCGCGTTCGACCGCCTCGAAGAGGTCGCGGCCGGGGCCGTCGCGCCACTCGCCGTCGGCCGGGTCGCCGTCGGCCGGGATCGCCCAGTACTTCACGAACCCGAGGAAGTGGTCGAGCCGAGCGACGTCCGCGAGGTCGAACAGCCGGCGGAAGCGGGCCATCCACCAGTCGTAGTCGCGCGCGGCGAGCTGCTCCCAATCGTAGACGGGGTTCCCCCAGCGCTGGCCGTCGTCGCCCGCGTTCGGCGGGACGCCCGCCACTGCAGCCGGTCGATTCTGATCGTCGAGATGGAACGCCTCCGGGTTCGCCCAGACGTCCGCGGAGTCGAGCGCGACGTAGATCGGCACGTCGCCGACGATCGAGACGCCCTCGTCGGCGGCCGCCTCGCGGAGGTCGCGCCACTGTCGGTCGAACGTCCACTGGACGAACTCGGTGAACCGGATCTCCGTGGCGTGTTCCACGCGCGCCGCCGCCAGCGCGTCCGGCTCTCGCGTTCGGAGGGGTTCGGGCCACTCGGCCCACGTGCCTTCGGGCCGCGCGTCCGAGAGCGCCCGGAACAGCGCGTAGTCGGCGAGCCACGGCTCCCGTTCGCGGAACGCGTCCAGTTCGGCCGCTTCCTCGGCCGATTTCGACGCGTCGAACCGGTCGAACGCGGTTCGCAACAGCGGGAGCTTGTACTCGCGGACCGCACCGTAATCGACGCGGTCACGGGGGAAGTCGGGGACCGGTTCGAGGTCGGACTCGTCGAGCCACCCGTCCGCGACGAGCCCGTCGAGGTCGATCAGGAGCGGGTTGCCGGCGAACGCCGACGGCGACTGGTACGGTGACTCGCCGGCGGCGTCCATGGTCGGTCCGATCGGACAGATCTGCCAGTGGCCGACGCCGGCGTCGCCGAGGAACGAGCAAAATGCCTCAGCGCCCTCACCGAGATCACCGATCCCGTGATCGCTCGGGAGCGACGTGACGTGACAGAAGATGCCGGCGGAGCGGTCGAATCGCATAATCAACCCTGCGATCCCCACCGACTCAAGCGTTGTGTCTCCGAGATGACGGGACCTCCGCGGGTCCCGACCGGCTCACTCGCTGCGTCGCCGCCAGACGACCGCGTCCGCGGTTTCGAGCGTCACCGGTCCCGCGTCACCGTCGGCCGCACTGTCTCCCGCCTCGGCGTCGATCCCGGGCGCCGCGACGGCGACGGTCCAGTCGTCGGCCGCGTTGTCTGCGTCACGGGTGCCGTCGGCACCGCCGGCGTCTAGGTCGTCGAGCACGCCGGCGGGCGACACCTCGACCGGCGTTCCCTCCACGTTGCAGGCGATGAGCAGGGCTTCCTCGCCGTCGGGGTCCCGTCTGAGCGCCTCGTACACCACGGTCCCCTCGGTCGGGTGGCGGTAGCCGAACGCCTCGCCGCGTTCGGGGTCGACGTCCGCGCGGAGCCACGGCCGCGCCTGCCGGAACTCCCGCACCTCGCGGTCGAACGCGGTGCGCGTCTCGTCTTGCGCGTCCTCCCACCGGTCGAGCACGACGTACTCGCTCACGTCCGCGCTCCACGCGAACGAGAACCGCTGAAGGTCGTCGGCCGTGAGTTCGTCGCCGCTGTGGTCGTCGCGGTCGCCGCGGTTGCTGTGGTCGTCATCGTGACCGTGGTCGTCGCCCGCGAGCGACATCCCCTGTACCGACAGCAGCTCCGCGATCAGATCGAGGTCGAAGTCGGTCGCCTCCACGAAGGCGGCGAGCGTCGTGACGAACTCCTTCAACTCCTCGCGCGTCTCGAACCCGAGCTCTTTCAGTCGGGCGAACGCGTCGCCGTCGGCGAACGCGCCCTCCGGGACGTGCCAGTCGATCCACGGCGCCTCCTCGGCGACGACCTTCACGTTCCACGTCGGGTCGGTGTCGCGGACGAACCCCCACGGCGCGCGGTAGTTCGCGTGGAGGAAGTCCATTGGGACGCCCGGCATCGCGACGTGGAACCAGACGAGCGCCGCGGGGCTGTCGTACGCCTCGCGGATCGTCTCCGGCGGCGAGTCGGCGAGGTAGGGGTTGATCAGCGCGCCGCCCCAGTCGTCGGTCACCTCGACCTGCGAGCCGCGGCGCAGCGTGTCGTGGTTCGCGACGCCGGTGATCCACTGACTTCCCATCTCGGCGACCTCGCGCATGCGCCACCACTTCGTCGCCCAGAACGTCAACAGCGCGGGCTTGTTGTGCGCGAACGTCACGGGCGACCACTGGAACGCGTGGGGGTGCTGGTCGATCAGCGTCCGGTACGTCGAGGCCAACTCCCAGTCCTCGCGGGGCCACGGTCGACCGTCTTCGTAGATCATCCACGGGCGGAACGCCGTCCCCGCGACCTCGTGGACCACGCGGTCCATCTCCGCGAGGAACGCGTCGTCGTGGACCTGTTCGCCGGTCTCGGCGTCGTGGTACGTGAAGTCCTGGGCGCCGTCGATGCGGATCCCGTCGGCACCGAAGTTCGCCTTGCGCCGCTGGAGTTCGAGCAGAATCGCCCGCACGACCGGCTGTCTGTAGTCGAGGTGGAGCCCGTACATGCCCGGCCCCTCGAAGAAGGGGTCCGGCAACAGCTCCGCCGCGCCCTCGTCGGCGTGGCCGAGCGCGACGTCGAAGACGACCCGGATCGGGTCCGGCATCGCGTGGCAGGCGGCGATGAACTCGACGAGCTCGTCGGGCCGGCCGGTCTCCAGTATCGCCGGGTTGGCGGCGGAGAACGCGCTCACGACCACGTCGTAGCCCCAGTTCGTCTGGTCGGGACGCTCGACGCCGACGGTCACGCGCTCCGCGTCACGCTCGCGGTCGAACGCGGCCGCGGGTGCTGGCGCGGGCGCGGAATCGACATCACGCTCGTCACCGCCGCTGTGAACGTCGTCGGCCCCGCCATCTGTGCCGTCGATCCCGCCGGGCCGCCAGTACCACTGCCGGCCGTACGCCTGCGTGAGCGGCTCGACGGGCATGAGCTGAACCGCGTCGTAGCCGGTGTAGTTCCGTTCGTGCGGGTCGAGTGGCTCGTCGGCCCGCAGTTTCTCCCCGACGGTCTCGAACCGCTCCGCGAGCGCGGCGAGCGACCCCGCCTCGGTCGAGGTCCCCGGGTGGATCTCCAGCATACTCGTCGCGGGATCGACACGCGGGAGGCCGTCGTCCTCGGTCGTCGGGAGCGCCTCGTCGTCGCCGCCGAACGAGTCGAAGTGGTCGCGGTCCGGACGGGTGGCGTCGAGCCGCGGCCAGTCGTACGCTTCCGCCGGTGCGAACGCGCCGAACGGGACCGAGTACGCGAGCGGGTCGCGGACCGTCTCCCACGCGTCGCCGTCTGGGGTCCGATACACGAGCTGGTAGAGCGCCCCGAGCCGGTCCGCCGTACCCACTGGAATCCCTTCTACCGCGACCCAGTGGAACTCGTCGTCGCGCTCCACCGCGAGTCGGTCGACGCGGAACTCGACTTCGCGCAGGTCGTCGCGTCCGGGGTCGATCGCCCCGTCTGCTCCGTCCGGTCCGTCTGCTCCGTCCGTACCGCCTGCGTCGTCCGTCTCGTCCGATTCGCCGGCTCCGCCTCCGATCGGCGTGAACAGCTCGAGCCGGACATCGGCGAGGGGGACGCCCCGCTCGATCAGATCCGGGGTCCAGAAGCCGAACGCGACCCCGTCCGGCGGGTCCGTCGCGGGGTCGGCCCCGTCCGCTCGGATCGGGTGTGCGCCGAGTCGGTCGGCGATCGATCTGGCGGCGCCGAATCGGTCGTCGGCCGCCTCGCGATCGCGACGCGATCGCTCGACGAGCGCGGCGGTTTCGTCCGGGAGCCGACTCGGCGACTGTGCCCCGCTCATCGGTCCTCCGCGCGGACGACGGCGACGTCGGGCACTCGGATCCGCTCGGTCCCCTCGCCGTCCACGACGACGCACGGCTCGCCCGTCACGAGGTCCGTCTCGGCGTGATCGGCCTCGACGGCGACGCTCGCCTCGTCGGGAGCGAAGTTGAGGACGACGACGAGCGACTCCTCGTCGGTGCGGCGGCGGAACGCGACCACGTCGTCCGGGTGGATCTTCCCGCTAGCGACGATCGGGCGCTCGGAGATGTCACCGCTCGCGACGTGATACCCCACCCGTTCGAGGTCTCCAGCGGGACCGAGCGCCCGGTGGTCCGCCCGGGTCGAAAGCAACCGCTCGTGGTGTTCGCGGATCTCCTCTCTTGCGTGGTCCCACGCGATCGCGTCGCGTCGGCCCTGCTGACCGATCTCCTGGCCGGCGTACACCATCGGAACGCCTGGAAGCGTCATCGTCGCCGCGGCCGCCGCGGCCGCGGCGGCGTCGCCGCACTCGACGCGGTACCGCGTCTCGTCGTGGTTCTCGATGTACTGGAGGAACCCGGCGTGGTCCGGGAAGCCGATCTCCGCGCGCTGGTCGATCGCGTCGAGCACGGATGCGGCCGGCTCGGCCCCGCGACCCACCTGCCGGAGCTGGAAGTACAGCGTCGCGTCGAAGTGAACGTCGAACATCCCCTCGTGGAAGCCGGGGATGTACGGGATCGTCTCGTCCATCAGCAGGAACTCCCGGTCGATGTCTTTCACGCGGTCGCGAAGCTCTCGCCAGAATGAGTCCGGCACCGCCCACGCCATGTCACAGCGGAAGCCGTCGACGATCGGCGCCCACTCGTCGATGACGTCGAGGAGGTGTCGCCGGACGTCGAGGTTCGCGTGGTTCAGGTTCGCGATCAGCTCCCAGTCGAAGTAGGTGCCCGGCTCGCCGGATTCCTGCCACTCGTAGCGGTCGCGGTACGGCGAGTCGGGGTTCCGGTACGCGTCTTCGAACCACTCGTGATCGCGGGCGGTGTGGTTGGCGACGAAGTCGAACAGCACGCGCATGCCGTGGTCGTGGGCCGTCTCGACGAGCGACTCGTACTCCTCGCGATCGCCGAGGTCGGCGGCGATCTGGAAGAAGTCGGTGATGTTGTAGCCGTGGGGCTTCCCGTCGTGTTGGAGCACCGGGGTGAGCCACAGGGTGTCGACGCCGAGATCGGCGATGGTCGGGATCCGTTCGGCGATCGCGTCGAACGTCTCTCCCTCCTCGCAGTCGGCGAACGTTCGAACGTACACCTCGTAGACGGCCGCGTCGTCCGTCCACTCGGGCGGCTGATTGAGCCGCACGATCTCGAAGGTGGGGTCCGCCGGCGCGGCCAGATCCGGGTCGCTCGGGTCGTCGCTGTCACTCCCTGCCGGGAGATCGCCCTGCTCGACCCGCTCGACTGCGACCGCGTCGGCGACGCTGACGCGCGGCTCCCGTCCGGCCTCGTGGGCGACCGCGACGCCGTGGACTCGGAGCCGGTCCGGAACCACGTCGGCCGGCAGCCGGAGCTCCCGTCCGTCGTCGGTCGTCCGCAGCGCGTCTCGGGGGTTCTCTCGTCCCTCTGCGACCGCCGCCTCGACGTCGCGGTCGTCGACGATGAACGTCACCGACAGGTCGTCGGCGTCGAGGTCGGAATCCGGGTTCGGCTTCGGGGTCGCCCGGACGGCGATCTCCGGGCCGTCGGCGTCCCCGTCGTGTTCAACCGTCGCGTCGAGTCGGACCCGGGGGCGGCCGACGCCCTCGTGGGCGCGCTCCGCGCCGTAGTCGATCGGGGCGCTGTCGGCGTCGCGGTCGCGGATCGCGGTCCCGCTCCCGCCGGCCACGTCGACTCCCTCGTAGCTCGCGGCGAACGCGTGAACGGTCAGCAGATGATCGCCGTCCGGGGCGTCGAGGCCGAGCGTGAATCGCCCGGGAACGTCGGGGGTGAAATCGGTCACTGGGCCGGTGCCGACGGTCGCCTCGCTGTTCGGCGGCGCGGCGACGACGCGCCATTCGTAGGTCCCGTTCGGGTCTGGATCCCGCGGTGCCAGCTCCGTCGTCTCGCCGGTCGAGAGGAATCGTGGGGGTCCGGGATGGTGCATGTGAGGCCCATCGGCACCCGGGGTCTTCGGTGTTGCTCTTCGGTCAGGTGTCGGGGGTTGTCACTCACCGTCGCGGTCGGGAGCCGCGGTTCGCCGCTGCAACGGACGGAAGCGGTCGTTTTCCGCTTCTGTCACTATTTCCACTTCTACCATTGCATTCGTTATCGCGCGTACGCGAGGGGTCGCCTCGTTCGTCAAGGCTTTTAGGCCGGCAGTCGCAGGTTGACTATGCGACTGCGAACCGCTCTCACAGAGCACGAACGTCGGCGCGGCGAGCGCTACCCGGCGGAGCGACCCACGACCGCCGGCGCGTTCACGGGCGACGACGGTCGTCTCGTCCATGTCGGACCTGACGGCACCGTCCACGACTGTTCGTACTCCCTGTCGGGAGTCGGCGGGGCCGACCGGCTCCGGATGGGTATCACGGCGGGGCGGGGCGTTCGTTGGTTCGACGACCTCACCACAACTCGGCAGCACTACGACGGCGACACCCCGCTCGTCGAGACCGAGTACGACGCCGGCAGGTACACGATCCACCAGTTCGACCTCGTCGTCGGCGACACGCACCTCACCCACGTCGAACTGCGCGGCGCGCCGCCGGCGGACGCGGAGCTCGTCGCCGCCTGCGCGTTCTCGCCGGACATGGTCGAAGGCCGCGTCGGCAACCTCGTCCACGAGGAGGCGGGTCCCGACGACGGGAGCGTCGTCGAGGTGTACCATCGGACCGAACACGACTTCCTCACCGCGTCGACCGGGCTGTCGGCCGCTCACGGCCAGCGGCTTCGGACGATTACCGAGCTGCTCGGCGAGGACGAGAACGGGTTCCCCCACCGCGGGGAGATCGACCAGCGCGAGGACTCCCGGCTCACGCCGGACGTCGTCGTCCGCGCGCCGTTCGAGCGCGACGGGCGCACCGAGCGCGTCACGCTCGCGAGCCGTGCCGTCGTCGACCGGCGCGAGACGCGAGAGACCGGCGACGACGCGCTCGACGCGCTCACCGACGGGCCGGACCGACAGCGCCGCATCGACGAGCTGTCGCGGATCGCGACCGCGTACCCCGACGCCGACGACCTCCGCGAGGCGGCGGCCGGGCGCGGCCCGACCGTTCCCGAGGGCGTACCTCGGCGGGGGATAATCGCGAGCGACCTCCGTGCGCTCGATCTGCTCACCGCCGAGTCGGGCGCCCGGATCGCCGCGCCGGAGTTCGACGCGTTCTACGCGACTTCCGGTGGCTACGGCTACACGTGGTTCCGCGACGAGGCCGAGACGTCGATGGCGCTGCTCGGCGCGAGCGAGGAACTGGACCTCGACGCCGACGAGGAGTTGCTCGCGACCGCCTCCTTCTTCTGTCGCACGCAGGACGCCGACGGGTCCTGGCCGCACCGCGTGTGGGCGGACTCCGGCAAGCTCGCCCCCGGCTGGGCGAACGCGCGGATCGAGGGTGCCAACAGCACTCCCGGCCCGAACGACCAGCTCGACCAGCCGGCGTCAGTCGTCGCCTTCCTCGCCCGGCTCCGTCGGACGACCGATCTGCCCCCGGAGTGGCGCGACCGCGTCGACGCCACCATCGCCGACGCCGTCGACTTCCTCTGTGAGACGACCGAAGACGACGGCCTCCCGCGTCGGTGTCAGAACTGCTGGGAGAACGCGCTCGGTCGATTCACTCACACCGGTGCGACGTACCTCCGCGCGTTCGCCGCGGTCGCTCGCGCGCCCGTCGACGACGAGATTCGGACGAAGGCCGCGGACGCCGCGGCAGCGGCGCTCGTCGGTCTCGACGGCCGCTGGAACCCCGACACGGGACGGTTCCCGCAGCGCGCGAGCGCCGACAGCCGCGACGACCGAGCCGACGCCAGCACCTTCGCGCTCGCCAGCGCGGTGGTCGAGTTCGCGGCGCTCCGCGACGACGAGGCGACCGACGGCGGCACCGCCGGAAGCGGAGTCGCGCTCGGCGACGCCGGGTCGATCACCGACGCCGACTTCGACGCGTTCCTCAACCGCGTCGCGACCCACGTCGAGGAATCGATAGACGCGCTCCGTCGGGAGACGGCCGACGTCGAGGGGCTCGTCCGATTCACCGGCGACGACTGGCGAACCGCAGAACAGGGCGCCTCGAAGGTGTGGTCGATCGCGACGCTGTGGGGGGCGACGGCGGCCGCCGAACTCGGCGGGCTCCAAAGCGAGCGGGACGACGACGCCGGATCGCTGTTCGCGGCGGCCCGCGAGCTGTACGCGATCTGTGAGCCCGGCGGGGCGCTCGTCAACGACGCCGGCCTCTTCGCGGAGCAGGTGTTCGACGACGGCGACCTCGACAGCGCGACGCCGATCGGCTGGTCACACGCGCTCCGGATCGACGCGACGGTCACGCTCGCGAAACACGGTGCGCTCCCGGCGCCGCACGAGCGCCCGCAGGGCCCGGACGAGGCGCCACACTGGACGACCGGCCGGAAGTTCGGCGTCGGCACGCCCGCGGACCACGACGCCGCCGACCCCGTTCCGGTCTGGTTCACGCTGACGGAGGGAGCACTCACCGAGGCGCGGTTCCCCCGGATTGACGTCATGAACGTTCGGACGTTCGATTTCCTCATTGCGGACCCCGAGACGGGCCACACCGTTCGAACGTTCGACGAGACGGCTCACGTGACGACGACCGAGACGGTCGAACGCGTCACCGAACCGAGCACCGACGACGCGCTCGCGTACACCCAGACGATCCGCGAGACCGGCGACGGCCACGGCCACCGCTGGACGCTGACCGTCGAGTACGCGGTCGACACCGACGGCGACGCGATCCTCGCCGACGTCGAGTTCGAGGGCAGCCGCGAGTACGACGTGTACGCGCTCGTGGACACCACGATCACGAACGTCGGTACGAACGACCGCGGCGACCGCGTCGGCGACGACGACGGCTACCACTTGCTCGCGCGAAACGACGACGCCGCGGAGCGGCCCACCGGAAAACTCGTCGACGACGACAAACAGCCGTTCGAGGTCGCGCTCGCGCTCGCGAGCGCCGACCGGTTCAAATGGGCGAGCGCGCTCTCGGCGGGCGGCGACGAGGCGGACGCCCTCTTCAGCGAGGGTGAGCGCGGAGACGGCTCGGTCGAGGCCACCGGAAACGTGGTGCTCGCGGGACTCGTCGGCAGCGGCGAGACCGTCTCGGACACCGTCGCGCTCGGCTTCGCCGAACGGGCCGACACCGCGGCCGCGCTCGGCGAAGCGCGCGGCGCGATCTCTCGCGGTTTCGCGGACGTGTCCGACGCGTACGTCGAGACGTGGCGCAACTGGCTCGCCGACCGGGAGTTCCCGTCGTCGGTCACCGGGGACGCGGACCTGGAGACCCAGTACCGGTTCGCGCTGATGACGCTGGCGGCCGTCGAGGACAAGCGCCACGACGGCGCCGGCATCGCCAGCCCGTCCGTACCGTGGGGCGAGACGGAGTACGCCGCGGAGGACCGCGGCTACGGCTACAACTTCGTCTGGTCGCGCGACCTGTACCAGGTGTTCACCGCGCTCATCGAGGTGGGCGAGGTCAAGCGCGGCGCGGACGCGCTCGCGTACCTGTACAACACCCAGCAGGACGACGACGGCTTCCTCCCGCAGAACACCTACATCGACGGGCGCACCCGATGGGGCGGCGAACAGATGGACAACATCGCGTTCCCGTCGGTGATGGCGTGGCAGCTGTACGAACACGGGATGACGCCCGCGGACGCCGATTACACCTACGATCAGGTCCGGCGCTCGCTCGGCTATATCGCAGAGAACGGTCCGGAGACGGCCCAGGAGCGCTGGGAGGAAGAAGCGGGATTCTCGCCGTCCAGCATCGCGGCGGAGATCGCCGGACTCTGCTGTGGCGCCGCGCTCGCGCTCGCGGAGGCCGACCGGATCGAAGACGCTCCCGCGACGGCGACCGCCGAGGCCGACCCCGAGTCGCTCCGCGGCGACGCGCTCGCGTGGCTCGCGCTCGCGGACGACTGGACCGAGCGCGTCGAGGAGTGGTGCGCGACGTCGACGGGGACCGAACGACACACCGAGACGCCCTACTACCTTCGGGTCACTGCCGACGGCCACCCCGAATCGGGGCGACCGCGAACGATCGCCAACGACGGCCCCACCTACGACGAGCGGGAGATCGTCGACGGCGGCTTCCTCGAACTCGTCCGACTCGGCGTGAAGCCGGCCGACGACGAGACGATCCGCAACTCGGTCTCGGTCGTCGACGAGTCGATCCGCGTCGACACGCCGTACGGGCCCGGATGGTACCGCTACGTCGGCGACGCCTACGGCGAGATCGCCACCGGAGACCCCGGCGCGCCGTGGGCCGGGACCGGTAACGGCCGCGGGCGCCTGTGGCCGATCTTCACCGGCGAACGCGGGGAGTACGAACTTCGCGCGCGCGGCGACGGCCCCGACGCCTTCGGCGGCACCGACGAGGACGCCCTCGAACCCGACGCCCTGCTGGAGACGATGGCCGGGTTCGGCAACTCCGGGCGGATGCTCCCCGAGCAGGTGTGGGACCGCGAGCACCCGACCGACTACGGCTGGGAGTTCGGTGAGGGCACTGGGGGGGCGACCCCGCTGGCGTGGTCGATGGCCGGCTATATCCGGCTCGCACACGGCGTCGAGGCCGGCGAACCGGTCGAAACACCGACCGTCGTCCGCGACCGATACGTGGAGAGCGACCGCCCCGACGGACCGGAACTCGACGCGACCGTCGAGTACGTCGGTGGGGACCTCGCCGTCTCCGGGGAGACCACCGGCGACGTCGTCGCCGTCTACACCGTCGGCGGCGCCACGCTCGTGACGCCCGACGACGGCGACTACGAGGTCCGACTCGACGCCGACCTCGACGCGGACACGGTGATCGTCGCGGCCGCGGAGGGTGAAACGGCCGCCGACGCCGTCGCCGGCGAGTTCGACCGGGCCGGCACTACGGTCGAGCGACTCCGACTGTAGGTCGGCGCTCGCAGTCCGTTTCGAACCTCATTTTTCCGACCGGTCGGCTATCCCAGTACGACCACGTCGATCTCGCGTGTCGCCCCGCCGTCGCCGTCGATCGTGACCGAGGCGACCACCGAGCGTCGCACCCGCTCTCGCCACGTCTCGACGGCCGCCCCGTGTCGCTCGCGGCGTGTTTCGACGTCGGCGTCGGGGTACTCCGCGGCGGTGTCGTCGACCTCCGGGTAGGGGGGGACCTCGTCGACGAGATCCCGGGGATCGATGTGAATCGGTTCGCGGTCGGCCTCGTTCGCGGCTTCGCTCTCTTTTGCGGCTTCGCTCTCGTCCGCGGCGTCGTCCGACGTCGCTTTCGCGGACGAGTCCGATCCCAGGCTATGCAAGCGAGCGCGCATCCGTCCGGAGAACGGCGGCGTCACGCGCAACACGACCGTCCGGTCGCTCCGAAGCGTCGCCTCCAGCGCGGTCGCCACGTCCTCGCGGTGGACCGCGATCGACCGTATCCGCCCCGGTCCCGTCGGCCCGGCGTCAGTCATCGGTACCCGTCCATTCGGCGTCAGAGAGGGTCCGTTGGACGGCCTCCTCGCCGACGGCCCCCGCGAGGTGCTCGAAGCCGGCTCTGACGCTCCGATCCCGCGCGTTCGCGACGAGCCGCGAGACGATGAACTCCGGCGTCGACTTGCCGACCGTGCCGAACCGCGGCTGGTAGTCGACGCGGAGGTCGAGGTCGTTCGTGAGCCCCTCCGCGAAGATCCCGTCTATCCGGGCCGCGCCAGGCAGCGGGCTCAAGTCCTCCGCGAGGTGCGTGACGTACACCCCGAGCGCGCCGCGGTCGACGGTGAGCGTGACGAGCCCGTTCAGCAGGTCGGCCGCTCGCCCCGGCTCCGTGATCGCCTCGAACTCGTCGACGAGCATCAGCGTCCGGCCGTCCTCGACGAGGGGCGGGACCACCGACTTCAGCGTCGACTCCAACACCCCGGCGTTGAACGAGGCGTGCCGGCGGTGGAAGACGATCCGGTCGAACGCCCCCACCTCTGCGGCCGCCGCGGGGACCGGGAGCCCCATCGACGCCAGCAGCGTCACCGCACAGAGCGTCTCCAACAGCGTCGTCTTCCCGCCGGAGTTCGCCCCCGTGAGGACGCTCACTCGATCTCCCGTCGGCGGCGTCGGCGCGTCGGCGCTCGTGTCGCCGGCGTCGGCGAGCGAGTGCGACCCGATCGCGTACGACACCGGTTGGGCGTCGGTAATAAACGGGTTCCGAGCGTTCCGGACGGCGACGCCGTCCTCGACGAACGTCGGGCGAACGAGGTCGCGGTCGGCCGCGAACCGCGCGAGCGACAACAGGAACGCGGCGTCCGAGACGGCGGTGACCGCGCGGGCGACGTCGCCCCCGGCGCTGCCGTCAGTGGAGTCATCTGCCACAGGATCACTGTCTGCGGGGCCGTCGTCCGAGGAGTCACCGCCGTCCCCCGGCGCCCGAACCGCGCCGATCCGCTCGCGGATGTCGGCGGCGACCGTCGCCTCTCGCTCGGCGACCGACGCCTCGAGCTCCGCGACGAGCGCGCGCAGGGTGCCGGAGACGAAGTCGGCCGCGTCGAGCGCGTCGTCCGGCGACGCCGCCCGCACGGTCGCCCGGTCGACGCCGGTCTCCGCGGCGACGTGGTCGATCGTCGCGGCCTCCAACGCCTCGAAGTCCCGCAGCGAGCCGTCTCGAACCGCGTCGAGCACGTCGAACGCGGAGTTCGAGAGGTCGCGCGCGGCGACGAGTTGGTCCCGTCGTCGGTCCAGCGTCTCGTCGGCGCCGCGAGCGATCTCGATCGCACCGTCCGCGCCCGGACTGATCTCCCCGCGCACGTCGGCGAGGGCGTCGGCGGCGTCGCGGAGTGCCGCGTCGTCGAGCGCGCCGATCGCGTCGAACGGGTCGTCGGTGAGCCCGGCGTCGCGCAGCGCGAGGGCGGTCTCGACGGCAGCTAGGTCGGAGCCGTCCGCCTCGTCGTACGCGTCGAACGCCGCGCCGACGGCGTCGCGGTCGTCGGCCGTGAGCCCCGCCCACGCGTCGCGGGCCGCGACCACGTCGTCAAGCCGTGACTCGGCGGCTTCTCGGTCGAGCAGCGGCGTCAACACGCGGATCCGGTCGGCGGCGTGGGCGGTCAGCGCGTGGCCGGCCGCGAGCGAGAGGAGGTCGTCGTACACCGAGCGCGTGTCGGCCGTGGCGAGGACGTCCATGCCGGCCTCGCCGTTCGCCCGGCGGAGGATGCGCGTCGCCCGACCGCGGTGGATTCCCGCGTCGACGAGCGCCCGGACGTCGGCCGACTCGATCGCCTCGACCGCCCGTGAGGTGCCCAGCGCCGAGACGAGTCGCTCGCTCGTCTTCGGGCCGATCCCCCAGTAATCCTCGAGTCGCATACGCGGTACTGTCGGCCCGGCGTCTTGGCGTTTTCGTCGCCCGCCTCGGATCGAATCTACGCGTCCGCTACCGCGACTGCCGGTAGATCAGGTTCCGCTGGATGTCGTTCGCGCCCTCGTAGATCACCGGGATGCGAACGTCGCGGTAGACGCGGGCGATCCGGCGGTCGGTGAGGATCGAGCGCCCGCCGTGGAGCTTCATACCCTTCTCGGCGCAGTCGGTGGCGACCTCGGTCGACTTCGTCTTCGCCAGCGCGGCCCAGTAGCCGGCGTCCTCGTTGTCGGCGACCTTCTCGCAGGCGCGCCAGTTGAGCGCGCGCGCCGACTCGAAGCCGATCCGCATGTCCGAGAGCGTGTGCTGGACGGCCTGGAACTCGTTGACGGTGCGCCCGAACGCGTTGCGGCCGTGCACGAACTCCTCGGCCTCCTCGATGGCGGCGGCGGCGAGTCCGAGCCCGTGACCGCCGACGACGATCCGGCCGTGGTTGAAGAAGTCCGCGAGCACGTAGAAGCCGCCGCCCTCGCTGCCGACGACGTTCTCCTCGGGGACGAAGCAGTCGTCGAAAACGATGTGGCCCTGCTTGGAGGCGCGCATTCCCATCTTCTCGGGGATGTGTTCCGCCTCGTACCCGTCGGAATCGGTCTCGACGATGAACAGCGTGTAGTTGGAGTACCGGTCATCGCCGTCGCCGGTCTTCGCGTAGACGGTGAGCCAGTCGGCCTCGACGGCGTTGCCGACCCAGTACTTCTCGCCGGTGATCTCGTACCCGCCGTCGACTTTCTCGGCGGTCGTCGTCATCCCCGCGAGGTCAGATCCGGTCTCGGGCTCCGAGACCCCGAGTCCCGATATTTGGTCGTTCTCCGCGACGGGGCGGAGGTACTCCTCCTTCTGTTCGTCCGTCCCGTACTGTTCGACCATCTCACAGCCGAAGCTCGCGAGCTGGAGCGTGAGCGCGATCCCGGCGTCGGCGCGGTAGAACTCCTCCGCGATCGCGAGAATTTGCGCGAGGTCGTACCCCTTCCCACCGTACTCCTCGCCGATGTCCTGGGCGACGAGCCCGGCGTCCATGCCGGCCTCCAGCACTTCCCACGGATAGTCGCCCGAGTCGTAGTACTCCTCGGCGTTCGGGGCGATGTGCTCGGCCGCGAACTCGCGGGCCTCTTGTTTCACCGATCGTGCGTGTTCCGGCACGACGCTGTCGTCGAGCAGATCCATGGTCGGTCTGTGGACCCCGTGGTCAAAACAGTCGTGGAACAACGAAAAACAGCGGGTGAGTTTACTCGATCGTGTCGCCGTCGCGGTCCGTCGCGTCGCCGTCGCGGTCCGTCGCGTCGCCGTCGGGCTCTCCGCCGTCGGAATCGTCGTTCCGATCCGTCGCGTCCTCGGAACGATCCCCGTCGGCTGTTTCCGTCGGCTCAGACGGCTCAGTCGAATCGACTGACCCGATCGTGTCGGCCGAATCGGTTGAATCGGTCGAACCGATCGGATCTGCCGGCTCGAACCCCGCCGTCTTCAGATCGCCTTCGGTCCCGTCGCGCGGCTCGTGTCCCTCCTCGCGAAGCAGCGCGCGCACCGCTTCCCGATCGATCGTTCCGGAGACCGTTCGAGGCAGCTCCTCGGCGTACGCGACAGTTTTCGGGATCTTGAAACCCGCGAGGCGCTCGCGCGCGAACGCGACGAGATCCGCTTCGTCGAGGGGTGCTAACGCCCCGCCGCCGGCCTTGAGCACGCCGGTCTCGCTCCCCTCGTTACTCCCGCTGTCGTCGGACTGACGCCGGTTCTCGACGACGATGAGCGCCGAGACCCGCTCGCCCCACACGTCGTCGTCGAGTCCGACGACGGCGGCGTCTTCGACCCCGGGAAACCCCCGCAGCACGTCGACGACCTCGCCGGGTTCGACGTTCTCGCCGCCGCTGATGATCCGGTCGTCGAGGCGGTTGAGGACGTACAGGAACCCGCTCTCGTCGACGCGCCCGACGTCGCCGGTGTGGAGCCCGTGCGCGCCGAACGCCGACCGGTCCAGTTCGCCGGTCTCCCCGTCGATGTACCCGGGAGTTATCGTCGGGCCGTCCACGACGACCTCGCCCGTTTCTCCGGGGTCGACGGGGTCGCCGTCGTCGCCGACGATCGTCACGTCCGTTCCGAACAGCGGTCGGCCGACTGTGTCGAGCCGATCACGCGTCTGTCGCGGCGTCGCGGTCGCGACTTGCGAGGCCGACTCGGT
The DNA here is from genome assembly GCF_000336995.1 of Halorubrum aidingense JCM 13560. Taxonomy (GTDB): domain Archaea; phylum Halobacteriota; class Halobacteria; order Halobacteriales; family Haloferacaceae; genus Halorubrum; species Halorubrum aidingense. Next base: position 141,605 of record NZ_AOJI01000019.1, on the reverse strand, counting down.
CATCCCGTAGGTCGGGTACACCGGCACCGAGTAGTCGCGGCACCGTTCGAGCAGTTCGTCTGGGGCCGGCGCGCCGCCGAGTAACACCGCGCGGAGCGAGTCCGCGAGCGTCCCCCGCCGGTCGAGCATCTGCTGGAGCATCGTCGGCACGAGCGAGACGCCGGTCACGTCGTAGGTGTCGATGTCGTCGGCGGTTCCCCCCGGATCGAATCCCTCGCGGAGAACCAGCGTCGTCCCGTAGAGGACGGAGCGGTACACCGGCGCGAGCCCGCCCATGTGGTGGAGCGCGAGCGACACCAGCCAGCGATCGTCGGGGTCGACGCCGAGCCGGAACGCCGACGCAACGGCCGAACTGTACACGTTGCCCACGGTGAGCGGGACGGGCTTCGGATCTCCCGTCGTTCCCGACGTGAACAGGATACAGAGCGTATCGGAGAAGCCCCACTCCGCGGGATCGACCGGGTCGGGGTCGAGGTCGTGGACGCCGGCGACGGCGTCGACCGCCGGCTTGTCGACGGAGAACACCGGCACGGGCTCGGACCGATCGGCGGCCGCGATGGCCGCGGTTTCGGTCGACTCGGCGCAGACGACCGCCGAGACGTCCGCGCTGTCGATCCGTTCGGCGAGTTCTCGCTCGGTGAGCCCCTCACCGAGCGGGACGAACGTCGCCCCGATCCGCATCGCCGCGTGAATCAGCCCGACCGTGCCGACGTACGGCGGGGTCACCACGCCGAGCCTGTCGCCCGCCTCGATCCCGTGGGCGACGAGTCGGCCGGCCGTCTCCGAGACGAGATGTTCGAGGCCCGTGTACGTCCACGACTCGCCGTCTTCGGATCGGACGAGGGCCACGCTGTCCGGCGAGGAGACGACGCGGTGGGATAGCCAGTCGCGCATCGGTGTCACCCTCTGTCGGGGCGCGATCGCTCCGGCCGACGCTCACTCATCGGCCGGCTGTCTGACGGTCAGTACCGGCACCGTCGCGGTCCGAACGACCCGCTCCGTGACGCTGCCGAGCAGGTATCGGTCGAGCCCCTTTCGGCCGTGAGTCCCCATCACGATCATGTCGATCGCGTGCTCCTCGACGTAGTCGCTGATGGCGCGATAGGCGGTTCCCGTGGTCACCGTCGTCGTGCACTCGACGCCCGCGTCGGCGGCGGTTTCGGCGATGTGCGCTGTCGCCTCCTCTCCTTCGGACTCGAGCGCCTCGACGACGATCTCCGCGCCGGCTTCGAGCGTCGAGTACGCCGCCCCGTCGACGACGTAGAGGGCGTGTAGTCGGGCGTCGTACTGTCGCGCGAGGTCGATCGCGTGGTCGATCGCGGCGGCCGACGCCGGGCTCCCGTCCGTCGGCACGAGGATCTCGGAGTACATCTCGTCAGCGAGTACGCTCGGTACGGATTAAAAACCCGATCACAGAACCGCACGGGGAATTCACCGACCCGGCCGCGACTACCGACGACCGACCGTTCCCGCGGTCGCCCCTACCGGAACCCCATCGCTTCGATCTGCTCTTGGTACCGGTTGCGGATGGTGACCTCGGTGACCTGCGCGACGTCGGCGACTTCGCGCTGCGTCTTCTTCTCGTTACACAGAAGCGAGGCGGCGTAAATAGCGGCCGCGGCGAACCCGGTCGGAGACTTTCCGGAGAGCAGCCCCTGCTCGGCGGAGACGTCGATGATCTCCGTCGCCTTCGACTGGACCTCCTCGCTCAGCTGCAGCGCGGACGCGAATCGAGGAACGAACTGTTTCGGGTCGACCGGTTTGAGCTCCAAACCGAGCTCCTGAGAGATGTACCGATACGTCCGACCGATCTCCTTTTGCGGCACCCGCGAGACGTCGGCGACCTCGTCGAGGGATCGCGGGATTCCCTCCTGTCGACAGGCGGCGTAGAGGGCGGCGGTGGAGACGCCCTCGATGGAGCGCCCGCGGATGAGGTCCTCGTTGAGCGCGCGTCGATAGATGACNCGACAGGCGGCGTAGAGGGCGGCGGTGGAGACGCCCTCGATGGAGCGCCCGCGGATGAGGTCCTCGTTGAGCGCGCGTCGATAGATGACGGAGGCGACCTCGCGTACCGAGCGGGGGACGCCGAGCGCGCTGGCCATGCGGTCGATCTCGGAGAGCGCGAACTGGAGGTTGCGCTCGCCCGCGTCCTTCGTGCGGATGCGCTCTTGCCACTTGCGCAGCCGNAGCGCGCTGGCCATGCGGTCGATCTCGGAGAGCGCGAACTGGAGGTTGCGCTCGCCCGCGTCCTTCGTGCGGATGCGCTCTTGCCACTTGCGCAGCCGGTGCATCTGCGACCGTTTCTCGGAGGAGAGCGACCGCCCGTAGGCGTCCTTGTCCTTCCAGTCGATCGTCGTCGTCAACCCCTTGTCGTGCATCGTCTCGGTGATGGGGGCGCCGACGCGCGATTTCGACTGCCGCTCGGAGTGGTTGAACGCCCGCCACTCCGGGCCGCGATCGATGTTCCGCTCGTCCAGCACCAGCCCGCAGTCCTCACAGACGAGCTCCTGATCGGCGTCGGTGACGATGTCTTTCGACTCGCACTCCGGGCAGGAGAGCGTTTCCTCGTCCGATTCTCGCTCGGTGTCCCGCTCCTGTTGGCGCTGGCGGCTCGGACGTTCCATTATAAGGTTTCTGGTTATTGTCGCATTTAAACCTTTGTCCCAGTTCCCGATCTGTTGTCCCGCGCACAGATCGCTCAAACCCGCGAATATCTCGAAGAGGGGGCCTGTGTCCGCTGAAAAACACAGGTTGAGACGTCGATACCACCGATGAGACCGTCGCTCGCAAACCCGCCGTGAACACGAAACGTGACCGTCGCGCGCGGTCGGAATCCGCTCGACGTCTTCCGGGATCGGTCGTCCGCCTCGCTCCCGCGAACGCGTCACCCCGCTATTAATTATTACTACTGGACATTCAGTAATACTTTTGTATTACTATCGTATATGAGGGTGTATGAGCACGACGCAATCCGGCGGGATCGAAGCGGCGCTGCGCGGCTGTCGCCCGGCAGAAATCGACCCGATCGTGATCGACGCCGACGACATCGACAGCACGGCGCCGGCGCACCTCCGCGATCTCAAAGCCGAACTGTCGGCCCGCGGCTACCAGCCCGCGACGCTGTCGGTCGCGGCTCGCTTCGACGCGGGCGACACGCTCGCCACCCAGCGCGAGGCGGACCGGCTCCGCGAGTTCGTGCGGGCCGCGGCGTTCCTCGGCGCCGGTCGAGTCGAGGTCCGGCTCGACGAGGTCGCCGACCCGGACGTGGCCGAGCCGGCGCTGTCGGCGGTCGCGGAGCGCGCCCGCCGCGAAGGCGTCGAACTCGTCCGGACCGGCGACGGCATCGACGCCTGAGCGGATGGCGAGCAAACGCTCGCTCGCGACGAAGCTGGGGGTCGTTACCGGGTTCGAGACCCCGCGCGTCGCGCTCGAACAGTACCCGACACCGCCGGACTTGGCGGCGCACGTCGTCCACCTCGCCGACCTCCACGGCGACGTCGACGGACGCACCGTCGTCGACCTCGGCACCGGGACGGGGATGCTCGCGCTCGCCGCCGCCCTTCGCGGCCCCGCACGCGTGTTCGGTATCGAACTCGATCGGGCCGCGCTGACGACCGCGGTCGCCAACGAGCGACGGGTCGCCGCCAGCGCTCCCGTCCATTGGATCCAGGCCGACGCGACGCGGCTCCCGCTGGTCATCCCTGACGCCGTCACCGTCGTCATGAACCCGCCGTTCGGCGCACAAGACGGGAATCGCAACGCGGATCGCGGGTTCCTCGCGACCGCGAGCGAGATCGCTGACGTGTCGTACTCGGTTCACAACGCGGGCAGTCAGGCCTTCGTGGAGGCGTTCGCCGACGACAACGGGGGCGAGGTGACCCACGCGTTCGCCGCCGACTTCGCGATCGACGCGCAGTTCGATCACCACGCGGACGCGTCCCGCGACGTCGACGTCGAAGTGTTCCGGATCGAGTGGGCCTAACCCCTTCGAGCGTTCCGGGTGTCTCCCGCTCCGCCGGTCGACGGCAGCTACTGCCGCCCTTCGTATCGCTCCCGCTGGGCGATCTGGACCCGCGTCTCGCCGCGCTCTGCCACCACCCTGTCGTTTTCGCGGACGAATGAGACGCCCTGGAGCGTCACGGACTCGTTGGTTCCGGGCAGCGCCCCGGTCTGGTTCGTCCCGTCGTGTTCGACCCGGAGCTCGAACCCCGCGTCGACGGCGGCGACCGTCACGTTTCGGCCGTCGACGCGCGGCTCCGCTCGCGCCGGCTCGCTCGTGAACAGCGTCGACCGCGTCTCGTCGCGGATCCCGTCGACCCGGTACGCCGTTCCCCCGTTCGTCGTCTCCCAGCCCGTGCGCTGGACCCAGACGGTCTCGCGCCAGCCGGTTCCGCCGACGTCGATCGCGCGGTACCCCCAGAAGGCGAGGTTCCCCCGCGAGACCGCCGTGGTCCAGATCTCCCGGTCGGGGTTCGAGACGATCACCCCCGAGGTGTTGACGACCGTCGATCGGCCGAACGCCTCGACGTCGACGACGCTCACCGTCTGGTCTTCGACGTTCTCGGCGTAGGTCACCTGGTACCCGTTCACCTCGATCGGGTCGCCGGGGAGGTCGCCGTCGTTGACCGTCGTGAGGTTCGGGACGATTCCGGGGCCGGCGACGACCGCCAGCGCCGAGACGAGGAGCAGGAGCCCGACCGCGGCCGGCGTCGCAGACCGGACGCCCTCTCGGAGCGTCGCCGGGCGTCGGACGGCGCGAGTCGGCCAGAACGGCTCCTCGCGGCCGGCGACCGCGAGGGCGACGAGGGCCGCGAGGAGGGCGAGCAGCCCGACGCCGAGCGCGCGGTACAGCTCGTACTGCTCGTTCCCGAGGTACCAGTAGACGGCCCAGAGCCGGCGCGACGCCCCGAACAGGAGGATGGCGCCGAACGCGGCGAGCGCGGCGGTCTCGGTTCGCTCCCGCGTCGCCGAGAGCGACCGGCGACGGCGGCGGCGACGACGCCGGCGCACCACCCATACCGCGGCGATGACGCCCGAGATCAGCCCGATCGCGTGGCCCTGAACCGCGATGTTCGCCCAGCTCGGGGCGCCGTACGACCCGCTCGCCGTCGCGGTGACGACGGGGCTCCGAAGCGTCTCGTAGACGACGTTCGCGAGCGTCGCGCCCGTCAGCGCCGCCACCGTGCCGATCGGGTAGTGAATCAGGGCGAACCCCCAGAGCGCGAAGACGACGCCCGAGAAACCGATCACGGGTCCGAGCGCGAACAGCGACGAGACGAAGCCGAACAGCAGCATCGCGCCGGGAACGACGAGGAACGCTCGGACGTAGGGGTTCGACACCGCTCGACCCGCGGTGAGGGACGCCCGCAACGCGTCGCGGTCGGGGACCGCGTCGCCGATCGCCTCGCGCCAGTCGGATGCCGGGAGGTGCGATCGAACCGTCCCGGTCTCGTCGTCGACGTTGCGACCGTCCGGGAAATGGCCGTAGGCGTACTCGGCGAGCGTCCCCGCGACGAGCGTCGAGAGCAGGTTCCCGGTGATGTGTCCGCGACTCGAGTGGGCGAATCCCGACCAGAACATCCCCTCCGGGTAGAAGTACGACCACGATCGGAACGGGATCACGACGGGTCGGTTCGGGTTCTCGATCCCGCGCTGGACGAACAGGTAGACGGCGACGACGACGGCGACGACGACGAGCGTCCCCCAAGGAACGCCAAGGAGCAACCGCGACCGAAGCGACCGCGTCCACGCGCCGTCCGGTCGGTCGATCAAGTACACGACGGCGAGCGCCACGGCGACGAGCATCCCGCCGACGGCGAGGTGAACCGCGTCGGCCGTCACCGCGTCCGCGATCATTTCGTGGAAAAAACGGGCGGTCGCATATCAATCCGCGGGTCTACCGAGTCCGTGGGGTTCGACTCGTCGTCTCCGACTCTCCGGTCCTTCGGTCCTTCGCCGTCCGCGGCCTCAGATCTTGTTTTCGGCGTCGTCGGCGAGCTCCTCCATCCGCTTGCCGACGCGGCCGGCGGGCGAGAACTCGTCTTCGCTCATCGCGTTCGCGAGGGCGTTCCCGAGCACGAACACGGCGTGTTTGTGTTCGCTCTTCGATTTGTGGACGTGCGAGGGGTCGACGTCGAGCTCGTCGTACGGATCGAAAAGCGAGCTGTCGACCGTCTCGTGGCTGCGGAAGTGCTCCATGATCGTCACCATCTGTTCGTGGAGTTCGAGCAGTTCGTCCTTGTGCATACGCTGAAGTACGGGTCGTACTCCCTATAAGGGTTGTTGAGGGGTATACGCACAGCTCTCGCGCGCGAAGCCCGCTCTCGGCGGTGATGAACAGCCGTGAAAACAGCGGCGACACCGACCGTTAGAAAACGTACTCGTCTTCGTGGCCCATCATCCCTTCGTCCTCGAAGCCGCTGGAGTCGTCGTCCTCCATCGGGCCGCTCGTTTTGTACGCCTTGATCCCCGTCGACAACAGCTCCTCGACCGCCTCTTCGCGATTGAGGAATTCACCCTGCTCGACCATCTGGGCGATCTGCATCTCCAGATGCTCCGGCACGGTTATTTTTACTCGTGGCATTTTCTGCCCGAGAGTAATGGGAATGGGTATATAAATGTGACGTCGAGGATACGGTGTTGGGAAAGCTGAGATGGGTGATATTATAATATCTATTTTATTCTTCAAAACTATTGTTTTATACTATGAAAGACATTCCGAACGGTATGACACGTAACGGCACCTGTTACGGCGCCTGATACAGCACTCGTCGCGGCGGTGGTCGAGCGTCACAACCGTTTCTGAGACGGCGTGCAGGCGATGAGGCGGTGGTCTGCGGGCGCGAGTCGGAGGAGCGACACCGATAGGTGGACGGGATCCTTACGCTGGGGTATGACCGAATCCGGTGCCGTCGACGACGGGGAGGCGACGGCGGGCCACGCTGACACAACGGACGCAACGGACACGACGGACACGACGGACGCGACAGACCTCACGGACATCTACCGCGAGTACGGCGACGACCGACTCCCGCCGGGACAGCGGGAGACGGACCGGTTCCCGGTGCTCTCGAAGAGCGGGACGCCGTCGGCCGACGCCGACTCGTTCGCGTTCGAGGTGTGGGGCGCCGTCGACGAGCGGTTGAGCTACTCGCTCTCGGAGTTCCGCGACCTCCCCGCGGTCACGCAGCGACAGGACTTCCACTGCGTCACCGGCTGGAGCAAGTTCGACTGCGCGTTCACCGGCGTCGAGTTCACCGAGATCGCCGACCGAGCGGGCGTCGACGACGACGTAACGCACGTCCTGTTTCACGCGCTCGACGGTTACACGACGAACCTCACGCTCGACGAGTGCGCCCGCGACGGCGTGTTGTTCGCGTACGGTTACGACGGTGAGGACCTCCCCGCGGACCACGGCGGCCCGATCCGCGTCGTCACGCCTCACAAGTACGCTTATAAAGGGGCGAAGTGGGTCTCCGGCGTCGAGTTCCTCACCAACAAGGAGCTCGGCTACTGGGAGAAGCGCGGCTACAGCGACACGGCGAACCCGTGGAACGAGGAGCGCTACAGCTGAACCCCGCCGATCGTATCGATCCGCGCGGACCCCCGTGATAGTCAGGATAAAGGCCCCCCAGCCCCGACTCAGAGCCAATGGAACAGGCGCGTTCGACGTCGTCACCCCCACTCGTCAGCCGCACGACCGGGATCGAGGCGCCAGCGTTCGCGGCCGCCTTCGACGCGCTCCCGGCGCCGCGGACGACGTGGAGCGCGCCCGATGACGCTCTCGTGCTCGGGAGCGGCGCGGCCGCGACGCTGACCGCGAGCGGCCCCGACCGCTTCGCCGAGATACGGTCGGCCGCGACGGCGCTGTTCGACTCAGGCGACGTCCACGCCGGCACCGAGGCCGCTCGACCGCGGCTCTTCGGCGGCTTCGCGTTTCACGAGGGAGGGTGCGACGGCGACCCGTGGGGACCGTTCCCCGAGGCGCGGTTCGTCCTCCCGCGCGTGCAGGTGACGTTCGCCGACAACGGCGTCTGGCTCACGGTGAACGCGACGGGGACCGACGCCGACGTCGCCGACGTGGAAGCCCGGCTCGCGCGGGAGGTCGACCGGATCGACGCGGCCGACCGCGCGGCGGACCCGGAGACGCCCCGGCCGCCGCGGCCCGGGATCACCGAGAGCCGCCGGACGACGAGCCGAGCGGCGTGGCGCGACAGCGTCGAGGCCGCGGTCGGCCGCATCCGCGGCGGCGATCTCCAGAAAGTCGTCCTCGCGCAGGCGCTGGAAGCGGACCTCGCCGCCGACTTCCCGCACGCCGCGACGCTCGACCGGCTCGCCGAGAAGTACCCCGACTGTCACCGCTACTACTTCGAGCCCGACGCCGACGGGAGCGCGTTCTTCGGCGCGACCCCCGAGCGACTGGTCGCGCTCCGCGGCCGCACCGTCGAGACGGACGCGCTCGCGGGAACGACCGGCCGCGGCGAGACGCCGGCCGAGGACGAGTGGCTCGCACGGGAACTCCTCGACGACGACAAGAACGTCCACGAACACGAGCTCGTCGCCGACACCGTTCGCGAGCAGTTGGAGCCGTTCGCGGCGTCCATCTCCGCCGGCGAGCGCCGGGTGCGCCGGCTCGCCACCGTCCAACACCTCCACACGCCGATCACCGCCGAGCTGAACGCCGAGAGACACGTTCTCGAACTCGTCGAGGCGCTCCATCCGACCCCCGCGGTCGGCGGGCTCCCGCCGGACCGCGCGCTCGAAACGATCCGGGAGACGGAGCCGTTCGATCGCGGCTGGTACGCCGCCCCCGTCGGCTGGATCGACGCCGCCGGCAACGGCGCGTTCGCGGTCGCGATCCGTTCTGCGGTCGCGACGCCGCGCCGCGCCACCCTCTTTGCGGGCGTCGGCCTCGTCGCCGACTCCGACCCCGACCGCGAGTGGGACGAGATCCAACTCAAGTACCGGCCGATCCTCGACGAGTTGGAAGCGGAGAACTAACGGGCCGCGTCCGGTCGGGAGCGCGGCCGAACCTACTGAAACATTTTCAGCGGCTCCGCCTGCGAGCTCTCTTCGGTCGCCTCCTGCATCCGCTTCGCGAACGACTGTTTCGCGTTCCGAATCTCGGTCGCCTGCTCGACGAGCCCGTCGGTGGGCGTCTCGGTGCCGGCGATCGGATCGATCCCGTCCTGAATGAGTATCCGCGCCGCCTCCGGGTCGGGGAACTGCGGGTCCGACTCCACGACCAGCCCGACGGCGTCGCGGTCCCGCTCCAGCGACTCCGCGAGCATCGCTCCGGTCGGTCCGGAGACGAGCCCGGACTCGGGCGGGGCGCCTATCTCGGCGCCCGTCAGGGCGTCGTCGCCGTCGCCGGTCGCGATCCCGTACAACGCGGGCGGCTCCTCGTCCTTCTCCCGGCCGAGCCCGGAGAGGAACACGGGGAACGTGTCGGTCTCGTCGAACCAGCCGTCGAGACAGCCGGCGACCTCGGTTGCGGCGTCCGGGGCGACCGGGATGTCGCTCCGGAGCGCGACGAGGTCGGCCTCCGGGTCGACGTACAGGCGGACCGGCGTGGTCAGCGACGGGTCCGAATCTTGGTAGACGGCCACGCGGGGGATCCCGTCGCAGTGGACGTTCGCGTAGTGGGTCATCTCGTGGGCCTCGATCAGGTGGTCCGTCGCGATCTTGCCGACGAGTCCGACGCCCGGGAACCCCTCGACCAGCGTCGGGCCGTCCAGCTCGATACCGTCGTCGAGAACGGTTATCCGTGCCATGTGCTCGCGTACGACGGGCACCGACCTAAAGGTGGGGCGCGATGGCGGACGGAGCGTCGTCAGCCCGTCCCGAAACCGACTAACGGGCCGGCGCGAAAGGGGAGGCATGAATCCGCTGGAGCGGTACGAACCGCTCGTCGACGACGCGGCGGCGTTCCGCGCGGCCTGCGACCGACCGCTGCCGTCGGTCGTCCGCGTGAACGGGATCGCCGCGTCACCGGCCCGCGTCCGCGAGGCCTTCGACGAGGAGGGAGTCGCCTACGAGCCGGTCGAGTGGCACGACGGCCTGTTTCGGCTCCCCGACGGGAACCCCGGCGGCAACTGGCCGTACGTCCACGGCTGGACGCACGGCCAGGAGGAGGTCTCCGTGCTCCCCGGGCTCGCGCTCGACCCGCAACCCGGCGAGCGCGTCTGGGACGCCTGCGCGGCGCCCGGCAGCAAGACGACGCAGATCGCCGACGCGATGGACGACGACGGGACGGTCGTCGCCAACGACAACAACCTCGGGCGGCTCTCCGCGCTCCGGCACAACGCCGAGCGGCTCGGCGTGACGAACGCGATCGTCACGAACCAGGACGCTCGGAACTTCTCGACGAAGCCGCTCGCGTTCGACGAGTTCGACCGCGCGCTCGTCGACGCCCCCTGCTCGTGTGAGGGCACCTGCCGGAAGAACCCGGACGTCGTCGACCAGTGGACGCTCGACCACGTTCACGGCGTCGCCGGCATCCAGAAGGGGATCTTGGCGCGCGCCGTGCAGGCGACTCGCCCCGGCGGCACCGTCGTCTACTCCACGTGCACCTTCGCGCCCGAGGAGAACGAGGCGGTGCTCGATCACGTCCTCGCGAACGAGGACTGCGAGATCGTCGACGTCGACCTCCCGCTCGACACGGTCCCCGGCGTCACCGAGTGGGACGGCGAGACGTTCGACGACAGCGTCACCCGCGCGCATCGGATCTACCCGCACCATAACGACACCGGCGGGTTCTTCTGCGCGAAGTTGCGCGTCGGCGGGGAGGAGAACACGGAGGTCGGAGCGTGACCGACGCCAACCCCACCAACGACGGTCAGCGGTTCGCTCGGCTCCCCGAGACCCCCGCCGACCGCGAGGTCGAGGGCCGAGCGAGCCGGCGCGAGGTGCTCGACTGGTGGCACGAGCGGTTCGGGATCGACCCGAGCGTCTTCGAGGGGTACAGCTTCTGGGAGAAGGGCGCCGGCAAGGTCTGGATCTTCAACGGCGAGGCGACCGACCCCAGCGAGGTGGAGGCGATCGGGATGACGTTCCTCCGGACGCGACAGGAGCACTGGAAGCCGACGGGGCGAGCGGTCTCCCGGTTCGGCGCGCACGCGAGGACGAACGTGATCGAGCTCGATCCCGCGCAGGCGTCCCGCTTCGCGGCCGGCGAGGACCAGGACCTCCCCGAGTGGGACGGCGACTGGGGGTACCTGATCGCGACCCACGAGATCGCCGGCGGGCAGGCGCCGATCGGCGTGGGGCTGTACCTCTATGACGAACTCCGTTCCGTCGTACCGAAGGGGAGTCGGGCGGACCTGCCGGTCGTGGAGTAGCGGGAGCGCGGCGGCGAATCGCTCGCTCGTTTATAAATAGGAGATCGTGGATCGGCGCTGAATATTTTCGGCTCTGTTGAATCCCTCAGAAATTGACATTCTTTGTTCTCAATCGCTCAGTACAGGTGTCCTACTGACTACAGCCTTCGAACGCCGAATCGGACGGCATATCTCTGAATCGTCCGTCCGTCCCAACACGAACGGTCACCGAATAACAGTCTCCGCCCTTCGTTGGATACGTTCTCGATATCGAATCTTCCCCTCCATCGAGCGTCGCGGAAACCGTGTATTTTCGGAGTTCAGTCGGTAGCCCATCGTCAGGAGTAATAACGGGCTGTTCTTCGCTCGACGGAGGGATCTCCTTGCTCGTGTCGTAGAGCGTCTCACCTGAAGACTGAACCTGTACTCGAACTGTATAGTCCTTGTCGTCCATATTTAAGAGAACGATTTCACCGATACGCGTTCGAGATTGCTGGAAGGGAGAGGCACACCCTGCGATAGCGAGTAAGCCGGGACTCAAACCGGTGAGGAAAGTACGACGAGAGGGGGACACACCTATGCGACCGGTGGTGATAGTGTAAACACTTCTGATGCGGGACAGCGCTTGGAACTATTGATAGATACGCAGTCTGCGACGACTGGCTGTTTCAGCTCATCTTATATGTGATAAGTAAGATCCCAACAGAACCACATTTTCAAATTTCCAGCCGCTCGCTTATAAGCGATTGATGACCAGTTGACGGAGAACACCGCCAAAGCCCCAGCCGCAAGGACTCGCGTGACTCGCTGTTGCCCCTTTGAGTCCACCCGGCCCCGCACTGCAACCGCACCTCACGCCTCCCCAGCCTCGTCGGTGGTCCTCCGCGTCGCTCCGGACCACCGACTCCCTCGCGCCTACTCCTCCTTCTCCCGCAGCGTCCCGCCGCCGAGCCCCTCCCACGCGACGCGGTACCCGAGCCGCGAGAGCGCGGCGCTCGCGTCGTCGATCCCGCGCTCGTCGAGCGCGGATTCCGCCTCGGAGAGCGCCATCCCCGCCTCGATCGATTCCGCCGCCGCCGCCAGCACCGCGGGGCGCACGAGCGTCCGCCCGACCAGTTCGTGGTCGGGGAACGCCTTCCCCTCGATCGCCTCGACGCTCACGCCGTGCTCGTCCGCGAGGTCATCGAGCCCGATCGCGTCGGCGTCGGGCGACAGCGACTCGGGGAGGTCGGCGGCGGCGTCGGCGACGAACTCGGCCTCGTACTCGCGGAGCACGTCGACCACGTCTTTCACCCGGACGCTCCCGGTGTACGTCACCACCCGATGGTCGCGGGCGGCGATTTCTTCCCCGACGCCCAGCGTCTCGTCGACGGCGACGAGCAGGTCCACGTCCTCCACGTCGGCGAGCTGGCCGAGCTTCTTCGCGACGTATTCGGGCGTCCAAAACCCCATCACCTCGAAGAACAGCCGGAAGTCGGCGTGGTCGTAGTCGAACGCGAAGTCGGGGATCATCACCCGGGTCCCGGTTTCGAGGGGCTCCGGCTCCCGCACCAGCGTCCAGTCGAGGTCGAGCCCGCGAAACCGCCCGGCGAAGTCGGCCTCGACGCCGCTGTCGAAGTCGGGCTCCGCGACCGGTTCGACGCCCGGCACGGTCACGTCGCCCTCGGAGAGGCGCATGGTGCGCTCGCGGCCGCGGTCGTCGATCGTCGCCGTCAGCTCCCACTCGGCCGACTCCGCGACCGTCCGGAGGAGCCGGGAGAACGCGGTCCCGTACCGCCGGGTGCGCGAAAAGAGCGCGTCCGGCCCGGTGACGACGAGTTCGCGGCCGGCCGGGGTCCGTTCCACTTCGTACATCAGCCGGAGCCGCTTGACCGCCGAGACGAGCCGCTTCGGGTCGTTCGAGCGCACCCTGACCTCGGTGGCGTCGAAGAGGGCGGTCTGCGCGAGCGAGAGGTCGTACTGCGCGAGCAGCGAGTCGGGGCCCCAGCGCACGTCGGCGTCGACGAGGATCTCGTTGACGTCGCGGTCGGCGTACAGCGACGCCTCCACGTCCTCGCTCGCGAGCCCGAGCGCGTCGGCGGCGCGGTCGATCGCGGCCGTCCGCTCGTCGCTCGTGGCGACGCCGACCGCCTCCGCGGCCTCGAACGCGGCCCGGCGGACGCGACGCGGAGGGACCGGCGCGCGCGTCTCGAAGGTACACTCCCGCTCGACGAGCGCGGCGAGTCCCCGGACGAGCTTGAAGTCGCCACCGCGTTCGGCGGCGTCAGACTCCAGCGCCGCCAGCGCGTCGTCGAGGTCGCCGCGACGCTCCCCGACGTGGGACTCGAACGTCTCGAGTACTCGCGCCGCGAGCGGGCGGTGCTCGCGGGTCGCAAAGCGCGGGTGGAACCCGCCGCCGGCCCGGGACGCGCGCAGGAGGTCCTTCCGTAACACGTTCCGCCGCTACGTCGCCGTCGAAGTAAAGCGGGGGGTTTGTCTGCAGCGGGAAGCCTCCGTCTCCGGGCGGCCTGGTCACTTGGGGGTGATCTCGAAGTCTATCTCCTCGCCGCGGGCGAACCGCAACAGTGCGCCGACGATCGGAACCACCCAGATCGTCGCGTACAGAACCTGTGTAAGCGGGTTCGACAGGAGGTAAAAGAGAAGTTTGTCGCGGCGAGACTCGAACTGCACGGCGTCACGAGTCGCGGCGTAGGTCCGAATGGAGTAGTAGAGCCAGGTCGCGAAGTTCACGACGACGATGGCGGTCAACACTCCGGTGAACTCGAAGGGAGTCCCCCTGACCGTCCGCCAGAAAACGAATGCCCCCGCCGGAACACCGATGAGATTCGTGAGCGAGAGCATCTGGTTTGCGACGGTGAACGTCGTGAACCGAGTCCGGTCGCGCCAGGTCAGCCGCTCGTCGAGCAGATGCTCGTACGGGCCCATCACCCAGCGACGCTTTTGCTTCCGCCAGTCGCGAAATCTCGGGGGACAGAGGTCCTGAACGTATCGATCGATGACACCGAGCTCGTAGCCGCGCAGATACGCCTCGACGCCGAGGGTCATGTCCTCGGTGATCGCGTTGGCGTCCCAGCCGCCGAGCGCGTACAATTTTCCGATCTCGAAAAAGTACCCTTTCCCCAGCAGCTGATACGGTCCCTTGCTGGCGCTCGCGTAGATGACGTGCGACCAGGCGGCGATTCCCATCGCTTCAAGCGCCGGGAGCCACCCGCTGGCGTGGTTTCGAACCGTCTGTTTCGCTTGCACTACGTCATACTCTTGTAAGCCTCGGACGGCCAACGCGAACGTATCCGGCGGCAGTTCGGTGTCGGAGTCGTAGACGGTGATGACGTGCTCCGGCTGTAACGACAAGGTCGCGAACGCGTACGTGAGGGCCGCCGCTTTCGACCGCGGGAGCCGGCCCCCCTCGATCATGCGGCCGTCGGCCTGGAGATAGTACTGGAGGCTCTCACGATCGACGCCGACCGAGACCACGTCTCGGTCGTGCTCCGACGCCTCTCGGATGAGGTCGTTGATGTACTCCTCAACCACGGCGTCGTCCTCTTCGTAGACCACGAACACGTGAATCAGATCATCGGGATACTCCTGTTCGAATATCTCTTCGATGGTCTCCTCGATTATCTCTTGTCGCTCTCCCCGGATCGCGATCAGTACGTCGATAGGTCGGTACTCGGTGGGATCCTCATCGGGAACGGCGTTGGGCGTTCTGACGTAGAGCAATCCCGCCACCGCGAGATTGACCACGAAGTACAGCGCCTGGGTGAACACGAACGCTGCGAACACCCACGAGACGAGGTGGCTACTCACACATTGTATCCAATTACTAACCACATGATGCTGTCTATTCCCACCCGGGTGCGACACGCTTAACTCCGAAACCCGTCGATCGGAGGGTAATGAGTACCGACGCGGCGAGTGACGCGGACGCCGATGCAGACGGCGAGGGCGGCGCCGAGAAATCCGGCGAACGCGACGAGCCCGAGGCGTTCACCCGCGCCTGCGAGGCGTTGGTCGATCGGATCCTCGCGGGCGAGATCGACCGCGACGACCTCGAGTCCGCGAAGCTCGACGCCTGCTCGGAGTTCTCCTCCCCGAAGGTGCCGAAGAACACCGAGATCCTCGACCACACGCCCGCCGAGGCCCGCGACGACGTGATCGAGGTCGTCCAGCGGAAGCCGGTCCGCACCGCGTCCGGGGTGTCCCCCATCGCGATCATGACCTCGCCGAAGCTGTGTCCCCACGGGAAGTGCCTCTACTGTCCGGGCGGTCCCGCCTCGGAGTTCTCCTCGGCGCAGTCGTACACGGGCCACGAGCCCGCCGCGGCCCGCGGCAAGCAGAACGACTACGACCCGTACGGGCAGGTCACCCTCCGGCTCGAACAGCTCCGGAAGATCGGCCACCCGGTCGACAAGGCCGAGCTCATCCTGATGGGCGGCACGATGACGGCGCGCTCGCACGACTACCAGGAGTGGTTCGTCAAGCGCGCGCTGCAGGCGATGAACGACTACGACCTCGACAAAGAGCCCGAACCCGCCGAGGGAGAGTCGTTCGCGCCCGACCCGGAGGCGGCCGAGTTCGAGTACCTCGAAGACGTGATCGCCGAGAACGAGACCAACGAGATCCGCAACATCGGGACGACGTTCGAGACGAAGCCGGACTGGTGTGACCCCGAGCAGATCGACCGCATGCTCGATCTCGGCGGCACCAAAGTCGAGGTCGGCGTCCAGACCACCTACGAGCGGATCAACCGCGAGATGCACCGCGGCCACGGCAACGAGGCGTCGCGGAACGCCAACCGCCGCCTGCGCGACGCCGGCTTCAAAGTCGGCTTCCACATGATGCCGGGCCAGCCGGGGATGACCAAGGAAATGTGCGTCGAGGACTTCCGGCAGCTGTTCGCGAACCCCGAGTGGCGGCCCGACTACCTGAAGATCTACCCGACGCTCGTCGTCGGGGGCACCCGCGTGTACGACCGCTGGCGCCGCGACGAGTTCGAGCCGCTCTCCAACGAGGAGGCGGCCGACGTCGTCGCCGAGGTGATGGACCTCATCCCGAAGTACACCCGGCTCCAGCGCGTCCAGCGCGACATCCCCGCGGACTTCATCGAGGGCGGCGTCTGGAAGTCGAACCTCCGTCAGCTCGCCGACCAGCGGGCCGAGGAGAAGGGGATCGTCCAGCGGGACATCCGCGCCCGCGAGGTGGGTCACAACGACGCCGACCCCGACCCGGACGACGTCGAACTCGACGTGTTCACCTACGAGGCCGGCGGCGGAACGGAGCACTTCATCTCCTTCGAAGACCCCGTTCGCGATCTGCTCGTCGGGTTCTGCCGCCTGCGGTTCCCCTCGTTTTCGCCCGACCAGCCCGGTGCGCCGGGCACCGAAACCGACGCGACCCGCCGCGAGCTCGCGGACGCCGCGCTCATCCGCGAGCTTCACGTGTACGGCACCGAGGTCGCCATCGGCGGCGACGGCGACTGGCAGCATCAGGGGTACGGACAGAAGCTCCTCGAACGCGCCGAGGAACTCGCCCGCGACGCCGGCTACCGCAAGCTGGCGATCATCTCGGGGATCGGCGCCCGCGAGTACTACCGGAATAAGCTCGGCTACCACCAGGACGGGCCGTACGTCTCGAAGCGGTTGTAGTCGACACCGGACGCGACCGCTCTCGGTTCGTCTCTCCTCGCCTCGACGGCCCGTCCGCACAACGACACGCCTTTTTCCGGGCCGACTGTCTCTGTCGAGTATGGACCAGAAGCGGGAGCTGTCGAGCATCGACCTCGGCGCGCTCGTCACCGAGCTCAATCGGTACGCGGGCGCGAAGGTCGACAAGGCGTACCTCTACGACGACGACCTGCTCCGGCTGAAGCTCCGCGACTTCGACCGCGGGCGCGTCGAACTCATGATCGAGGTGGGCGACGTCAAGCGCGCTCACGTCGCGGACCCCGAGCACGTCGCGGACGCGCCCGGCCGCCCGCCGAACTTCGCGAAGATGCTGCGGAACCGCCTGTCGGGCGCCGACTTCGCGGGCGTCGAGCAGTACGAGTTCGACCGGATCCTCACGTTCGAGTTCGAGCGCGAGGACGAGAACACGACGCTCGTCGCCGAGCTGTTCGGGCAGGGGAACGTCGCCGCGCTCGACGAGACCGGCGAGGTCGTCGGGTCGCTCTCGACGGTCCGGCTCAAGTCGCGGACCGTCGCGCCCGGCGCGCAGTACGAGTACCCCGCCTCGCGGCTCAACCCCCTCGACGTGAGCCTCGGCGGGTTCAAACGCCACATGCGCGAGTCCGACAGCGACGTGGTGCGGACGCTGGCGACCCAGCTCAACCTCGGCGGGCTCTACGCCGAGGAGGTGTGCACCCGCGCGGGCGTCGAGAAGACGCTCCCGGTCGACGAGGCGACCGACGACCAACTCCGGGCGCTCCACGAGGCGCTCTCGCGGATCGGCGAGCGGCTCCGCTCCGGCGACATCGACCCGCGCGTGTACGAGGAGGCGCTCGACGGGGACGGGGAGGAAGACGGGAACGGAGACGCCGGCTCCGACACGGACCGGGACCCCCGGGTCGTCGACGTCACTCCGTTCCCGCTCTCGGAACACGAGGGGCTCCCGAGCGTCGGCTTCGACTCGTTTAACGCCGCCGTCGACGAGTACTTCTACCGGCTCGAACACGAGGACACCGACGCGGGCGAAGCCCCCGCCGACGCCAGCGCGTCCCGGCCCGACTTCGAGGAGGAGATCGCCAAACAGGAGCGGATCATCGAACAGCAGCGCGGGGCGATCGAGGGGTTCGACGAGCAGGCGGCACAGGAGCGCGAGCGCGCGGAGCTGTTGTACGCCGAGTACGACCTCGTCGACGAGGTGCTCTCGACGGTGCGGGACGCCCGCGCGAACGACGTCCCGTGGGACGAGATCGCCGACACGCTGGCCGCCGGCGCGGAGCGAGGCATTCCGGCCGCCGAAGCGGTCGTCGACGTGGACGGGAGCGACGGGACCGTCACGGTCGAGTTGGGCGACGACGGCACTCGCGTCGAGATCGACACGGGCGCGGGCGTCGAGGTCAACGCTGACCGGCTGTACCAGGAGGCCAAGCGGATCGAGGACAAAAAGGCGGGCGCCGAGCAGGCGATCGAGTCCACCCGGGCGGAGCTGGAGGCGGTCAAAGAGCGGAAAGCGGAGTGGGCGGCTCAGCAGGCGGCGGCCGACGACGACCAGTCCGACTCCGAGGAGGACGACGACGAAGAGGAACACGAGATCGACTGGCTCTCGCGCTCGTCGATCCCGATCCGACGGCCGGAAGACTGGTACGAGCGGTTCCGCTGGTTCCACACCGCGTCGGGGTATCTCGTCATCGGCGGCCGCAACGCCGACCAGAACGAGGAGTTGGTGAAAAAGTACATGGGGAAACACGACCGGTTCTTCCACACGCAGGCGCACGGGGGGCCGGTGACCCTGCTGAAGGCCGCCGGGCCGTCGGAGTCGGCGGACCCGGTCGACTTCTCCGAGCAGACGCTCCGGGAGGCCGCGCAGTTCGCGGTGTCGTACTCCTCGGACTGGAAGGACGGCCGCGGCGCGGGCGACGCGTACATGGTCGAGCCCGATCAGGTCTCGAAGACGCCCGAGAGCGGCGAGTACATCGAGAAGGGGAGTTTCGTGATCCGCGGCGACCGAACCTACTTCGAGGACGTGCCCTGCCGGGTCGCCGTCGGCGTCCAGTGCGAGCCGGTGACGCGAGCGATCGGCGGGCCGCCGTCGGCGATCGTCGACCGCGCGGCCGCCTCGGTGACGCTGGAGCCGGGGATGTACGCCCAGAACGACGCGGCGATGATGGTGTACCGGGAGCTGAAGAGCCGCTTCGCCGACCAGTCGTTCGTGCGCAAGGTCGCGAGCGCGGACCAGCTCCAGGAGTTCCTGCCGCCGGGCGGCTCCGACATCGTCGACTGAGGCGGTCGAGGCCGGCTTCGACCGCCGTCTCCGTTTCGCCGTCGCGATCGGGCCGGAGCGCGACCCTTTCAAGCCTCCGCGACCGAGTCGGCGTATGAGCTTCGAGGCGCTGCCGGACGGCTGGCGGGTGTGGAACGAGGAGCCGAGCGGTCGGGCCATCCTCGTCTACCGACCGGACGTCTTCAGCGGCGACGACCTCCCGCCGGAGTGTCTCCCGACGATCTACCTGACGAACGGCTCGCGAAACGCCCGGCCGGGCGCCGGGCAGTACGCCACCGACGAGTGGCACGTCGTCCTCTTTTTAGAACCCGAGATCGAGGCGGTCGCGGAGACGCACGACGGTCGCGAGGCCGGCGCGGCCAGCGCCGTCGACGTCGCGGCGCGGTTCGCCGCGGGCGAGATCGACTACCGAGCCGCGTACCAGGTGCCTCGCGAAGACTACTTCGAGCGGCTCGACGAGTACGTCGGCGGGGAGTCAGCGGCGGAGTGAGGCGAGCGCCGACGGGATCGGACCGGGTGTGAGCACGGGAGATCGGACAGAATCGAGCCGATTGTGAGCGCGGGACGATGGACGCGACCGAGGCGCCGTCGGCCAGCGCATTTCCCTCGATCGATCCACGTTTGTGGATGTTTTAACGGTTTAAAGGGGCTGTAGATGCCACGAACACGAGGGTTTTTATCGACTCACGCCCCAGCGGCGTACATATGCAAGCCGGTGGGGACTACACCTCCGACGAGCCGCGAGAGAAGTGCGGTGTCGTCGGCGTCTCGCTCGCGGACCGAGAGGCCGCACGGCCGCTGTACTACGCGCTGTACGCGCTCCAACACCGCGGGCAGGAGTCCGCGGGGATCGTCACCCACGACGGGTTCCAACAGCACAGCCACGTCGAGCGGGGGCTCGTCGGCGACGCCTTCGACGAAGAAGACTTAGCGTCGCTGTCGGGCGGCACCGGAATCGGCCACGTCCGGTACCCCACCGAGGGGAGCCTCGACAAGAGCTGTGCACAGCCGTTCTCCGTCTCGTTCAAGTCCGGCTCGCTAGGGCTCTCGCACAACGGGAACCTCGTGAACGCCGACGAGGTCCGCGAGGAATTGGCCGCGGCCGGCCACGCGTTCACCTCCGACGGCGACACCGAGGTGATCGCCCACGACCTCGCGCGGAACCTCCTGGAGGAGGACCTCGTGCGAGCCGTCAAACACACGATGAACCGCATCCACGGCTCCTACTCGCTGGCCATCACCCACGACGACACCGTCCTCGGAGTCCGTGACCCGCTGGGGAACCGCCCGCTGTGTCTCGGGAAGGTGGACGGCGGCTACGTGCTCGCCAGCGAGTCCGCCGCCATCGACACGCTCGACGGGGAGCTCATCCGCGACGTGCGCCCCGGCGAACTCGTCGTCTTGGACCCCGACGGCGCCGGCTACGACACCTATCAGCTCGTCGAGAGCGAGTCGACGGCCCACTGTTTCTTCGAGCACGTCTACTTCGCCCGCCCCGACTCCGTGATCGACGAGAACCTCGTGTACGAGGTGCGTCGGACGCTCGGCCGGAAGCTCTGGGAGGAGTCCGGCGTCGAGTCTGACGTGGTGATGCCCGTTCCCGACTCGGGCCGGGCGTTCGCCTCGGGCTACGCCGACGCGTCCGGCGAGACCGCCGCCGACGGGAGCCCGCGGCCCGAGGGAGAAGACGGTATCGAGTTCGCCGAGGGGCTGATGAAGAACCGGTACGTCGGCCGGACGTTCATCATGCCGACACAGGACGAACGCGAGCGAGCGGTCCGCCTGAAGCTCAACCCGATCCGGTCGACGGTGGAGGGGAAATCGGTCACCATCATCGACGACTCCATCGTCCGCGGCACCACTTCGACCCAGTTGGTCGAACTCGTGCGCGAGGCGGGCGCCGAGGAGGTCCACCTCCGGATCGGCGCGCCCGCGATCATCGCGCCCTGCTACTTCGGTATCGACATGGCGACCCGCGAGGAGCTGATCGCCGCGGACGCGTCGACCGAAGATATCTGCGAGCAGGTCGGCGCCGACTCGCTGTCGTACCTCTCGGTCGACGCCGTCGCCGAGGCGCTCGGCGAGAGCCGGGCCGACCTCTGTCTCGGCTGTGTCACCGACGAGTACCCGTTCGACGTCGAGGGCGAGAAGACCGATCGCGAGATCGCGAGCCCGTCGCCGGATTCGACGCTCGCGGACGACTGATAACCCCCGTTCGTCGGCGGATCGAATTCTTTCACGCTCCGTCCCCCGCCGTCTCCCGTCCCCCGCCGTCTCCCGTCCCCCACCGCCTCCCATCCCCCGCCGTCTCCCGTCTCCCACCGCCTCCCATCCCCCGCCGTCTCCCGTCTCCCGCCGCCGGTACCCCCCGGTGTCACGAGTTAGCGTCGCGTATCGGGAGCTTAAATACGCGCACGACGGGACGTAGACGTATGACGTTCAACGCCGACGACACGACGATGAGCCGTCGCGGGCTGTTCAGGGCCGGCGCCGCGGGCGCCGCCGTCGCGGCCGGCGTCACCGCCGGAACCGGGAGCGTCGCCGCCCAGTACGACGGCTGGCTCGACGACGTCGACAACTACGACGGCACGCACGACTACACGGGCCAGGACGAGGTCACAGTCGAGGTCGGTGCCGGGGACAACGGGCTCCGCTTCGGGCCGGCCGCGATCCTCATCGACCCCGAGACGACCGTCGTCTGGGAGTGGACGGGCGCGGGCGGCGCGCACAACGTCGTCGCCGACGACGAGACGTTCGACAGCGGCGACCCCGTCGACGGGGAGGGCGAGACGTTCGAGTACACCTTCGAGGACGCGTCCGACGGCGACACGTTCAATTACCTCTGTGTCCCCCACGAGGCGGTCGGCATGAAGGGGGCTGTCGCGATCGGGTCCGTCGACGACGACCTCGTGACGCCGGGTGAAGGCGGCGACGGCGAGGGCGGCGAGGGCGGAGACGACGAGGGAAGTGAGAACAGCAGCGACGGCGAGGGCGACGACGGCGGGAGCGGCGGCCGTACCCTCTCCGCCGGCGACATCGGCGCGCTCGCGCTCAGCCTCGGCTTCGCCGGAGCGCTGCTGATCCCGCTGTTCTACGCGGCGCACAAGATGGCGACCGACGAGGAGTAGTCCGCGAGGCGGCGCGACGGTTCATCGCGACTGCGGCGGGCCGCTCTCGTCCGGACCGGATCGGCGTGGAGAGAGAAGGCGTGCAAACGGCGTTTTTCCGAGCTAGTAGAGATGATACAGCATGAGGTACACGCCGATTCCCATGGTGAAGGAGATCAGCCAGAGCGCGGCGGCGACGGAGCCGATCTGCGCGTGTCGCGTGTGGTACAGCTCCCGGTACGGGCGGGTCGCGGCCAGCAGGAGCGCGTAGAAGACGAACGGGACGCAGACGATCGCGAGCAGGATGTGGACCGCCAGAAACGGGAGGTAGACGTAGCTGTACACGAGTTCGGGACCCGGGAACTCGGCGGTACCCACGAGGATCAGCCGGTAGAGGTACCCGGCGAGGAACGCGGCGAACAGCCCGAACGACGTCAGCATGAACGCTTTGTGTCGCCGCACGTTCCCCCGTGAGATCGCCCGCCAGCCGAGGAGGATCGTCGCGATCGCGGTCGCGGAGATCGCGGCGTTGAGGTGCGGGATCGCGGCGAGGACGCCGTCGCTCGCGCGCGGGAGGAGGCCGCTCGGGATCGCGCCGCCGACGGCGCCGAACACGAGCGCGAGCGCGACGGCGGACAGGAGGGCGGTCAGTGCCGGTACGTTCTCGCGGGCCCACTCGGACATGAGCGATCGGACGGGCGCCACTCCCAAACGCGTGCCGGTTCCGTCGGCCGCGACGGCGGCGTCGGTGGCGTCGGTGGCGACGTCGACACGCCGATGGCCGCATACGACACCGCGTCTCTCACCCCCGCGGCCGGGCCGGTGGCATTCGCCGACACGGCGGTGGCGAATGGAAGGGCTTTTAATTGGGGGAAGGGTACATGGAGATGCGACAGAACACCGCGAGCGTGGGTAGCCAAGCCAGGCCAACGGCGCAGCGTTGAGGGCGCTGTCCTGTAGAGGTCCGCCGGTTCAAATCCGGTCCCACGCATCGCTCGGCGGCACACCCGCCACACCGATGCACGGTGTTGTCTCTACGACAGCACCCACGCACAATTCCTTTCGAACGCTACGCGCAGAGTGGTTACTTTGTACTGGGCGCTGAGATGGTGAGTGCTTCCAAAGCCACGGTCATTCGCTTATAAATTGCTGATTACGGATCGACGGTGAACACCTCCAAAGCCCCAGCCGCGAGGACTCGATGGGCTCGCTGCGGTCCTCAGTCGGTCGCTTACGCTCCCTTCTTGCGGTCCTCGTGTCGCCCGTCTTCGTCCTCGCAACTGCCCCTTTGAGTCCCGCCCGCCCGCAACCGCACAGCCTCACACCTCCCCAGCCTCGTCGCTGGCGGCGACAGCCGCCAGCGACTCCCTCGCGCGTGCTCCTCGCGGGCCGATAGCCCGCTCGGAGGCACGCGCCACCGCCTCGTTTATTTATAAATTGTGTCGCGGCGTCGGTCTCCACCGATCGGTGCCGCCGTCGCTCATCGCTCCCCGCGAACTGCCACCCTTTTAGTTCCGGCCTGCCGGAGTAGCGCGTAATGAGCACGGACGCGACCCCCGAGTACGACCACGAGGAGCTGGGGCTCGTCGCCGGTCTGGAGATCCACCAGCAGCTCGACACGGCGACGAAGCTGTTCTGTGACTCCCCGACGACCGAGCGCGACCCCGACGCGGCCGAGCGGGAGATCACCCGCCGGCTCCACCCGACGAAGAGCGAACTCGGCGAGCTCGACGACGCCGCGATGGAGGAGAGCCGCGTCGACCGCGAGTTCACCTACCTCGCGTACGACACCACCTGCCTCGTCGAGGAAGACGACGAGCCGCCCCGCCGGGTCGACGACGAGGCCCTCTCCGTGGCCCTCCAGATCGCCGACCTGCTGGACATCTCGGTCGTCGATCAGGCGCACGTCATGCGCAAGCTCGTCATCGACGGCTCGAACACCTCCGGCTTCCAGCGATCGATCCTGCTCGGCCAGGCGGGCGAGATCGAAACGAGCGAGGGGACCGTGTCGATCGCGGACCTCATGCTCGAAGAGGAGTCGGCCAAGCGCGTCGAGGAGACCGACGACGGCGTCGTCTACTCGCTGGACCGCCTCGGCGTCCCGCTCGTCGAGATCGGGACCGGCCCGGACATCCGGAGCCCGGAGGGCGCTCGCGAGGCGGCCGCGCGAATCGGCATGCTGCTCCGCTCGACGGGCGCGGTCAAGCGCGGGCTCGGCACCATCCGCCAGGACGTCAACGTCTCCATCGCCGAAGGCGCCCGCGTCGAGGTGAAAGGCGTCCAGGACTTACAGGGGATCGAGGACATCGTCCGCGGCGAGGTCGGCAGGCAGGCCGAACTGCTCGCGATCCGCGACGAACTCGACGAGCGCGACGCGAGCGTGGGCGACGTGCGGGACGTGACCGACCTGTTCGCCGACACCGACTCCGGCGTCATCCGGAGCGCCCTCGACTCGGGCGGGAAGGTCACCGCGGTACCGCTGTTCGGCTTCGACGGGCTGGTCGGCCGCGAGATCCAGCCGGACCGCCGGCTCGGCACCGAGCTGTCGGACCACGCGAAGCGCCACGGCGCGGGCGGCATCTTCCACACCGACGAGCTGCCGGCCTACGGCGTGACCGACGAGGAGGTCGACGCCCTCCGCGAGGCCGTCGGCGCCGGCGAGACCGACGCCGTCGCGATCGTCGCCGCGGACCCCGAGACGGCGGACCTCGCGATCGACGCGGCCGCCGAGCGCGCGGCCACCGCCATCGAGGGCGTCCCCGAGGAGACCCGCGGCGCCAACGACGACGGGACGACCCGGTACCTCCGGCCCCTGCCGGGCGCCGCGCGGATGTACCCCGAGACCGACGTGCCGCCGGTCGAGCCGGACCCGACCGACGTCGAACGGCCCGAACTCCTCGACGAGAAGACGGACCGCTACGTCGACGACTTCGGGCTCGACCGCGGACTCGCCGAGCAGGTCGCGTTCGGTCGGCGCTTCCCGCTGTTCGAGACGGCGGTCGAGCGCGGCGTCGACCCCACGTTTGCCGCCTCGACGCTGGAGTCGACGACGACCGAGATCCGCCGGGACGGAGCGCCCGTCGAGAACCTGACCGACGAGCACTTCCTCGCGCTCTTCGACCTCGTGGAGGACGGCGACCTCGCGAAGGAGGGCGTTCCGGAGGTGTTGACGACGCTCGCCGAGGATCCGTCGCTGTCGGCCGCTGAGGCGGTCAAGGCGGCCGGGCTCTCCGGCGTGAGCGAAGCGGAGGTCCGAGAGGCGGTCGTCGGCGTCGTCGAGCGCAACGCCGATCAGGTGGAAGCCGAGGGGATGGGCGCGTTCTCCGGGCTGATGGGCGAGGCGATGGGCGCGCTTCGCGGGAAGGCCGACGGCGAGGTCGTCTCCGACGTGCTGCGCGAGGAGATCGGCAAGCGGTCGTAGGCGTCGCTGCGCGGTGCAGTTGGTCACACGCGCACGACGGCGGCGTCGGTGGGTAACGGCTGCCGCCGTCCCAGCCGCTCGTTTATAAGTAGTCGCTGCGATCGCTCACTTCCTTTTATACGTTGTTACCGACTCGGCGCCGAGCGGCTCGCGATCAGTCCGTCAGCTCTTCGATCAGCGTGTCGAGGTCGTACGTCGCCGGCGCCCGGGGCTCGTCGCGTAAGGTCGCGATCGTGAACGTCGAGTTCGTCCGCTCGACCTCGGGGATCGCCTCGAAGTCGCTGATCAGCCGCTCGACGGTATCCGACGAGGAGAGCCGCGCGAGGACCACGAAGTCGGTCTCGCCCATCGTGAAGAACGCCTCCGTCACCCCCTCGACGGCGAGCAGCTGGTCGGCGAACGCCTCGTACGGGCCCTCGTAGTTGGCGAGCACCTCGACGATGACGGTGACGCCGAGGCCGAGCGCCTCGTGGTCGAGGTCGTACAGGTCGTTCTCGATGATGCCGGCCTCCCGCAGGTTGTTCAAGCGGTAGTGGATCGTCGACACCGGAATCCCCGTCTCCTCGTGGAGCCGCTCCGGACTCCCCGTGCCGAGATCGGAAATCGCTTTCACCAGTCGCACGTCGCGCTCGTCCATACGCCCCTTTTGCGTGAGGGATTGTTGTATATGTCGACCGATATACTTGGAGACGGGTCCAAGATCACGGGGCTATTTCGAGAGCAGATTGCAGCCAATTCGTATGTGTGGTCGTTCATTTCGAACTCGATGCGTCTCGGGAGAATCATTTAATTATCCCCGTCAATTTCGAACTGACACTCAATGAAACTGCGGAATCTCATTTCGACTCCCGAATCGGTCGTCGCCGCCTTCGTCCTCCTCGCCACGCTGTGGGGCACCTCCTTCGTCGCCATCGAGGCCGGCCTCCACTACTTCCCGCCGCTTCTGTTCGCCGGTGTCAGGTACGCCATCGCCGGCGTCGTCGTGTTGGGATACGCCGCGCTCGTCGCGGACCGCTGGATCCCGCGCGACCGCGACGAGTGGTTGGGCGTCGCCGTCGCCGGCGCCTTCGTGATCGCCGCGTACCACGGGCTGTTGTACGTCGGCGAACTCCACATCTCCGGCGCCGTCGCGGCGGTCATCGTGAGCCTCTCACCGGTGCTCACCGCCACGTTCGCGGCCGCGATCCTCCCGAACCACCGGCTCGGTCCCTTCGAGATCGGCGGCTTCGCGCTTGGGATCCTCGGCGTGATCGTGATCGCCGACCCGATGTCGGCGGGGCTCGGAAGCTCGGTCTTGCTCGGCGTGACGCTCGCGTTCGCCGGAGCAGTCGCGTTCTCGCTCGGGGCCGTGCTCCTCCGGCCGCTCCGGACCGACTTCCCGATCGCCGCGCTGCAGGGGTGGGCGATGGTGCTCGGCGCCGGGATGCTCTTCGTCGGCGCCGGGGTCCTCGGCGAATCGCCCGCCGCGATCGTCTGGAACGCCACCTCGATCGCGTCGCTGACGTATCTCACGGCGCTGTCGGGTGTCGTCGCGTTCCTGATCTACTTCGCGCTGCTCGACACCGTCGGCCCGACGCAGCTCCACCTCGTCGGCTACGCGGAACCGGTCGTCGCCGCGGTCGGCAGCTGGGCGCTGCTCGGCAGCCTGATCGGGGCCGAAGCGATCGTCGGATTCGTCGCCATCCTGGCCGGCTTCGTCGTGTTAGAACGCCGCGAGATCGCCGCGTACGTCGGCGTCGACGCGGGACGCTGGACGCGGTAGGCAGTCCGTCAGCTACCCGCTCTGCGGATATCCTCTGCGCTTCGCTCTCCTCGCTGTCACTCGCCGCTTTACTCGCCGTCGCTTTGCTTCGCCGCTGCTTTACTCGCCGCCACTTTGTTCGTCGTCGCTATTCCGCGATCTCGCCGGTCAGCCCCGCGCGGAGGTCCCGGCCGAAGTAGTGCCCGAGCAGTGCCACGACCAGCCCGACACCCGCGCCGACGACCAGCAGCGAGAGCCCCCACTGCTGGAGGTAATCGATGCCGATCGGGAGGAAGCCGACCCCGAGCACGCTCGTCACCGCGGTCCCCGCGCCGGCCGCGGCCCCCGCGATCCCCGTCTCGACGTACCGCCGCGTCGAGAGGGCGAGCCCGACGAGGAACGCGGCGAGGAACACCCCGCCCGCGGAGCCGATCGTCCCCCCGATCAAGGGGATCGCCCCGCCGGCGAACACGCCGACCGCGACCGCGACGAGCGCGACGGCGAACGCCTTCGCCGAGAACCACCGTCCGTCGAGACCGATCCGTCCGGCGTCGCCGCCGGCCGCGGGCCCCGAACTCGACGCGGTCGACGGCTCGTCGGAGCGGGTCGTCTCCCCGCCCTCTGTGAGGTCGTCGTCGAGGAGGTCGTCGAGGTCGTCGAGCGGATCCCCGTCGGACGCCTCACGCTCCTTGGAGGGTTGCATACCCGGATATTCCCCCGTGAGACCTTGTGTCTTGTGTCGAGCGGTCTCTCGAAGCCGAGTGGCCCAGATCTGGGCCGTTCAACGTCTCACCGTGGCCCTCGGTACCACTCGCCGTTTCACCGGAAACGTGGTGTCCTCGGTCCGGGGCCCGCTCGGGTCAGTCCGTCGCGAACCCGGAACGACTTTCGGCGCTCCGGGCGACGGCGTCGGTATGGACACGCGCCGCGCGCTCCTCGACGCGCTGGAGGACGGTCCGGTCTCTGGCCCCGACCTCGCCGAGGCGCTCGGCGTCTCGCGCGCGGCCGTCTGGAAGGCGGTCGAGGCGCTTCGAGAGGAGGGATTCGTGGTCGAATCGACCGGCGAGGGGTACGTCGCTCCGGCGAGCCCCGGCTACTCCGCGGCCGGCATCGAGTTCGAACTCGACGCGCCGTACGCCGTCGAGTACCACGAGCGCCTCTCGTCGACGAACGACCGCGCTCGCGAACTCGCGACGGCGGGCGCCGCCGACGTCGCCGTCGTCGCGGACGAACAGACCGGGAGTCGCGGCCGGCTGGACCGCGAGTGGGTCGCACCGAGCGGCGGCGTCTGGGTCTCTATCGTGGCGCGGCCGGCGGTGTCGCCGGCCCGCGCGCCGCTTTTCACCCTCGCGGCCGCCGTCGCGGTCGCGGACGCCTGCCGCGAGGCCGGCGTGGACGCGCACATCAAGTGGCCGAACGACGTGTTGGTGGGGAGCGACGACGCCGCGGAGGCGGAGCCGGACCGATCCGCGGCGACCGGCCGCGGCGGCCGAAAGCTCGCCGGCATCCTCACCGAGATGGAGGGCGAAGCCGACAGGGTGTCGTGGATCGTCGTCGGTATCGGCGTCAACGCCGACATCGACGCCGCCGCGCTTCCGGCCGACGCGACCTCGCTCCGCGCCGAAGTGGGCGCCGATCCGGACACCGATGCCCGTTCCGGGAACCGTTCGGAGTCCGGTGGCGAGGTCGACCGGCGCCGGATCGCCGCGACGCTCCTCGAACGGTTCGCGGCGCTCACGGGGACGGACGACGGGCTGGACCGGATCCTCCCCGCGTGGCGCGAGCGGTCGAGCACCCTCGGCCGGCGGGTCCGAGTCGAGACCGCGACCGGTCCGGTGGTCGGCACCGCGGTCGACGTGGAGTCGCCCGGCGCGCTCGTGATCGAGACCGACGAGGGGCGGACGCGCGTTCACGCGGGCGATTGCGAACCCCTCCGCGACGCCGACGACTAGCGCTGCCAACAGTACACGACTAGCTCTGCGACGCTACATGACTAGCTCTGCGACGCCGACGACTACCCCGCGTCGCTCGCGGCCTCGCCGTCGGTCGCGGCTCCGGTATCGCTCGCGGTGCCGGCGTCGGACGGCGTCTCCGCTTCGTTCATCGCCGCCTCGACGGCCGCTCCGTTCGGCACGTCGCCGTCGAGCCGGACCGTCACCACCGGGACCGACGCGGCCCGGACGACCTTTTCGGCGACGCTCCCGAGGAGGAGCCGGTCGATTCCGCCGCGCCCGTGGGTCCCCATCACGATGAGGTCGCAGTCGTTGCCCTCGGCGTACCGGATGATCTCGCGGCTCGGCGAGCCGTCGACGACCGCGGTCTCGACGTCGACGTCGACCTCGTCGGCGAGCCGTTCGACGCGCGCGATAGCCTCCCGCGCGTCGCTGCGGAGGAGATCGCCGATACCCTCCCACGAGCTCTCCATCGGCATCCCGGCGTAGCTCGCGGTGTCCACCACGTAGAGGGCGTGGACGTCGGCGTCGTGGACCGCGGCGACGTCGAGGGCGTGTGCCACCGCTCGTTTCCCCTCCGCCGAGCCGTCGGTCGGCACCAGGATCCGGCTATACAATGTCATACGTTCACATAACACATATCTTCGGCGGCATATAACTCTTTGCGGATTTTGCCGGTTCTTTGCAGTCGAGCGGTCAGGCGGTTGGGCGGTCGGGCGGTTGAGCGGTCGGGCGGTCGGGGAGTCGTGTGGGTGATCGGTCGGGAGGCGAGCAGTCGGGGAGTCGTCGGGATTATATATTCGACCCGCGACCTGTGAGTATGAGCCAACGAATATCTGGAGAATCCTCCGGTGTTATTTCTCGGGCCGGAGAGCGCACGCTCCACATCGGTCGCGATCGTCCGATCCGGATCTCGGCGGGGCACCGGCTGCTCCACCACGACGGGAAGTGCAGTCGGCCGCACGGGCACAACTACGAGCTGACGGTGACGGTGCGCGGCGAACTCACCGACGAGGGATGGGTCGTCGACAAGGGCGTCGTCACCGACGTGATCGACGAGTGGGACCACCGATTCCTGCTGGAAGCGGGCGATCCGCTCGTCGCGGGGTTCGAGGCGGCCGGCGACGCCGACGCGACCGTCGTCCTCGACGCCCCGCCGACCGCGGAGGTGATGGCGGCGGTGTTAGAAGAGCGGCTCGCGGAGCGCCTCCCCGACACGGTCTCCTCGGTCGCCGTCTCGGTGCGCGAAACCGGCGAGCTGTGCGCCGCGCCGTAATGCCGGTCACCAGCGACATCGACGGCGACGCGTGGGGCTCGGTCGGCGGCGACGAGGCGGACTCGACCGACGGGGCCGCTCCGGGAGACGACGCGCTCCCGATCAACGAGCTGTTCGCCTCGCTGCAAGGGGAGGGAACGCTGGCGGGTCAGCCCTCGACGTTCGTGCGCACCGCGGGCTGTAACCTGCGCTGCTGGTTCTGCGACTCCTATCACACCTCTTGGGAGCCGACCGGATCGTGGCTCGCCGTCGCCGAGATCGTCGAGGCGGTAGCGGCTCGCGGCCCCGATCACGTCGTCGTCACGGGCGGTGAGCCCCTCGTCCACGACGGGGTCATCGACCTCGTCCGCGATTTGGCCGCCCGCGGCTACCACGTCACCGTCGAAACGAACGGCACCATCGTTCCGCCGCCGGAGACGCCGATCGACCTCGCGAGCGTGAGCCCGAAGCTCGCTTCGTCGACGCCGACCGTCGACCGCCCGCCTGCCGGCGTCGATCCCGCGGACTCGGACGTGAGCGACGCCGATCTCGAGCGGTGGTCCGACGCGCACGAGGCGGCCCGCATCGACCGCGACGCGCTCGCGACGATCGTCTCGCGGTACGAGACGCAGTTGAAGTTCGTCGTGACGGGTCCGGACGACCTGCCCGAGATCGAATCGCTCGTCGCCGACGTCCGGGACCGATTGGCCGACCCGTCCCGCCTCTCTGACGACCGGGTCCTGCTCATGCCGGAGGGCCAGACCCGCGAGCGGCTCGCCGAGACGCGCCGCGTCGTCGCCGATCTCGCGCTCGAACACGGCTATCGGTACACGCCTCGGCTCCACGTCGACCTGTGGAACGACGCGCCCGAGACCTGACCGCTTGCTCTCCCGATAGCCACCGCAACCGCCGTCACAACCATCGCCCCAATACCCACTCATCACACCTATCCATGACCGAAGACACCGACACCGACGCACGACCCGACACCGACGCACGACCCGCCACCGAAACTGACGCCGAGAACGACTCCGAGACCCCCGCCGACACGCGGGCGACCGAGAAGCGGGCCGTCGTCCTCGTCTCCGGCGGGATGGACAGCGCGACGACCGCCTACGAGGCCGCCGCCCGCGGCTACGACCTCTACTTTTTACACACCTCCTACGGGCAGAACACGGAGACGAAAGAGTACGAGTGCGCCCGTGCGCTCGCCGAGCGGGACGACCTCCCCGTCCGCGACTTCCTCCACATCGAGACGGACCACCTGAAACGCGTCGGCGCCTCCTCGCTCACCGACGACGCGATGGACGTGGCCGACGCCGACCTCGACGGCGACGAGATCCCGACCTCGTACGTGCCGTTCCGCAACGCGAACCTGCTGTCGATGGCCGTCTCGTACGCCGAGGCGAACGAGTGCGACGCCGTCTTCGTCGGCGCCCACTCCGAGGACTACTCCGGGTACCCCGACTGCCGCCCCGAGTTCTTCGAGGCGTTCGAGCGCATGGTCGACGCGGGGACGAAACCCGAGACGGCGATCGCGATCGAGGTGCCGTACGTCGAGGACGCGAAGACCGACATCGTCGAGCGCGGGCTCGAACTGTCGGTCCCCTACGAGGAGACGTGGTCGTGCTACCGCGACGACGCGCCCGCCTGCGGCACCTGCGACGCCTGCGCCTTCCGGCTGGAGGCGTTCCGGAACGTCGGCGAGCGCGACCCGATCCCGTACGCGGAGCGCCCGACGTTCTCGTGATCGGCCCGGATAGATTCGCCCGGTGAGGCGCGCGTTTAAGCCGTTCGCCGTCCAATAGACCGATCATGACAGACGAAATCCATCTCTCGCGAGTCGAAGACGAGTTCAAAGGGCGCGACTACCCGACCGACCGCGACGAGCTCGTCGACGCGTGTTCGGGGACGACCGTGCTGTTCGCCGACGGCGACGCCGACCTCGGCGAACTCATCGCCGATATCGAACAGGAGCGCTTCGAGAGCGCGGAGGACGCCTTCGTCGCGCTCCAGAACGTGCTCCCGATCGAGGCGCTCGGCGAGCCGGGGCAGTCCGACGGCGACGCCTGATCGGGGAGTCAGACGGCGACGCCTGACCCGGCGATCCGCGGTTCCGTCGCACCCCGCGTCACCCGTCCGCACGCCACGGAGCGTCTCGCATCGCTTTTTACCGCTGGTCTCGCAGTGAGGGTAATGAGTTACCGGATCGGTCTCGTCGGCAAGCCCTCCGTGGGCAAGTCGACCTTCTTCAACGCCGCGACCATGAACGACGTGCCGGAGGGCGCGTACCCGTTCACCACGATCGACCCGACCGTCGGCGAGGCGTACGTCCGCGTCGACTGCGCCGCCCCCGAGTTCGACGAGACCTGCACGCCGAGCGTCGGCGTCTGCCGCGAGGGAACCCGCTTCGTCCCGATCAAGCTCGTCGACGTCGCCGGGCTGGTCCCGGGCGCCCACGAGGGGCGCGGGCTCGGCAACCAGTTCCTCACCGACCTCAACGAGACCGACGTGTTGATCCACGTCGTCGACTTCTCCGGGAAGACCGACATCGAGGGCGAGGCCACCGAGGGCCACGACCCCCGCGAGGACATCGACTTCTTAGAGGAGGAGCTCGACGAGTGGTACCTCGACGTGCTCGGCAAGGGGTTAGAGAAGTTCGAGACGCGCTACCACGGCGCCGACGCCGCCATCGAGGAGGAGCTCGCCGAGCAGATGTCCGCGTTCGGCATCGACAAGGACCGGATGAAACAGGTGATCCTCGCGGAGGGGCTCGAACTCGACCCCGACACGTGGGACGACGAGGACAGGGCCGACCTCGCCGTGGAGATCCGGAAGCGGACGAAGCCGATGGTCGTCGCCGCCAACAAGATGGACACCCTCGAGGCGCAGGCGAACTGGGAAGAGATCACGACCGATCCGGAGTACGAACACCTCTCGTTCGTCCCCGCGAGCGCTCACGCCGAGAAGGCGCTCAAGAACGCGGACGAGGCGGGCGTCGTTGACTACACGCCGGGCGACGCCGACTTCGAAATCGTCGGC
Organism: Halorubrum aidingense JCM 13560; assembly: GCF_000336995.1. GTDB lineage: Archaea > Halobacteriota > Halobacteria > Halobacteriales > Haloferacaceae > Halorubrum > Halorubrum aidingense. The sequence goes on along the minus strand of NZ_AOJI01000019.1, from coordinate 107,828 downwards.
GACGTCTCCGACGAGCAGGAGGCCGGCCTCGATCAGATCGGGGAGTTCGTCGCCGAGTACGACGGGACGGGCGTGCAGGGCGCACTCGAGTCGGCCGTCTTCGACGTGCTCGGCTGTATCGCCGTCTTCCCCGGCTCCGCGAACGGGAGCAAAGACGAGAAGGGCGTCTTCCGCGACTGCTTCCTCCTCCCCGAGGATTCGACCACCGAGGACTTCGCGTTCCACATCCACTCGGACATCGGCGAGGGGCTCCTCCACGGCACCGACTGCCGGAGCGGGCGGCAGGTCGGCACCGACCACGAGCTGTCCCACCGCGACGTGATCGAGCTGATCTCGACGAAGCAGGCGGCGCCTTAGTCGCGGTCGCTGCTCTCGTCGCCCCCGCCGCTGTCGGGCCGGTCCGGCAGATCGTCGACTCCGACTCGCTCGATCAGCTCCGAGGTCGGCCGGCCCGTCTGGTCCCAGCCGCGAACCGCGTAATACCGGTCGAGCAGGTCCTCGAAGGCGTCCGGATCGACGCCGTCTCCGCTGTCAGCCCCGCTGTTAGCTCCGCTGTCACCCCCGCTGTCAGCCCCGCTGTCGCCCCCGCCGGCCCCCGCGATCGCCGGCGGCAGCGCGTCGTCGTCGCGGTCGAACCCCTCGCGGACGTTGTACAGTCGAACGAGGGTCCACACCCGCTCGCCGAGGGGTTCGAGTTCGTCGGTCGTGTGACCGTACCCGCGAGCCGCGAGCCACTCGGCGACGACCGCCGGGTCGAACACGGCGTCGAGGAAGTCGTCGGCGACGAGACACCACAGCGCCGCGCGCCGGTCCTGTTCGCTCGCGACCGCGGCGGCGATCTCGTCCGGGTCGCGACTCTCGGGGGCCAGCGCGTCGACCTCGACCGGCCGGGCGCGCCGGTGACAGCCGCCGCGATCGCTGGTGGCGTACGCGAGCGCCATCGAGGCCGCGCCGCGAGGGTCGTACGAGGAGAGCTCCATCCCCTTCACCGTCGGGATCAGGTCGGCGCCGCCGAACCGCTCTGCGGCCGCCGCGACGCCCTCCGCGAGCGCGTCGCCGAGCGGGGTCGATCTGGCGGCGATCTCCTCGATCAGCGCGCGCGCGGCCACCTCGTCGCCGAACGCGATCTCGCGATCGATCACCCCTTCGTCGCCCGCGCGGACCGCCCACGCGACCGCGTTGCCCGCGGAGATAACGTCCATCCCGAGCCGATCGCAGACGCCGCCGAGCGCCGCGACGGCGTCGAAGTCGTCGATCCCGAGCCCCGCGCCCAAGACGATCGGAGTCGCCCCCCGGGGGACGCTGCCGCCCTCGCCGACGCTCCCTCTCTCGTCGACGGTTTCGGTGTCGTCGCTCGTGTCGTCGCTCGTGTCGTCGCTCGTGTCATCACTCGTGTCGTCGGCGTCGTCCTCGGTATCGTCGCCCGCTTCACCTCCCGGAACGCGGAACCCGCCCGGAACCGGATCGCCGGGGCGCTCGCGGCCGGAGGCGCGTTCGGTCGCCGTCTCGATCCCGATCTCGTCGGCGCCGTCGAACCGGCTCGACTGCCAGCCGCGGGTCGGTAACACGCCGGCCTCGTTCGCGAAGTCGACCGTTTCGAGGGTGTCGCCCGCGGCGAGCCAGCGCCCCGCGTCGCTGTCGGCGAACGCGTCGGCGTCGCGCTCGCGGAGGGCGTCGAGCCCCGCGGCGGGGTCGGGGGGCGGGTCGCGGGCGATGACCGCCTTCAGGCGCTTCGTCCCCATCACCGCGCCCGCGCCGCCCCGCCCGGCGTGGTGGTCGCCGCCGTCGGACGCGATCGTCGCGTACTTGACCGCCCGTTCGCCCGCCGGGCCGATACAGGCGACGGCGGCGTCTGGGAACTCGGCGTCCGTCTCCGCCGCGTCGAGGCCGGCGAGGTCCGCCGCCGGCTCGATCGCCGCCTCGCCGTCCGACAGCGAGAGTGTGACCCGCTCGTCGGCCGCGCCCGTCACGAGGACGCCGAGGTGGGGGCCGAGCGAGGCGGCGAGGCGGGCCGGGAACGTCCCGCCGCCGTACGAGTCGAGGAAGGTGCCGGTGAGCGGCGACTTCGTGATCGCCGCGTATCGCTGCTCACCGGGAGTGTAGCCGGTGAGCGGACCGGTCATAAACGCGAGTACGTTTTCCGGAGATTCCGGATCGATCCTGCGACCCGCCTCGTAGAGGTAGCGAGCGCCGAGCCCCTTTCCGCCGACGTACTTCGCGAGCCACGACGCGGGGACCGGATCGCTCTCGATCCGGCGGGTCGAGAGGTCGACGCGGAGGATCCGGTCCGGAGGGTCCATCACCGGCCGTAGTCCCCCGAGCCGAATGAATCCCCGGGTGGCTCTGGGCCCGTCTCCGGCCGGAACCGGCGGGAAGCGGCTGCCGGGACCGACGCGCTTTCGGCGCCGGGGCGCGATCGTTCTCCCCAGTATGACCATCGCCACCGCGCTCGGCGCGACCGAGGGAACCACTTGTCTCGTCGGCGCCGGCGGGAAGAAGACGACCCTGTACGCGCTCGCCGGGCGGCTCGACCGCGCGGTCCTGACCGCGACGGTTCGGATCCCGATCTTCGACCGCGAGGTCGCATCGGTGCGCGTGACCGAGGACCCCGTCGCGGCGCTCCGCGGGGACGACGCGCCCGCCGGTGATGCGTCCGCCAGCGGTGCGCCCGCGACCGACGCGTTCCCCCTCGGGCTGGTGCCGGGCCGCGACCGCGACGACCGATACCGAGGGTACGATCCCGAGACGGTCGACGCACTCGCGGCCGCCCACGACGGTCCGGTCCTCGTGAAAGCCGACGGGGCGCGGACGCGCCTTTTAAAGGCCCCGAACGACCGAGAGCCGCAGATCCCGTCGGGCGCGGACACCGTGGTTCCGGTGGCGAGCGTCGGCGCGGTCGGGGAGCCGCTGTCCGCGGAGACGGTGCACCGGCCCGAGCGCGTCGCGGCGCTCGTCGACGCCGACCTCGGCGACGAGATCACGCCGGAGCTGATCGGTCGAGTCCTCGCTCACGAGCGCGGCGGTTTAAAAGGTATCCCGCCGGGCGCCACGCCGGTCCCGCTCCTGAACGCGGTCGACGACGACGCCGACGAGGCGGTCGCGAGAGAGATCTCGGCCGTCGTCCACGAACACGCGGACGTACCGCGGGTCGTCCTCGCGCGGATGATCGACGAGACGGTCGTCGACGTCGTGGCGTGAGACGGTCGTCGACGTCGTGGCGTGACCGCGGCCGCGCACCACTTATAAGACCGCTCGTCACCCATCGAAAGCCATGGAACGTACCGTAACGGTGGTGCCGGAGGCGGGCCTGCACGCGAGACCGGCCTCGAAGCTGGTGCAGACGGTGAACCGATTCGACGCGGACGTGTCGATCGGGCGGGCGGACGACGGCGACGAGGGGTTAGTTCGCGCCGACAGCATGCTCTCCGTGAGCGGGCTGAACGTCGGCCACGGCGAGTCGGTCCGCGTCGTCGCCGAGGGGGACGAGGCGGAAGCCGCGCTCGACGCGGTCTGTGACCTGCTCTCGACGGCGGTCGAGCAAAACGAGGCCGACGGCGGTGAGGCGGAGTGAGGACACTCGAGGGGATCGGGAGCACCCCGCTGTCCGGGATCGGGACCGCGCGCTGGCACCGACCGGACGCCGACCTGACGCTGCCTGACTCATCCGACCCGTCCGACTCGTCCGCGGTCGACCCCGATGCGGAGCGGGAACGCTTCGAGCGCGCCCGCGACGAGGCCCGCGAGGCGATTCGGCAGGCGCGCGACCGCGCCGCCGAACGCGTTGGCGAGGAAGAGGCGGCCGTGTTCGAGGCGCACGAGGGGTTCCTCGACGATCCCGGACTCGTCGATGATATCGAGGCATCCATCGCCGACGGCACCCCGGCCGAACGCGCCGTCGACGATCGGTTCGCGGAGGCGATCGCGCAGTTCGAGGCGATGGACGGTCGGATGGCCGAGCGCGCGGACGACCTGCGTGACGTTCGCGACCGCGTGCTGCGCGCCCTCCTAGGCGCCGAGGCCGCCGACCTCGGCGATCTTCCCGACGGGACCGTCCTGCTCGCGGAGCGACTCACGCCGAGCGACACCGCCGAACTCGACCCGGACGCCGTCGCGGGGATCGCGACGGTCACCGGCGGGCGGACCGCCCACGCGGCGATCATCGCGCGCTCGCTGTCGATCCCGGCGGTCGTCGGCGTCGGCGAATCGCTCCGCGAGGTCGCCGAGGGCGCCGAGGTCCTCATCGACGGCGACGGCGGCCGGGTCGTCGTCGACCCCGACGCGGCACAGCGGGCGGCGGTCGGGGGCGCGTCGGCGCCGGTGGTGGACGAGCACGTCTCGACCGCGGACGGGCGGGCGATCGAGGTCGCCGCGAACGTCGGAAGCGAGGCGGAGTTGGCCCCCGCGGCCGACCGCGGCGCGGACGGGATCGGCCTGTTCCGGACGGAGTTCCTCTTTTACGACCGCGAGTCGCCCCCGACCGAAGACGAGCAGTACGAGGCGTTTTCGGCGGCGCTCGAGGCGTTCCCGGCCGACCGCGTCGTCGTCCGAACGCTCGACATCGGCGGGGACAAACCCGTCCCGTATCTCGATCTGCCGACCGAGTCGAACCCGTTCCTCGGGAGCCGCGGGATCCGGCTGTCGCTCGACGAACACGCCGACCTGTTCGAGACGCAGATTCGGGCGCTGTTGCGCGCGGCGGCCCGCGAGGACGGCGACGACCTCGCGGTCATGTTCCCGCTGGTCTCGCGGATCGAGGAGGTGGAAGCGGCGCTCGCGGTCGTCGACTCCGTCGCAAGCGACCTCACCAAAGCGGGGATCGACCACGCGATACCCGAGCTGGGCGCGATGATCGAGACGCCGGCCGCGGTCTTCCTCGCCGACCGACTCGCCGCGCGGCTCGACTTCCTCAGTATCGGCACGAACGACCTGACTCAGTACGTGATGGCCGCCGACCGCGAGAACGACGCCGTCGCCGACTACCACGACCCGCTGCACCCGGCGGTGTTGCGCGCGATCGATCGCACGACGACCGCCGCCGAGGGGACCGACGCGTGGGTCGGAATGTGCGGCGAGATGGCAGGCGACCCGGCGCTCACGGCCCTCCTCGTCGGACTCGGGCTCGACGAACTCAGCATGAGCGCGGTGACCGTGCCGGCGGTCAAAGAACGAGTGGCGGCGATCGACGCCGAAGCGGCGACCGACCTCGCCGCCGAGGCGCTCGCCTGCGAGACGCGAGCCGAGGTGCGCGAACTGCTCGACGCGTAAGCCGTTCTCCGTCGAGCGCTGCGCTCCGGCGAAAGCGCGCTCCCCGCCGCTACAGCTTCTCGATGTCGCGGGCGGCCTCGGCCTGTTCGCGGACCGAGTCGAGCGTCGCCGACGGGTCGGTGGCCGCGACGGCGGCGTTGACGGCGCCTTCGAGCACCGGCGCGTCCGCGATGACCGCCTCGACCTCGCTCAGTTCGATGGCGACGTCGGCGTTCATCACGGCGCTGCCGAGGTCGACGAGGACCACGACCCCGTCGCCGTCGGCGGCGGCGTCGATGGCGTCCTCGATCGCGTCGGGGACGGTGCCGATCCCGCCGCTCCCGTCGCCCCCGACCGCCTCGATGCGGGTGTCGCCGGCCATCTCCGCGGCGATCTCGACGATGCCCTCGGCGGCCCGCTCGCTGTGCGAGACGACGACGAGTCCGACCATCAGTCGTCCTCCGGATCCGATGCGGTCGCCTCCGCGGGTTCTGCTTCCTCGTCTCCTTCCGCGTCGTCCGGTATCGTCGGCGAGGTCGCGTCGACGTCGGGCACCTCGGCGTCGAGCCGGTCGGCGGCCACCGACAGCAGCTCTTCGAGGATGTACAGCGTGCTCGTCGCGCCGGGATCCTGGTGGCCGACCGACCGCCACCCCAAGTAGGAGGCGCGGCCCTTGCGGGCGCGGATGGGGACGGTGAACGCGACGCCGCGGTCGGCGGCGTCGACCGCCTTCGCGAGCGCCTCCAGCGGCGGGAGCTCGTCGGTCTCGATCGACTTTTTGAACGTGTGGACCGCGGGGGTCAGCGCGTCGACCATCGTCTGATCGCCGAGGCGAGCGTCGCCGCGGTCCTCGACTTTCTGTAAGTAGGTCTCGGCGAACGCCACCGCGCTCTCGGCGTCGATCCCGTCGTCGAGCTCGGCGCTCGCGAACACGAGCGACCCGCCGAACAGCGGCCCCGAGGCGCCGCCCACCTTCGACATGAGCGTCTTGCCGACCGTCTTGCCGACCGTCTGCGGGTCGGGGTCGTCGAGGTCGCGCGCCGCCTCGGCCGCGGCGGCCCACCCGCGGGCCATGTTACCGCCGTGGTCGGCGTCGCCGATGGCCGAGTCGAGTTCGGTCAGGTGATCGCGCTCGCGTTCGATCCGCTCGGCGACCGCCTCCACCGCCGCGACGACGGCGGCGCCGTCTCCGTCCGGTTCGTCCCCGCTCATTGCGAGAGCGCGGGGGTGTCGGCCGACGCGCCGAGCAGCTCTTTCAGTTCGTCGTCGACGGCACAGACGGTGATCGACGCGCCAGCCATGTCCAGCGAGGTCATGTAGTCGCCGACCCACGCGTCCCACGTCTCCAGATCGTGCTCGCCGAGCAGTTCCTGGAGCCGGCGGTTGACGACGAACAGCTCCATCTGGGGGGTCCCGCCCATCCCGTTGACGATCGTGAGGACCTCCTGGCCGGGGTCGAGGTCGAGGTCGTCGAGGACGGCCTCGGTCAGCTCTTCGGTCACCGCGTCGGCGCTCATGGTGTCCGTGCGCTCGGTTCCGGGCTCCCCGTGGATCCCGATGCCGAGCTCGATCTCGTCGTCGCCCAGATCGAAGGTGGGCTCGCCCTTCTCGGGGGTGACACACGAGGTGAGCGCCATCCCCATCGTGCCGACGTTGTCGATCACCTTCTCGGCGACGCGTTTGACCTCCGAGAGGTCGCCGCCCGCCGCGGCCTTCGCGCCGGCGGCCTTGTGGACGAGGATCGTCCCGCAGACGCCGCGCCGACCGGAGGTGTACAGCGAGTCCTCGACGGCCACGTCGTCGTCGACGACGACGCTGTCGACCTCGACGCCCTCCATCTCGGCGAGTTCGATGGCGGTCTCGAAGTTCATCACGTCGCCCTCGTAGTTTTTGATGATCGCGAGGACGCCGTCGCCCGCGTCGCAGGCCTCGATGAGCGCCTCGAACTCGTCGGCGGTCGGCGAGGAGAACACGCCGCCGGCGGCCGCCCCGTCGAGCATCCCGTCGCCGATGTAGCCCGCGTGGGTCGGCTCGTGGCCGCTGCCGCCGCCCGTGACGAGGGCTACTTTCCCCTTCACCGGCGCGTCGTCGCGCACCAGTACCTGCGTGTCGGGGAGTCGGCGCAGCCGGTCGGGATACGCCGCGAGCATCCCGTCCAGCATCTCGTCGACGACGTCGTCCGGGTCGTTGATCAGTTTCTTCATAATCGTCGATATTGACACTCCCTGTTCCATTAAAGATAGTGGCCCCGAGAATTCGGTGGTGATCGGGTTCGGTCCGCTGTTCACGGTCGGGATCACGAGGCCGACCGACGGCCGGACACCGCTAGGGAGTGGTCGAGACCGTTCGCCTTCGCACGGCCGCCGATCCGTGACGCACCGTCACGCGGGACCGTGGCGCACGTTCTGCGAATCTCGAAGCGGGCGCCCCAGACGATCCGCACGGACGTGAACACGGGCGTTGGCGCCCGAGCCGAGGGATTCAAGAGACTGCCGGCCCCCTTCTCCGACGATGCGTCAGGACCACCTCATCACCGCGACGCAACTGTCGCGGGACGACATCGAGGCGGTGCTCGACCGGGCCCGGGCGGTTGCCGACGACCCCGCCGCCTACGCGGACCGGCACGCCGGGACGGTGCTCGCGCTCTGCTTTTTCGAGCCGAGCACCCGAACCCGGATGAGCTTCGACAGCGCGGCCAAGCGCCTCGGCATCGACACCATCGACATGGGGGACGTCGACTCCTCGTCGGTGTCGAAAGGGGAGTCGCTCTCCGACACCGTCCGCGTCATCGAGGGGTACGCGGACGCGCTCGTCCTCCGCCATCCGAGCGAGGGCGCCGCGACGCTCGCCGCGGAGAACGTCTCCGTGCCGGTCGTCAACGCCGGCGACGGGGCGGGACAACACCCCTCTCAGACGCTCCTCGATCTTCACACCATCCGCGAGAACCACGGGCTCGACGACCTCACCGTCGGGATCATGGGCGATCTGAAGTACGGTCGCACGGTCCACTCGCTGGCGTCGGCGCTGACGAACTTCGACGTCAACCAGCACTTCATCAGCCCGCCGTCGCTGCGGCTCCCGCGCTCGGTCCGGTTCGACCTTCACGAGACCGGCGCGCAGGTGCGCGAACACGAGGATCTGGACGACGTCATCGAGGACCTGGACGTGCTGTACGTCACCCGGATCCAGAAGGAACGGTTCCCGGACGAGAACGAGTACCACCGCGTCGCCGGCGAGTACCGGATCGACGCCGACACCCTGGAGGCCGCCCCCGATCACCTCTCCGTGATGCACCCGCTTCCCCGCGTCGACGAGATCGCGCCCGACGTGGACAAGACTGACCACGCCCGGTATTTCGAGCAGGCGCACAACGGGATCCCGGTGCGGATGGCGCTGCTCGACACGCTGTTGGAGAACGCGGACCCGGACGCCGACGAAGGGATCGAGGTGGACCGATGAGCGACCACGAACTGCGCGTCTCGAAGATCCGCAACGGCACCGTCATCGACCACGTCGAGGGCGGGCAGGCGCTCAACGTCCTCGCCATCCTCGGTATCGACGGCTCCGAGGGGCTCGGCGTCTCCGTCGGAATGAACGTCCCCTCCGACCGGCTCGGTCGCAAGGACATCGTGAAGGTGGAAGACCGCGAGCTGTCGCAGTCCGAGGTCGACGTGCTCTCGCTCATCGCCCCCGAGGCGTCGATCAACATCATCCGCGAGTTCGAGGTCGTCGAGAAGAGCCGCGTCACCCGCCCGGACAGCGTGACCGGCGTGCTCTCGTGTCCGAACCGCAACTGCATCACGAACACCGAGGAGCCGGTCGAGACCCGGTTCGAAGTCGTCGCCGACGGCGTCCGATGTGACTACTGCTCGACGATTCTCCGGGCCGACATCGCCGATCACATCGACGTGTGAGGCGGTCCCGACCGAGAGCGATCGCCCGAACGCTCCGGTAGGTTTTAGCGCCCGCCGCTCGTTGTGTCATCCATGAGCAAGAAAGCGAAGCTCGTCCTCGTCCTGTCGTTGGTTGCGCTCGCGTACTTCCTGTTCGCCGGCGACAAGGAGCCGGTCGAAGTCGAGTAACGGAACCGCAGCGCGCGCCGTCGCCGTCGCACAGTACCCAACTACACCGTCCACTCGGACTACTCCGTCCACCTGATCACCTCCCGCGGGCGGATGCCCGCCGTTTTTACCCGTCAGTCACGTAGCCGGGGCCATGTACGGGGTCGTCACGCGCAACGCCGACGAGGTCGAGATGGAGCCGTTCGATCTCGGCTGCTACGAGGTCAAAGACGTCACGGGGCGGGCGGCCGCGCCGCTGCCGAACGCCGTGAACATGGTGTCGTGTTTCGGCGATAACGCCGCGGCGAGCGAGAACCCCGACCTCGTCCCCGTCGACGAGCGCGGGGAACTGGCGACCCGCGACCGCGACTACTTCGACTGGGCGTACATCTGCCCGACCCACCCCGAGTACCGCGAGGGCCTCCTCGAGATCATCGCGGACTGCGCCGCGGAGAACGGCGACGTACGCCTCGACGACGTGGGGTTCCCGCGCGAGGGGTTCTGTCACTGCGACCGCTGTGAGCGGCTGTTCGCCGAGAGCGACCGCGACGACTTCGCGGACTGGCGCGCCGACGTGATCACGTCGTTCGTCGCCGACGCGGCCGATCGGATCCCCGGACGCGTGCTGCTCACGCTGTACCCCGATCCGTACCCGGGTCACCTGTACGCGCGGAGCGGCCTCGACCTCGACCGGCTCGCCGACCTCGTCGACGAGTTCGTCGTCCCGCTGTACGACCTGGACTACGGCACGACCTACTGGCTCGAAACGATCGCCCGCGGGTTCCGCTCGCGGCTCGGCGGCGATTACGACGTCCACGGCGCCCCGCCGGAGACGCCGTTCTCGCTGGAGCTGTACGCGGTCGACGTCGGCGTCGACGAGCTGATCCACGCGATCGAAGTGGCGGAGACGTACGCGAAAGACGTGTTCTTCGGCTACGACGCCAACAACGCGGCCGCCGCGCTCCGCCGGAAGGACGCCGACTCGCGCGACGGCGAGGTCCATCGACCCGAGTAGACCGCTTTCGGAGAATCGGCGGGCACATGCCGGTGGCGCGGGTCGAGCCGCCGTCCGCGTAAGCGAGGGGTTATATACCGCCGCGGCTGACGCCTACTCGACCGGCCGCCGGTGTGTGACACGCCGATCGTCTCGCGTTTACGCGGGGCGGTCGCCTTTCAACGTCCACACCGTAGCGGCGGTCGCCCTACAGTTCTGAGCCGACGGCTCGTCGAGTGCGCTCGAAGGTGATAGCGGCCGAACAGCGAATCGCCCGATCAGTGGACTCGCCGATCAGTGGACCGTTCGGTCGTCGCTCGTGTCGATGTCCTCGATCGGGTCGGCGTTGCCGAAGTCGGGGGTCGGACCGTCGCCCGGGGCCGCCCACTCGACCGCGTTGCGGAGCACCTGGCGCACGTCGTCGTCGTAGTAGACGGGATACGTCTCGTGGCCCGGGCGGAAGTAGAACACCTTGCCGTTGCCGCGTCGGTAACAGCAGCCGGAGCGGAACGTCTCGCCGCCGGCGAACCAGGAGTTGAACACGAGCGTGTCGGGCGCCGGAATGTCGAAGCGCTCGCCGTACATCTCCGCTTCGTCGAGTTCGATGTACTCGCCGAGGCCGTCGGCGATCGGGTGGCTCGGCTCGACGACCCAGAGCCGCTCCGTCTCGGCCGCCTCGCGCCACTTGAGCGAGCAACTGGTGCCCATGAGCTTCTTGAAGATCTTCGAGTAGTGGCCCGAGTGGAGCACCAAGAGACCCATCCCGTCGAGGACGCGCTCGTGGACGCGGTCGACGACCTCGTCGCGCACCTCGTCGTGGGCGGCGTGGCCCCACCACGTGAGCACGTCGGTGTCGGCTAAGACCTCCTCTGTGAGCCCGTGGTCCGGTCCCTCGTCGAGCGTCGCGGTCCGTACCTCGTGGCCCGCTTCCTCGAGGATTTCCGCGAGGACCGCGTGGATGCCGTCCGGGTAGAGGTCGGCGACGACGTCGCTCTCGCGCTCGTGGCGATACTCGTTCCAGACCGTGACGCGTACCATACGTCCGCTCGCCCCCGGACCGACTTGTACGATCGTATCTGGATCGGACCCGGGACGCGAGTTCGAACGGCCGCGACGCGGTATATAAACCGGACGCGGTGTGGGCGTCTATTTATAAACAAATGGCGGGGGCGCGCACCTCCTCGCACCCGTTTTAAACGGGTGCGAGGAGCGCGCGAGGGAGTCGGCTCGGCGTTTATAAACGCCGAGCCGACGAGGCTGGGGAGGTTTGAGGTGCGGTGCGGAGACGACCGAAGCGATCGGAAGCCGTCGTTGGTGCGGCGTTGACGCTGTGCACTGCGCCGGCAACGATTTATAAGTAGTACCGACAACGGCTCCTGCGAGAACGCCGACGCCTACCCCGAAAACTCCGACTCGCTCACGCGCACGATCAGGGTCTCGTCGACGTCGCGGAGGTCGTACTCGGGCGTCTCGCCCTGTCTCCGGCGGACGTACAGGGGCTCGACGGGCTCGCCGTCGACGAGCCCGAACACCTTCAGCCGCTGGTCGGTCTCCTCGGGCGGAACCGCGCCGTCGCGCACCTCGCGCGCGAGGTCGCGCGAGAGCCACTCGTCGGGCGACACCGACGGCTCGCGGACTAACGCCTCGTCGACGAAGCGCACGAGGTACCAGTTGAGGTCGTTCAACAGCGACACCGCCGCGCCGAGGCTCACGGTGTCGACGGCGACGCTGTTCGCGAACGGTTCCTCGATGTCGTAGGTCGCGAGCGCGTCCCGCGCCGTCTCGCGTGACAGTAGCTCGTACGTGAGGTTCACGTCCGGATCGCCGAGGAGACACACCCGCGTCACACGTTCTCGGAGTCGCCGGCGCTTCAAATCGGTTGTGGTCGGTCGGGCCGATCGCCACGCGCGCCGTCAGTCGTCGGTCGCGGTCGGTCGCGGTCGGTCGCGGCTCAGAACGTCGAGACGTCGCCGTCGATGACGCTCCGGGTCACGTCGGTGACGTTCGCGAGCTCCTCGTCGACGATCGCGTGGACCTCTGCTTCGATGTCGCCGAGCGCGACGCCCTCCTCGGTCACCAACTGCGCGTCGGCGACGTGCGGCTCGTCGATCGGTCGACCGATCTGCGAGAGCAGCCGGACCTGCAGGTCGCGGATCCCGTCGACCTCGTCGGTGACGGACTCCGCGATCCGAGTCGACAGCAGGTTGTAGATCTTCCCGATGTGGTTGACGGGGTTCTTCCCGGAGGTCGCCTCCATGGACATCGGACGGTTGGGCGTGATGAGCCCGTTCGCGCGGTTTCCGCGCCCGACGGAGCCGTCGTCGCCCTGCTCTGCCGAGGTCCCGGTGACGGTGAGGTATATCGACCCCTCGTCGTAGTCGTCGGCGGTGTTGACGTCGACGTTGACCTCGCGGTCGGTGTGGTCCTCGGCGAGCCCGGTGACGAACTCGCGAACGTCGTCGACCGCCTCGTCGTAGTCGTCGAGATCGTCGATGTGGGCGTCGACCATCGCGGCCGCGACCGTGATGTCGATCCGGTCGCCCTCGCGTTTGCCCATGATCTTCACGTCGGGGCCGAGTTCGGGGTGGTCCGCGTAGTAGGTCGTGTTGAGCGCGTGCTCGGCCTCGTGAACGATCGTCTCGGTCTCCGTTAGCGGCGCGTGGCCGACCCCGAAGGAGGTGTCGTTCGCCATCGGTACCTGCTGAGTCTCCTCGCCGAAGACGTCTTGGAGGTCGCCCGAGCCCTCGCCGAGTTTCACGTCGACGATGACGTCCGTGCCGTACTCGAGCTCCGGGATGGCCTCCGCGAGGTAGTCGCGGGCCGCCGCCAGCGCGGTCGAATCGACCGGCAGCTGCTCGCCCTCGTACTCCTTCGTCGCGCGCCCGACGATGAGCACGTAGATCGGTTCGACGACCTCGCCGCCGCCGTAGGCGGGCGCGGCGCGGCCGGCGACGAGCTGCGTCTCGTCGGTGTTGTAGTGGAGCACTTTCCCGACGCGGTCCAAATAGAGCTGCGAGAGCGCCCGCGAAACCGACTCGGCGATACCGTCGCAGATCGAGTCAGGGTGTCCGATACCCTTTCGCTCGACGATCTCGACCTCCTGGTCCTCGACCGCCTGCCGGTCGAGGCGGCTGACCTGAATGTTCCGGTCCATTGTATTCCGGTACTCCGTCGCCGACGGTATAACTTGCGGAAACCTCCCGACCGTCGCTAATGTTCTATAGTTATTCTTTGGCAGGTGTTGCGCCTATTTCACGGCCGCGTAGGCGTCCGCCATCACGTCGAGCGCCTCGCGGAGTTCCGCCTCGTCGGTCGCGTACGAGATGCGGGCGTGCCCGCGGCCGTGTTCGCCGAACGCCTCTCCCGGAACCACGATCACTCCGCGGTCGAGGCACTCGTCGACGAACCCGTCCGGCACTCGCGGCATCGCGTAGAAGGCGCCCTGCGGCGTCGGGCAGTCGATGCCGATCTCCGCGAAGCCGTCGAGGAGGAGGTCGCGCCGGCGCTCGAAAGAGGCCGTCATCTCGTCGACGACGTCTCGGTCCCCGCGAAGCGCCGCCTCCGCGGCGTACTGCGCCGGCGCCGAGGCGCACGCCTGCGCGTACTGGTGCACGCGCACCATCCGGTCGACGCGCTCGCTGGCGCCGTACACCCAGCCGAGCCGCCAGCCGGTCATCGAGAAGAGCTTGGAGGCGGAGTTGACGACGACGACGTTGTCGGTCTCCGCGAACTCGATCGGCGAGCGGTGCTCGCCCTCGAAGACGGTGTACTCGTACACCTCGTCGGAGATGCAGAGCACGTCGTGCTCGTCGGCGATCCGGGCGAACTCGCGAACGTCCGCCTCGGAGGAGACCGCGCCGGTCGGATTCCCGGGCGAGTTGACGACGAACGCCGCGGTGTCGTCGGTGATCGCCGCCTCGATCGCGGCGGGGTCGATGGTGAGGTCGTCGCGCAGCGGGACCGGCACCGGCTCGCCGCCGGCCAGTTTCGTCAGCGCGTCGTACGAGACGAAGCCGGGATCGGGGATGAGCACCTCTTCGCCCTCGTTCACGTGCGCCTCCATCGCGATGTGCAGCGCCTCGCTCCCGCCCGCGGTGGCGATCACGTCGTCGGGGTCGAGGTCGATCCCCTGATCGACCCGGTGTTTCTCGGCGATCGCCTCCCGCAGCGAGCGGATGCCCTTGTTCTCGGTGTAGGCGTCCACCAGCCCGTCTTCGATCGCGTCGACGGCGGCTCGTCGCGCGTGCTCGGGCGTCGGGAAGTCGGGCTGTCCGAGCCCGAGGTTGATCGCGTCGTCGCCGGCCGCCTCGAACACCTCGCGGATCCCGCTGATAGAGATCCGCTCGACCCTGTCGGAGAAGTTCGGCATATCCGATGGGGCGCGCCGCCGGGAGTTAGTTCTTGTCACGTCGCTCCCGCCGTCACCGCGTCCGCTTTCGCTCCCACACCGGGCGTCGCTCTCCGCCCCCCGGCCCGCGTCTGAGCGTGCCGTCCTCGGTGACCGGGAGCGCGAACCGGCCCCGAAGAACGCTGAGCACCTCTTCCGGGCGCGCCCGGAGCAGCGCGTCGTCGACCGCGCGCAGTCGGAACTGCGGGCGACCCGGTCCCATCGGCACCTTGATCGACTCGATCAGCTCGCGATCGACGAGCGCCCGGCGGTCGGCCGTGAGCTCTTGTCCGGGCGCAATTCCGACGTCGGGACCGGTCTCGCCCCCGTCGATGTCGGTGTCGCCGTCGCTCTCCCCCCCGCGCTCGCTCTCCCCCTCGACCCATCGTCGGAGGTCCCAAAACAGGTGGTCGTGGCGGGCCGCCAGCGCGACGAGAAGCGTCTGGTCGGTGACGGTTCCGGTCCGACCGACCTCGCCGTACGAAAGCGCGTCGAGGACCGCCGCCACGTCGTCGGCGAATCGCTCGTCGAGCACGTCGCTCGCGGCGGCGAGCAGCCGGCTGCGGGCGGGCATGTCGACGGTCGCGGGGCGCGCCCGATCGAACCGGGCCGCCGCCGTCCGGGCCGCGGCGGTGGCGGCGGTCGACCCCGTCTCGGTCACCAGCGCGCGGTTTCCGGTCGGTCCCGCGACCGCATCGACCCGATCGGGCGTCGCGAACAGGATCCGCTGTGCCGTTCGGTCGTCGTCCGCGACGCTCTCGGCGCCCTCGCCGCCGTCCGGGTGGACTCGGAGTTCGAGCGCGTCGGTCGCGACCGCTTCGGCGACGGCCGTGCCGAGCGCGAACGCCCGCCCGAGCACGTCGACGACGCCCGGTCGGCAGGCGATCCGCCACGGCTCCCCCGTCGAGCGCTCGCGCGCGGCGAGGATCGGCGGGAGCAGCGACAGCGGGACGCCGACGGCGACGAGACCGGACCGACCGGCGAGGGCGGACTCGACGGCGTCGGCGAGGGCGGGGTCCACCGCCGCGAGCGCCGCGGCGACCTCGCTGGCCGGCTCGTCGTCGTCTTCGCACTCGCCGGAGTCGCCGCCGTCGCGACGGTCGTCGCTCGCGACGGTGTCGTCATCGCCGACGGGCTGCGGTGCGTCGGCCGATCGCCCCGGCGGTACCATACGCACCGTGGCGACGGGAACGAAAAGAACGTTGCGGCGGTCGCGTCGCGCCGGCGCGGCTCAGGGCGCCCGCGCGAACACCAAGTAGCCGGTGTGGCCGACGCCCGCGGTCGAGGGGCGCGACCCGCGGTCGGAGTAGTCCATCTCTCGCTGGATCGTCTCGAAGGTATCGACACCCTCGAACCCGGCCTCGCGAGCGGCCATGACGGCCTCGCGGGTCCCCTCGACGAACGGCGAATAGACGGCGAGGTAGCCGCCGGAGACGAGGAGCTCGGGCGCGCGTGCGACGATGTCTGGAGCGTCGCCCGTATCGAGGGTAAGCACGTCGAACGGTTCCGCGTCGTCCGCGAGCGCGTCGAGTTCCTCGGAGAGGTCGCCGGTGCGGACCTCGACGCGGTCGGCGACGCCGGCGGTCTCCATGTTTCTGCGCGCGACGTCGGCGAACTCGGGGTCGACCTCGTATGTCGTCACCTCGGCGCCGGCCCGGCCGAGGTACGCGGAGAGGATCCCGGTCCCGGTGCCGGCGTCGAGCACGCGGTCGCCGCCGGAGACGCCGGTGTGGCCCATCACGAGCCCCACGTCGCGGGGCATCATCGGGGCGCCGGTGCGTTCGAGGTGGTTGAACAGATCGGGGCCGCGGAGCTCGCGGACCTCGAAGACGGTGCCGAGGTGCGTCTCGATCTCGTCGCCGCCCGCGACGTCGTCGGGGATCTCGAGCACGCCGAGGTCGGTGCCGAACTCCTCGCCCGGCTCCAAGAGGTACTCCCGGTCCCCGTGAACCAGCAGGTACGCGGCGTCGGTCACTCCAGATCCGCGATGGCGGCCGCGAGGTCGCCGTCGGCGTCCTCAAGGGCCTCGCGAGCCGTCGACTTCGGGACGCCCGCGCGCTCGGCGACGAGCGCCACGTCCTCGTCGGGGATCTCGGCGTCGTCGTCCGCGCCGGCATCGTCGATCGCCGCCTCTGCATCGCCCTCGACTGCCGAGGGGCTCTCGGCGGCGCCGGCGTCGTCGACCTCCGTCGGCGAGCCGACGATCTGGTAGGTCTCCTGGCCCTGCGCGTCCATCTTGGTGACCTGCGCGCCGTCGAAGACGAGGTCGCCGTCGGCCGTCTCGATGACGACTCGCTCGGCGTCGAGCTCCTCGACGTCGATCCCCATCTGTTTCATCATCTGTTTCATCTTCCGCGGGTTCATGCCGCCTCCTCCGAACATATCCGCGAATTCGGTCTGACGGGACAAAAAGGGTGACGACACGGGTCGACCGGAGGACCGGCGGAACATCGGGGCACACGGGACGACGGTATCGGGGATCCAGTCCGGCGAACGGGGGGTCGATCCGGCGAACGGGGCCGCGACGGCGGGGTTCATACCCGCGGCGGCCGAGGCGTCCGTATGTACCTCGCCGATCAGACGTGGCCCGAACTCGGAGCGCGACTGGCGGACGCGTCCGTCGCCGTCGTCCCGCTCGGCTCCACGGAGCAGCACGGCCCGCACCTCCCGCTCGCGACCGATCACCTCATCGCCGAGGCGCTCGCGACCGCGGCCGCCGAGGAGACCGGCGTCGTCCGCACGCCGACGGTCACCGTCGGCGTCAGCCCGCACCACCGGCAGTTCCCGGGGACGATGTGGGTCGACCCGCCGGAGTTCCGCGACTACGTCGAGAGCTTCACGCGGAACCTCGCGTACCACGGGATCGACCGCGTCGTCTACGTGAACGCCCACGGCGGTAACGTCTCGCACCTCCGTGAGGTCGGGCGCCGGCTCCACGAGGACGGGACGAGCTACGCGATCGAGTGGATGTGGGACGAGTCGATCCCGGACCTCGTCGACGACCTGTTCGCGCGCAACGGCCCCCACGCGGGCCCCAAAGAGACCGCGATGATCACGCATATCGCGCCCGATCTCGTCCGGACCGACCGACTGGAGGACGCCCGGGACGGGGGGCTCGTCGACCTCGAAGCGTCCGACGCGACGGTCCACGGCGCCCGCACCTACTACGACGCCATCGACAACTCCGCGAACGGCGCCTTCGGGGACCCGACCGACGTGACTCCCGAAAAGGCCGCGGAGCTGTTCGAGGCGGCGGCGGACCAACTGGTGCAGCTGGTGGAGTGGCTCGACGCCCGCGAGCGCGAGGAACTGCTGCCGAAAGGGCGGGTCGCGTAGGCGGCACCGTCGAAGCCGGGGATCGCGCAGACGAAAAGCGGGTTACGGCACCGCCCTCCTACAGGATCGGCGCGAGCGCCGCGTCAAGCTCCCGACGGCGGCCGTCGAGGATCCCGAACCGCTCGCCGCGGCGGCGTTCGAGCCACCGGAGCAACCGGGCGGCCCAGTCGAGTTTCCGCGCTTTCATCGGGTTCACGTCGGGGTAGTCGAAGTCCCACCCGAGGAAGGTGAGCCGCCCGGCCCCGACGTGGTCCGCGAGGAACGCGGCGCGGTCGCCGTCGGTGAACCCGCCCGGGTTCTGGACCGGCCCCGACGGGGCCGCCTGTGTCGTCGCCAGCGTCCACTCGGCGTCGAACCGGGGGAGCCACTCCCGGACCGCGGGGACGTTGTCGCCGTGGGCGTGCGCCGCGACCGGGACGCCCTCGCGGGTCAGCGCGGCGGCCGTCTCGGGGTTCTTGTCGAGGTCGGTCACCATGCAGTCGACGCCGACCCCGCGGTCGCGGAGGACGTCGGCGGCCGTGGAGGCGGCGACGACGACGTCGGCCTCGCGAGCGACGGCGACCTCGTCGGCGAGCGACGGGGCCGCCCCGGCGATCGCGACCGTCCGCCCGCGCCAGTCATCGAGGCGATCGAGGTCGAACGGGGTCGCGAACTCGACGGCGACGTCGCGCGCGTGCTCGTCGGCGTCCCGCCCGAACCCGAAGTCTGCGAGGATGGCCTCGTAGACGGGTTCGAAGGTCTCGAAGTTCACGCGCCGGTCGCCTCCGGCGACAGGCGGTCGCAGTGCGGCGACGAGGGAGAGGGCAGTGCTGAACGGCGCCGCCGCTGGCGGGACGGAATATGGTATGGGCCGGAGTAGCACAGAGTACCCCTACCCGCGTGCCCCTCCGGCGTCCAGTCGAACGGTTGTCTATACGAGGGCATAAACTTTCTCTTAGATAGAGCCCGCATCGATCGCGTCTAAAGCGGCGTCGAGCGCCGGTGAGACGCCTGTCGCCTCCGATTTCGACGCTTCGATCGCTCGGGGCGTGCCGACGAGAAGTCCCCGTCGGCCCGTCTCGGGGCTCGTCCGCCCGTCGTCGGTCCCGCCGTCGGTGACCGAGGCGGACGTCGCGGTCGCGCCGGGGCTCTCGGCGAGGACGAACGCCGCGTTTCCGGCCGCTCCCGGGCCGGAGCGCGCGCCGGAGTGCGGACCGGGGCTCGTGGTTGCCGCCCGGAGCGCGCCGACGGCCTCGTCGGAGAGCCCGCCGAGTTCGTAGGTGCGGACGACCGCGTCGCCGGCGACGGTTCGGTCGGCTCGGAGCCGGTCGAGGTGGCGCTCGGCCTCCCGCACGGTCGTCACGTCGAGCTCCTCGACGGAGACGTCGCCGGTCGCGCCCGTCCGCGTCCGATCGCGAGCGAACTCGGCGCCGACGAGGGCCGCGTCGCGGGTCTCGGCCACGTCGTGGGTGCGGACCACGTGGGCGCCGCGCTCGACCGCCATCGAGGTGGCCGCGAGCGAGACGGGCAGCGCCTCGGCCGTGCTCCGGCCGGCGAGGGTCTTGAGGAAGCTCTTGCGGTTGATCGAGACGAGGAGGGGGCGGCCGTACCCGCGGAACTCTCGGAGGCGGTGGAACGTCTCGCGGTCGTCGGCGTGGGTCTTCGCCTCCGACCAGCCGCCGAACGCCGGGTCGAGGATCGTCTTATCGGTGAAGCCGTTCAGCGAGAGGGCCTCGTAGATGTCGTCGACGTCTTCGATCGCCCCCGGGCGTTCAAGGTCCGGCGGGGAGGCCATCTTCGAGACGGCGGCGTCGTGTTCGCGGCAGACGCGCGGCATCTCGGGATCGGCGAACCCGCAGATGTCGTTGACCATGTCGAACCCGCGCGAGAGCGCGGCGTCGGCGACCTCGTGATAGCGGGTCTCGATCGACCAGACGGCGTCGCCCGAGGTCGATTCGAGGGTCTCGATCGCGGTGTCGAGCCGGTCCAGCTCCTGGTCGGCCGAGAGCACGTCGAGGTCCTTGTTGGCCGATTCGAGGCCGACGTCGACGATGTCGGCGCCCTCGCCGATTAGCTCCGTGTCCACGTACTCGGCGGCCTCGCCCGGGTCGTCGTACACGCTCGGGTCGTACGGCGACTCCGAAGAGACGTTGAGAACCCCCATGATCCGGGGCGGGTGGTCGTCGCCGATCCCGAGTCCCGCGGCGTCCACATTTCGCATATCATCACCACGGGCGCGAGCGACATAAACGGGCCGAGTGAGTGGTGCCGACGAATGACACGGACGGGGACCGCCGATGGATCGGACGGACGAGAGGCGACCGGCGACGGGTCGTCGATCGGTCCGCGCTCGCGGCGAGACGTGTCAGCGTGAGACATGACGGCAGTCGTCGGGCACGCGTTAAGCCCGTCCGGCACGGACGTGATGGATGAACACGAAAACAGAAGACCGATTGCTCGGACTCACGGTAGCCGCCCTCGCCGCGACGATAGGCGGCGAGCTACTCGGGAGTCAACTCCTTATCACGGTCGGCGTGGCCGGGTTCGCCGTCGCGCTCGTCGCGCTGTTCGCAGTCATGACCGCCGTGCTCGCACTGAGCGTCGCTCGATCGCCGGAGCTGAACGCTCCCGACCCGACGGCTACCGACAGAGTTCGCTAACCGGCGTCAACGCTCGAACGCCAGCACATCTCCGACTGCGACGCTGTTGCGGTCGGTCCATTTATACGGAACTTCCAGCACGTACCGGCCCGATCCGGGGTATCGTTGCTCGCTCCCGTTCTCGTTCGGCCCCGGTTCCGGCGCGTTGTGGATCCGGGTGATCCTCCCCTCCGCGTCGGCGTAGACGATGTCGATCCCGAAGTCCATCTCGCGCATGACGAAGGTGACGTCCTCTCGCTCAGCCGAAAAGACGAACAGCATCCCGGCGTCCTCGGGGAGGGTGCTCGCGTCGCTGAGACCGAGATAGCGCTTGTCACCCGTGTCCGCGATCGCGGCGTTGACTGTCCCGAGGCGGTCGCCGTCGGCCGTTTGAACCTCGACAGTTGTCGTGTCGTAGTCCGCGTAGGACCCCGAGGGCCAGTCGGGTGTAGAGTCGGCGTCGGATCCCGATTCGGAGCCGGACTCCGATCCTGCCTCAGACCCCGAGTCAGACTCCGATCCCGAATCAGTGGCCCCGCCGTCGACGAGCCCCTCGCCCGTACAGCCGGCGAGACCGCCGAGCGAGCCGACACCGACCGCCGCGAGGAGACGACGCCGTCGCATTGCGAGCCGGTACGATCCGCTCGCGTATATGCGTCGCGGCGGCCGCGACGAGGGGCCGATTCCCCGCGAACGGGCCGTTCGTTCCTCGAAGGACGCGTTTTTATCCGCCCCTCGTCTACCGTGACGCATGGCGAAAGTGAGCGTCGGCCTCCGCGGATGGCGGTTCGACGAAGACGAGATATTCACGGACGACGGCGAGTTGAAGCCCCTCGACGAGATCCCCGAGGAGCCCCGCGAGCGACTCGTCAGGCTCGTCGGCCTCGTCGAGGAGCCCTGTGACGTCTGTTACCTCGACCACGGCGAAGCGGAGGTCCACCGGTGTAACCAGGCGCAGATCGTGTACGGCGAGCCCAACGGCGAAGTGCTGTTGTGCCCGGAACACGAACCGGACCTCATCTATTGGTACCGCGAGGCGGGCGGCAGCGAGTACGCCGGCGACGTCGAGTTCGGCGACCGCTTCCACGAGTGGGTCGCCGCCGGCAACGCGGCCCCGGACGGGTACGGCTCCGTCGAGCACGTCGAGGAGGACCCCGAGGGACTCCCCGACCTGCCGGACCAACAGGAGATCCAAGAGCGCGTCGAGGCGAACTTCGAGGGCGACCGGATCGACATCCTCGAACTCGCCGGCGTGAAGGACGGCGACGGCGATGGAGACGGGGGCGAGGGCGACGACAAACTGACCGAGGAGGACCTCGCCGACTCCGGTGTCGATCTGGGTACGGACTACCCGTCAAACCGATGAGCGGCGCAGACCCCGGCACGGAGCCGAATGAGGATAGTGCGGGCGAGCCGTCTGCCCGCCGCAAGCCCGTCGTCGTCGTCGTCGAGCCGGAAACGCCCGGCAACGTCGGCACCATCGCCCGGGCGATGAAGAACTTCGGGCTCACCGACCTCAAGCTGGTGAACCCGCCGGAGCTCCGCGAGGACGGCGAGGCGTACGGCTTCGCCGGTCACGCTCGCGAGGACGTGCTCCCGAACGCCGACGAGGTGACCTTCGAGGAGATCGTCGAGAACTACCACACCGTCGGCACCACCGCGATCACCGGCGAGGACGACCAGAGCCACGAGCGGTTCCCGTTCAAGACGCCCGCGGAGCTTCGGGCGTCGCTGAAGACGGTCGACGCGCCGACGGCCATCGTCTTCGGCCGAGAGGGGCGCGGGCTCAACAACGAGGAGCTCTCGCAGCTAGACGAGGTGTGTTCGATTCCGGCGGACGACGACTACCCCGTGCTCAACCTCGGACAGGCCGCGACGGTACTCCTCTACGAGCTTCGCGAGCTGACCGTCGACGAGACGCAGCTGCCCGACACCGAAGTCGTCCGGGCGGCCGAGCCCGACATCGAGCGTTTCCACGAGTACTTCGGCGACTTCCTCGCGTCGACGGGCCAGCGCGAGCACCACCGCGAGAAGAACGCCCTGCTGATGCGTCGGCTGCTCGGCCGCGCGCACCCGACCGAACGCGAGATCCACTCGCTTTTGGGCACGTTCCGCAAGGCGACCACGAAGCTCGAACACGCCGACCACCTCGCCGCGAAGTACGACGAGCCGGTGTACCCGCGAGAGTGACCCGGATGGACGGGACGCTCTTCGACGACGACCTGTGGGCCGGCGTGCGCGACGTGTCGCCGCTCATGCTCGGCATCGTGCCGTTCGCGCTCGTCGCGGGCATCGCCGCCGTGGACGCGGGCCTCACGCTCGCCGAGGCGGTGGGGATGTCCGTGATCGTGTTCGCGGGCGCCTCCCAACTCGCCGCGCTCGATCTGCTCGGAGCGAACGCGCCGCTCGCGGTCGTGATCGGCACGGCCGCGGTCATCAACCTCCGAATGGTGATGTACTCGGCGTCGATCGCCCCGCACTTCGCTCGATACGCCCGCGAGACGCGGGCGGCGCTCGCGTACTTCCTCACCGATCAGGCGTACGCCCTGTCGGTCGCGGAGTTCGCCGAGAACGAGTCGCGGACGCGCTGGCGCTACTACCTCGGCGCGGCGGCGTCGCTGTGGGCCGTCTGGCAGGTCGGCACGGTCGTCGGCGTCGTGGTCGGTGCGGGCGTCCCCGACGCGTGGGGGCTCACGTTCGCGGTGCCGCTCGTCTTCCTCGCGCTTCTGGTCCCCGCGATGAAGGACCGACCGACCACCGTCGCGGGAGTTGCGGGCGGTGCGATCGCGGTCCTCGCCGCCGGACTCCCGCTTAACCTCGGGCTGCTCGCGGGGGCGATCGTCGGTATCCTCGCGGGGCTCATCGCGGAGGCGATCGACCGATGACCGGCGCGCTCGCCATCGGAGGCTCCGCACGGGTGTGGGCCGCCATCGTCGCTATCGGCCTCGCGACGTACGGGTTCCGGCTCTCCTTCATCCACCTGTTCGGCCGGATCGACGAGGTGCCCGAGTCGGTGAAACGACCGCTGCGGTTCGTCCCGCCCGCCGTGCTCGCGGCGCTCGTGCTCCCCGATCTGGTGACGATACGCCCGTCCGTCGTCGCGACGCTCGCCGACGAGCGGCTCATCGCGGGCGTGGTCGCCGGCGCGGTCGCGTGGCGCACCGAGAACGTGTTCGCGACGATCTCCGTCGGGATGGTCACGCTGTGGCTGTTCCGGTTCGTCGTGTTCGCGTGACGCCCCGAACGAACAGAGCCGAACCGCCGGGAGACGGCGTGGCCGGCTCAGGCGAACCGGTCCGGGCTGCGTGAGACGAGGACGAAGACGGCGACCGCGCAGATCCCGGCGAACGCGAGGGCGCGCTCGGCGGTGACGACCCCGCGGGCCGGCGGCACGGCGTACGAGACCGCGGCGGCGGCGAGCAGTGCGAACCCGATCGCCGACCCGCCGAGCAGGGCGGGCCGCGCGTCGGGATCACCCCAGAACCGGGCCCACGTCGCGACCGCCATCGCCACCCCGGCGAGGACGCCGATCGGGAGCGCGACGATCGCCGAGAAGGCGATCCGAGCGGCCAACAGCCCCGTGAGCACGGCGCTGACGAGGAGAAACGTGGTCAGCGCAGTCCCGACCGTGGCGACGAGGCGTCCGTTCATACGGAGGCCGTCGGCGGGCTGTCACTTAAAAATGGAGCGCGTCGCGTTCGGCACTCGTTATCGATCGCGCTCGGTCGCTCGCTCCGACGAACGCGCGCTCGCGTTCGCCGGCAGCTCTAGGTCGGCCTCGCGTTCGCGGGCGTCAGCGATCCGCTGGGCGGCGTCGGCGAGCGAGTCGAGCGCGGCGAACAGCCGGTACGAGACGTACGGCCCCGCGGAAAGCACGGTGACGACCCAGACGCCGAACAGGATCCGGCCGACGATCAACAGCGAGTAGACGAACGTGAGGAGGCTCACGGCCGCGAGGACGGCACCGATCGGTGTGCGGAGGGCTTCGCCGGGCGAAAGCGGGTCGTGCGCCATGACCCGCGCTACCGGCGCAGGACACTTAAAAATAAACGCGAGTCGTCAGTCGGGGAGGCTCTCAGTCGTCGGCCGGGGCCGCGGAGTCGCCGGCGGAGACGCCGGTTCCGGGGCCGATGTCGATGCCGAGCGCCTCGAGCTTCTCGTCGGGGACGACGCCGTCGACCCAGTCGCGGGTCTCGTAGTACTCGGCTTTCATCTCGTCGAGTTCGACCAGTTCACCCTCGCTGGCGCCCGTGCCGGGGATGGCGTCCGGGTGCCCCTGGATGAAGCGGTTCGGCAGCGTGTCGTCCGCGCCGTCGAAGCCGGCGAGGTTGTTGAAGTAGCGTTCGAGGTTGTACACCCGCTCGCCGGCCTCGAACAGCTCGTCCTCGCTGACGTCGCGACCGGTCATGCCGTTGTACTGGAGCACGTACTCCTCGATCCCCTCCGCGAAGGCGCTGAACTTGCAGATGTCGAAGGAGTCGGAGACGGCGTGTAAGTCCTGGAAGGTGGCGGTGAGTTCGCCTTTGCCCTCCCACTCGTACGGATCGACTTTCTCCGGAATGCCGAGGATCTCGGCGGCCGGCGTGTAGCCGCGCAGGTGGCAGGCGCCGCGGTTGGAGGTCGCGTACGCGATCCCCATCCCCTTCATGCAGCGGGGGTCGTAGGCGGCCATCGTCTGGCCTTTCACCGAGAGCTTGTTGCCGTGCGCGTCCTTCGCGTCGGCGACGCGCTCGGGGCCCTCCGCGAGGAGGTCGCCCAGATCGGAAGAGCGGTGACCGATCTCGTCGAGGAGATCGATCATCGTCTCGGAGTCGCCCCAGTCGAGGTGGCCGACGCCGTCGAGTTTGCCCTCCTCGCTCATCTCCATCGCCATCGCCATCATGTTGCCGGACTCGATGGTGTCGATGCCGAGGTCGTTACAGCGGTCGAGCATGACCGCGATCTCGTCGCGGTCGTCGTGCCCGGAGTTCGGACCGAGCGCCCACGCGGACTCGTACTCGTACGACTCCATGCGGACGTTCATGTCCTCGCCTTTGTGGGTGACGTTCACCTCGACCTCCTTCTTACACGCGACCGGACAGGAGTGACACGTCGGCTCGTCGACGAGGATGTTCTCGCGGACGTTCTCGCCGGAGACGCGCTCGGCCTGCACGTCGACGCCGTCGGCCTCGCTGTACGCCTCCGTCGAGGTGTGCTGTGCGTTCTTCGTCGGCAGCCCGTCCATCTCCTCGGTCGCGTTCATCAGGACGTTGGTGCCGTACATCGAGAGCCCGCCCTCGTTGGGCGCGGTCACGTCGGACTCGCGGATGACCTCCATCGCCTGCTGGTAGCCCTCCTGGAACGTCTCGGGGTCCGCCGGTTTCGGCATGTCGGTGCCGCTTTTCACGACGACCGCCTTGACGTTCTTCGAGCCCATCACGGCGCCCGTGCCGCCGCGGCCGGACGCGCGGTCGTCCTCGTTCATCACGCAGGCGTAGCGGACGCCGTTCTCGCCGCCCTGCCCGATCGCCATCACGGAGAGGTTCTTGCCGACCGACCCCTCGACTTCCTCGCCGAGGGCGTCGATCGTGTCGTGGACGCCCTGTCCCCAGAGGTGGGAGGCGTCGCGTACTTCGACCTCGCCGTCCTCGACGAGGAGGTAGACGGGGTCGTCGCTCGCGCCGTCGAGCAAGATGCCGTCGAGCCCGGCCCACTTGAGCCGCGCGCCGGACCAGCCGCCGTGGTGCGAGTCGGTGACCGTCCCCGTCAGCGGGGACTTCGTCACCAGCGCGATGCGGCCGCTCATCACGGTCTGGGTCCCGGTGAGGGGACCCGTCATGAACGCGAGCCGGTTGTCCGGACCCAGCGGGTCGACGTCGGGGCCGGCGTCGAAGACGTACTTCACGCCGAGCCCGCGCGCGCCGATGTACTTCTCCGCGTCCTCGTCGTCGATCCCTTGGTAGTTGACCGCTCCGTCCCCGAGATCGACCTGTGCAACTCGGTCTCTGTAGCCGCCCATTTCAGTCATGTAATGCTCGTTCATTATAGACGGACCACAGCGTGTTAGTTGTTCACCTCTCGACGAAACCGATAGGAGTTACGTCGTCCGGCAACATCCGCCACCGCGGTTTATATACAAACGGCCGCTGAAAGCGGGAGAAATCGAGGGACGACAAGGCGTCTTGCGAACGCGTCCGTCTGTAGTGGCGCCGGCGTGGGAGCGAGCGGTTTCGGCGCACCCCTGTCGCGATTCGACGCATCCAGTGACGAACCCACCGGGAAGTGCGCGTCGGGCACAGGTCGGACGGAGTCGGACGGGTAAGCCGAGTGGGGGAAGACGGCACGATTTAATCGCTCGGGCGGCGACCGGCGTATCGTGACGGACTCCGAGGAGTCGAACGAGGCGGCGAGGCGGCGGCGACGGCGCGACGCCTTCGCGTTCGGACTCGTCGTACTGAGCGCGTCGGTCGTGCCCGTTCCGGGGACGGCCGGCGGGACCGGCGGCACCGCGTTCCCGTTCGGCGTCGGCCTCACCGACCCGTTCCATCTCGTCGGCTACGCGGTCCTCGCCGCGCTCGTCGTCCGCGCGAGGGGCCACCGACGGCGCGGCCGGGCCGTCGCCGTCGTTGTGGCGGTCGCCGTCGCGGTCGCGGTCGGTTTCGGAGTCGAACTCGTGCAGGCACCGATTCCGTGGCGCTCGTTCGCGTGGCGGGACGCCGCGATTAACGCCGCGGGGGCAGTGGTCGGGGGCGTCGCCGCGGTCGCCGCGGTCGCCGCGGTCGCCCGCCAGTCGGCTCGCTAACCCCGATTGCGACCGAGCGGGGTGATCCCGCGGCGACGGGTCCGCGATGACGACACGGCTTTACGCGCTCGCCCGCTCCCTCCGGTAATGAGCACGCCGAGCCCCGACGCGTACGAGCAGGGGCGCGGGATGGACGCGCACAACGCCGTGATGCGCGACATCCGCGCCGAGCGCTCGGAGACGTACGACCCGACACAGCCCACCCGCGTGTGGATCGACGAGGACAACACCCCCGACGGCGTCGTGAACTCCCTCACGATCATCTTGAACACCGGCGGGTGCCGCTGGGCCCGCGCCGGCGGCTGCACGATGTGCGGCTACGTCGCGGAGTCGGTCGAGGGCGGGAGCGTCGCCCACGAGGACCTGATGAGCCAGATCGAGGTCTGTCTCGACCACGAGCGCGAGGAGGCCGACGCCCCCGCCGAACTGATCAAGATCTACACCTCCGGCTCGTTCCTCGACGAGCGCGAGGTCCCCGCGGAGACCCGGCGGGCCATCGCCGAGACGTTTGCGGACCGCGACCGGATCGTCGTCGAGTCGCTGCCGGACTTCGTCGACCGCGAGAAGATCGCCGACTTCGCCGACCACGGCATCGCGACCGACGTGGCGGTCGGGTTGGAGACCGCGACCGACCGCGTCCGCCACGACTGCGTGAACAAGTACTTCGATTTCGCGGACTTCGAGGACGCCTGCGCCGAGGCCGCCGCCGCGGACGGCGAGTTCGACGCGGACGTGGGGATCAAGGCGTACCTCCTGTTGAAGCCGCCCTTCCTCGCGGAGCCCGAGGCCGCCGCGGACATGATCGACTCGATCCGTCGGTGCGCCGCCGTCGAGGGCTGTCACACCGTCTCCATGAACCCGACGAACGTCCAGCGCTACACGATGGTCGACGAGCTGTTCTTCCGCGGCGGATACCGGCCGCCGTGGCTCTGGTCGGTCGCGCACATCCTCGAAGAGACCGCCGACGCCGACGCCATCGTCGTCTCCGACCCGGTCGGGCACGGGTCGGACCGCGGCGCGCACAACTGCGGCGAGTGCGACGACCGCGTCCAGACCGCGATCAAGGACTTCGACAAACGACAGGACCCGAGCGTCTTCGAGCAGGTCTCCTGCGAGTGCGAGGCGACGTGGGAGCACGTGATGGCCGCCGAGACGAGCTATAACATGCCGCTCGCGCGGTAGGTCCGCGTTCGCGCGATCGGTCGGAGTCATCCCTCGTGTGAGCGTCCCACACCGTATTTTTCCCGAACGATCAGGCCGAACAAGACCCATATACGTCGAGCTACTGGGGAGAGACATGAACGCAGTCGCCAGCGGTCCCCGGTCGTCGCGTCGGAAGTCGGTCCTCTTCTGTGCGGAGTGCAGCTTCGAAAACCCCGTCTCGGAGGGGTGGCTCGTCGTCAGCGACGGGAGCGAGCGGACGATCGTCTGTCCCGAGTGCGGCCACGTCGCCGACCACCGGACGGCGCGATCGGCGCCGAAGCCGAAACGCGCGGACTGAGCCGCCGGATCGTGCAGAGTCGGGCCGCGAGTGCGGTCGAGATCAGCGTCCCTCGGGCGCCAGTGCCGCCAACACCGGAATTTCTTCCAGCTTCGAGTCGTCGAGCGCGTCCCAGTCGATACCGGCCGGGCGCGGGTAGGGCGTCTCGGTTTCGATCGTCCGCTCGGGAGTGACGACCAAATCCAGCGGCACGTCGTGCGGGTCGGGGTCGGGGAGGTCGACCGCCGATCGCGGGTCGCGGTCGGCAGCGACGACCGCCGACTCCGGACCGTCGAGGACGGAGAGCTCGTGGACCGTGGTCGCGACGGTCGTCTCGTCGTCGACGGGCTTCGCCCGACTGTCACCGGGCGAAGCCCGGTTGCCCGAGGGACTCTGTCCCTCGCTGCTAGAGGCGCTTTGCGCCTCTCTGTCGACGGCGCCGAGTTCGCTGAGCACGCCCCACTCCAAGTCGCTGTATCCCTCGCCCTTCCCGATCCGGGCGCCGTCGGTCGTGACGCCCACGGAACCGGCGACCACGAGGTCGACGCGGGGGACGGCTTCGGGCGCGACCGGCGTGCCGTGCGTCGAGATGCCGGAGACGGTCGTGGCGTCGGCGACGGTGGGCGCGTCGCCGTTGTCGCCGTTGTCGCCGCTGTCGACCCCGCCGTCTCCAGCGTCTCCCCCGTCGGCGAGGTCGGCCGGGTCGATCCGGAGGAACGGATCCGGGTCGCGGAGTCGCGGTTGGGCGACGTAGATCGTCTTGCCCTCGCGCAGCGCGGCCCGGCGCACCGGGAGCTGCGGGGCGTCGGGGTTGCACTTGAGGGTGTCCGCGGCGGCCCACGCGTCGGTGTCGGTCAGCCGCTCGCACGCGGCGTCGGCGCCGGCGAAGTTCGGAATCCGCCCGTGTGGCGGGAAGGGAAACCTGGCCTCACCGCTCGCCTCGAACGCGTCCCAGACGGCCTCTCTGACGGCCTGTTTGTCCATGCATAGAGTGGGGACGCGACGACCGTTAACCGTCGGGATCGGACCGGGAGCCCCGACCCGGCAGTATCTATCGGTGCGTTTATGTATCAGATTTGTGTGAGTACCGCCATGCTCGAAGACGGACTCTCGTATCCGGTTCGCGGCGATTGGATCGGACGAATTATCATCGGCGGCGTACTGGGATTCCTCTCGCTGCTCGTCATCCCGGCGTTCGTCATCGTCGGGTACCTCGTTCGCGTGCTCGAACGGACCATCGCCGGCGACGAGGTGCCGCCGGAGTTCGACGACTGGGGCGACCTGCTGATGACCGGGGTCGTCGGCACCGTGATCACGATCGCGTACACCATCGTTCCCGTCATCGTGTACGCGGTCCTCGTCGCGGTCGTGCTCGGGACCGGCGGCGCGCTCGGCGGCGACGCGGGCGCGCTCATCGGCGTGGTCGGCGCCCTGCTCGCGCTGGCGTTCATCCCGATCCTCTTTCTGATCTACTACGCGGTGCCCGCGGCGCTGGCGGCGTACGCCGCCCGCGGCGAGCTGGGGGCCGCCTTCGACGTGGGGCTGCTGAAGCCCACGCTGCTGTCCACCGAGTACCTCGTCGCCGTGCTGATGCCCATCGTCGTCGCAGTGATCACGTGGGTCGTGGCCGGAGTGCTCACGGCGACGGTCGTCGGCATCGTGCTGGTCCCGTTCGTCCAGTTCTACGGGCAGGTCGCCGTCTTCCGGATGTTCGGCACCGCCTTCGCGAGCGTGAACGACCGGATCGATGCCGGGTCGGCCGGCGGCGCCGGCGGTGCCGTCGACGACGACATCGGCTCGGCGATCTGATCCGGTACCCGGGAAGCGACGATACCGACGCGGCGGTCGCTACGACGTTATTTTTCAGATCGGTCGGTCGTCCACGTCTGCGTGGTGTAAGGCGATTAGCCGTCCACGTCCGGGTACAAGAGAAGCCGCTTGACAGCGGCACGGAGATTCTCGCCGGCAACTGCCGTCGCGGCCGGCCACACGCTCAGGTCGACCGCTCAGGTCGACCGCTCAGACCGACCGACCGCGCAGGCCGATCGATCGCTCAGTCGTCGTCGCTGATCGACCGGCTTCCGGCTCGAACCGAGCGGGTCGCCGCCACGCCCTTCCGGTTCGCGTCGAACTCGGAGAGCACGTACACCAGCCCGACGAGCGTCAGCACGCCGATCGGGAGCAGCACCAGCGGCGTGATCCGGGTGGCGCCCCACACCGTCAGCAGCGTGGCGGCCACGACCAGCACCGTCGTGGCGTAGTACATCTGGGTGCGGACGTGGTCGATGTGGTCGGACCCGGTGAACGTCGACGAGAGGATCGTCGTGTCGGAGATGGGCGAGCAGTGGTCCCCGAAGATGGCGCCGCTGAACACGGTCCCGATCGCGACCGGGAGCAGTTCCGGCGTGCCGCCGCCGACGCTCCACGCCAGCGGGACCGCGATCGGCGTGACGATCGCCATCGTCCCCCAGGAGGTGCCCGTCGAGAACGCGATGAACGCGGACGCCAGCAGCACGACGACCGGGAGCAGCGTCGGCGTCACGATGTTCTCCGCGATGTTCGTGACGAAGATCCCCGTGCCGAGCGCGGTGGTGACGGTGCCGATCGTCCACGCCATCACGAGGATCGTGAGCGCGGTCAGCATCATTCCGAAGCCGTCGATCACGGTCTCCATCGCCTCGTCGAGGTTGGCGATCCCGCTCGCGACGCCCATGGTGAGCGCGACGGCGACCATCATGAACGTCCCCCACAGGAGCGCGTCGACGAACGCGGCGTTGCCGGCGATCTCGAACGGCCCCGCGCCGGCCTCCGACGCGTTGATTCCGGTGTAGAAACCGCCGCCGACCACGGTCACCATCAGGGCGAGGGTCGGGACCACGAAGTACCGGAGCTGCGGCGTGTCGGTGAGCACCTCTCCGAGACTGTCTTCTGCGCTCTGCATCGGAATCGCCCCGTCCCGCAGGACTTTCCCCTCCGTCGCCGAGCGGTGCTCGGCGTCGAGCATCTCGCCGAAGTCCCGCCTGGAGAAGACGATGATCCCGACCATCGCGACCGCGAACAGGCAGTACATGTTGAACGGGATGCTCTGTAAGAACAGCCCGAACGCGCTGGGGACCCCGGCGCTCCCGGCGGAGATGCCCGCGGCCTCGTATCCCTCCTGGATCATGCTCAGTTGATACGCGACCCAACTCGAGATGCCGAACGTCGCGACGGGCGCGGCCGTCGAGTCGATCATGTACGCGAGTTTCTCCCGAGAGATGTTCACCTCGTCAGAGATCTCCCGCATCGTGGTGCCGACGATCGCCGTGTTCGAGTAGTCGTCGAAGAACCAGATCATGCCGAATATCCACGTCGCCACGCCGACCTTCCGTTGGGTGTTGAGTTTGGAGGTCACCGCGTTCGCGAGGGCGTTCGCCCCGCCGAGCCGCCAGATGAGCGCGACGCCGGCCCCGAGGAACAACACGATCAGCATGATCTTCGCGTTGAACGTGCTCGCGCCGATCGAGTCCACGAGCCAGCTCAGCGTCTGTGGCACGCCGTGGTTCGCCGTGAATATCACGGCGCCGGACCAGATCCCCAAGAACAGCGAGAGGACCGGTTTCCGCGTCACCATCGCGAGAACGATCGCCAGAAGCGGCGGAACCAAGGAGAGGGCACCGAACGTCTCGGCACCCGTCATGCGCCTACCCTCGAGCGATCTGGGGCGGACGACGGAGACGAGCGACCCTCGACGGACGATCGCGACCCTCGTCGCACGCGTTTTGGAGCGTCGACACGGGTCTTCGTCGGTTTCATCGGACCGATACGGCGGTTACGAGCCCTCGTCGGGAAAACCATGTTACGATGACTCACACTGAGTCGGGATATATAAAGGTGACGGTGATTTCATAATTCAGACCACTCATTTTCGAAATATACGATCTCCGTTTGACGGAGCGACCGGTCCCCACCCGCGCGCCGTCGGGAAGGCGTCCGGTATCGACGACGCGCCTTTTAAACCGCTGAGTCGCCCACGGTTTGGTATGTTCGAAGACCGGCCGGATCGCGACGCCGAAGTCGTCCTCGTGGGGCGCTCGAACGTCGGCAAGTCCACGCTGATGCGCGAGCTGACGGGACACGACTTCTCGACGGGCGGCAAGCCGGGCGTCACCCGGCAGCCGAACCACTTCGACTGGGCCAGCGAGGACTTCATGTTCACCGACCTGCCCGGCTTCGGGTTCATGTCCGGCGTCGAAGCGGAGCACCGCGAGGCGATCAAGACGAACATCGTCCACTACTTGGAGGAGAACGCCGAGCACATCCTGGCGGGCGTCGTCGTGATGGACGGGAAGGCCGCCGTCGACATCATCGACCGGCACGCCGAGCGCGGGAACCTCCCGCACGACGTGGAGATGTTCGGCTTCCTCGAGGACGTCGGCGTCGAGCCGATCGTCGCCGTCAACAAGACCGACAAGATCGACGACCTCGACGAGCGGCTCGACGAGATCTGTGACCGTCTGGGCCTGTACCCGCCGTGGCAGCAGTGGTCCGACCGGGTGGCGCCGATCTGCGCGAAACGCGGCGATATCGAGGCGCTAGAGGAGTGTCTGCGGACGCGGTTCCACGAGCACAACCGCGACGACCTGTTGAAGTTCGTCTCGTAGGCGGTCGAGGTTTCGCGGTCGACGTTTTGCGATCGAGGTTTCGCGGGCGTCGTTTCCGGCGGTGTTGCGGTGTTTCGGTGCTGTGGTGCTACGGTGTTGCGGTGCTACGGTGCTCGTTCGGGAAGGGACGGCCGTTCATTTATAAGTGGTCGCCATCGGATCGATGGAGGAGCCCTTCGGAGTCTCACCGATCGCACCGCGACCGCACCGTAACCGCACCGCGACTGCATCGCGACCGCACCGTAACCGCACCTCACGCCTCCCCAGCCTCCTCGGAGCGGCGCTTGTAAGCGCCGCTCCGAGTCCCTCGCGCTCGGTTCGCGCCGCGTTGCGGCGCTCACCGGCGCGCCACCGCGCAGTTGCTTATAAACGGTCGCCGCCGCCGGCCGCTCGATGTCGTTCGGCCTCAGAACTCGAAGCCGACGGCGTCGCGGTCGGGCCGAAGCGGGCTCGTCGGATACGGCGGCGACGCGTCGGGGTCGTTGAACGGCCGCGGAGCGATATCGTTGGGGCCGTCGGGATAAAACAGCGCGGCGAGCGTCTGGATCGCGGTCCGGCCGCTGGCGAGTTCGAACTGCCCGCCGCCGTACAGCTGAATGCCGTTGTCCTGACAGTACGCGATCGTCTCGAACAGCGATTCGAGCGTGCCGAACCGCGACGGCTTGATGTTGCACCACCCGGGCTCGACCGGGAGCGATTCGAGGCTCTCGACGCTGTCTATCGGGTAGTCGAAGGAGAGCCGGTCGGCCTGCGGCTCGACGAGTGGCTGCGTTTCGGGAGTGAACGCGGCGTCCTCGACGACGGCCGTCGGGAACGCGGCGAACACGTCGCGGTACAGTTCGGGGTCCGCCTCGACGTCGACGTCGGTCCCCTCGTACCACCCTTTCAGGTCGAGGATCCGCACGGCGTCGGTCTCTCGGAGGGTCACGAACGCCTCCTCGGGCCAGTCCGGCGTGGGGTCGAGCTTGAACTCTAAGTCGTCGTCGAGCGCGAGCAGCTCCTTGACGCGGTCGGTGCTCGGCGGCTCCCCGAGTCGCGTCGAGACGACGAACCGAACCGGGTCCGGTTCGATCCCCAGACACTCGCCGAGCGACTCCTCTCGCTGTCGGAGCGCCAGATCGAGCGCCGCGCTCTCGACGGCCCAGCGCCGGTAGTTACGGAACGTCTCCCGTGTCGGGGGCTTCGCGGCGAACAGGTCGACGTCGTCGAGGTGCGCCGACAGCTCGGCGATCGTCCACTCGCCCTCCAGATCGATCGGGTCCGTGCCCGCGAGCGCGTCGTGGTCGGCGGTCTCGTAGGTCACGTCTTCGCCGCGGCCGGTGACGCCGTCGCCGGCGAGGCGAAACTCGGTGCTCGTCCGCTCGAATCCGCTGGTCGTCGCGCCCGTGTACCGGCGCCGGCCCACGGACTCGACGGTGACGGTTAGATCCGCGATCCGCTCGTACGCGCTCATACGTCCCCGACACGCCCGGAGGACTTAAATAGTGGACCGCGATCAGGCGGGGTGACCGTCGCCGTCGCTGTCACCGTCGCCGTCCACGTCCTCTCCGTCGCCGAGCCGGAGTCGGAGCGTCGCGACGCGCGTGGCGAGCGCCCAGAACAGCGGGATCACGGTGAGCGTGACCGCGCCGGCGGCGGCGACCTGCAACACGGTCGTCGTGAACCACGGGTCCGAATCGAGATACGGCAGCGAGGTGTGGGTCACGTCGCCGATCACGGGGACGAAGTAGTCCATCAGGAGATCGACCGTGTACCACGCGGTCGCGACCGCGACCGCCTTCACCGGGAAGTCCGTGATCCGGTAGAGGACGAACGCCTGCACGACCATCCCGAGGTGGCTCACCAACAGGAACGCGTACATCGCGGGCCCCGAATTGGCGAGGAACTGCGGGTAAAACACCACGAGGACGTACGGCGTCCACAGCCCGAGTTTGACGTTCCCGAAGAAGGCGAGCGCGGTGAGCCAGTCGCGCTGCGCGCCGACCGCCCACGCCGCGAGCGCGAGCGCGATGAGCAGCGTCGCTCCCGGGCTGTCGGGGACGAACGCCCACATCTCGACCGGAATCTCGCGGAACTGGAACCGGTAGTACCAGAAGCCGAACGCGGTGCCGAGGAGGTTGATCGCGACGATGACCCACACGAACCGGAAGGCGACGTCTTCGAGCGACTTCGGCAGCGGTGCGAGCCACCGCGGCAGCGATTCGCGCTCGGGAGGCTCGCGACCGAGCGCGCCGACGATATCCATACGCTCGGCTGGGACCGGCGCGTCAAAGCGGTGGCGGTCGCGGATCGGTGCGGTCGCGGGTGCGGTGCGGACGCGGATCGGTTCGGTCGCGGATCGCGCGGGCGCAGCGCGGGTGCGGACGCAGATCGGGCGCCCCGTCGGACGGCCGGGACGAAAAGGGCTATGCGTCCCCAGCGGGAAGGCAGTGGTATGCGCCCGCGAACGCTGCTCGCGCTGCTCCTCGTCGTCCCCCTCGTGGACGCGCTGTTTCTGATCGTCGTCGCGACGCGACTGGGGTGGGCGATCACGGTCGCGCTGGTCGTGTTGACCGCCGTGCTCGGGATGCTCCTCCTCCGCGCCGAGGGGCGCGCGACGCTCGCGCGGGTCCAGCGCAAACTGGCCCGCGGCGAGCCGCCGACCGACGAACTGCTCGACGGCGGCCTGCTGATCGCCGCCGGCGCGTTCCTGCTCACGCCGGGACTCGTGACCGACGCGGTCGGCTTCCTGCTCGCGCTCCCCCTCTCTCGGGTCCCGATCCGGATGGCCGTTAAAAAGTACATCGTGGTGCCGTACATCGACAGCGAGACCGGCGGCTTCGCCAGCGGAAACGTCTACATCGGCGGGTTCCCCGGCGACGGTGCCGGTGACGGAACTGCCGGCGGCTTCACGTTCGGCGGCGGCGCGGACTTCCCCGGTGGCGGTGGGGGCGGTGGGGGCGGCGTCGGCGGTGACGGTGTCAGCGCTGGCGGCAGCGTCGGCGGCGACGCCCGCGACGACGACCGCTTCGACGACGAGGACCGCGCGGACGACGTCGTCGACGTCGACTTCACGGTCGAAGACGAGGACGAGGAGCCCGGACGAACCGATTGACGGCTCGGCGGCGACGCGATCTACCGTCGAAACCGGGGGACGGCAGGGGACTCGCGAAAGGAAACCCTTAAAATCCTACCCACGCAACGACTGAATGCGCTTACCTGGGCCAATAGCTCAGTCAGGTTGAGCGCTCGGCTGATAACCGGGAGGTCCACGGTTCAAATCCGTGTTGGCCCACCTACTCCACCGGCCTTCATTGGCCGGGGGAAATTGGTGGGCTGGGACTCCCCAGCCACCCAATTTCGGTCCTAATCACCCTGAGAGAAATGTCTATTCGCGCTTTAGTTCAACCACAACTCTCGCGCACCAGCACGCTATAACGCGAATAGGTTAGGCGTTGCTCATGGCCTGTAGGAATGGTGCGCCGATTAGCATTCCACCGATAACCAGTAGTAACGCGAACATCATTGGGTTGGAAGTCGCAAAATCAATCCAGCCCGGGGTGAGTCCTTCTTTGAGGTTCCCATTCATAATCGTCATCGCTGACGAGTAGGCTAATAGTACAGCAAGAATCGCGAATCCTGCTTTAATGTAATTTAGAGGGTTTATCATACCAGATTGTATGATACTAATAATGATATTTCTTTGACATGTTATGTGTTGTCAAGACGGTCCTGACGTTGCTCTGTTTTCTTCTGCTCTCCACGCTGGTTGTAGTGTCTTTCATGCACGTCCAAACTCACAGTCATCCGGTCGCTAACAACCTTCTCCGGCACGTCTACCGACAAGTGATGAGTGATTGATCCTCGACGTATCGCGTGTAGACTCACACTCGATGGGAGGTACTTGCCTTGTTATTCTCCAACGGTTCACAGGAGGCTATCTCGGGGTCATGAGGGCAGTTACCTTGTATTTACAAGAACGTATGACACAGTAGATAATTCTCGGAATGTGGATTTAGTGGGATGACTTCTCCGGCTAGAGAATAATGAGCTTCGTCCTTCATCGTCCAAACCCTCCTCGCGGCTATATGCCTCTCAGCTACCCGTCCTCATCGGACGGCGGTCGCTTCGAGAGCCGATCGAACCGGTCCTGCGCCTCTGCAGCGCGATTCGCCGTCGACTCGGGGTAGTACGACGCGGCCTCGATGCTCCTGTCACCGATCGTCACGGAGAGGACGGCGTCGGCGTGGCGCGCGTCGGGAGGGAGTCGTGTCGCCTCGATCACCGCGTTCCCGACCTCCTCGTCGTCGCGTTCGAAGAACACGGTCGCGAGCCCGTCTTCGACGTTGTCGACGACCGCGGTGTACGTGCCGTCCGGAAGTTCGATATCGCTCATTCGTAGGTCACCTCGAGGACACGTTCCCCGTCACCGTTCGAGACCATTACTGTGTCGCCGTCGTTGTTCCAGACCGGCGAGCTCGACCCCCAGTACAGTTCGGTGTCGGTGTCCGTTCCGCTTCCGGTTCGAACCGTCACCGTCGCGCCCGCGTCGAGCGTGAACCCGCTGGGAATCTCGTAGCTCCGGCCCGCCTCGTCTTCGACCGTCCACCCGCCCATCTCGATCGGGTCGTCGCCCGTATTTTCGAAGACGACGTACTCGTCGTTGAGATTCTCGCGGTCGTCACCCGCGGCGTCCGCGTTGATCGCGGCGACCTCCAGCGCCGCGCCCGGATCGGTCGACGATGTCTCGTTCTCCCCGGTGGTGCCGTCGGTGTCGTCGACGGTGTCGTCGGTGTCGTCATCGGTCTCGTCGGTCTCGTCGGTCTCGTCGCCGTCACTCCCGGCCTCACCGTCGATCGGATCGCCGCCGAGTCGGGCGCGCTCGACGACGTCACCGCTCGTGCCCGGCGCGACCGGCTCACCGTCGCGGAGCGCGAGCGGGTCGGTGGGCGCGTCGCGTTGCGTCTGCACGGAGACGCCGCTTCCGTCGCTCACGAGCACGATGTCGCCGTGCGTCGCGGTCCAGTACGTCGGGAGCGACCGATCCGCCAGTCGCTGGAGGACCTCGTCGTGCGGGTGCCCGTACTGCGAGTCGTACGCGCTCGAAATGACGACCGCCCGCGGCCGCACCGCGTCGATGAACGGCTCGCTCGACGAGCTCGAAGACCCGTGATGGCCGGCCTTCAGCACGGTCGACTGCAGCTCCGTGCCGTACGCGTCGATCAGGTACTCCTCTTGATCGTCCTCGGCGTCGCCGGAGAGCAGGAAGCTCGTCTCTCCGTGCGTGAGCTTGAGGACGATGCTGTTCTCGTTTCGCGCCTCGTTTTCGAGGTACGGCTCCGGCGGCCCGAGCACGTCGACGTCGACGTCGCCGAACGAGATCGCGTCGCCCTCGCGCGTCTCGTACAGCGTCACGTCGTGTGCCTCGACGGCGTCGAGGTACTCGGCGTAGGTCTGCGTGCTCGCGGCGATCCCGGGATCGTAGACCGCGCCGATCCCGTCCGCTTCGGTCTCGTAGTACTCGATGAGCGCCGCGTTGCCCCCGATGTGATCGGCGTCGTTGTGCGAGGTGACGAGATGGTCGATCCGGGTGACGTCGTGCCGCTGGAGATACCGTAACACGTACTCGCCGTCGTCGTTGTAGTGACCCGTGTCGACGAGCATCGTCTCTCCCTCCGGACCGACGACGAGCGTACTGACCGATTGCCCGACGTTGATGTAGTGGACCTCGACGGTGCCGTTCGCCGTTTCGACCGTCGATTCGGTACTCGCGTCCCCATTCGCGCCCGTGTCCGTCGAAACCTGACCGCCGGGTACGGCGCCGGCACACCCCGCGAGGAGGATGATCACCACGAGGAGGAGGACTCGTGGCCCGCCCCCGGATAATTTCATGTGACGTCAATATCTCACACGAGCAAAGAAGTACGGGATCGGTAACGCCCCTCGCGAAGTAGGCTCGGCGTCGGCGGGGCATCCGGCGGGCGGCTCGAATCGGGGTGAGACTGATGTGCTCGCGGGGTGAATCGCCGGGCATGAGTCCGCTTTCCGTCGCGGCCGTCGACGCGATCCGCCCGCGAGTCCTCCTCGCCCCGCTCGGCGTCTGGGTGCTTATGGCCGTCGTCGCCGTCGCGAACGGCGGCTTTCGCGAAGTCGTCCTTATCCCCCGCGTGGGCGAGTACCCCGGACACGTAGCGAGCACGGCGCTGTTGGTCGCGGCGATTCTGGGGATCTCGTTCGCGTTCTTCCGCCGGATGCCGACCGAGTACGCGACCGCGGAACTGGTCGTTATCGGCGTCGGCTGGACCCTCCTCACGGTCGGGTTTGAGTTCCTCGTCGGCGCCGTCGAGGGAACGCCCCCGTCGGTGACGATCGGCCAGTACGACGTGCTGGCCGGACAGGTGTGGATCGCCGTCCCGCTGGCGCTGCTGCTGTCGCCGCTGCTGTTCGGACGGTGAGTGGACTCGACCGATGGGACGCCCCCTCGACACGCTCTCCGGGTCGACCGACCCGCGCCGATCGACCCGCTGACGGGCTCCGGATCGGCCTCGCCCGCATTTATAAGCGGATCCGGCTCGAACGTCCGCGCATGACCGAGAACGATCCGGCCGACCTCCTGCCGAATGACCGCGTGAAGCAGGCGGCGCTCGACGGCGACGTGACGCAGCTCCACCGCGGGAACCGGTACGGAGAACCGGGCGACACCTTCGAGATCGACGGCGTCGCCTTCGAGCTGACCGACGTCACCGAGCGCACCCTCGGCGACATGACCGACGCCGACGCGCGACGGGAGGGATCGCCGTCGCTTGACGCGTACAAAGAGCGGATGGTCCACGCCCACGGCGGGAGCTTCGAGTGGGACGACGACGCCGACGTGGTGCGACACCGGTTCGAGCGCGTCGAATAGGAAGATCGGGGCGGCTAGGACGGCCAAGACGGCCAAGACGGCCAAGACGGCTAGCACCGCCAGTCGACGTGTCACCGTCTCCGACAGTATCCCATCATTTATACTGTATAATCGTGGATACAGGTAGCATGGCAACAAGTGACGGTGCAGGCGTCATCGAACGTCTCGGATTCAGAATCTCACAGGTCGTCGAACGGTGGATGCCGAGCCCGTTCGTCT
The DNA here is from genome assembly GCF_000336995.1 of Halorubrum aidingense JCM 13560. Classification (GTDB taxonomy): domain Archaea; phylum Halobacteriota; class Halobacteria; order Halobacteriales; family Haloferacaceae; genus Halorubrum; species Halorubrum aidingense. The sequence continues at coordinate 67,182 of NZ_AOJI01000019.1, read as the reverse complement.
TCGCCATCCTGCTGACGTATCTCGTCTACGGGGCCGGACTCGTGGCCACGGATTCGGGTCCCGTAGAACTGTTAGAGTTCTGGTACGGCGGCTTCTGGGCGTTCCTCGGGTTCTCGATGCAAATGGTGTTAATCCTGATGACGGGGTTCGTCATCGCGTACCATCCTCGGATCAACGCGATCCTCCAGCGACTCGCCGAGATCCCCAACTCCGGCGCGCAGGCCGCCGCGTTCGTCGGGTTCATCTCGATGTCGCTGGCGTGGGTTCACTGGGGGTTCAGCCTGATCATGGGCGCTATCTTCGCCCGCGAAATGGGAAAAGTCGCTCACCGGAAGGGCATCGACGTTCACTATCCGCTGCTCGCGGTCGCCGGATACATGGGGCTCGGTCTGACGTGGCACTGGGGAATCTCCGGGTCGGCCCCGCTCCAGTTGACCGACGCGAACAACATCGGTGAGGGGACCGGATTCGAGTTCCTCGCGTCCACCGTGCCGGCCGCCGAGACCATCTTCCACCCGTACGCGCTCACGCTCACCGCCCTCTCCATCGTCTTCGCGAGCGCCGTGCTGTACGTCCTCGCCCCCTCCGGGGACCGCGCGAAGGGGATCACGCACTACGTCGACGAGGCGGAACTGTTCGAGACGGCAAGTGATGGCGGCACCGACGCCGCCGACGCGGCCGACCCGGTCGACGAGCCGCCGGCCGACGTCGCCGACGTTCCCGCCGAGCGCATGAACAACAGTCGACTCCTCGGTGGACTGATCGCCCTCTCGGGGGTCGCCATCCTCGGCTTTCAGTTCCTCGGACAGGGGCTCGGCGCGTTCACGCTGAACGCCGTCAACTTCGGGTTCCTCTTCGCCGGCCTGCTGATCTACCAGCGCCCGGCGTACTACCGCGACCGGTTCAACGACGCGGCCGGCGCCGCGGCCGGAATCGTCCTCCTCTTCCCCTTCTTCGCGGGGATCCAGGGGATCATGGCCAGCTCCGGGCTCGCGCTGCTGCTCGCCGAGACGCTGCTCGACGTCTCGACGGCGGCGACGTACCCCGTGATTGCGTGGATCGTCGGCGCCGTCGCGAACCTGTTCGTCCCCTCCGGCGGCGGCGAGTGGCTCGTCATCGGTCCGTCGGTGCTCCAGGCCGCGGAGGGGCTCGGCGTCCCCTACGGGCAGGCCACCATCGCGTACGCGGTGGGCGACGCGCACACCAACCTGCTGAACCCGTTCTGGGCGCTGCCGCTGCTGGCGATCACGAACGTCAAAGCGCGCGAGATGTTCGGCTACGCGATCGCGATGCTGATCGCGTTAATCCCGTTCCTCGCGATCGCGCTGTACGCGGTGCCGTACTGAGCGGTTAGGCACCGTTTTCGGCTTCAGTGGGACGGTTCGCATCGGATACCGTTGGGATTTTACCTTTTTTTGGAAATCTTCGTGTATGCCCTCCAACGACTACGACGCGTCGGTTCCCGGACTACTGCTCGTTATCGTGTTCCAACTCGGGGTCTGTATCCTGCTGCTCTCCCAGATCGCGGACGCCGTCCGCGAGCAGGGGACGCTGTTGGGACTGGCCGGGTACCTGATCGGCGGGTTGGTCATCGCCGGAGCGTTGGTGACTCTGTTCGAGGGTCCAGAATAGGGACATCTCGCCGACCGCGACGTATCGCGCCGCGTCGCGGGATCGGACGAGTCGAAGCGTCAGTCGTCGTCCGCGGCCGCGCCGTCGCCGCTCTCCGCGGCGGTCGCCGCGTCGTCCTCGATGCTCGGCGGGTACTTCCCGCGGTCGAGTTTTAGATCGGACTGCGGCCGCGCCATGCAGGTGAGCGCGTAGTTCTCCGCCTCTTCGTCGGTGAGCCCGCGGGCCGCCGGCTGGGTCACCTCGCCCTCGACGATCTCGGCGGAGCAGGCGAGACACATCCCGACGCGGCAGGAGTACTCCTGGGCGATCCCCTCCTCGATGCAGGGCTGGAGGATCGTCTCCGTGTCGGCCACCTCGATCGTCTCGCCGGTGCCGACGAACTCGACGGTGTACTCGGTCATAGAGCGGAGTACCCGCCGACTCCTCAAAAAGGGTTCCCCTCGATCGCGTCGCCGTCGCGGGGACGGAAGCGGGTGGGGGAGTGTCGATCGGTTCGGTTCGCGTGGATCCCGATTTTTAATAAATGGCGCGCGAACCCGAGTCCATCGATGGTCCTCGTTCCCTCCCTCGCGCAGCTACCGACGTATCGACTCTGGGGCGTTACCGTCGCCCGCGACGAGCTGTTCCTGCTGGCGGCGCTTCTCGCCCTCTGGGCGACCCTCGGCAGGTGGATTTACAACGACGCGGAGGACCGGAACAGCGGGTGGGCGTGGCAGTGGGGATTCGGGACTCCGCTGACGGTAATCGCCGGCCTGGAGGTGATGCTGTTGGTTGTCGTGATTTATCTGCTGCTTCGGGATTCGGACTGATCGCGGTGCGTCTCGTTTATAACCGGTAGATTGTGGATCGGCGGCGCGCGCCACGGTGTCTCGATAGACTCACCGTGTCGTTACTCTCTCCCCACACTCTCCCGTCCATCGCAACGACTAATCCCCCGCCGGACGCTTCCCGAGGTATGAGCGAGAAGGCCACCGCGCGAGCCCACCCGATCCAGGGGCTCGTCAAGTACCACGGGATGCGCGACGAGCAACTGCGGCTGCCGTACCACGACAGCATCAGCCTCTGTACTGCCCCGACGGCGACAACGACCACCGTTGAGTGGCAGCCGGACGCGAGCGAGGACGTGTACGTCATCGGCGACGAGGAAGTGGGCGGCCGAGCCGCGGAGCGCATCGACATGGTGGTCGAGCACGTCCGCGAACTGGCCGGCGTCGACGCCGCCGTCCGACTGGAGAGCGAGAACTCCTTCCCGTCGAACATCGGCTTCGGCTCCTCGTCGTCCGGGTTCGCGGCCGCCGCGCTCGCGCTCACCGAGGCCGCCGGCCTCGATCTGACGCTCCCCGAGGTCTCCACCGTCGCCCGCCGCGGCTCCTCCTCGGCCGCCCGCGCCGTCACGGGCGCGTACTCGCGACTCGACGCCGGGCTCAACGACGAGGACTGCCGCTCGCACCGCCTCGACGTCGGCGTGGGCGACGACGGCTTCGACCCCGAAGCGGACCTCCGGATCGTCGCCGCGCACGTTCCCGCGTATAAAGAGACGGAGGAGGCGCACCGCGAGGCCGCTGAGAGCCACATGATGCAGGCCCGGACCGCCCACGTGCAGGACCAGCTCGTCGAGATGACCGACGCGCTGCGCGAGGGCGACTTCGACCGGATCTTCGGGACCGCCGAGCACGACTCGCTCTCGCTGACGGCCACCACCATGACCGGCCCAGCCGGGTGGGTGTACTGGCAGCCCGAGACGATCGAGGTGTTCAACGCGGTCCGCGAGCTGCAGGAGGACGGCGTCCCCGTCTACTTCTCGACGGACACCGGCGCCTCGGTGTACGTCAACACGCCCGCCGACCACGCCGAGGAAGTCGAGAGCAGAATCGCCGAAATCGGCATCGACACCGATATCTGGGAGGTCGGCGGCCCGGCGCACCTGCTGGACGAGAGCGAGGCGCTCTTTTAAATAGAAACCGTGGTGCGGTGGCGCGCACCTGCGAGCGCCCATCGGGCGCGAGCAGAGTGCGCGAGGGACGCCGCGAACGCCCGTAGGGTGTGAGCGGCGAGGCTGGGGAGGTGTGAGGCTGCGATGCTGTACAGTAGGGTGGGACTCAAAGGGGCAGTCGCGAGGGCGACGGAGGCGACGTAAGCACCGCAAGGAGCGAGTGTAACGAGCGACTGAGGAGCGCAGCGAGCGTGCGTCGCCCTCGCGGCTGGGGCTTTGGAGGGGTTCACCGCCGGTCCGTAATTAACAGTTCCTGATTGAGGGGCTGTGGTTTCGGACTTGATCGCCCTCAGAGCAATAGCGGATCCTTCGACATCTTCCAATTATTCCTCCGGGTCCTCGCCGCGTGCCCGCTTGTACATCGCTAACGCCGCCTCGCGCCGCTCCGAGTGGTCGACGATCGGCGCGGGGTACTCCGGTGCGGCGTTCGCGCGCTGGGTGGGCGACAGTTCGTGCCACTCGTGGATGAGGTCGGCGTCGAGCCCCCGCAGCTCGGGGACGTGTTCTTTGATATACTCCGCGTCGGGGTCGTAGCGCTCGCCCTGCGTCATCGGGTTGAAGATGCGGAAGTAGGGTTGCGCGTCGGTCCCCGTGGAGGCCGCCCACTGCCACCCGCCGTTGTCGTTGGCGGTGTCGTGGTCGGCCAACGTCTCCCGGAAGTACTCGTACCCCTGCCGCCAGTCGGCGAGGAGATCCTTCGTGAGGAAGGAGGCGACGATCATCCGCACGCGGTTGTGCATGAACGCCTCCGCGCGAAGCTGTCGCATCCCGGCGTCGACGATCGGGTACCCGGTCTCGCCGCGCTTCCACGCCGCGATCTCCTCGGGGTCGTCGCGCCACTCGATCCCCGCCTCGTACGCCTTGTAGTTCTCGGTCACCACCTCGGGATTGTGGTACAACACCTGCGTGTAGAACTCCCGCCACGCGAGCTGTTGCTGGTACTCCGCGACGCTCTCGGCGTGCTCTGCGGGCCGATCGTCCGACTCGGCCGCGGCCATCGCGCGCTCGGTCGCCTCGTACACCTCCCGAACGCCGATCTCGCCGTACTTTAAAAATGCCGACAGCCGGGAGGTCGCCTCGCGCGCCGGATAGTCGCGCGCCGCGTCGTACGCGAACACCGCCTCCGAGAGGAACGCGCCGAGCCGGTCGCGAGCCGCCTCGGTCCCCGCCGGTCCGATCTCGGCGTCGGGCTCCGCGAAGCCCAACTCCGTGAGCGCGGGCAGCTCACCGACGGCGACGCGGTCGGTCGCGACGCCGCCGTCGGAGCGACTACCCTCAGCGAGGCTACCGTCACCGGCTCCGATCGCCCCCGCCAGCACGTCGGCGTCGACGAGGGCGTCCCCGCCGGGCGTCGGTGCCGGCGAGTCGGTCTCGCGGTCGGTCCACTTCTTCCAGTAGTAGCTGTACACCGAGTACGGGTCGCCGGCGTTCGTCCGGATCGACCCCGGCGTGTGCAACACCGCGTCGTGGTGCGCCTCGCGGTCGACCCCGGCGTCGTTGAGTGCGGTCCGAACGCCGGCGTCGCGCTCCCGCGCGAGCCCCGAGTAGTCGCGGTTCCAGACGACGCGGTCGGCGTCGAGGGCGTCGGCCAGTTCGGGGAGCACGGTCTCGGGGTCGCCGCGGGCGACGAGGAGGTCGCTGCCGCGGTCGCGGTAGTCGTCTCGCAGCGCCGCGACCCCGTCGAGCAGCCGACGGACCCGCACGTCGCTGGCGTGCGCGAGCACGTTGTCGTCGAAGACGAACACGGGTACGACCCCGCCGTCCGCTCGCTCGGCGGCGGCCGCGAGCCCGACGTTGTCTGCCGTTCGCAGGTCCCGCCGGTGCCAGAACAGCTCCATGCGATCCGCACGGGCGCGACTACTGTGAAAGCACCGACGGCGGGCGCTGCCGACACCGGGGCGGGGACGGCAGCGGAGCTTACAGCTCCGGTCGTCCGGGGACGGACACCCGATCGAGGAGGAAGTATCCGACCACGAGCGCGAGCACGAGCACGGCGATGGAGAGCGCCGCGAGCAGGGTCTCTTCGCCCGTGCCGTAGTCCTCCAACCGGAAGCTGATCGCGCGGCGCGCGATGGCGATGATGGACGCGCTGACGACGATCCGGAGCACGGGCTCGCCCTTGGCGTACGCCAGCAGCGTCCGATGCACCTCGACGATGATCAGCAGCAAGAGCACGCTGTCGAGGAGCCCGACGACCTCGTTGGGGTCGGTGAACGCGCCGGCCACGAGCAGCCTGTACAGCGAGAGGAACAGGTCGAACACGCCGATGAGGAACAACAAGAGCAGGAAGTACGCGGCCCCGAGGACGAGCCACTCCATCGCCCGCGCGGCCGGGCCCGCCGCGTCGTCCAGGGTGAACGCCATGCAGCCACCTCGCCCGGTGACGGCAAACCGCTTGTGCCTACCCTGTCCGGGTCAACGCCCGCAGCAGGTGAACCGCCGGTGCCTTCGCGAGCGGCTCGTTGGCGTTCCCGCAGTGGGGCGACTGCACGCAGGCCGGACAGCCCCCCGCGCAGTCGCAGCCGTCGATGAGCCGCGCGGTTCGCTTCAGCAGTTCCTCGATCCGGTCGTGGCCCCGGCGCGTGAGCCCGACCCCGCCGGGGTAGCCGTCGTAGACGAACACCGCGGGGGCGTCGGTGTGCGGGTGATAGGGCGTCGAGATGCCGCCCACGTCGGCGCGGTCACAGAGGAGGTGAAACGGGAACAGCGAGATGATTCCGTGTTCGGCCGCGTGGATCCCGCCGTTGAACGCGTGCTCGCCGCCGGCCCCGGAGTCGGCGTCTTCGGAGTTGGCGTCTTCGGAGTCGGCGTCTTCGGCTGCGCCCGCCGCGTCGTCTCCAGCCGCGTCGTCGCCCGCTCGCTCGCGCCCGCCGATCGCGCGCATCTCGGACTCGATATCGGCGGGAACCGGGAAGTACAGCGCCTTCGTCCGGAGCGTCGTCTCCGGCAGGTCGAGCGTCGACTCGCCGAGCGACTCGCCGGTCGCGGCGTCCTTCCGGACGAACCCCGTGATCTGCTCGGTGACGGTGACGTCGGCGAATCGGACCGGAACGTCGGGACGCGCGGAAAGCTCTCGCGCCGCGAGGTCCTCGTTCACGACGATGTCCTTCTCCGAGAGCGTCCGCGTGTAGTAGTCGGCCCACGAGGACTGCAGCTCGGCGACGTCGCGGTCGAGATCGAGGTCGGTCACCTCGTAGGTGCGTCCCTGCTGGTGGTAGATCGCGCCGGGGTGGGCGTCGCGGAGCGCGTCGGCGAACCCGAGCGACGCGACCGTCTCGCCGCGCGACGAGTCGATCAGGTCGATCTCGCGGTCGTCCGCGGTGCGGAGATTCACGGCCTGCTGCGGGCTCGCCGAGCCGGCGTGGACCCACCGGATCCCCGAGGCGGTGTCTCGCCGGTCGAGGACGCCTTCGGCGGTCAAGTCGCCGACGATCCCGGGGAACGTCTCATCGAAATACGTCTCGTCGGCGGGCGAGAGCCAGCGCTCGTCGGCCGCGCAGGCGACATGTCGCGGGAGCAGCTCGTCGTTCGCGGGGTCGCAGATCGCGTCCTCCGGCGGCGCCTCGAAGAAGTCGGCGGGGTTGTTCATGAGGTACTGGTCGAGCTGGTCTTCGCCGCCGACCATCACGACGAGCGCGGGGTCGTCGCCGCGGCCCGCGCGACCCGCGCGCTGGTACGCCGACATCCGCGTCCCGGGGTAGCCGTCCAGGATCACGGCGTCGAGCCCGCCGACGTCGACGCCGAGTTCGAGCGCGCTCGTCGACCAGACGCCGCGGAGGTCGCCGGCGTGCAGCGCGGATTCGATCTCGCGTCGGCGGTCGTCCTTGAGCGCGGCCTGGTAGGCGCCGACCGCCCCTGCCAACTCGCGCTCGCCCCGCTCCCGGAGGTCGCTCGCGCTGTCGGTCGCGTACTGCTCCGCGGTCTGTCGCGCTCGCGTGAACGCCAGCGTCTGCGCGCCCGCGGCCACGAGGTCGACGAAGAGCCGCTTGCTTTCGGTGTGGCTCGACTTCCGGCGCCCGCTCCCGCGTTCCTGCCAGTCGTCGTCGTACTCCGGCGGGTTCCACAACACCCAGTCGCGCGGTCCACGCCCGGAGGCGTCCTCGTCGACGAGCGCGATGCCGTCGGGGTCTCGGCCGGTCACCGCCGCGACGTGGTCGACGGGGTTGTTGATCGTCGCCGAACAGCAGACGAATCGCGGGGTCGAGCCGAACCGCTCGCAGGTCCGCGCGAGCCGGCGCAGCGTCATGGCGACCTGCGAGCCGAACACGCCGCGGTAGCTGTGGACCTCGTCGATCACGACGTACTCGAGCGAGGAGAAGAACCACTCCCAGAGTCGCCCCGCGTGCGGCAACAGCGCGTAGTGCAGCATGTCCGGGTTCGACAGCAACACCGTCGGCTCGCGGTCCCGCACGTCCCGTTTCTCCGATCGCGAGAGCCGGCCGGTGTACGACGCGACGGAGACGCGGCTTCCGAACCCTAATCCACGGGCGAGCTCCGAGAGCGACTCCTCCTGGTCGGCGATGAGCGCGTTCTGCGGGCCGAGGTAGAGGGTTCGTCCGCCGTGGTCCATCGCCGCCTCGAAGGCGGGGACCGCGTACGCGAGCGACTTCCCGCTCGCGGTCTCGGTCGCGAGCACGACGTCGTCGCCGCCGCGAACCGCTTCGATCGCCGCGGCCTGATGACGGTAGAGTCGGTCGATCCCTCGCTTCGAGAGCGCGTCGGCCATCCGGGGAGCGAGGTCGATATCGGCGTAGACGGGCTCGCGGGCCGGGAGGCGACGGTGCTCCGCGATCTGCCCCTCGTAGAACGGTCGGTCTCGCAGCCACTCGATGGCGTCCTCCACGATGGCTACTCGTGGGGGCGCCGACGCCTAATCGTTGCGGTCACGTGAACCGTCGCCTCGCCGCGATCCCCTCGCGTCCGATCAGTCGCCGGCTGGGGCCGCGATCTCCCCGGAATCGTCGGGTGTCGACTCGTCCGCCGCCGGTTCGTCCGCCGCCGGCTCTGACGGTCCGTTTCGGACCACCGGTGGCCACCGGACCGCCGTGGCGATCGGGTCGTCGAGCGAGAGCGCCATCCGGAGGTCGCCCTCGCGGTCGACGAGTTCGAAGCCGACCGTTCGGTACACGCTCCGAGCCACGCGGTTGCTGCTCGTGACGTACAGTTCGAGCCCCTCGCGGTCGGCGGCGGCGGCGTCGGCGATCACGTGCCGGCAGAGCTCCGTCCCCACGCCGCGCCCCTGCATGTCGGGGTGGACGAAGACGGCGAGTTCGGGCTGTGACGCGTCCGTCGGCGTGTACATCGCGTGCCCGTACAGCTCGCCGTCGCGCTCGGCGACGACGTCGCTGCCGTCCGTCAGCATCGTCTCGATCCAGTCGGCGCGGCGACGCCGATCGACCGGCGGGAGCCCCTGCGCGCGGTCTCCGGCGTCGAACCCCTCGTACATCTCGGCCAGCGGCGCCGCGTCCTCCGGGAGGGCCGGACGGAGCGTCCAGCGCGCGCCCTCCTTGTCGACGAACCGCGGACAGCGCGCCGGGCAGTGAACCGTCCCCTCGCACTCGCTCCCGTCCCACCCGTCGCAGGCGACGCCCGTGGTATCGGTGCTCATGGCTGTTCGTTCGTCGCCCGACGGGTTATATCGTGTCAGCTGCTCCCACGCTGTGGGAACGGCGAGCGCGGCTCGGGGCGGTCAGTTCACTTCTCGCCGATCGCGGGGTCGCTCTTCGGCTTGCTCTCCGGCTTGCTCGCCTTCGGGAGCGAAATGCAGACGACGTTCCCGCGCGGGTGATTCTCCTCGAAGGTGAGTTCGCCGCCGAGCGACTCGACGCACCACTGTATCACCCACAGGCCGACCCCCGTGCCGTGAAACGTGCTGCTGGTTTCCACGTCGGCTCTGAGCACCTCGATCTCCGTTTCCGGTATCGGCGGCCCGTTGTCGGCGATCCGGACTACGCCGTGACCCTCCTCGCCGCCGTTTTCGACCGATACCGTCACCGACGGGGTCTCTCGATCGTTGTGCTCGACCGCGTTTCGAATGGCGTGTTCGATCGCGTAGTGGATCCCCTTATCCGCGATGACCCAGGCGGCCCTCGGCGCGGTCACCGAGAAGGTCGCGTTCGGATACGTCTCGCGCGCCTCGCCGACGAGCGAGCGACCGACCGCCCGGAGGTCGGTCGGCGAGCGCTCCGTCGCGCTGGGTTCGGCGATCTCCTCGATCTGTTTCACCGAATCGCTCAGCCCGCCCACCTCGGTCGTGATGTCGAGGATCGTCTCGATCTCCCGTTCGAGCGCCTCGTCTTCGACCGCCTGTCTCACCCTGTCGGCGTACCCCATGAGCACGTTCGTTTTGTTTCGCAGGTTGTGGCGGATGATCCGGCTGAGCAGGCGCAGGCGGCGCTCGCGAGCGCGGTACTCGGTCACGTCATGCACCTCGGAGATGACGCACCGCTTTCCGTCTATCTGGGTGGCACTGAGGTGAATGCGGACCCATCGCAGCTCTTCGTTCGATCGCTCGATCTGCCAATCGAAGGTCTGCGGCTCGCCGTCCGCGGCGCGCTGGATCAGTTGAATCGCCGCGTCTTGCGAGAATCTCGTCGACGGGGCCGTGTAGTCACCGATGCCCATCGTTCGAAGCTCGTCCGCCGAGTACCCGTACAGCTCCTCCAAACGAGCGTTGGCGTCGAGAATCTCGTTCGCGGTCGGGTCGTGGAGATTGATACCGACATCGAGGTCGTCGAATATTCCCGGGAGTCGGGTGTCGGCAGACTCTCGCATGTCATCTCACTCGCGATCTCAAATAAATACTGTTCCGATTCAAGCCGAATTAACTGTGTCTAGAATTAACTACTATTTAATTACACACTTTTATATTTATTTATATTCATGTGTACTCATTCACAGCTACGTCTCTTATTCGCCGCTCGCCGTCGACAGCCGGTCAGACGGAAGCCCCTCGGGGCTGACCTCGGGGAAGGGTCACTCTCGAATCAACACGATCCCGTCGCGGAACACGGAGTGGTTCGGGACCACGTGCTCTTCGCCGTCGGCCTCGATGCGAGTGACGAACATGTCGACCTCCTGGACGATCCCGCGCTCGCCGGCGACGCGCACCTCGTCGCCGATCTCGTACGGCTGACGCAACAGGAGGAAGACGCCGGCCGCGGCGGACGCGACGAGGTCCTTCGTCGCCAACGCGGCGAACACCACGACGGCGAACGCGTACGCCGCCAGCAGCACCACGAGCGCGAGCGTCTGCACGCCGACCTGTCCCAGCGCGATGAGCGCGGCGACGTACACCACGCTGTACTTCACGAGCGGCGGCAGCACGCCGAGTTCGGGGAGCTTGACGCCGCGGAGGCGCTCGGCGACGAGCAGCTCCGTCTTGTCGCCGACGACGACCCCGACGATCAGGACGAGCACGGCGACGAACAGCCGCGGGAGGAACGCGCCGAGGTTCGCCCAGAACTGTTCGAGGTACCGCACGTCGGCGACCGTGAGCACGACGATGAGGGTGACGGCGACGATGAAGTAGCTGGACAGCTTCGCGAGGATGCGAACCGTCGAGGTGTCGAACTCCCGGGCGGTTCGCTCGAAGGCGGTCCCCTCGATCACGTCGGGGACGCCCGCTCGCGTCAGCAGCCGCCGGTTGATCGCGCCCACGACGTACGCCGCGAGCAGCCCGAAGACGAGCACGATCAGGGCGAGCCAGATCCGCTCGGGGACGCGGGCGGCGAGCCTCGTGAGTTCGGTCGCGACCGCTGGAATCATCGGTATCAGTACTCCTCCGGATCGATCTCCAAGACGAGCTTCCCCGATTTGAACGCCCGAACGAGCCCGTCCGACTCGGAGAGCACGATCGCCGTCGCGTTCGTGTCCCGGGTGATGGCGGCGCCGGACATGTGTCGCGCGCCGAGCCCCTTCGGGATGTCGACGCCCTCCGCGCCGGGTTCGAGGTAGCGGTACGCGGAGACGATCTTCCCGGAGTCGGAGATGACGAACGCGCCGTCGAGCCGCGAGAACTCCTTGAGCATCACGTTCACGATGGGGTCGCCGACGTGGACGTGCGACTTCTCGAAGGGGTTGTACGACAGCGGGCGGGACTTGTTCATCACCTTCCCGGCGTCGCCGACGACGAACAGCGCGCCGACCGGTTTCCCCTTCTGTCCCTTCTGTCCGAGTTCGATGGCGACCTCGAAGACGTCGCGGATCACGCTCGGCTCGGCCCGCGAGTTGACGAAGAGGTCGTAGATCCCGGTGTGAACCGTCTCGTCGACGCCCACCCGGACCACCGCGTCCGACCCGTCGCCGAAGACGTTGGTGAGGCAGACGACCTCGTCGCCCTCGTCGACGAGGTCGGCGTCCATCGCGCCCTCGATACCGAACCGAATGCGGTCCGTGACGTTGTCGAACGGAAGGGGGAGTTCGACGAACGGCTCCGCCGCGAGGTCGTTGTCGGGCGCGACGACGACGATCTCGGTGTCGCCGTCCGCGACCCGGTCGTACATCGATCGCGTCGGAGAGAACAGCAGCACGGCGTCCGCGTCCGCGACGAGGTCGGACAGGTACTCGGTGAGCGAGGCCATTGTCCGTACTGACTCTCGGACGCCGTATAGTCGTTGTGTCGCCGTCATACGACCGTCTGACTCCGCGGTGTCATCGACGTGTGGTATTTATATACAATCCACTCATCCGACCGCCCGATATTTCCGCGAATTCGGGCGCGTAAGGGGTTAGTAGGCGGGTTGACGGTCACCTACGCCGACTCGTCGGTGCCCTCCTCGGCGATGGTGCTGCCGCCGCGGTCCGAGTAGTTCTTCCGGCCGATCGCCTCGTCACTGACCATCCCGATGATGCTCTGACGCACGTCGTCGGCGGATTCGTAGGTCACCTCGCCTTGGGATCCTAACACCGTCCGGAGCGTCGCGGTATCGTCACCCAGCCCCAGCTCACGGTCGCCGTACCGCTCCAGTAGGGTCTCCAGATCCATCGGGTACTCCTCGTCCTCGAGGTCGTCCGCGAGCGGGCCGAACTCTACACCCTGTTCGCGATCGTCTCCTTGGTTTGTTGTCATTATTGTATCGTCGTGCCGAAGCCATTTACTCTCTGTGCCGGCCCCTGCCGGGTGGGCAGACGCGTCCGTACAGGCGGTCTCAGCCCGAACTGCGGGCGCTCACAGATACGCATCGTCCCACTCGTCGGCCAGGTGCGTGTTGCCGCAGTCCCCGCATTCGAGCCGCTCCAGCCCGTCGATGGAGACGTTCGTGCTCCCGCACTGCGAACAGAAGTACCCGTACGCCTCCTCCTCGTCGTCCGCGACGTACACGGTGAAGAACGGGGCCTCGCTGCCGGGAACGCTCTCGTCGCGGTCGACGGGCCGGTCACCCCCGTCGACGGCGACCGACTCCGGGACCGTGACGGTCGGCTCGGTCGACGTCTCCGTCGATTGGCCTTCCGTGAACACGGTGACCGCGAACTCCTCTCCGCCGATCAGGAGGTGGTCGTGACCGCCCTGTTTGAGGCCGAACCCTTCGAGGAACTCGCCGCCCTCGACGGCCTCGTCGAGGATACGCGCCGCGAGCGGCTTCTCGGCGTACCGTTCGCGGACGCGTTCGAGCAGCGCCGTGGCGACGCCCTCTCCCCGTGCCGCCGGATCCACGTGGAGCCACCGGATCGTCGCTTCCGCTCCGACGTCGACGGTGACGAACCCGCGGACGGTTTCCGCGCCGTCGACCGCCGCTTCGACGACGAGCACCGCCGTGTCCGCGTCGTCGAGCAGACCGGTCAGCGACGCGTCGTCGAACTCCGCTTCGAGTATCATCTCGATCTGGTCCGGACTGAGCGAGTACGACGACTGCAGCGAGTCGCGCGCGATCGCTCTGATCTGTTCTCGGTCGTTCGACTCCGCGGGGCGAACGTTCATGATAGGTGGTGAATTTCGAAGTGTCATACGGTTCCATCGTCGTACGGCAACGCATCGAGTCTCACGCTGAAAAGGAGGGTTCAGCGGGAGACTGTCCGGAAATCCCGGTGGGCGGCGTTACCTGTGCAGGCTGCCCTCGTCGTCAGAGACGGTCTCGATGCCCCGGAGTGCCGGTAGCGATCTCCGTCGGCTGCCGTCGGTGCGACCTCGTCTTGCACGGTGATCCGACGAACGACGCTTCCGAGACTAACCGTTCTGCTTGCTTCTGCTAGGCGTATAAGCGAACGTGGGGTCCCCGGACCGCGGCCGCCCGCCCAAGTCAGGGCGAGTCCGGTTCGAACCGGACTGCTCACGGGACGAGTCCGCCGAGAAGCGCTTGCGAACGCAAGCCCGAGTCTATTATTCGCCGATTCCGTAGGTTTATTGTGATGACATTGACACCTGGCCGACAGACGCTACAGCGACTGGGAATCGCATCGACCCTGCTAGACGCCGCCGTGGCGTTCGCCCGCCGGGACACCCGGACGGGGGTCCTCCTGCTCGGTGCGGCCGTCGTGTCGAACTGGGTACCGGGACTGGGCGTGGCCGCCTCCCTCCTCACCCGACTCTACCGGAGGCTCAGATGAGATCGACGGCCGATCCCCGCGGTGTCGACCGTCTCGAGCCGATCGCGCGCCGCTTCGGGGAGGAGGCGGAATGGTGACCCGTCGCCTCCCCCGAACCGGACGGCTACCGAGGAGGGGTCGGGCGTGAGCGAGAACGCGGAGCCGGGCCTGGACGACGAGCCCATCGCTCCCGGCGAGGCGGTATACGACGAGGACGGGCGAGTCGTCGGGCAGGTCAGCGAGTACACCGCCGACGGGTTCGAAGTCGTGACCACGGAGAGCGGCTCGACGGGTGAGGACGATGCGGAGACCATCCCGGGACAGGAGTTCGGCGAGGGGTACCTCATGTGGCGCTGTTCGGAGTGCGGCGAGATGGGCGAACTCGAGGACGGGATACCGGACTCGTGTCCGGAGTGCGGCGCGCCGGAGGAGGCGCTCGCCGCGATCGAAGAGGACTGACGGCAGCGCGACACGCCCGGTGTCGGTGACTTCCCGCGCGACTTTTACCCACAGAAGCCGATCCGTCGAACGACAATGGCGACCAGCGCGGCCCTCTGGGGCTACCGCGACGAGTTCGGCGACGCCTTCGGGCGGACCTATTTCCGGCGGTTCGGGCCGGGGGTGGCATCCAGCGTCGGGATCGGCACCTACCTCGGCGAGCCGACCGCCGCCGTCGACGACGCCTCCCGCGAGGCGATCGGGCTCGCGCTTCGCTCGGGCGTGAACCACGTCGACACCGCGGTCAACTACCGAGCCGGACGCGCCGAGCGCGTGGTCGGCGAGGCGGTTCGCGATTCCCCCATCGACCGCGAGGCGATCGTCGTGGCGACGAAGGGCGGGTTCCTCCCGTTCGACGGCGACCGTCCCGACGACCCCGCCGCCTACGTCCGGGAGCGATTCCTCGACACCGGAATCGTCGCCCGCGAGGACCTGGCGAACGGCGCACACGCCATCGCGCCCGGATATCTGGAGTGGTCGCTCGACCGCTCGCTGGAGCGGCTCGGGCTCGACGCCATCGACTGCTACTACGTCCACAACCCGGAGACGCAGCTCGCGGTCCGGCCGGCGGCCGCGGTGTACGACCAGTTGGAGGCCGCCTTCGAGGTCCTCGAACGCCGGCGGGTGGCCGGGGACATCGGCGGCTACGGGGTCGCGACGTGGCACGCCTTCCGCGTCGCCGAGGACGACGATCGATACCTCTCGCTCGCGGAGATCCTCGCGCGGGCCGAGGCCGCCGGCAAGGCGGTCGGTCCCGACGACGACCACGGGTTCGACGCCATCCAACTCCCGTTCAACGTCGCGATGGCGGACGCGTTCACGCGGTCGAATCAGCGCCCGCCGTCGGCCCCACAGGACGACTCGCGGGTCTCGACGCTGGAGTTCGCCCACGAGGCGGGGCTCTCCGTGGTAACGAGCGCGAGCATCGGACAGGGCGACCTCGCCGTCGACGGCGCGATCCCCGCCGACGTCGACGCGACGCTCGCCGGCGAGACGCCGGCCCAGCGGGCGATCAACTTCGCGCGGAGCGCGCCGGGGGTCACCGCCTCGCTCGTCGGTTCGACCGACCTCGATCACGTCCGCGAGAACGTCGCCGCCGGGACGTTCGACCCGCTGGGGGCGTCGGCGTTCGATTCGGTGTTCGAGTGACGGCGACGGTGCGAGAGGAAAAACCGGAGAACGGGAGAAGACGGAAGCGGAGAGCGCGCGGTGGCGGACGGGGACGCGGAACTAGCAGTCGATCGATCAGCGCAGTTCTTTATACCGCGTCTCGCACTCCGGGCAGACGCGGACCGCGAACACCTCGTCGGGGTCGTTCTGCTTTTTAAGCACCTTCTCGCAGTCGGCGCAGTTCAGCCGCTCGTAGGTGTCTTTGAACAGGTCGCCGTCCCGGAGCCCCTTGCGCGTCGATTTCATGTGTCGGGGTTGATCGCGTGCGGGTATAAAAACCCCGTACGACGCCGGTCAGACGCTCGGGGAGGGCGCGGTGGAGGTCGGGGCGCCGGGAGTCGAAGCCACGGCGGTCGCGCGACGGTTTCGCAACGCTTGTCTCCCGGCTCCGAGTAATTCGGCCGTGTCACGGAACCGGCTGTTCGGATCGTTGTGCGCCCTCGTCTTCCTCGTCAACTTCGCGCGCGTCGTCTTCGCGCCGCTTATCGGGCAGTTCATCGGCGAGTTCTCGATCGGCGAGGGGACCGCCGGACTCATCGTCACGCTCGCGTGGCTCGGATCGGCCGCGCCGCGGCTCCCCGCCGGCTGGGCGCTCACGCGGTTCTCCCGCCAGCGCGTGATCCTCGTCTCCGGTGCGATGCTGACCGCGGGCGCACTCGGCGTCGCGCTCGCGCCCGGCGTGCCGACGCTGATGGCCGCCGCGTTCGCGGTCGGCTTGGCGTCCGGCGTCTACTTCGTCGCCGCGAACCCGTTCATCGCGGAGCTGTTCCCGACCCGAGTCGGCCGCGTGATGGGCGTCCACGGCATGGCGAGCCAGCTGGCCGCCGTCGCCGCCGCCCCCGTCGTCACGGTCGCGCTGTGGTACGACTGGCGGATCGCCTTCTACGGGCTCGCCGCCGCGGCGGCCGCGACCACGGTCGTCTTCGTCCTCTTGGCTCGCCGGACCGAGCTTCCGGGCGCCGGCGCCGCCGACACCGACTTCGTCGCGGGCGCGCTCTCGGAGTGGAAGCTCATCCTCGCGGGCGTCGTCCTGATGGGCCTCACGAGCTTCGTCTGGCAGGGGCTGTTCAACTTCTACGAGCTGTACATGGTCGATAAGGGGCTCGCGCGGTCGACCGCCCGGAACCTGCTGACGGTGATCTTCGCCGCCGGCGTCCCCGCGTTCCTCGTCTCGGGCGACCTCGCCGACCGGCTCCCGCACATCCCCTACATCCTCGGGATCGTGTCGACGTTCATCGCGAGCGTCGTCCTCGTCGTCGTCTCCTCCGGGCTCGTCGCCGTCGTCCTCGCGAGCGTCGCGGTCGGCTTCACCATCCACATGCTGTTTCCCGCGGGCGACACCTACCTGCTGGCGTCGCTGCCTGACGACTCCCGCGCGTCGGCGTACGCGGTGTTCTCGGCCGGGATGATGACGACGCAGGCGGCCGGCTCGTGGGTCGTCGGCGAGGCGATCGAGGCGGGCGCGAGCTACGACGCCGTCTTCCTCGTGCTCGCGGCCGGCCTCGGACTGATCGTCGTCGCGTACGCGGTCCTCGAACGACTGGGTCGCGTGCCGGGCGGCGCGGCCGGCGCGACCGGCGCGGCCTGACACGGACCGATTCCTCCTCCCGATCGGGACCGGCACGGACCACGGGTATCGCACCTATTTAGGGCGTCCCGCCCGTGTAACGAACAAATGGAGTACGTCCAAGAACGCGTGACGACGCTGCACGCGTTAACCGACCATCGGCCGGACGCCCCCACCGGTCGGGCGGCGGTCGTGGTGCCGATGACGGAGCGCGAGTACGGCACGCTCGCGGCCGAGCGCGTCCTGACCGCGCTCGAGACGGTCGGTCCCGCTCGCGTGATCGTTCCCCTCCGCGCGTCGGCCGAGCGCGTCGGCCCCTTCGTCCGGTGGCTCGACGGCTTCGAACTCGACGTCGAAACGCTGTGGTGCGGCGGCCCGCGGCTCGCGGACCTGCTCGACGAACGAGGGCTCAACGGCGGCCGCGGGAAGGGGCGAGACGTGTGGCTCGGGCTCGGCCGGGCGCTGGACGAGGAGTTCGTCGTCGTCCACGACGCCGACACGAAAACGTACTCGCCGGCGTTCGTGAACCGACTGCTGTTCCCGCTCGCGCACGGTCACTCGTTCTCGAAGGGCTACTACGCGCGCGTCGAGGACGGCGCCCTGTACGGCCGGCTGTTCCGGCTGTTCTTCCGGCCGCTGGTCCGAGCCCTCGGCGACGCGACGGACACTCGTGAGGCCGGGATCCTCGAGTACCTCGACGCGTTCCGATACGCGCTCGCCGGGGAGTTCGCGGCGACGACCGACCTCGTCTCGCGGCTCCGCGTCCAGCGCGGCTGGGGACTGGAGGTGGGAACGCTCGGGGAGACGTTCGCGCACGCCGGCTTCGACGGGAGCGCGCAGGTCGACCTCGGCCGGTACGAACACGACCACCGCTCCGTCGGCGGCCCGACCGGCCTCGCGGACATGAGCCGGGCGGTCGGCGCAGCGACGCTGCGCGTGGTCGAGGAGGGAGGCGTCGACGTCGACTACGACGCGCTCGCGGCCCGCTACCGCGAGGCGGCCGACGGGCTGCTACGCGGCTACGAGACGGACGCCGCGTTCAACGGCTTGGAGTACGACCGCGACGCCGAGCGCGCGCAGGTGGCGACGTACGCCGACGCCCTCGGCGAGCCGGGACCGGACACCCGCCTGCCGGCGTGGCGGAACGCGCCGGTGACGCCCGAGGAGGTCGCTGCGGCGGTGCGGGCGGACGTCGCAGCGGCGGCGGGCGACGCGGCGGCGAGTGATGCGTTGGCGGGCGACACAGTGAGCGACGACACGGCGTCACCGGCGAGCAGCGGCGCCGCGCGCACGAACGGCCATCATCCCGACATGGCGCTGGACGGCGACGGCGTCGGGGATGCCGACCCCGGCTCCGGGTCCGGGTCCGATTCCGCGTCCGGCTCCGCGCCGGAGGGTGAGTGACCGATGGCCGACGGCACACCCAGCGTGGCGGCGCGTGACGACCTCGCCGGCGTGGTCGACCTGTTCGACTGGCTCACCCGCGCGGAGCTGTCGCGGGCGCTCTCGGAGCTCGCGTTCAAACAGCGCGCGGAGGCCGACGCCGACGCCATCGCCGCCGCGATCGACGTGGCGGTCGCGGAGTACGCGCTGGTGCCGGCGCCGCCCGCGGCGCTCTCGGGCGCGGGTTCGGACGCGGATGTGGACGCAGGTGTAGACGCGGCAGACGTGGCCGACCCGGCGGCGGGGATCGATCGGGACGACGTCGCGCTCGCGGTCGGCCCCGCCGCGTTCCCGTCGCTCCCGGCCGGCGCGGAGGACCTCCCACACATCCTCGACGTGCCCGAGCGCGACGTGGACCGGTCGGCGCTGTCCGCGGCCGTGCTGGATCGGCTGTCCGCGGACGCGGTCGCGGCGATCAACGAGAGCGACGCCGAGCGGTTGGCGGACCTCGCGGACGTGACCTACGACATCGAGGCGTGGGCGCCCGTCGACGCCGCGGAGATCCGCGAGCGGATCGTGGCCGAGCTAGGGTAACCCGGTCTAGACCTCTTCCATGCCGTCGCGGATGTCGTCCGGCGGCACGTCCATGTCGTGTGCTTCGTCGGCGTGTTCCCGCACGTGATTGACGAGTTCCTCGTCGTCGTCCGACCGAATCTGGAACGCGCAGGCGCTACAGGTGAATTGATGTGTCATTCCGACTCCTTGTTCCAGCCACGACAGTATTGTTAGTTGCCTAATAAATAACGCTATTTTATGCTTTACCGGCTCCATTGTCACTTGATGACAAGAGACACAATCGTAGCATCCGGCACGGTGGGGGACCAATACGAATGTCGCGACTGCCTCGCGCGACTCCGTACCACAGAGAACCTCGCGTTATGTCCCGACTGCGGCGGCGAACTGGAGAACATCTCCAAACCCCGCGAGTAGCGGGACGCGTTCGTTTTTCGTCCGTCTTTTCCCGTCTTCTTCCGGCACAACCGGTCAACTCCCGCGGCGACCGCTCTCGATCGCTTATAACTGTCCGAGTCGAGTCGACCGGGCGGTGTCCCCGGGGCGGCTCACGCGCTCGCTTCGATGTCGGCGAGCCGCTGTGCCAGGAACTCGGCGATGGAGACGGGTTCCTCCTCGACGAACCGGGCGACCTCCTCGCCGTCGGCGGTCTCGACGACGACGGTGGGGATCAGATCGATGCCGTACGCCTCGACCTGCGGCCCCTCCTTACCGTCGGGCCCCTTCGTGACGGCGAACGCCTCAATCCGGTCGTCGGGGACGCCGGCGGCGGCGAGCGCCGCTCCGAACTCGGGAAGCTGTCGCTGACAGTCGCCACACCAGTCACCGCCCCACACCTTGAACCGGTAGTCGTCGGCCGCGAGCGCGGCGATCACCGACTCGTCGAAGTCGTCCGCGTCCACGTCGGCCGCGGGAGTGAGCGTCTCGAGTGTCATACCCGCCGTACGCCACCGACGCTTGTAAGCGACGCGCCGATGGCAACGCGCGCCAGTATCGCGGTCGGCCTCGCGGTCGGCACCTCCCGGTCCGAACCCGCGTCGGTTGCCGCGGTCCGTCGGGCATTTGAGTGCCGGTCCCGTCGGTCCGCGTAATGCAAGACGACGTACTGGACGGGTTGGGCTCGCCGCTCGTGCGGGTCGACTCCCCGCCGGAGACGACGGTCGCGGCCAAGGTCGAGTCGCGGAACCCCGGCGGCTCCGCGAAGGACCGCCCGGCGCTGTACATGGTCGAGGCGGCCGAGGCGGCCGGCGATCTCGAACCCGGCGACGGGATCGTCGAGCCCACCTCGGGCAACACCGGCATCGGCCTCGCCATGGTCGGCGCGGTCAAGGGGTACGACGTGCGGCTCGTCATGCCGGACGGCAAGTCGGTCGAGCGCCGCCGGCTCATGCGCGCGTACGGCGCCACCGTCGAACTCGTCGACGGGGACATCTCCGCGGCCAAATCGCGGGCCGACGAGCTCGAACGCGACGAGGGGATGGTTCAACTCCGTCAGTTCGACAACCCGGCGAACCCCCGGTCCCACTACGAGACGACCGGCGCGGAGGTGTGCGATCAGGTCGGCGACCGCACCGTCGACGCGTTCGTCGCGGGCGTCGGCACCGGCGGCACCCTCACCGGGATCGGTCGCCGGCTCCGCGAGGCGTTCCCCGACGTTCGGATCGACGCGGTCGAGCCCGCGACGAACGCGGTGCTCTCCGGCGGCGAGCCGGGCGTCGACGCGTTTCAGGGGATGGGTCCCGGCTTCGTCTCGCCGAACCTCGACACCAGCCTCATCGACGCGGTCCACACGGTCGAACTCGAGGACGCGGAGGCCGAGTGCCGCCGCCTCGCGCGCGAGGAGGGGCTCCTCGTCGGCCAGTCGTCCGGCGCGTCCAACCTCGCGGCGAAGGAGGTCGCCGCCGACCTCCGAGCGTCGGGCGCGTTCTCCGGGGCGGAGCCGCTCGTCGTCACCGTGTTCTGGGACAGCGGCGAGCGGTACCTCACGGCGGGGACGTTCGACGAGTGAGCGGGGCCACCCGAACGTTGAGTACGGTCCGGCCCCCAGATCGATCGTGAATACGCACGCCGAACCGAGCGGAGACGGTCCCGGGACCGACTCCGACTCGACCGTCCCGGCCCGGCGGTTCGACGGGCCCTGGCTCCGCGTGCTCGCGACCGCCGCGACCGCCTGGACGCTCCTCTACGCGCTCGACTGGTTCCTCTTGGAGGCCGGCACTCCCGCCGGTGCCGCCGTCGGGTTCGCGCACGGCTACCTCCTCGCGCCGCTGGCGACGGCCGGAATCCTCCTCGACGCGCTCTCGCTCGCGGAGCGCGGCGTCACCGACCTCGGCCTTTTCAAGTGGCTCTACGCGCTCGTCGCGCTGGCCGCCCCGCCGATCGCGATCGTCTACTACGCGCACCGCGAGTGGCTGCGGCCGGGCGACCCGGACCTGCTGGGTGGGCTCCGATGACGGCCTCGCCGACCGGCTCCGTCACCGGCTCCGTCGTCGCGGTCTTCGTCGCGCCTGAGAGCGGCGCCCCGCCCGAGTCGCAGCCCGCCGTCAGCGTCCACCCGGACGGCATCGAGGGCGACCGCTACCGGCTCGGCGAGGGCCACTTCCAGCTCGACGCCTGCGCGGTCACTCTCGTCGCGGCCGAGGCCCTCGACGCCGTTCGCGACGAGACCGGTATCGACGTCTCAGACGGCAGGCACCGCCGGAACGTCGTGATCGAGGGGTTCGGACCCGGGATGGACGACCTGCTGGACGCGACCGTCGCGGTCGGCGACGCGCTCCTCCGCCCGACTCGGCGGCGACCGCCCTGCGCGCACGTCGAGGCGGTGGCGGGCGAGGACGGACTGGCCTCGGCCCTGCGAACCCGCGGCGGGCTCTGCTGTGACGTGATCGCGCCCGGCTCGGTCGCCGTCGGCGACGCGGTCGCGATCGAAGAGCCGGACCCGCGGACCGCGGGCGCCGCGCTCGCCGACCGACTGCGAGAGCGGTCCGACGACGTCGACTGACGGCGCGTGACCGCGGTATCCGACCGCGGACGCCACGACGGCCGGAACCGAAAGCATTGACTCCGTCTCGGGCCGATCCCTCGACAGTGTTCCTCGGATGAGTTGGGGGTACCGGCACACGGTACTGTCGCTGTGTATGCTCGCGTTTCTGGTGACGTACTTCGCGCGGCTGGCGATCAGTCCCGTCGTCCCGCTGATCGTCGCGGACTTCGCGGTCTCGAACACCGCAATCGGGGTCGCGCTCTCCGGGATGTGGCTGGCGTACGGCGCCGCCCAGTTCCCGAGCGGGGTGCTCGCGGACCGCTTCGGCGAGCGCCGCGTGATCCTCGTCGCCGTCGGCGGGACCTCCGTGATGAGCGTGCTGCTCGCGCTCGCACCGGTGTTCCCCGTCTTCGTGCTGGCGGCGGTGCTGTTGGGGCTCGTCGCGGGGCTCCACTACGCGGTGGCGACGACGCTGCTCTCGCGGACCTTCGACGACCTCGGCACCGCGGTCGGGCTCCACTCCGTCGGCGGCCCCCTCGCCGGATTGATCGCGCCGATCGCCGCCGCGTGGGTCGGGGTCCGGTACGGCTGGCGGCCGGCTGTGGCGCTCGCCGCGCTCGTCGGGCTTCCGGTGTTCGCGCTGTTCGCGTGGCGCGTCCGCCCGACGACCCCCCGTCGTCCCGACCAACCGATGCGCGAGCGGTTCCGGCTCGCGCCGCTCCTCGAACTGCTCTCGCGACCGAGCGTCCTCCTCCCGCTGTTCGTCGCGATGGTCGGCACGTACGTCGTCCAGGGGATGATGTCGTTTCTCCCGACGTTCCTCGTCGACTTCCGGGAGTACTCGACGGGCTTCGCCGCCGGGGTGTTCTCGGCGTTCTTCGTCGTTCGCGCGGTCGCGCAGATCGGCCTCGGTCGCCTCTCGGACCGATTGGACCGCGACGTCGCCATCGGCGGGGCGATGCTCGCGGGCTCGCTCGGCGTCGCCGCGTTCGTCCTCGCGCCGGGGCTCGCCGGCCTCGCCGTCGGCGTGGCGCTGGCCGGCACCGGGTCGAGCTTTTTTTCGGCCATCGATCCGCGGTTCATGGACGCGCTCGGCGACGCGGAGCGCGGGGCCGGCTTCGGGCTCGTCCGGACCGTCTACACCGTGATCGGCTCCGCCGGCTCCGTCGGCGTCGGCCTCGTAGCCGACCTGTTCGGCTGGGGCGTCTCGTTCGCGGTCCTGTCGGCGCTGTTCGCCGTCACCTTCGCCGTCCTCCTCGCTAACCGGGCGCTCGGGACGGGGTATTGAGAAACCGACCGCGGCCCTACTCGTCCGGGAGCGTTGTCCCACGCCCGATGGCTGCTGCACTCCGCGTCCGACGGGCGGTGATCGACGGTGTACTCGCACTGAGCGGTCGCCGCGTCGAGCGAGAGCCGGTGGCGAAGCGCGCGTCTCCCTCGTGGTATGTTATACGTGATCGCGCCTCGCATCGAGTCGGGAGTAAAAGGGTGCGTCGCGACGGAGGCTGCGTCACTCAGTCCGAATCGTCGCCAGCGACCGATACGGTTATATTTGGTATATGTGTTCACTGACCATGTCAACAGATACCGTTAGCCCGATCCACTTCACCGTCGAGTGGGGCGGCAGCCGGATCGGCTGCACGAGGGTGTCAGGCCTCGAGATCGCTTACGACGACGTCGCCTACCGCGAGGGATCGGCCTCCGAGTACGGCGACCGCAAGCTTCCCGGGCGGCCGCGGTACGCGAATCTCGTGTTGGAGCGCGGGGTGGTCCCCGGCGATAACGAGTTCTTCGCGTGGCTGAACACGATCCGACTCGGTTCGGTCGAGCGTCGGGACGTCAGCGTCTCGCTGCTCGACGAGAACCACGACCCCGCCGTGGTCTGGAAGGTGAAGAACGCGTGGCCGGTTCGGCTCGCGGGGCCGACGCTCGACGCGCGCGGCACCGGCGTCGCGACGGAGACGCTCGAACTCGCACACGAGGGGTACGCGGTCGAATCGGTCGACGGCGACCGGAAGTGACGGACGGTGTGGTCACGCATCGTCCG
This sequence comes from Halorubrum aidingense JCM 13560, assembly GCF_000336995.1. Taxonomy (GTDB): domain Archaea; phylum Halobacteriota; class Halobacteria; order Halobacteriales; family Haloferacaceae; genus Halorubrum; species Halorubrum aidingense. The sequence goes on along the minus strand of NZ_AOJI01000019.1, from coordinate 42,812 downwards.
CCGCCTGCTGTTCGGCGCTCCCGACGTCGTCGTCTCGCTCGACGCCGAGCGGCGGCTGTTGGTGCTCGTCGTCGAGAACGTCGGCTCTCGGGCCGCCCACGACGTCGCCGTCTCGCTCGACCCCCCGTGGGACGAGGTGGCGGCCGACGTCGACCCCGACGCGGCGACCCCGTTCGCGCCGATCGGCGTCGTCCCGCCGGGAGGCCGGTTCCGAACCGTGCTCGCACCCCTCGACGGCTACGACGGCCCGCGGACGTTCGAGTCGCGCGTCAGGTTTCGCGACGACCGCGGCCGCACCGCGGAAGCCCGCGCGGTACAGACTCCGGAGGCGTTTCGGCGGCTTCGCGAGCCGCCGCCGCGAGAGCCGCTCACTAGTCAGCGCGAATAGACACAGTACCGGTTCGACTTCGGCTTACGCCTCGTCAAACACCGATAGGCTCGCTCCGCTTGCCTATCGAGTTCGATTTCGCTTCGCTCAATCGAACAACGTCTCGCCGTCGACCATATGCTCCTCGACGGCGTCCATGTCGAGCGTGAGGCCGAGACCGGGCTTCTCGGGCACCTCGATGTACCCGTCCTCGATGACGTCCTCCTCGACGAGGTCCTCCCACCAGCCGAGCTCGTAGGAGTGGTACTCGATCGCGAGCGAGTTCGGGATCGCGGCGCCGACGTGCGTCGCCGCCATCGTCGCGATCGGCGAGGCGACGTTGTGCATCGCGACCGGGACGTAGTACTGGTTCGCGACGTCCGCGATCTTGCGGGTCTCGCGCATCCCGCCGACCTTCGGCAGGTCGGGCGCGACGATGTCGACCGCCTGGTTCTCGATGAGTCGGCGCAGCTCGGTGACGCGGTAGCGGTTCTCGCCGACCGCGATCGGCGTGACCGTGTTCTTCGTGACCTCCTCTTGGACTTCGAGGTTCTCCGGCGGCACGGGGTCTTCGAGCCACCACACGTCGTACTCCTCGAGAGCGTCCGCGAGCCGCTGCGCGGAGCCGCCCGAGAACGTCCAGTGGCAGTCGAACGCCACGTCGGCCTTGTCTTTCACGCGCTCGGTGACCTGCTCGACGATCTCCGCTTTGTGGCGGATCTCGCCGGGGCGCAGGTGCCGGTTCGCGCGGTCCTTCTCTAACCCCGACGGGACGTCGAGGTCGAACTTCAGCGCGTCGTAGCCGAGTTCGTCGACGACGCGCTCGGCCTCGTCGGCGCACGCCTCGGGGTCGGCCTCCTCCTCGGTGTGGCAGTCGCAGTAGACGCGCATCTTGTCGCGGTACTTGCCGCCGAGCAGCTGGTAGGCGGGCACGTCGAGGATCTTGCCGGCGAGGTCGTGGAGGGCCACCTCGATCCCGGAGATCGCGGTGACGGTGACGCCCTCGACGGAGCCCTCGCCGGACATCTTCTGGATGAGGTGCTCGTACAGCCGGTCGATGTCGAGCGGGTTCTCGCCGACGACGAACGGTTTCATCCGCTCGATCAGCTCCGGCACGCCGGCGCCCCAGTACGCCTCGCCGGTACCGACGACGCCCGCGTCGGTGTACACGCGGACGAGCGTCCACGGGAAGTTCCCGTCGACCATCGTGGTCTGCACGTCGGTGATCTCGACGTCGCGGCCGCCGCCGCGCGATCCCGTGACATCCATCGTCTCCGCGGAGAGTTCCCGCATCGTGTACTCCGCGTTCGGATCGTGGAGCGACTCGTAATTTCGACTCATGGCCGCCAATTACTTCGGAACAGGGTAAATGTTTATGTTCAACCGTGAGCCCCGGGTCTGCTCTGTCTCACCGAGCTCTGCGTCGGTGAGGTGACCGCCGCACGACCGGTCGACGCGGGCGCTCGGAACAGGGACCTTTTCATGAGCGTGCTCGCTATAGCACCCATGGTTGAGATTACGGATTCGCTTGCGTGTCTATTCACCGGAGAGATCGAGGAGCGCGACGGCGACCACGTCGTCACGATCCCCGCCTCGGAACTCGAACACGGCACCGTCGCCCCGAACGACACCTACCGCGTCGCGCTCATCCACCGAGACGACGGGACGGACCGCGACGCGGCGCCGACCGACGCCGCCCCCGACGCGACCGCCGGAAACGGCGCGCAACCGGCCGCGGCCGTGGCAGACCAGTCCAGTTCCGGCCCGGACCCGGTCGGTCCACCGGTCTCCGAGGGCGACGTGCGAGACGTCACGATCGAGACGCTCGGCGACAAGGGCGACGGGATCGCCAAGATCGAGCGCGGCTACGTCGTCATCGTGCCCGACTCCCGGCCGGGCGACGAGCCGACCGTCGAGATCACGAGCGTCCGCGAGAACGTCTCGTTCGCGAACGTCATCGACGAGTAGCGACCCGATACGCCTCGATTCTCACGCTTTTTTATTCGGTTCGAGCCCCGGTGTCGCCGCCGCTCAACACCGCCTCGGGCGACTCGCTCCGCGAGAACAGCCGCCGGAGGTTCGACGACGAGAAAAAGGAGGTCGGCCGGTCCATGTGGACGCCGATCTCGCCGGACAGCGCCCGTAACCCGACCCGCTGGACCGGCTCCGGCAGCGAGTAACAGGCGCGGATCGCGTGGCCGAGCCGTATCTCCCGGCCGATCGCGTCGCGCCACGCCGACTCGTAGTCGGCGAGGGTGGTCGGGTCCGTCGGGTCGATCGTCGCCGCCGCCGCGTCCGCCGCGGTCATCCCGTACAGGATCCCGCCGCCGGTGAACGGCTTCGTCTGCGCGGCGGCGTCGCCGATCAGGAACGCCCGCTTCGTCGTGACTCGGTCGGGCGGGCCGACGGGAATCGCGCCCGAGCAGAACCGGTCGGTCGTCACGTCGTACGCGTCGGTGAGGCGGTCGAACAGCGCCGACACGTCGTCTCCCGGCGGCGCGGCCAGCCCGTACTCGACGCCGGCGTCGCCGCGCGGGATCCGCCACGCGAAGAACCGAGGGGCGGTGAGATGGACGTCGACGAGGTCGCCGTCGTCGGGCGCGTCGTCGAACGCGAGCACGCCGTGGAGCAGTTCGTCGGGCTCGGAGAGTCCCAGCGAGCGCCTGACCCGCGAGGTCGGGCCGTCGCAGCCGGCGACCATGCGCCCTTCGAAGCGCACGGTGCCGCTGCCGTCCGATCCGCCGTCAGGTTGGTCGCCGGATTCGCCTCCGGCCTCGCCCGAGTCGGGGGCGACGCTCGCTTCGATGACGACGCGATCGGCTCGCTCGTCGACGCCGACGACCGTGTGTCCCTCTCGGACGTCGGCGCCGGCGTCGCGAGCCGCGTCCGCGAGCGTCCGATCGAGTCCGACGCGGTCGATCACGTTCGACACCGGCTCTCGCTTATAAAACGGGTAGTCGGTCGACCCCGGGCCACCGACGTGGAACCGGGCGCCGTACACGCGGTTCTGGAGGAGCCGCTCGCGGGCCTCCTCATCGACGAACTGCCAGATGTCGTCGGAGACGTGCCCCGAACACGCCAGCGGCTCGCCGACGGTCCCCTTCTCTACTAGGAGAACGTCCCGACCGGCCTCGGCCGCCCGGCGCGCGAACCGCGAGCCCGCCGGCCCCGCTCCGACGACGACGAAGTCGTACATATTCGACCTCAGCGGCGCGCGCTATATAAGTAGTCGCCGGCTGTCGGCCCCTTCACTCACCGTCGGTGAGCCACGCGAGCGCCTCGTCGAGGTCGGTCCGCGGCGGCGAGCAGGCGAACCCCTCACAGACGTAGGCGGTCGGCTCGCCGTCGAGGGCGTCGCGGTCGGCCCAGATCGGCGGCGCCTCGTCGAGCCCGAGGTCGTCGAGCCACGCCGCCAGCCCGGCGTCCGTCGGGGGTCGCGGGGCGACGAGCGCGCCCGGGAGGTACCGCTCCCCGAGCGTCTCGCGCCACGCGGCCGGGACCTCGTCGGCCGCGATCGTGACCTCGACCCCGCCCGTCTCGACGTGCTCGGCCGCCCGGACCAGCGAGACGTGCTCCAGCGGGCTCGCTCGGATGCGGTCGGCGTGCGTCGTCACGACCGCCTCGGCGATCTCGCGGAACTCGCGATCGGTCCGGAAGCCGTCGAGCAGCGCGAGCGTCTCCGCCGCGACGCCGAGGCTCGACGGCGTCGACCGGTCGGTGAACTCCTGTGGCCGCGCGAACAGGGTGTCGTCGTCACTCGCGTCGGGGTCTCGGGTGAAGTAGATCGTCCCGTCCGCCGCCTCGTAGAACGCGTCGACCAGCGACTCGGCGAGATCCAGGGCGAACCCGAGCGGTTCCGGGTCGCCAGTCGCGGCGTACACGTCGAGCGCGCCGCGCGCGAGGAAGGCGTAGTCATCGAGGTACCCCGGGCCGCGGACGTCGCCGTCGAGCCACCGACGCGCGAGTTCGCCGGTATCCTCGTCGTACAGCCGATCGCGGCAGAACGCGAGCGCGTCGCTCGCGATCGCGGCGTACGAGTCGCCGAGCACGTCGCCCGCTCGCGCGAACGCCGATATCGCCCGGCCGTTCCACGACGCGAGCACCTTTTCGTCGCGCGCCGGTCGCGGTCGGGTCTCCCGCGCCTCGAAGAGCGCGACGCGGGCGTCGGTCAGGATCTCGCGAACCTCGTCGGCGGGGCGGTCGTACTCGTCGGCGAGTTCCTCGATCGACGCCGCGACCGTCGGCACGGTCGTGCCGCGTTCGAAGTTCCCGCCCGACCGGATGCCGAACCGGGCCTTCGCGAGCGACGACGCCGGCTCGTCGAGGACGGCGTCGACCTCCTCGGGGGTCCAGACGTAGTACGCGCCCTCGACGGCGGGCGCGTCGCCCTCGCCGTCCCCACCCTCGTCGTTCCCGCGGCCGCCGCCCCGACCCGCTGGCGGTCGGCTCCGTGCGTCGAGCGTGCTGAAGAAGCCGCCGTCCGCGTGTCGGAGTTCGCGGTCGAGGAAGCCGAGCGACTCGCTCGCGACGCGGGCGTACGACGGGTCACCGGTGAGCCGGTAGCCGTCGAGGTAGACCATCGGTAGCTCCGCGTTGTCGTACAGCATCTTCTCGAAGTGCGGGATCGTCCACTGTCGGTCGACGGCGTACCGGTGGAACCCGCCGCCGATCTGGTCGTACACCCCGCCCCGGGCCATCCCGTCGAGCGTCCCCGTCGCCGCGGTCAGGGCGGCGCTCCGACCGCTTCGGGCGGCCGCGCGCATGAGCAGGTCGATCCGCCCCGGCATGGGGAACTTCGCGCCGCCGCTCCCGAATCCGCCGTACTCGTCGTCGTACCCGCGGATCGCGGCGGCCGCGGCCTCCTCGAGGAGGTCGGATCCGGAGGGGCCCGTGTCGTCCGCGTCGTCCGCGTCGCCCGGTTCCGGCACCGACTCCAGCTCGTCGCGGGCGCTCGTCGTCCACTGTTCGGCGCGCCGCTTCATCTCCTCGCGCTGCTCCGGGTCGGCCCACGAGTCGGCGATGCGCTCACAGAGGTCGCGGAACCCCGGCTGGTTCCGACGCGGCTCGGGCGGGAAGTACGTCCCGACGTAGAACGGCTTCCCCTCGGGCGTACACCACGCCGAGAGCGGCCAGCCGCCCCCGCCGGTGACGAGTTGGCAGACGGTCATGAACGTGCTGTCGACGTCGGGGCGCTCCTCGCGATCGACCTTGACCGGGACGAACTGGTCGTTGAGCACCGCCGCGATCGAGTCGTCCTCGAAGCTCTCTTCGGCCATCACGTGACACCAGTGACACGAGGAGTAGCCGATGGAGACGAAGACGGGCACGTCGTGCTCGCGGGCGCGCTCGAAGGCGTCCTCGCCCCAGGGCTGCCAGTGCACCGGGTTGTCGGCGTGCTGTTGGAGGTACGGACTCGCCTCTCCGTCGAGGCGGTTCCGGTCGGTCGGCTGTGACATGCGCCCGATTCGTCCCGGCGCGGCAAAAACCCGTCACACGACCGTCGCTCCGCGGTGGCCGCCGGTTATTTATCCACTATTGTGTATATCTCACCGTTAGTAGAGAGTAACCTTTACACTACCATGCGGACATCCGTCGCACATGACGGAGACCGTACTCCTCGTCGGCGGCGGCGGACGCGAGCACGCGATCGCCCGCGCGGTCGCCGACGACTGCGCGCTGTACGCCTGTGCGAGCAACCGCAACCCGGGTATTCGCCGACTCGCGGACGGGTTCGAAACGATCGCGGAGACGGACGCCGAGGCGATCGCGGCGTACGCGACCGAGGTCGGCGCGGACCTCGCGGTTATCGGTCCGGAGTCGGCGCTGGCGGCGGGGGTCGCCGACGCGCTCGACGACGCCGGCGTCTACGCCTTCGGACCGCGGGCCGAGGAGGCGCGGCTGGAGACCGACAAGGCGTATCAGCGCCGGTTCATGGACGAGGAATCGATCCCCGGCTGTCCGGACTTCGCGGTGTTCGACGACACCGAGGCCGCCTGCGCGTACATCGACGAGTACGACGGCGACCTCGCGGTGAAGCCGGCCGGGCTCACCGGCGGCAAGGGCGTGAAGGTGATCGGCGATCAGGTGACCGCCGAGGAGGCGAAGGCGTACCTCCGCGACGCCGAGTACGACCGCGTCGTGCTCGAAGAGCGGCTCGTCGGCGAGGAGTTCACGATCCAGGCGTTCGTCGCGGACGGCGAGCTCCGGACGACGCCGGCGGTCCAAGACCACAAACGCGCCTACGAGGGCGACGAGGGGCCGAACACGGGCGGGATGGGCTCGTACACCGACACCGGACTCTCGCTGCCGTTCATGGTCGATGGGGACTACGACGCCGCCGTCGAGGTGCTCGACGCGGTCGTCGACGCCCTGCCCGAGTACAAGGGCGTTCTCTACGGGCAGTTCATGCTCACGGACGCGGGGCCGAAGGTCGTCGAGTTCAACGCTCGCTTCGGTGACCCGGAGGCGATGAACACGCTGCCGGTGCTCGACACGCCCTTCATCGACGTGTTGACCGCCGCCCGCGACGGCGAACCGCTCCCGTCCCTCGACTTCTCGGGGGAGGCCACCGTCTGTAAGTACGCCGTGCCCGACGGCTACCCGGTCGACCCCGACGCGGGCGCGCGGATCGCGGTCGACGAGGAGAGCGTCGGCGACGCGCTCCTGTTCTACGCGAGCGTCGACGAGCGCGACGACGGGCTGTACACGACGACCTCGCGCTCGTTCGCCGTCGTCGGCCGCGGCGCGTCGATCGCCGACGCGGAGGCCGAGGCCGAGGACGCGCTGGCGGCCGCCGGCGACCGCGTCCGGATCCGTCACGACATCGGGACCGCGGCCCTCGTCCAGCGGCGGATCGACCACATGAACGACCTGCGACGCTAATCGGGTTGCGACGCTGATTGGATCGCGACGCTGTTCGGGTCGCGGTAGAGTTCCGCCGGAGACGGGTTGAAAGGGATCGGGGCCGAATAACGGGTATGCCCATGAAAGCGGACGGCGAGGCGGACCTCCACGAGATCGATCGCTTCGACCGCGGAGTCGGCTGGATCGCGTATCCCGACGAGAAGATGCAGCGGGCGAGCCACGCAATCGCGGTTCCGAACGAGGAGACCGACACGGACGACGTCTGGGTGATCGACCCCGTCGATGCCCCGGGGCTCGACGACCTGCTCGAGGAATTCGGCACGGTCGCCGGCGTCGTCGTCGGACTCGACCGGCACAAACGCGACAGCGCCGCGATCGCGACCCGCCACGACGTCCCCGTCTACGTCCCCGAGTGGATGTCCGGCGTCGCCGACGAACTCGACGCCGAGGTCGAGCGCTTCGGGTCCCGGCTGGCGGACACCGGCTTCGAGGCGTTCCGCATCCGCGACTCATCGGTGCCGCCGTGGCAGGAGGTCGGCCTCTTCGACGGCGAGACGCTCATCGTCCCCGAGTCGCTCGGATCGGCGTCGTACTTCCGCGGTGACCGCGAGCGCCTCGGCGTCCACCCGATGCTCCGCTTGACGCCGCCGACCGAGGCGCTCTCCGGGCTGAACCCCGAGCGCATCCTCGTCGGACACGGAGTCGGCGTGCTCGACAACGCCGCGGTCGCCCTCGAGGACGCGCTCTCCGGTTCCCGCCGAAAGGCCCCCGGGCTGTACGCCAAGACCCTCCGGTCGGCGCTCGGGATCTGACCCGTGCGCCTAAGCCGCCACCGCCGGCGAGCCGCCCCGCAGACGCCGCCAACGCCCCGCCAGTGAATCGCTCTACAGACGCCCCACCGACGTGCCCGCGCCCGTCAACGAGCCACCAGCCGTGATCCACATCACTCGCGACCTGCTGACGGTCCTGCTCGACGATGCCGCCGAGCGCGATCCGGAGGAGTCGAACTACCGGCTCTCGGCGACGCGCGCCGGCGAGTTCGATGCGGACCTCGGGATCGACCCCGAGACGCCCGTGTTGACGCACTTCACGCTCCCCGACGTCGGCGGATCGGTGAACGCGGTGTTCGGCGTCGACCTCGGAACCCCGGCCGGCCACGGCGGTGCCCGCTTCCTCTCGCACTCGGACGGCTTTCTCGGGGTCTCAAAGACGGACGACCTCGCCGCAGTCGTGATCGTCGCCGTGCCGCCGTACGACGAGGACGCGGTCGCCGCGTTCGACCGCGCGGGCACCGGGATCGAACTCGCCGTGCTCGACGCGGTCCCGCCCGAAGAGTCGGTTCCGGAGTGACCGGCTGCGAGCAGGGGTTTAAAGCGTCCCGAGGGAGTAGCAGGCGCCGATGGCAGCACGTCCACCCGGCGGCGGCGGATCCTCGGAGCCCGAGGCGATAGAGTTCGGTATCGCCGTGCTCGACGCGCGTATCGGGGAGGCCGACGTGTCGTTTCCCGCGACCGAGGCGGAGCTCCTCGACGCGCTCGGCGACGAAGAGATCCCGTACGACGCGAAGGGGCGGACGATAGCGCTCTCGACCGCGCTCGAACAGATCCCGCAGACGACGTTCGACAACGAGACGGAACTGCTCGACGCGCTCTATCCGGTGTTCGACCGCGAGCGGCAACAGGGCGGCGGGTTCCTGACAAGTCTGCGCGACGCGCTCCCGTTTTAATACGATTCTCGCTGCGAGGTCGCTTACTGCGCGGACTGCCCGGCCTCGGCCTCCTGTTCGTCGGTCCCGGTGTCCAACCGCTCGATGATGTCGTTGACCAAGACGACGTCGCCGACGGCGCGGACCCAGCGGTACGGGAGGATGACGCCGGTGTTGCGCTCGACGCGGCCGGCGAACAGCTCGTGGTTGAGTTCGGCGAGCGCCAACCCGGTCACGGCCCGTGCGTCCAGATCGAGGCGGACGTCCTCGATCTCGCCGACGAAGACCCCGTTGTTCGAGTACACCTCACGACCGACCAGCGACGTGATCTCCTGCGGAACTGCGTTCATATGCGATACGGTCACGAGCGCGCCTAATAAGCGTTCGTTGTCGAACGACGCCCGTCAGACGAAAGCCCCCCGACGAGTCACTCCCGCGGCGCGATCAGCTCGATCGGGTGCATCGGCGCGGACCCGAGCAGCGCGTCCAGCTGTTCGGTACAGGAGGTGCCGGCGGCGACGACGGTGCGGTCCGTCTCGCCGAACTGCTCGCGGAGGGGTTCGCCGACGTCCATGCTCAGCTCGTAGTAGTCCGTCTTGTAGCCGAACGAACCCGCCATGCCGCAACACTCGGTGTCGGAGACGCGCACGTCGTAGCCGAGCCGCTCCATCACGGCGGTCGCGTGCTCGCCGACGCCGATCGTGCGGGCCTGACAGTGCGGGTGGTAGGCGATCCGCGTCCCCGAGGCCACCGGCCCGGTCCCCGCGGCCGGCGCCCGCAGTCCAGCGGGATCGCCGCCGTTCTCCAACAGGCCGAAGACGTACTCCATCACGTCGTAGCTGGCGTCGGCGAGCCGCGCGGCCGAGCGCTCGGGGAGGAACTTCTCGTACTCGCTTCGGAACATCGCGAGGTCGCTCGGCTCGATCACGACCACGTCGCGGCCGGCGTCGACGTGGGGCGCGAGTCCGCCGTACGCGTCTTCGGCGGCCGCCTTCGCCGTCGAGACCATCCCCTGTGACAGCGGCGGGCGGCCGCTCCCCGGGAGGTCCGGAATCCGGACGTGCACGCCGAGCGCCTCCAGCGCTCGCACCGCTGCCTTCCCGCGGTCGACGTCGGCGTAGTTCGTCGCCGTGTCGGGGTACAGCACCGCCTCTCGCGTCGCGTCCGCGGGCGAGACCGCGGCGCCGCCGCGCGCCTCGAACCAGTCGACGAGCGGCTCGCTCGCGAAGCCCGGGAGCTCCCGGCGGCGGTCGATACCGGCGACGCGCTCGGCGACCGCCCGGAGCGGGCCGACGTTCGCGAGCCGATTCGCGACCGGGGCGGTCCGACTTCCCCACTTCGCGAGCGTCTCGTAGTTACCGACGAGCCGGGTCGACAGGTCGAGCCCGGCAGGCTCCTCGTCGGGGACCAGCTCTTCGAACAGCCAGTCGGTCTGCCCGGGGTCGACGTCGCCGCGGTTGACCCGATCGCGGACGACGGTGTTGATCCAGGGGATGTCGATCTCGACCGGACACGCCGGGACGCAGCGCGAACAGCCCGTACACAGGTCGTTGAACTCGGCGGCGACGTCGAGCCCCTCGATGCCGGCCTCCCAGCCGGTCGCGATGCCGCCGGAGTACGTCTCGCCGCCGAACGCGTGGCCCCCGACGCTCTGGAAGTTGCCGCAGGCGTTCGAGCAGGCCGAACACCGGATGCAGTACAGCGTCTCTTTCAGCTCCTCGTCTTCTCGCATCGCCAGACGACCGTTGTCGATGAGAACGAGGTGGAAGTCGCGGTCGTCGCCCGAGCCGTCGGCGAGGGGGTCCGCGTCGCGCTCGAAGTCCGGCACCGGCGAGTCCACGGGCGGGGTCAGCGTCGAGATGTAGGAGGTCACGTCCTGACCGGTCCCGGAGCGACCGATCAGCTCGACGAACGGGGCGAAGTCCTCGACGGTCGGGACGAGCTTCTCGACGCCGGCGACCGCGACGTGGGTGTCCGTCGCGGTCACCGTCTTCCGCGCGTTGCCCTCGCTCGTGACCAACAGCATGGTGCCGGAGTCGGCCGCGATGAAGTTCGCGCCGGTCATTCCCACGTCGGCGTCCTCGACCAACTCGCCGAGCCGCTCGCGGGCGAACATCGTCAGCTCCTCGGCGGTCTCCGGCGGGTCATCGGGGTCGAACCGCTCCGCGAACAGCTCCGCGATCGCCTCCCGGGACTTGTGGATGGCGGGCGCGACGATGTGGGAGGGCGCCTCGTCCGCGAGCTGGAGCACCCACTCGCCGAGGTCCGTCTCGACCACCTCCACGCCCTCGGCCTCGAGGGCCTCGTTCACCTCGATCTCCTCGGAGGTCATCGACTTGGATTTGATCAGCCGGTCCGCGTCGCGCTCCTCGGCGGCCAGTTCGGTGACGTATCGGTTCGCGTCCGCGGCGTCGTCGGCGAGGTAGACGGTGCCGCCGTTGGCCTCGACCGTCTCCGTCACCCGCTCGATGAGCTCCGGGAGCCGGGCGATCGCGTCCTCTTTGATATCGCGCGCCTCGCTTTTCAGCGCCTCGTAGTCGTCGAGGCGCCCCGTCGACTCGTAGCGCCCCTCGTTGAAGCCGCGGGTGTTCTCGGCGACGGCGTCGCCCTCGGTCGCCATCAGCTCGCGGATCCGGTCGGCCTTCCCGGTCCGATCGGTGTTCTCCGTCCGGCCGGTCGCCTCGGCGTCGCTACTCATCGTCGGTCGCCTCCGATCCGGCCGTGGCGTCTCCGTCTGTCTCCCTGTCTCTTCCGTCGGCATCCCGGTCGTCTCGCAGTAACACCACGTGGACCTCTTTCGGCCCGTGCGCGCCGTGAACGAGCCCGCCCATGTCGGCGGTGGCGCTCGGGCCGGTCGCGAAGACGACGTCGACCGACTCGTCGCGGGCGCGCGGACCGAGCCACGCGAACGCGTCGGGCATGTCGGGGACCAAGTCGGCCTCGCGGAGGACGACGACGTGGCGGTCGACGAAGAGACTCACCGGCTCCGTGCCGGCGCGGTCGGCCTCGATGGCGACGCTGCCGTACTCGGCGATCCCGAGCGAGGCGCCCGTGACGCCGGTGTGGGCCGCGCGCAGGTCGGCGGTCGTCGGGTCGGTGTCGACGCGGTCGGGCAGCGACGCGGCCGGCTCCGACTCGTCGTCCTCGCGCGCGAGCGAAACTCCGACGGCCGGGTCGCCCGCGGCGTCGGCCACCAGTTCCGCGCACGCCCGCGCTGGGCCCTCGCTGACGGTGACACCGAGGGAATCGAGCCGACGCTTGAACGTCGATCGGTCGGCGAGTGACATACCGAATCATCCGAGGGGACGTATATGGGTGTTATGCCGATCGTCCGTGACCGTCGATCCGGCGAAGCGAGCGCTGCGCGTCGGCCTCGATCAGTCCGGCACCCTCGCCGAGGTCACGAGCTTTTTGACGGTTCGACCGTGAGGGATTCACATGGCAACTAACACGCCGGACCCGGATCCGCTGGACGGGGGGAATTTCGATTACACCGGGGGCGAGATCGATCGGCCGGATCTGGTCGACGCGCTCGACCGGCGGGTCGACGGCGACGTGCGGTTCGACGACTACTCGAAACGGCTGTACGCGACCGACGCCTCGGCGTACGAGGTGACGCCGATCGGGGTCGTGCTCCCGGAGTCGACGGCCGACGTCGCGGCGGTTCACGAGTACTGCTTCGCGGAGGGGATCCCCGTGCTTCCGCGAGGCGGCGGCACGTCGCTCGCCGGCCAGACGGTCAACGAGGCGGTCGTGCTCGACCTGTCCGCGTCGATGGACGCGGTGATCGAGACGGACCCCGACGCGCGCACCGCGCGGGCGCAGGCCGGCGCGTACGTCGGCGACCTCAACGCCGCGGTCGAGCCGCACGGGCTGAAGTTCGCGCCCGACCCGGCGTGGCGCGACAAGTCTGCGATCGGCGGGGCGATCGGCAACAACTCCACCGGTTCGCACTCGCTGAAGTACGGGAAGACCGACCACTACGTCGAGGAGCTGGAGGTCGTGCTCGCCGACGGCACCGTCGAGACGTTCGGCGAGGTCGCCGTCGACGACCTGCGCGAGTCCGCGGACCCCGACGCCGAGGAACTCATCCCCCGGATCCACGCCGAGATCGTTCGGATCCTCGACGAGGAGGCCGACGCGATCGACGACCGGTTCCCGGAGATGAAGCGGAACGTCTCCGGCTACAACCTCGACCGCCTGCTCGCCGAGTACCGCGGCGAGTACGGCGAGGCCGGCGTCGTCAACCTCGGCAGGCTCATGGCGGGCAGCGAAGGGACGCTGGCGACGGTCACCGAGGCGACCGTCTCGCTCGTGGAGATCCCCGAGACGAAGGCGGTCGCGCTGCTCACCTACGACGACCTCCTCGACGCGATGGAGGACGTGGCGCCGATCCTCGAACACGACCCCGCCGCCGTCGAGGTGATGGACGACGTCCTCCTCGGGCTCGCGGCCGACACCCCCGAGTTCGAAGAAGTCGTCGGGATGCTCCCCGAGGGGACCGACTCCGTCCTGCTCGTCGAGTTCTACGCCGACAGCGACGACGAGGGGCGACAGAAGGTCGCGGACCTGATTGCGGACCGCGTGGGCGAGCGCTCGGCCGCCGACGGCGTTGGCGCCGCTGGCACCGACGCCGTCGTCCCCGAGACCGAGGCCGATCCGAGCGAGGGGGCGGCCGAGGTCACGAGTCAGCCGCGCCGCGCCGTCGACGCGATGGAAGCGCACGACCCCGCGGAGCGCGACCGCTTCTGGAAGATGCGCAAGTCGGGGCTGCCGATCCTGCTGTCGCGCACCACCGACGAGAAGCACATCTCCTTCATCGAGGACTGCGCCATCCCGCCCGAGCACCTCCCCGAGTACACCCGCGAGTTCCAGGAGATCCTGGCGGACAACGACACGTTCGCCACCTTCTACGCGCACGCCGGTCCGGGGGTGCTCCACATCCGCCCGCTGATAAACACGAAGGAGGTGGCGGACGTGGACGCGATGGTCGACATCGCCGACCGCGTCACCGACGCCGTCGTGCGACTCGGAGGGAGCGTCTCCGGCGAGCACGGCGACGGGCGGGCGCGGACCCAGTGGAACCGCAAGCTGTACGGCGACGACCTCTGGGAGGCCTTCCGCGACCTCAAGACCGCGTTCGATCCCGACTGGCTGTTGAACCCGGGGAACGTCTGCGGCGACTTCGACATGCGCGAGAACCTCCGGTTCGACGCCGACTACGAGTACGACCCCGGCTTCGACCCCGCGATGGAGTGGGCCGTCGACAACGGGATGCAGGGGATGGTCGAACTCTGTCACGGCTGCGGCGGCTGTCGCGGTCCGCAGGAGACCACCGGCGGCGTGATGTGTCCCACCTACCGCGCCTCCGAAGAGGAGATACAGGCGACGCGAGGCCGCGCGAACATGTTGCGTGGCGCCATCTCGGGCGAGCTCCCGGACGACCCCACCGACGACGAGTTCGTCACCGAGGTGATGGACCTGTGCGTCGGCTGTAAGGGCTGTAAGAAGGACTGCCCCAGCGGCGTCGACATGGCGAAGCTGAAAGCGGAGGTCGAACACGCCCACCACGAGGAGCACGGGATCGACCTCCGGACGCGGCTGCTCGGGAACTTCGAGCGGCTCGCCCCGCTCGGGTCGGCGCTCGCGCCTCTCTCGAACCTGCCCGGCAAGATACCGGGCGCGGGGCTCGTCATGGAGAAGGCGCTCGGAATCGCGAGCGAGCGAGACCTCCCCGCGTTCCGCTCGGAGAGCCTCACCGACTGGTTCGAGGCGCGCGGCGGCGCCGCGGTCCCCGAAGCGGAGGCCGACCGGCGCGTCCTCCTGTTCCCCGACGTGTACACGACGTACACGAACCCCGGCGCGGGGAAGGCCGCGGTGCGCGTGTTGGAGGCCGCGAACTGCCACGTGCGGATCCCGGACGTGGACGGCAGCGGTCGCCCGGCGCACTCGAAGGGGATGCTCGACGCGTCGCGGGCGACCGCGACGGACACGGTCGAGACGCTCGTGCCCGACGTCGAGGACGGCTGGGAGGTCGTCGTCGTCGAGCCGTCCGACGCCGTCATGCTGCAGACGGACTACCACGACCTCCTCGACGGCGACGCGAGCGACGTGCCCGACGCGGACGTGGCGGCCGTCTCGGCGAACACCTACGGGGTCATGGAGTACGTCGACGCCCACCGGCTCGACGAGGCGCTCGCGTTCGACGCGCCCACCGAGTCGCTCACCTATCACGGTCACTGCCACCAGAAGGCGACGAAGAAGGACCACCACGCGGTCGGCGTGCTCCGCCGGGCCGGCTACGGGGTCGACCCGCTCGACTCGTCGTGTTGCGGGATGGCGGGCTCGTTCGGCTACGAGGCCGAGCACTACTCGATGAGCAAGGCGATCGGTCGGATCCTCTTCGATCAGGTCGACGCGAGCGACGGCGACGAGGTCGTGGCGCCCGGCGCCTCCTGTCGGAGCCAGTTGAAAGAGCGCGACGGCGGCGCCCCGGAGCCGCCCCACCCGGTGGAGAAGCTGGCGGCGGCGTTGGCGTAGGCGACGTTGGGGGGGCGGGGCTCGCGTATGCGACCCGAAAATCGATTCAGCCGTCGCCGCCGTCGTCCGTGACTCGGTCCCGCTCGCGTTCTCGCCGGCGGTCCAACGTCCGTTTGAGTCCCTTCCCGGGACCGCCCTCGATCGGCCAGCCCTTCGTGCGCCACTGCGGCGGTTCGGGGGCGAACGACGGGCAGGCGCCGGCGCACTCTCTCGCGGTCGGCCGTTTCGTTTTCGCGGCGCAGTACGGCACCACCGCTCGGCCGTCGCGGCGGAGTTCGAAGTGCCGACAGTCCGGGCGCATCGTCTCGTGGAAGGAGCGCCATCCCTTCCCGTAGGCGCGCTCGGCGATCTCCAGTCGCCGCGTCTCGGTCTCGGCGTCCCGAGCGCCGCGGCCCGCGGGCGAGAGGTCGCTCGGGTGCCACGCAACGTCCGCCGCGTCGCCGTCGACGCCCGCCGAGAAGTCGGTCGCGAGGATGCCGGCCTCGACGGGCATCGCTCGCAGGAGAGCGGGCTCGACGCGCTCGCCCGTGGTCTCGGTCGCCAGCCACGCCTCGTCGGCGAGGGCGGTCTCGACGTCGTGTTCGAGCTGGTCGGCGAGCGCGGCGGCGGCGGACCGGTCGAGGTCGGGTTTGTTCTCGATCGCGACGATCCGCTCCACCCAGTCCGGGTAGGGGCGCTTCCGACGGAGCTGGATCCGGTTGTTCCGGCGTCGCTTCTCGATCAGGTCGCGGCCCGCGGCGCGGTGGACCGCCTGCCGGACGTAGCGCCACGGGTACCCGGGGTGAGGGAGCGCGTCGCGGTACCACGCCCAATCGGCGGGCGCGTGGCGGACGACGTGAAGGAGGTCCGAGTCGATGGTCCGCTCGCCGAACGCGCGGCGGGCCGCGAACGCCGCCGGGTCGACCTCGATCACGACGGTGTCCCAGCGGCGCTCCTGCGTCCCCAACTGGCGGGAGACGATCGCGGGACGAGCGCCGTCGCTCGGGTGCCACGACAGCTCGGCGTACCGGCAGACGAGGAGCTCGTAGCCGAACTCGGCGTCCGGAGTCACGACTGCGATAGCGGGGGGTTCCTTAAAAACGAACCGCCGGTCGGCGGTGACTAGTTAGATGTAATCGCCGCTCTCCTCGTCTTTCCGCTCGTCGAGGTACTCGTGGGCGTCCTCCAAGATGTCTCGCGGCCCGTTCTGGGTGATCGTGTTGAGCGCCTGTTCGTAGTCGCGCCACTGCAGGTCGCGGTGTTCGTTCGAGATCTCCGCGCTCGCTTCGAACGAGCGGGCGATAAACAGGTGCACCGTCTTGTGGATGGTGTTGCCGTTCGCCTCGAACACGTAGTCGTACTCCTTCCGGAAGCCGTCGATCAGCCGGAAATCCTCGATTCCGGCTTCCTCTGACACCTCCCTGATCGCCGTCTGCTGGAGCTCCTCGTCCCCCTCGACCCCGCCTTTGGGGAACTCCCAGTCCCCCGGCCGGCTCTTCAGGAGTAAGTACTCCCGTTCGCCGCGGGTGTCGCGGAAGAGGATGGCTCCAGCGCTGGTCGCTTCGACCGTCATTAGCGTCAGGTAAGCAAGCGCCCCTAAAGAGGGTGTCGGAGTCGCCAACGCACCGGCCGTTTCAGCCCTCATCGACCGATCTACGCGGCGCTGACCGCTCGAACCGGAGGATATATACGGGTTGATTCGTCCGACGATCGCCGCGATCTCGCTGTAGATGCGTTTTTAGCCTTCGGGCCACCATCAACGCACAACCCCCAGCAATGACCTTCGTCACCAAACTCTCCTTCGCGTCCGGCGACCGCGACGTGCTCGCCGAGACCGTTCAGGAGCTCAAAACGACCCTCGAACGGAAGGGCGCGGAGTGTAAGGGCCCGCACGCCACGCCGGCCGAGACCGTTCGCGTCCCGCTTTATAAACAGCTCCGCGCCGGCGACGAGTTCTCGCCGTGGAGCTACTCGGTTTATAAGCGATCGATGGAGATTCACGGCGCCGACGACATCGCCCGCGAGGTCGTCGGCCGCGACTTCCCCGACTCGATCCACGTCGAGGTCGAAGTCGACCAGAAGAAGCCGCTCGGCCACCGACGCGACTGAGCGGTCTCCTCACCCGGTCGCTCGTCTGCCCCGCCTGCCCGCTCCGATCTCCCCGACGTCCCCGACCGACCGCCCCCCGTTCGCCGTCACGCGATCGTTTAAGCACCCCCGCGGCCACCCTCGCGTATGAGCGTTCTCACCAACGACGCGTACCGCGAGTTCCGCCGCGATCTCCACCGCCACCCCGAGCCCGCGTGGTGCGAGTTCTACACGACGGCCCGGATCGTCGAAGAGCTCCGCGAGCGCGACCTGACCGAGCTCCACGTCGGCCGCGACGCGCTGTCGACCGACGACCGGCTGAACGTCCCGGACGACGACGAACTCGCCGAGTGGGAGCGACAGGCGCGCGACGACGGCGCCGACCCGGACATCGTCGATGACCTCTCCGGCGGCTACACCGGCTGCGTCGCCGTCGTCGAGCGCGGCGACGGCCCCGTGGTCGGGCTTCGGGTCGACATCGACGCGCTCCCGATCCTCGAGGCCGAGGCGGACGACCACGTCCCCGCGGCCGAGGGGTTCCGCTCGGAGCGCGAAGGGTTCATGCACGCCTGCGGTCACGACGTGCACGCGACCATCGGGCTCGGCGTCCTCGACGCGGTGCTCGACTCCGAGTTCGACGGCACGCTCAAGGTGTTCTTCCAGCCCGGCGAAGAGCAGGTCGCCGGCGGCAAGCCCATGGCCGAGTCCGGTCACCTCGACGACGTCGAGTACCTCTACGCGGTCCACATCGGTCTCGACCACCCGTCCGGTGAGGTCGTCTGCGGCGTCGAGGGATTCCTCGCGGTGCGCCACTTCCTCGCGGAGTTCGCGGGCGAACCCGCCCACGCCGGCGCGCGGCCCGAGCAGGGCCGGAACACGGTGCAGGCGATGGCGGCCGCGGTACAGAACCTCTACGCGATCCCGCGGCACGCGGACGGCCCCACGCGCGTGAACGCCGGGCTCGTCGGCGGCGGCACTGCGACGAACATCATCCCCGAGGAGTCGTACATCGAGGGTGAGGTGCGCGGGGCGACGACCGAGTTGGCGGACTACATGTCCGACCACGCGGACCGGGTCCTCGGGTCCGCCGCCGAGATGCACGACTGCGAGGTCGACGTGTCGACGCTGGGCGAGGCGCCGAGCGCGACGAGCGACGCCGCGCTCGCCGACGTCATCGGCGAGGTCGCCGGCGGCGTCGACGGCGTCACGAACATCGTCGAAAGCGACGACCTCGGCGGCTCCGAGGACGCGACCTTCCTGATGCAGGCCGTGCAGGACAACGGCGGGCTGGCCTGCTACGTCGGCGTGGGCACCGATCACCCCGGCGGACACCACACCCGCACCTTCGACGTGGTCGAAGACGACGTCGCGGTCGGGATCGACGTGCTCGCCGGCGCGATCCGCCGGGTCGCGGAGACGCGACCGTAGACGCCGCTCGGCGGCCGGTCGCCGGCAGCGATCCTCGGCCGCCTTCGACACCGACACGTCAATTTTGGAGAGAGATTGGTGTCTCTACGGTGTCATTTTGTCCCGATTTCGGGCGCTCTTTGGAAATCGTTCATGTCTCAGTGGCGGTGACTGTCAGTCTCAATGGCAGATCACAGACGGCGAACGCTGCTCAAGACGGCCGGTGGTGTCATGATCGTCGGGACCCTCGCAGGCTGTGCCGGTAACGGCGACGAGGAACCGAACGAGAGCTCCGACGACGGGAGTATGGGTGACGACGGATCGAACGGGAACGAAACGAACGGAGACGGGATGGGCGACGGCGAGACCGACGAGAACGAGACGGAGGACAACGAGAGCGACGACGAGTCGGAACCCGCAGCGGAGGCCTCGCTCCGCGTCGCCCACCTCTCGCCGGACGCGCCGAACGTCGACGTGTACGTGGACGGCGACGCGGTGCTCGAAGACGTTCCCTTCCGCACCGTCAGCGACTACCTCGAACTACCCACGGGGGATTACCCCGTCGAAATCACGGCCGCCGGCGACGCGGAGACGGTCGTGTTCGACGAGGAGCTGACCGTCCCCGAGGGCGATTTCACGGCCGCCGCCATCGGCGAACTCGCCGAGGAGAACCAGCCCTTCGCCGTGGAGGTGTACGAAGACGACCTCTCCGACCCCGGAGAGGACGCTCGGGTTCGGCTCATTCACGCCGCGCCCGACGCGCCGAACGTCGACGTCACCGTCGACGGCGAGCCCCTCTTCGAGGACGTCGCGTTCGGCGCCACCGGGACCGTCGAGGTTCCCGCCGACGACTACACGCTGGAGGTCCGACCCGCCACGTCGGAGGTCGACGGTGAGGTGGTCGCCACCTTCGACGTCTCTCCCGAGGCCGGGACCGTGTACACCGCGTTCGCGGTCGGCTACCTCGAACCCGACGCCGCGCCCGCAGACGAGTCGTTCGACCTCGAAGTGGTCGAAGACGGGCCGTAAGCTGACGCAGTCGGTCAGCCCCCCTTACCGCTCTCGGCGGTAGGTTTAGGCGCCGCGCGCCCCACACGTTTCGTATGGAGGCCGTCCTCTGGTACGTGCTCACCGGAACCCGCGGCGGCCCCAACCGCGTCCGTATTCTCAGGGCGATCGACGAGCGTCCCAGGAACGCGAACAAGCTAGCGGAGCATCTCGATCTCGACTACACGACGGTCCGCCACCACCTCGACGTGCTCCGCGAGCACGACGTCGTAAAGCGGACCGGTGACGGCTACGGGACGGTGTACTATCCCACGGAAGGGGTGCGACAGCACTGGGACCTCGTCGAAGAAATCGCGGAGGGACTACCAGTATGAACACGACACGAACGGGGACAACCGGGGACAGGCGGGGGACACGCGAGACGACGATCCGACGAAGCGGTCGGAGGCGGCCGTCGGCGGGCGGTCTCGTCAGGTGCGAGCGAGGGACGGCATGCAGTGGATAGACGTCGCCCGCGTCAGCGTCGGGCTGAACGCCGCGATGCTGTTCGGGCTCACCTGGGTGTGGGCCCGGAACTACCTCGTGTTCCGGACGAAACACGCGGTGGGGCTCGCGGTGTTCGGCGGCCTGCTGCTCGTTCAGAACGGGCTCTCGCTGTACGTCTACCTCTTTCACCCGGTGTTGGCCGGCTGGTTCGCGACCGAAATGCCGTCGCCGGCGTGGCGTGCGCTCATCGTCGTCCACGCCCTCCAGACGGTCGCGCTCGCGTTCCTGCTGTGGGTGACGTGGGACTGACCGCGGCTCTCGACGTCTCCGTCGCTCCGCTCGTCGGTGCTCGACGGGGCGACAGACGCAGTCGACGTCGTTGAACTTCTTAGCGGGTGGTGCATTCCCGATCCATGTCGATCAGGAGGGCCGCGGGATGATCGACCACGGGAGTGGGTGTATCGATCCGGCGGCGCGATTCTTTATAAGTGAGCGATGGTGTTGCTGTCGGTTGTGTATAAACCGTTACTGACGCGGTGATACCTTCCAAAACCCCAACCGCACCGCACAGCACCACAGCCTCACGCCTCCCCAGCCTCGTCACCGGCGCTATGCGCCAGCGACTCCCTCGCGCTCGGGTTCGCACCGCTTCGCGGTGCTCACCGGAGCGCGCCACCGCCGCATTCATTTATAAATGATCGTCGCCGCCGTCTCGGTTATTTATAAACCCGGTCGGCGTCGGCGGTCTACAACACCCACTCTCGCACTCGATCGAGACGCAGGGTTCAGCGAATCGCTGTTTCGTGTGGGAAAGTGGCCGAAGAATTGCTGTTCAACAGCGCCGCGCAGTCGGGTCAGTACTTCGCGTCCGCACCGGTCGTCTCGTAGATCCGATCCATGATCGCGTCGCGTTCGCCGGTCCAGTTGGCCATCGCGGCGGGGCTCGTCGGATACGACTCGTAGTGCGCGAGGAGTTCGTCCGCGAGCGTCTTCGTCTGGTAGAAGTTCCGGATCGTCCCCCAGTAGCCGAAGCTCTTGACCGCCGCCTTCAGCTTCAGCCCGAAGGACATCGACGTCGACCCCTCGTAGAGCGCCTCTGCAAGCTTCTCGCCGGGGAGCGCGGCCAGCAGCCCCATCAGGTCGTCGACGTCGACCGCGGTCGAAAGGACGTTGTACACGTCGAGCCCGGCGTAGCGGCCGCCGAAGTGGTCCATGACCCGGGTGTTGTACCGCCAGAGGTTCTCCTCGGTGACGTCGCCGTCGCTGATCGCCTTCACGGCCTGCTCGCCGGCGTACTTGCCCGCGTACGCCGCGCCGGCGATCCCGCCGCCGGTGGTGGGGTTGACGTGACCCGCGGCGTCGCCGACCGCCATGTAGCCCGGCGCGACCGCCGAGTCGTAGGGGCGGCGAGTCGGGAGCGCGGCGCCGAGCTTGTCGCGGACCTCCGCGCCCTCGAACTCGGGGCGGTCCCGGAGGTCGCGTTTCAGCGCCTCGACGAGCTGCATCGGCTTCTCGTTCATCTGGAAGCCGAGGCCGGCGTTGATCTCCGTGCTCGTCCGCGGGAAGTACCAGAGGTACCCCGCGGCGCGGTCGGTCGCCTTGAACACGAGCGCGTCGTCCCACTCGACCGGCTCGGGCACCTCGACGATCTCGCGGTAGGCCGAACAGAACTGCGAGTAGCGGACGTTCGTGTCGAAAGTCGTCCCCTCGAAGTCGGCTTTGTCCTGCAGGAGCGACAGCGATCCGGCGCCGTCGATGACGACGTCGCCCTCGTAGGTGACCGGCCGGCCGTCCCGTTTGGCCCGGAGCCCGGTGACGCGCCCGCTCTCGGTCTGGATCACGTCGTTGATGACCGTGTCGTAGTGGAAGTCGACGCCGGCGTCCTCGGCGCCGGCGATGATCCGGCGGCCGTACTCCCAGCGGTCGATGACGGCGAGCTCGCCCGGAACGGGGATCTCCAAGACGGTGTCTTCCTGCGGGATCTCGAAGCGCCCGTGGTCGACGCCGGTGTTGGTGAACGCCGGCTCCAGCCGCTCTTTCGGGATCGCCTCGGGGAAGGTGTCGGCGCCCTTCAGCGCGTCCCCACAGGCGATATGGCCCGCCTCCTCGGCGTCCTTTCGCTCGACGATGACGACGTCGAGCCCCTCGTTCGCGATCGTCGCGGCGGCGTAACAGCCGGCGGTGCCGGCGCCCGCCACGACGACGTCGTACTCGTCGATGCTCATTACCGTGAGGTGTGACCCCGGGTGCAAAACTCTTTACTCCCGATTGGGTCGGACCGGTAGGGACAAAAGTGGGGGACTCGCCGACGGTCGGCGGTCGGCCGCGCTACTCTTCGGTCTCGTAGTGGTCCCCGGCGGCGGAGGGGATCCGCGTCCGGCCGACGAACGCGAGCACGATGATGACGACGACGTACGGAATCGTCTCGACGAGCGAACTCGGAATGCCGTACCCGAGCTGCTGGAGGCGAGTCTGGAGCGCGTCGAGCGACGCGAACAGCGTCCCCGCGCCCAGCGCGCCGAGCGGGTTGTAGTTGCCGAACAGGTAGACGACGATGGCGATGAAGCCTTTCCCCTGCACCATCGTCTCGCCGGAGCCGCCGAACCGGCCGACGCCGAGCGCGAGCAGGCTGCCGCCCGCGCCGGCGAAGACGCCGGACAGAATCACGCCGGCGTGACGGATCTTCGAGACGGAGACGCCGACGGTATCGAGCGCGCGCGGGTTCTCCCCGGCCGCCTTCAGGTGGGTCCCGAACGCGGTGTGATCGAGGGTCCACCAGGCGACGACGGTGCCGACCGCCACGAGCGCCGCCGAGTACTGCCACCCGATGTTACCGACGCCCGGCGTGTTGACGGAGCCGAAAAAGACCGTCGAGAGGAACGGCGCGAGCCCCAACGCGATGAGCCACACGGCGAGCCCGGCGATGATCTGGTCGGCCTTGTACTCGATACAGACGACGCCGAAGACGAACGCGAGCAGCACGCTCGCGAGCACGCCGGCGAAGAAGCCGACGAACTGGGCGTTTCCGCCCGTGAGAATCCCGGCGTCGCCGAGCACGTACGCGACGTAGATCGACGTGAACGCCGAGATGATGAGCAGCCCTTCCAGTCCGATGTTGATGACGCCGGACTTCTCGGCGAAGATGCCGCCGAGCGCCGCCAGCACGATGGGCGCGGAGATACGGGCGGTCGCGGCGACCATCCCGCCGGTGAACACGGCCCCCGAGAGGTCGCCGGCGACGCTCTCCGGGAACAGCGCCCCGAACAGCGCGAGCAGCGCGAGCGAGCCGAACGTCATCACCACGACGTTGCGCACGTAGCCGTCGCCGAGGAACCGGTCGACGACCGGAATTTCGACGGCGGAAAGCGGATTACGCACTCGCCTCACCTCCGTCGTCGACGGCGGCGGTCCCACCGACGCCGTCACCGTCCTTTCCATCGCCGCCGCGCGTGGCTTCCGGCTCGTCCGGAACGAGTCGCTTTCCGATCAGCCGGAAGAACTCGGGCATGGCGACGAAGAGGATGATCAGTCCGCGCAACACGCCGACGAGTTCGGGCGGCACGTCCGTCTGGAAGCCCACCTGCAACGCGCCGCCTTTCAAGACGCCGAACAGCGCCGCGGCGGGAAGCACCCCGAGCGGGTTGTTCCCGGCGAGGATCGAGACGGTGATGCCGTCGAAGCCGAGGTCGGGGATCGATTCGACCCACCGCCCCTCCGACATCAGCACCCAGATGCTGCCGCCGATCCCGCCGAGCGCGCCGGAGAGCGTCATGGCGCGGACGGTGGTGAGCTTCGCGTTCACGCCGCTGTACTCGGCCGCGAGCGGTTGGATGCCGCTGACGCGGAGGTCGTACCCGAGCGACGTGTGCTCCAAGAACAGGTAGAGTCCCACCAGCGAGACGAGCCCGATCAGCAGCGCCGCCTCGGCGAAGTCGCCGGTGGGCGGGAACAGCCACGGACCGATCTGCGCGTACTCGGGGACGTCCGCGGTCGCGACGACGGAACTCCCCTCGGCGCGGAACACTTCCAACACGAGCACGTAGGCGACGTTCGCGGCGATGAAGTTCAACATGATCGTCGTGATAACCTCGTTGGCGTCCGCGTACGCTTTCAGCGCGCCGGGGATCGCTCCCCAGAGACCGCCGCCGACCGCGCCGGCGAGGACGCCGATCGCGATGAGTATCACGCCGCCGACCCGGTTCGCGGGGAACAGCGGTGCGAGCGCGACGACGACCAGCGCCGTCAGCAGCGCGCCGACGACGAGCTGCCCCTGCGTCCCGATGTTGAACAGACCGGCGCGGAACGCGACCGCGACGGAGAGCCCGGTGAACACGAGCAGCGTCGTCTCGCTCATCGTGAGCGCGAACGCGTTGTTGAACGGCGACCACCCGGGCATGAAGCCGAGCCACGGGAGCGTGATCGGGAGCCATTCGGGGTTGAGTATCCCCGGCTCCCACACGTAAAACGGTCCTCCGAGCGCGCCGTTGAACAGCACGAAGAACACCTCGAAGGGGTCGTAACAGAATCCAAGTCCGGTGATCGGCATCGTCCACGCCGCGGTGCTGCACTCGGCGACTCGCCCGGAGCCGAGCACGATGAAGAACCCGACGAGCACGGACAGCCCGAGCGCCGCGAACGCGATCAGGACGCGATCGATTCCGGAAATTCCGGCGAAGCGACGAAGCAGGGACTCGATGCGGGCCCGGACCGCGCCGGGGCGGCTTCGGCTCACGCCGACACCTCCTCGTCGGCGGCCGTCTCTGTCGGCCTCCCGTCGTCACCGACGCCGACGTGGTCGACGGTGTCGTCGTCCAGCGTCTCGCCGGCCATCAGCAGCCCGAGCTGCTCTTCGGTGACGGTCGTGGGGTCGACGACGCCGGTGAACTCGCCGTCGTGCATCACGGCCAGCCGGTCCGAGAGCGCCTGTACCTCGTCGAGCTTCGAGGAGACGAGCAGCACCGCCTTCCCCTCGGAGCGCAGCTCGGTGAGCCGGTCGTGGATGAACTCGGTCGACCCGATGTCGACGCCCCGCGTCGGGTGCGTCGCGACGACGAGATCGGGGTCGCGCTCGAACTCCCGCCCGACGATGAACTTCTGTTGGTTCCCGCCCGAGAAGGACTCCGCCGTCGCGTCGCGGTCCGGCGGTCGAACGTCGTACTGTTTGATCACCGACTCGGCGTGGGACGCAGCCCGGTCCCAATCGAGCCGCGGCCCGTCGGTGAACTCGTCGTCGTGCTGGCTGCCGAGCACCGCGTTCTGCGTCAGGTCGTACTCCATGACGAGCCCGCGCGCCTGTCGGTCCTCGGGGATGTACGCCATCCCGCGGTCGATGCGCTCGCGCCGGCTCACGTCGTCGAGGTCCTCGCCGTGAAACGAGACGGTCCCCGCGGTCGGCGTCCGCAACCCGGTGATCGACTCGATGAGCTGCGACTGTCCGTTGCCGTCGACGCCGGCGATGCCGAACACCTCGCCCTCGCGGACCTGCGCGGAGACGCCCGAAACCACTTCGACGCCCCGGTCGTCTTCGGCGACCAGTCCCTCGACGTCCAAGACGACGTCTCCCGGCGGCTCGGTCGCCGCACTCCGCTCCATCAGCACCTCGCGGCCGACCATCATCTCTGCGAGCTGCTCGCTAGTCACGTCGTCGGTGTCGACCGTCCCGACGTTCTTCCCGTTGCGGAGGACCGTAATCTCGTCGGCCGCGTGGGTCGCCTCGCTCAGCTTGTGCGAGATGAAGATGATCGTCTTTCCTTGATCGGTGAGCTCCTCGAACACGTCGTATAAGTCCTCGACCTCCTGCGGCGTGAGTACCGCCGTGGGCTCGTCGAGAATGAGAATATCGGCGCCCCGATACAGCGCCTTGAGGATCTCCACGCGCTGTTGAACGCCGACGGAGACGTCCTCGACGCGGGCGTCGGGGTCGACGTCGAAACCGTACCGGGCGCTCAGTTCGCGGACCGCCTCGCGGGCCGCGTCCTCGTCGACGCGGAGGCCGTACCACTCGGTCGGTTCGTTACCGAGCACGACGTTCTCCCAGATCCGCATCGGCTCGACCAGCATGAAGTGCTGATGAATCATGCCGACGCCGGCGTTGATGGCGTCGCGCGGCGAGTCGAACGACCGGGGCTCGCCGTCGATGACGACCCGCCCTTCCGTCGGACGATACAACCCGTACAACACGTTCATAAGCGTTGTTTTCCCGGCGCCGTTCTCACCCAGCAGGGCGTGAACGCTCCCGCGCTCGACCGCGAGGTCGACGTCGTCGTTGGCGACGACCCCCGGGAACCGCTTGGTGATTCCGTCTAAGTGCACCGCGGGGTTCATCTATCCGTTCCTCTCTGTGGCGCGTTCAAAAGTACGTTGGGTTCGCGATCGGGCCCGCGAGTTGTTGTATCGTTCATATGTCGGAGGGACGGCTACAGCGGGAGGGGCACGGCGCGTCTCAGGCGCGACTCCCGAGACGGGACCTGCAGATCAGACGTCGTCGGGGTCGGTGGGGACGTCGATGTTCCCGGCGATGATCTCGTCGCGGACCGAGTCGACCTCGTCTTTGACTTCCTGGGGGATGTCGTCGCCGATCGCGTTGCCGTAGACGCAGGAGACGCCCTCCTCTTCGAGACCGAGGAGGACCTGCGAGCCGCCCTCGAACTCGCCGTTCACGACGTTCTCGACCGACTCGTACACCGCCCTGTCGACGCGTTTCACCATCGACGCGAGGATGACGTCGTCGAAGTCGTCCTCGGTGAGCGACTGGTCGGAGTCGACGCCGATCGCGAACCGACCCTCGTCCTGTGCGGCCTGGAACACGCCGACCCCGCTCCCGCCGGCCGCGTGGTAGATGATGTCCACGTCGCTTCCGATCATCGACAGCGCCGCCTCCTGCCCGCCGCTCGGGTCGGTGAAGTCGCCGACGTAGCTCGTGCTGACCTCCACGTCCTCGCTCACGTACGCGGCGCCCGCCTCGTAGCCCGCCTGGAACTTGCGGATGAGCGGGGCGTCGACGCCGCCGACGAAGCCGATCCGAGACGCGTCGGTGTTGGTCTCTCCCGCGCCGGCACTGAACGACTGCTGGGTGAGCAGCGCGGCGAGCGCGCCGGTCAGGAACGAGCCCTCTTCCTCGCTGAACTGGTAGCTGGCGACGTTCGGCTCGTCGAGCTGGTCGTCGACCAGCAGGAAGTTCTGCTCGGGGAAATCGGGGGCGGTCTCGGTGAGCGCGTCGAGCTGCGCGAAGCCGATGGACGCGACGAGGTCGTAGTCGGGGTCGGTCGACTCGGCGTACAGCCGCTGGAACTGCGAGAACTCGCCGGCGTCGGCGGGCTGGGACTCGTCGTAGGAGACGTCGAAGTCCTCGGCCGCGTCGATGATACCGCGCTGTGCCGCGTCGTTGAACGACTCGTCGCCGAGGCCGCCGAGCGCGTACACCATCCCGACGTTGTATCCGTCGTCGGAGCTGCCGGACCCATCGGATCCGTCGTCGGAGCTACCGTCGTCGGAACTGCCGTCGTCGGAGCTACCGTCGTCGGAGCTACCGTCGTCGGAACTGCCCTCAGGGCCGCCAGTGCAACCCGCGAGTCCCGCGATACCGGTGATGCCGGCCGCTTGAATGAAGCGACGGCGGTCGAAGTCGGATGCCATAACGTTCCGAGGAGCGCGGCTCTGGGGCATAAAATCGTCGGTATCGCGCGTTTCGCTCGATGGTCCCCGCGTCAGGGCAGTCGACTCGGTATCGAGGACTCACGACCGTCGCGGTCGATTGATAAATAGTCACGCGGTCGTACAGCCACGCGGTCACACAGTCACGCGGTCGTACAGCCACGCGGTCACACAGTCACGCGGTCGTACAGCCACGCGGTCACACAGTCACGCAGTCACGCGGCTTCCGCGACCGCGTCCTCGACGATCCCCGCGACGTCGCCGACCAGCGCGTCGACGTCGTCGCTCTCGGCGTACACCCGGACGTACGGCTCGGTCCCGGAGGGACGCACCAGCGTCCACGACGCGTCCGCGAACTCGAGGCGGACGCCGTGGTCGGTGTCGACGGTCGCGTCCGAGAACGCCTCCGGGAGGGTCGTCGCCAACCGATCCATCACGTCCGCCTTGTCCTCGTCGGGGCAGTCGACGCTGACCTTCCGGTAGGGTCGCTCGGTGATCGGCTCGCGAAGCGACTCGAGCCCGACGTCCGCCACCAGCCGCGCGATCACGGCCGCGGAGACGACGCCGTCGATCCAGCCGCCGAAGGCGACGTGGATGTGCTTCCACGGCTCCGCGGCGAAGACGACGCTCGTGTCGGTGGTCTCGTCCGCCGCGGCGTCCGCCCGCACCGCCGCGATCCCCTCGTGGAGCGCGCCGAGTCGCACGCGCTCGACGCGACCGCCCGCCTCGCGGACGCGCTCGTCGATCCGACCGGAGGCGTTCGGGGTCGTCACGACGACCGGATCGTCGGCGTCGCTCTCGCGGGTGTACCGCTCGGCGAGGATCGCGAGCACGGTGTCCTCGTGGACGACCTCGCCGTCGGCGTCGACGATCACGATCCGGTCGGCGTCCCCGTCGTGGCCGATGGCGAAGGCGAACCCCTCGCTGTCCCCGTCGGCGCCCGGCCGCCCCGGCTCGGCGACGCCCTCGTTGGCGTCGGCGACGAACGCGCGGAGGTCC
Organism: Halorubrum aidingense JCM 13560; assembly: GCF_000336995.1. Classification (GTDB taxonomy): domain Archaea; phylum Halobacteriota; class Halobacteria; order Halobacteriales; family Haloferacaceae; genus Halorubrum; species Halorubrum aidingense. Next base: position 13,716 of record NZ_AOJI01000019.1, on the reverse strand, counting down.
CGTAGCGTCTCCGGGGTCGGTTTGCTCCCGCGGCCGGGGAAGTGCCCGTCGACGTTCCCGTTGAGCGTGACGACCTCGGCGCCGAGCCGCCGGAGCACGGTCGGGGTCGCCGGCGCCGACATCCCGTTCCCGCAGTCGACCGCGATCCGGAGCCCGTCGAGGTCGGCGCCGAACCGCGCCGCGTACGCCGCCACGTCGTCGAGGTAGCCGCCGAGGGTGTCGACGCGCTCCGTGGTCGTCCACTCGTCCCACCCCGCCGCCGGCTGCTCGGCGGCGACCCGCTCCTCGACGGCGCGTTCGGCCTCGCGGTCGAACTCGCTGCCGTCGCGGAACAGTTTGATCCCGTTGTCGGCCGGTGGGTTGTGCGAGGCCGTGAGCATCACGCCGTACCGTCCCTGCGAGGCGTGCGCGAGCGCCGGTGTGGGGAGCTGTCCGGCCCGGCACACCCGCACGCCGCCGGACGCGAGACCGGCCTCCATCGCGGCCGCGAGCGCCGCCCCGCTGACGCGCCCGTCGCGGGCGAGTACGATCTCGGGTTCGCGCGCCGCGCCCCCCTCGCGTGTCCCGTCCGATTCGGTCGCCCGCATTTCCGCCGCGACGGCCCGCCCGACGGCGAGCGCCAGCTCCGGGGTGACCCGCTCCTCGACGCTGCCGCGGATCCCCGCGGTTCCGAACAAGTCCATACCCGTGGAGTCGCCGGCGAGTCGTTAGAAGCCGTCGGTTGCGGGCGGGGGCGAGGGACCGCGCCGTCGCTCGCGGACCGGGGAACGCGGGGTCGCTCGCGGGCCGATTTACGGGCCGACACGGGACGAGTCCCCGGCCGCGACGATTAAGAGCGCGGCGCCCGCATCGTCCCATCATGACCGACGAGACCCGCGCACACGTGTTCGTCTCCGGGCGCGTCCAGGGCGTCTACTACCGCGCGACGACCCGCGACACGGCACGCGAAAAGGGCGTCGACGGATGGGTTCGCAACCTCGACGACGGGCGCGTCGAGGCCGTCTTCGAGGGACCGGAAGCGACCGTCAGAGAGATGGTCGACTGGTGTGAGACCGGCAGCCGGGCGGCCGAGGTCGACGCCGTCGACGTCGAGTACGAGGAGTCGGAAGGACTGGACGGGTTCGAGGTACGGTGGTAGGTGCGGTCGGTCCCGGTTCTCTGCGACCGAATCAGGGCGCAACCGAGTAGAGCGCGACCGAGTCAGGTCGTGATCGGGTCGTCCGGCGGGTCCCGCACGTCGAGTTCCTCCAGCGCGCGTAACACGACGATCGCCTCCACCACGTCGCGCTCCTCGGTGTAGGGGTCGTCGACCGCGTCCAGCGTCGCCTCGGCCTCCGTTTCGAGCCGGGCCTCCAGTTCCGTCTGGTCCGTCTCCGCTTTCGTCGCCGACAGCAGCGCCTCGTGGTCCTCGCGGAGGTCGAGCGAGACGTGCGCCGCGTTACACCGCGAGAGGGGGTGCGTGTCCATCTCGATCGCGAGGTCGCTCACGAGGTCCCAGTCGTCGGCGCAGAACCGCAGCGTCACCGTCCCGACCACGTCGCGCCACGATATCGGGTCGCCGTTCTGCATGAGGGTGATCGCCCGCGGCGGCACGGCTATTCGGGTGTGGGTGTCGTCGCGGCCGCACAGACAACACGGGGTGTTCTTCAGTCCGGCGTACACGCCGAGTGGTACGGGTCGGAGGGGGGTGTCGCTTTCGGTGGGACCGGTCAGTTATCGCACTCAGCGAGCCACTCGTGGGCCCACGCGTCGATCTCCTCGAAGACGGGCGCGAGCGACTCGCCCTTGTCGGTGAGGCTGTAGTACGTCGCCACCGGCGAGTCCTCCTCCAGCCGGCGGTCGACGAAGCCGGTCTCTTGGAGGTCGTCGAGCACGCGCGAGAGCGTCCGGGCGTTCGCGTCGGTCTCGCGTTTGAGTTCGTTGAACCGCAGTTCGCCGTTCAACAGCTCGTGGAGGACGACGAGCCGCCACCGCGAGCCGATCTGTTCGAGCGAGTCGACGACGGGGCACGGCGTCTCCGGGGCCGAGACCGCGGCGTCGGCCGTTTCGTCTTGCGCCGCTGCGTCCGTTTCGGACTCTGAATCGGTCGGTGCCGCCGGATCCGTCTCGGCGAGTTCTTGCGAGGACATCGATGTTACCTGCTTACCCTTTTGTCCGGGAACCGATATATAGGTTACGTCCGTACATGTGGTTACACGATGTTAGCTGAATTCACGACGCTACCGCTACAGTTCGACACTCCCCTCGCGGACGAGCTCTTCCTGATCGGCCGGATCCTGTTCGGGGCCACGCTCGCGTTCACGGGGCTGAACCACTTCATGAGCGTCGACGAGATGGCCGGCTACGCGGAGTTCAAGGGCCTCCCCGCGCCGCGCTTCTCGGTGATCGCGTCCGGACTCGTGCTCGCGCTCGGCGGGCTCGGCGTCGTCGTCGGCGCCTATCCCGTGATCGCGGCCGGCGGCCTCGCCGTCTTCCTGCTCGTCTCCGCCGTGACGATGCACGACTTCTGGTCGATGGACGACCCGGAGGACCAGCAGAACGAGATGACGAGCTTCCTCAAGAACGTCTACGGCGCGGGCGCGGCGATCGCGCTGCTCGCCGTCGGCGGCACCGCGTGGCCGTACGCGCTGAACGTCGGGCTGTTCTGATCGGAGCGTCTCGGTCGCGCGTGCCGCGGTGAGCCGGCGGTCGATCCGCCTTTTATTGAACCTGGCGCCTGCTCTGCGCTCGCCAGTACCACTAACTGTGTCCGCGTCGACCGTCCAGACACCACGATGACCGACGCGCCACCGACCACCGGCCTCCACCACGTGACGAACATCTGTACCGACATGGACGAGACCGTCGCCTTCTACGAGGACGCGCTCGGTTGGTACACGGTCAAACGGACGCAGAACTACGACGACCCGGGGACGCCTCACTACTACTTCTCGTCCACGCCGACGGGCGAGCCCGGGACCACCGTCACCTACTTCGAGTACCCTGGCACGCAGGGCGCGCCGGGGCCGGGCGCGAGCCACCACTTCGCGTTCGGCGTCGACGACGAGGAGACGCTCCGCGAGTGGCAAGCGCACCTCCGCGAACACGACGTCCGCGTCTCCGAGATCAAAGACCGAACGTACTTCAAGAGCATCTACTTCAGCGACCCCGACGGGCTCGTCTTCGAACTGGCGACGGGCGGCCCGGGATTCACTCACGACGAGGAGGAGCCCGGCAGCGAGAAGATCGACCCGTTCGAGCGCGGCTACGAGGCCTGAACCCCTCACCGATCGGCCGTCGCTATTCGTCGGTTCTCCGTTGCTATTCGTCGGTCGTCCGTCGCTATTCGTCGGTCATCCGTCGCCACTCGTCCGTAGTCTCGTGTTCTCGTTCGACCAGCGCCGCGAACCGATCGAGCGCGCGCCGACACACGGGGACGTAGGCGGCCGCGACGATCGGCACCTCGACGACGACCCGACAGCGGTCCGGATCGCCGGCGTAGCGGTCGACGCGATGGCCGGTCGCCGGGATCCCCGCGACCCGCCAGTCCCACCGGCGGTCGGTGGCGCCGGTCACCCGAAAGGAGACCCACGCCCCGCCGACGCGGACCCGACCGGTGGTGCCCGTCTCGACGAAGCGGTCGTCGCTGGCGACGGCGTCGATGGCGGGGCTCCACTCGGGCCACGCGCGGGTGTCGCGCAGCGCCGCCGCGGCGACGGCCGGCGCGACCGCGACGTCGCGGCCGACCGCCAAGGTCGTTCCCTCGCGGACGACGCTACCCGCCCCGCCGCCGCTCCGAGCGCAGAATTCCCGACGATCGTTGGATTGTGAGCGCGTGAGTGACCGATAATTCACGGTCCGATCAACGCGCTCCCGCCGGATAAGCCGAAGTATATTAATACCTTATATGGTACAATGAGTCATTATCTCATTCCACGAAGGGTTAATACAGGGGTCGGCGCAACCCCGGAGCAAGATGGCAAGCGATCGCGACACCATGAAAGACGTCTCGCACACTGCACCGAACGACACATCCGTGAAAGCGGTCTGGCAACGAGGGCGAGGACGCCCCGTCGAGGAAGAAGAAGAAGAGGAATAGCGCCACCGCTCCGGTTCGTCTTTTTAAACGGTTCCGACCGCCGCCAGTTACACCGCTCCGTCGTCGCCGTCAGTACCGTCGGTCTCGTTCGACTCTTCCGGCGGCGCCCGCCCGAGCATCGCGCGGAGCGACGACAGCGCCTGTCGCCGGTCGGCGCCCTTTGACAGCGGGATCCCGGCGAACGACGCCGCCGGGTGCGTGGTCTCCGGACCGAGGTGGTCCATGTGGGCCGAGAGCCACGTGAACACCGCGACGAACGCCGTGAGCACGGCGAACGACGCCCACGACTCGACGGCCGTCAGGTTCGCGGCACCCACGACCACGCCCGCGATCACGTAGACGAAGGCGACGAAGATGAGCAGCACCGTCGCCGTCGCGAGCAGGTCGTTGACGGCGGTGACGCGGGCGTTGTAGTCGATCCACTCGGCGTAGCTCCGGAGCAGCCGCTCGTCGAACCCGGGATCGGCGCCGTCGTCGGTGTCCGCGGTCGCCGACTCGGTCCGTTCGCTCGCGATCACCGCGTCGATCGCCCTGATGTCTAGCCCGCCGCGGAGGTCCGAGGCGGTGTAGGTGACCGCGGCCAGCCCGGTCGACGCGAGCAGGAGGAGTCCGCCGACGACGGTGAACGGGTTGAGAAAGACGGCGAGGTCCAACTCCGTCTGAACGACGATGGAGCCGCCGGTGACGACGATCCCGATGAGAAGCAGGTTCGCTTTGAGGATCTCGATCGCCTTGTTGTCGATCTCGCGGAGTCGCTCGACTTGATAGTCGAACGTCGTCCGGAGCTCCTCGCGGGCCGTCGCGGCGACGGCGGGATCGATGGTCGCCTCCTCGACCGTCCGTTCGCCGTCGGCCGCCTGCCCGCCGCCGGTCGGTCGGTCGCCCTCGTCGCCGTCGGGGGCGCGGTCCGCCGGCGAGGCGTCCGCGGCCTCGGACGGCTCCCCTCGATCGCTCATGTGACATGGGTTCTCGAAGCGACGCCGTAAGGCTACCGTCGTCGTCGCCGACGAACGCCCGTTCGGCACGCCCGGCACGCGAGGACCTCCGGACGACGGTCGTTCTCGCTCGACAATCGTTCTCGCTCGACGGCCGCCACTGTCGGTCCGAGCCATTTTAAAACTCTCTCGCGACGTTCGGGTGTGAACGAATCGCACCCAGAGCCGGAGCCGTTCCGGTACGACGGCGTCGTCGGCCCGGGAGAGAAACGCCACCTTCGGTACGAGATCGGCGAGACGTACCTCGGAGACCCGATCGAGATGCCGGTGACGGTCATCAACGGTGAGGGCGGTGGCCCGACCGTGTTCCTCTCCGCGGGGATCCACGGCGACGAACTGAACGGCGTCAAGGTCGTCCAAGAGGTCGCCGACCGCTATTCGCCCGCTGACCTCCACGGGACGCTCGTCTGTCTCCACGTCTGTAACGTGCCCGCGTACGAGGCGCAGCGGCGCGACACGCCGATCTACGACCAGGACATGAACCGGTCGTTCCCGGGGAAGGAGCGCTCGAACACGACCGAGCGGATGGCGAACCGGATCTACCGGCGGTTCGTCTCGCAGTGCGACCTCGGACTCGACTTCCACACCTCGACGCGGAACCGAACGACGATCTACCACGCCCGCGCCGACCTCGACGACCCCGACGTCCGGCGGCTCGCCCGGGCGTTCGCGACGAACGTCGTGCTGTACGGCGCGGGCGATCAGGGCTCGCTCCGGTCGACGGCGACCGCGGACGGGATCCCGACGGTGACCGTCGAGATGGGACGCGCCCATCGGTTTCAGCCGGTGCTCGTCGAGAAGGCGCTGGAGGGCGTCGAGAGCGTGCTCGCGGAGTACGAACTCACCCCCGGCGAGGCGGTCCACTGGCCCGGCTGGTTTCAGTCCACCTCCGCCGACAGCACGAAGCGCTGGCTCCGGGCCGACACCGGCGGGCTCGTCGAGATGGAGTGGGGACCGTACCCGCTCGTCTACGAGGACGAGACGATCTGCACGATCACGAACCACTTCAAGACGGAGGAGCACACGGTCGCCGCCCCGTTCGACGGGCTGATCCTCGGCTCGCTGGAGAACCCCGTCGCCGCGCCGGGCCATCCGCTGTGTCACATCGTCCAACTCGACGGGGAGACGCGCCGAGAGATCGAACGCGAGATCACCGCCGGCGAGTTCGACGGGTACCGCGCCCACGGCGACGCCTGGGCCGACGACTGACGGCCGAACCGACCGCGCGGGACCCCGTCCCGCGTTCTCGCCGCTGATAGCCGCGGGGGTGAGTTTAACCCGGCACCGGGTCGATCGCGAACCATGATCGAGGTGGCGGGGTTACGGAAGACGTACGGCGACTTCGCGGCCGTCGTCGACAGCAGTTTCTCCGTCGACGAGGGGGAGGTGTTCGGGATCGTCGGCCCGAACGGCGCCGGCAAGACGACGACGCTGAAGGTGCTCGCCGGCCTCGTCGACCCCACCGACGGCGACGTCGAGGTCGCCGGCTTCCGCTCCGACGACCCGGAGATGCGCCGCCGACTGGGGTTTCTCCCCGAGGAGTCGCCGCTCTACGAGGAGATGACGCCGCGGTCGTACCTGCGGTTTTTCGCGGACCTGTACGACGTGCCCGGCGACGTCGCCGACGAACGGATCGCGGCCGCGCTCGACCGGCTCGAACTCGACCACCGCGAGCGGCGGCTCGGTGACATGTCGAAGGGAATGAAACGCAAGGTCGCGATCGCCCGGTCGCTGGTCAACGACCCGGACGTCCTCGTGTACGACGAGCCGGCCTCCGGGCTCGACCCGGTGACGACGAACTCCGTGCTGGCGTTCACCCGCGAGCTTCGCGCGACGGGCAAAACGGTGGTCTTCTCCGCGCACAACCTCTACCACGTCGAGTCCGTCTGCGACCGCGTCGTGGTGATGAACGAGGGGCGGATCGTCGCCCGCGGGAGCGTCGACGGGATCCGCGAGCGACACGGCGAGACGACCTACCACGTGTACACCGACGTGGCGCCGTCGCGGGTCGACCAACCGACCGGCCCGCTGAGCGACGTCGACGCCACCACCGAGGCGGTCGGCGACCGCTTCCGGACGACCGTTCCGGACATGGACGCAGTCGAGGCCGTCCGAGAGGCCGTCGCCGCGGCCGGCGGAGAGGTCGTCGACATTCGCACCCGCGAGCCGAGCCTCGAAGACGTGTTCTTGGACATCGTCGGCCGACCGATGCCGGGCCGGTACGCGGGTGACGCCGCGGCGGAGGGGCCCGAGTGATCGACCGCCTCCGGAGGATCCTCCGGGTCGCCCGCTGGGAGACCGCCCGCGCGGGCGGCGGGGTCGACCGACGCACCCTGCTCGCGGCGCTCGCGCTGCTCTCCGTCGCCGGGGTCGTGCTCGGTGGCGGGCTCGCGGCGGGCGTCGTCGGGATCGACGTCGACCGCGACGTGTACCGCGTCGGCGTCGACCCCGGCTCGCCGTACGCGGACGCGGTCGAGGCCGAGCCCTCCCTGACGCCGGTTTCGGCCGACCGCGCGACGCTGGGCGAGACCGCGGACCTCGTCGTCCTCGACGCCGAGCGCGGCGGCGCCGACCGCGAGGTGGCGGTGATCGCGAGCGACACCCGGAAAGGCGAGGCCGCGGCCGCCGAGTTCCGCGCGGCCGTCGAGGCGCACAACGAACGCCTGATGGCGACGGAGGAGAACGCGACCGCCGCGTTCCCGGTCACGGTCAGCCTGCGATACGCGAGTCGGACGACCCCGCTCGACGACGGCGCGACGCTCGGCGGGGCCGACGGGGGCGGGGGCGGTGGCGGATCGAGCGGCGGAAGCGACGGGGACGAGGCCACCGGTGACGGAAGCGGCGAAGGGGGCGACACCGGCGACACCGGCGGCACCGGGACGAGAGATAGCACCGGCACCGGCGACAGCGCCGGACAGGAGGACTCCGGGCTGGCGGTCCCGTCTATCGGCGGCGGGGCCTTCGGCGCCGGTACGGTCGGCACGCCCGGAGCGATCGCGCCCCCGTTCCCGTTCGCCTCGCTGCTGCTCGCGTTCGCCTTCCTCGTTCCGATGAACTTCCTGATCCAGGCGTACGGCTCCTCGGTCCTCGACGAGCGGACGAACCGACGGGGAGAGCCGCTCCTCGTCACGCCGCTGTCGCCCGCCGAGATCGTCGCGGGGAAGACGCTGCCGTACGTCGCGGCGGCGGTCCTCGTCACCGCGGCGATCGCGGTCGCCGTCGGGGGTGGGGTCCTCTCGGTGGTCGCCGTGCTGCCGATCGCGGCGACGTTCCTCGCGGCGACGTTCGTCGGCGCGATGTTCGCGCGGTCGTTCAAGGAGCTCACCTTCGTCACGGTCGGCGTGAGCGTCTTCCTCACGACGTACGCGTTCGTCCCCGCGATCTTCACGAACGTCACGCCGGTCGCGCTGGTGTCGCCGCTGACGCTCGTCGTCTTCGACCTCCAGGACGAGGCGGTCTCGCTCGGCGAGGCGCTCTTTTCGACGACGCCGATGGCGCTCGGCGCCGCGCTCCTGTACGGGCTCGGGATCGGCGTCTACCGCGAGGAGGACCTGTTCACCCAGAAGCCGGTCGCGCGGAAGTTCCTCGACGCGCTCGCGGTGCGGCTCTCGGCGGTCGAACCCGACTCTCTCGGGGCGATCGCCTCCCGCGACCGCCTCCGACCGCTCGCGTCGGTCGCGCTGCTCACCGCCTGTACGATCCCGTTCGTGTTCGTCGCGGAGCTGCTCGCGGTCGCGGTGCTGTTCGCGCTCCCGGTGACGGTGTCGATCCCCGTGCTGCTCGTGGTCATCGCGTTCATCGAGGAGCTCGCCAAGAGCGTGCACCTCTACGCCGGCTTCGAGCGGGGCGTCTTCGCCCGGACCGATCGAGTCGCCGTCGCGGTCGGACTCGCCTCCGGCGCCGGCTTCTTCCTCGCGGAGAAGGCCACCGCGGTCGTGCAGGCCGTGGGGCTCACGGAGCTGTACGTGGGCCGCGCCGCGTTCGGGAGCGTCGCCGGGGTGGAGGGGCTCCCGGTGGGGGTGTTGGTGGCGCTGCTTTTCGCGCCCCTCCTCTTACACGGAGTCGCGACGACCGTGGCCGCGATGGGCGCGAGTCGGGGTCGGACGCGCTACGCGCTGGCGCTGGCGCTGGCGGCGCTGATCCACGCCGCGTACAACTTCGCGGTGGTGAGCGTCCATGGGTAGCGCGGACAGTCGGTTGACGATCGCCGGGCGAGAGCTGGCGGGGCTGCGCGCGGAGAAGACGATCCTGCTCGCGGTCGCGATCCAGCTGTTCATCGCCGCGTTCTCGTCGTTCCTGGTCGTGGGGCTCGTCTCGATGTACGACCCCGGCGCGCTCGACGGCGCGGAGGTCGAAGTCGCGGCCGCGGGCGATGCCGTGACCGATCTCGAACGCGCGGCCGACGAGGTGTCCGGCGCCTCGGTCACGCGATACGAGAACGCCGGCGCGGCGCGGCTCGCCTTCGAGCGCAACGCCGCCGACGCGGTGGTGATCGCGACCCGAGACGACGGCGGCGGGGTCGACGTGCACGTCACGGCCCCCGACACGACCGTCGAGACGACGGTGATCGTCGTCCAACTGCGCGACCTCCTCCGGACCTACGAGGTGAACGAGCGCGCGCAACGGGCCGAGTTCCTGACGGAATCGCCGCTGCCGCTGCCGGACCGCACCGGGTCGAGCCCGTACTTCACGTTCACGTACACCGTGTTGATCCCGGTGCTCGTCTTCCTGCCCGTGTTCATCTCGGGGTCGCTCGTCGTCGACTCGATCACGGAGGAGATAGATCGGGGGACGCTCGAACTGCTCCGGGTCGCGCCCGTCACGCTCGGCGAGATCGTCGACGGCAAGGCGCTCGCCGCGGTCTCGATCGCGCCCGGACAGGCCCTGCTGTGGCTACTGTTGCTCAGGGCGAACGGGACGCCGGTCGCCAACGTCCCCGCAATTCTCGTCCTCATGACCGCGCTGACGACGCTCGTCGTCGCGCTCGCGGTCGCCATCTCGGCGCTCGCGCCCGACCGGCGGGCCGCCCAGTTCCTCTACTCGATCGGGGTGCTCGTCCTGTTCGGCGGCGCCACCGCGATGGCCGGCGGCCCGGCGAACGCGGTCGCGCGTCTCGCGATCGACAGCGCAGACGCGGCGACCACCGCGCTCGTCGTCGCGTACGTCGCGATCGCCGCGGTCGCGTACGTCGGCGTCCGGCGACTCGTCGCGGAGAACGGGTTCGAGGGGTGAGGCCCGCCCCCGTCGGCGAGCCAGTCGTCGATCCCCGCCGACGATCACCGAAACCGACGATCACCGAAACCGACCGCCGATCCCCCGAAGCCGCTGCGCGGTCGGCAGGCTCCAGCCGTACGCGACCGCGAGCAGTCGGGTGCCGACCGTCACCGCCGCACAGACCGCGGCGGCGATACCACCGGGAGCGCCCGCGAGACCCGCGAGCCAGTAGGCGCTCCCGCCCAACACCGCACAGCTCGCGTAGAAGTCGTCGAAGAGGATGAACGGTGCCCGGTCGAGGAGGATGTCCGCGAAGGCACCGCCGCCGACGGCGTTGATCGTCGCGATGGCGACGACGCCGACCGCCGAGACGCCGGCGTCGGTCGCGACGATGGCGCCCGTGGTCGCGAACGCGGCGAGGCCGACGGCGTCGGCGACGAGCGTGAGCGGGTGGGTGTCGGGCGCCGCGAGGACGACCCGCAACGCGATCGCCAGCCCGACGCCGATCAGGCCGAGCGCGATCTCAATCGGCGACAGGAGGACGAGCGGGACCCGGTTCACGAGCAGGTCCCGCGTCACCCCGCCCGCGAACGCCATCGCCAGCCCCACGACGGCGACGCCGAACACGTCGAACTCCTCGCGTATCGCCTTCGTCGATCCGACCAGCGCGAACGCGACCAGTCCGACGGTGTTCATCACGGCGAACGGGTCGCCGAACAGCGCTGCGAGAGGGCCTTGCGTCACTGGTCGCGAATACGCGTATCCACCTCTTGAGGGTGGGTGATCTCCCTCGCAAGCGCGCGGCTCGCCGCGCCCACGCTCGACTCGATCAGAACTCAGAACGCGCCCAGACTCGACTGTAACTCCCGTTCGGGCACCTCGTCGGTGAGCTCGTAGCCGACCAGATCGCGGGCGTCGACGGCGTACGTCGATCCGCCACGATCGAGCACCAGCACCCGGCCCTTCCAGCCGCGAACCGTTCCGGCCGCCATCGTCTCTGCGACCGGGCGCTCGTCGAGGTCGAGCCCGTAGTCGAACGCGAACCGCTCGATCGGATCGAACCGATCCAGCAGCGCCTCCCACGCCGGCGCGTCGACTCTGCGGCCGAAGCCGTCGAGTTTCGTCGGGACGCGTACCCGGTCGACGAGGTCGCCGCCGGCGGCCAGTTCGGCCTCGATCCGCCGGGCGACCCGCCCGTCCGGCACGGTCCGGATGTGCGCCGCGCGGTCCGCGCCCTGCTCGCGGAGCCGCGTCTCCAGCCGCCACAGCCGCGTCACGCCGACTTTCAACACGTCGGGGGCGAAGGCGGCGAGGTAGATCGCGTGCTCCTCGTGGCAATCCATCTCGTCTTTCAGACAGGTCCCCGTACACCGCGCGCACACCCAGACGCTCCCGTGAGCGTCGCAGTAGGGCGCGTCGGCGGCGTCGCAGGCGATGTGATCGCCGTCGTGGACCGTTCCCGCACAGCGGCGGTCGCCGAGTCCGAAGGCGAGCTCCGCGCCGGCCCCGGCGTCGACGAACTCGACCGCGCCGCCGCTGGCGACGTAGAGTCCCTCGCCGGATTCGTAGCCCACGACCTGCACGCGATCCCGTAGGGGTAGCGGCGACTTATGCGCTCCGTCGGCGGGTTCGCCGCGGTTTTTAAGCCGTCTCGCGTGCGACTCGGACGCATGATCGACGCGACCCTCGCGACCGCCGAGCGCGAGGCCGGGTTCGACCTCGCGCTCGCCGTCACGAACGGGGGTGACGAACCGGTCACGCTCCGGTTTCGGACCGGTCAGCGCGCCGACTTCGCCGCCTACGAAGTGGGTGATGACGCCGTCGGCGAAGCGAGCGACGACGGCGACGAAATGAGCGGCGCCGGTGACGCGGCCGTCCCCGAGACGGACCCCGTCTGGCGACACGGCGCGGGCCGGCTGTTCACCCAAGCGCTCGACAGCGAGACGCTGGCCCCCGGTGAATCGGCGACCTACGAGGGGACGTGGCGCGACCCGCCGCCCGGGGTCTATCTGATCGTCGGCACGCTGACGGCCGAGGAGTCGGAGGCGACCGCGACGGCGACCCTCGCGATCGAGTGAGTCGTTAGCTGTGGGTCGGTAGTGTGAGTCGACGGCGCCGTCGGTGGCGCGTCTCGCTCGACCTACTCCGGGGCGCCGTGAACCGCTCGTTCGACCGCCGCTTCGAGTCGCTCTCGCGTCCGGTGGCTCGCCTCGGCGTCGGTCCGCACCTCGATCAGGTGCGACCCGTCGGCGTCGCGAGCGCGCGCGTACGCCGCCTCGATATCCTCGGCGATCGCGTCGGGCGTTCGGCCCTCGTCGCCCGGTCCTCCGGTCTCTTCCGGTCGCGCGTCGGTCCGGGCGTCGATCCGGGCGTACGCCAGCCCGTGCAGGTCCGACATCGGCTCGAACTCGATGCCGTGCGGCGTTTTGAAGGACGTCGTGAACTCCGGCTCGAACGACTCGATCGGGAGCGCGTGGAAGATCCCGCCGCCGTCGTTGTTTATCAACACGACCGTCACGTCGACGCCGCAGCGGTCGATCGCGAGCAGCCCGTTCGTGTCGTGGTACAGCGCCAGGTCGCCGACGACGAGCGTGAGGTCGTCGGTCGTCGCGGAGCCGGCCCCGAGCGCGCTGGAGACGATGCCGTCGATCCCGGAGACGCCGCGGTTGCCGAGCGCCGTGACGCTCGTCGTCGTCGGGCCGACGAACCGGTCGAGGTCGCGGACCGGCATCGAGTTGGAGACGAACAGCGTCGCCGGGTCCGGGAGCGCGTCGGCGACCGCGCGGAGGGCGTTGCCCTCGTGGAACGGCGCGGGATCGGACGAGTCGGCAAGCGCGTCGGCCTCGCGGCGGTGGATTCCCCGAGCGACCCGCTCGGCGTCCTCCCACTGCGCGCGCCAGTCCGGAGCGCCCCCGCCGCCGGCGACGAGTCGGGAGAGGCGAGCGCAGAGGCGGCTCGGCTCGGCCACGACGAGGTCGGTCGCGGCGAACTCCGCCTCGCGCCACCGGCCCGTCGGGTCGACCTGGTACTGGTCGGCGCCCGTCCCGGCGAGGTACTTCCGCAGGTTCTTCGAGGTCGGCGACGCGCCGAGTCGGAGGACGACGTCCGGATCGTCCCACTCGAGCGCCGAGCCGGACTCTCCATCGACCTCGCCGCCCGCCTCCCCGTCACCAGCGACCTCGCCCGAGAGATACGCGTCGTACGCCCCGAGAACGGGGGCGACGCGCGTGTGGCCGCCGTAGCGAACGCCGGAGAGCGGGTCCGCGACGACGGGGAAGCCCGTCGCGTGCGACAGCGCCGTGATCGCCTCGGCGTCGAGCCCGGGCGGGTCCGCGGGACCGGCGACGATCAGCCCGCGGTCCGCCCCCGACAGCTCGTTCGCGAGCAGCCGGAGCCTGTCTCTTATACACATCTCTGAGCGGGCTGGCA
>NZ_AOJI01000018.1 GCF_000336995.1 Halorubrum aidingense JCM 13560 | reverse complement strand
CCCTCGCGCCATCAGAGATGTGTATAAGAGACAGGAGGTGGACCGGTCCGGGGTCGGCGCCTTCGGCCGTCGCGACGGCGCGGGCGACGGTGGTCCGGAGCGACCGAAGCGCGCGATCGTTCGCCGCGGGCTCGGAGAGATCCTTATAAAACCGGACGGCGTCGCCGTACAGCTTCTCTTGGTCGGCGGTCTGGTTCGCGCCCGAGTCGCGGAGCTCCGGCGGGCGGTCGGCGGTGAGCGCGAGCAGCGGGACGCGCGCGTTGTCCGCCTCCATCACGGCCGGGTGGTAGTTCGCGGCGGCGGTGCCGGAGGTGCAGATCAGCGGCGTCACCTCGCCGGTCCGCCGGGCGCGCCCGAGCGCGAAGTAGGCGGCCGACCGTTCGTCCAACTGGGAGAACACGCGGAGGTCCTCGTTGCGCGCGGCCGCCATCGTCAGCGGCGTCGAGCGGCTTCCCGGCGAGACGACGACGGCGTCGACGCCCGCGGCGACGAGTTCGTCCACGAGGGCGGTCGCCCACAGCGTGTTCCGATTCGGCGCGGTCATTACCCACGGTTGGACGCCGCGATTTAAATACTCCTGCGGGTCGAGCGCGCGAGTGACGCGCGGCCGACGACCCCGCTTTCGGCCCCGCTTCCGGTCCCGCTTTCGGCCCGCTTCCGCCCTCGGTGGCGACTCCGTTCTGCAACGCTTATGCACGCTGACCGACTTCGATCGGACATGAGCGACGACGACGCCGTCGACGTCGAGGTCGAGTCCCCGGACGACGCCGAGGCCGACGCGTCCGCGGCGAGCGACGGACAGTCCGACGCGGCGACACGCAACGGCACCGCGGAAGCGACGGCGGCCGATTCCACCGCCGGCGACGGCCTCGCGGAGGCGGTCGCCGAGCACGACGAGGCGCTCGCGGACGAGGTCGCGGCGCTGGAGGCCGAACTCGCGGAGACCCGCGAGGAACTGCTCGACGCCGAGTCGGAGGTCGAGGAGCTGACGAGCAAGCTCGCGCGCGTCCGCGCCGACTTCAGCAACTACAAACAGCGCGCCAAGCGCAAACAGGACGAGATCCGCGAGCGCGCCTCGGAGGCGCTCGTCGACCGGATCACGCCCGTCAGGAACGACCTCTTGCGCGCGCTCGACCAAGACGAGGGGAGCGACCTCCGACCGGGCGTCGAGTCGACGCTGGAGAAGTTCGACGAGGTGCTCGCCGACGAGGGCGTCGAACCGATCGAGCCCGACCCGGGCGAGGAAGTCGATCCGGCCCGGCATCAGGTGATGCTCCGCGTCGAGAGCGACCAGCCCGACGGGACGGTTCACGAGGTGTACGAGCCCGGCTACGAGATGGGCGACCGCGTCGTCAGCGAGGCGAAAGTCACCGTCAGCGCCGACGAGGAATAGTCGTCCCCGGGGATCGAGACCGGCCGTTCACGGCCGACCGTTCACGGCCGACCGGCGACCGCGTACGCGTCCGCTAACGCCTCGAGCCCGGCGTCCGGCTCGGCCGCGTGGGGCACCGACAGCGGCGAGACGGAGACCTCGCCGTCGACCACCGCCCGCCGGTCGGTCCCGACGGAGTCGGGCACGTCGGCCGGCGTCATCCGCCCCCAGATGGGGTCGGCGAAGCTGACGTTGCCGTCGCCGTTCCGCGTCGCCTCCAGTCCGTACCACGTCGACGGGGTGGTCGCGCGCATCGGGGCGGGGCCGGTCGACGCGTCCGAGTCCTCCTCCGCGAGCGGCGCGTTCACGTTGAGGTAGTCGGCGCGGTCGAACACCCCGGCATCGGGGGCCTCGTCGACGAGAAAACGGGTCGCTCGGACCGCGTTGTCGAAGTTCGCCGCCACCAGGTCTCGCTTCCACCAGTCGCTGCCGCCCGGCACGTACATCGACGCCGCCACCGCCGGCACGTCGAAGAAGGCGGCTTCGACCGCCGCGGAGACCGTCCCCGACCGGCCGAGCGTGTACGCGCCGAGGTTCGCGCCCTTGTTGCACCCCGCGACGACGAGGTCGGCGTCCGGGACGATCTCGTCGAGTCCGGCGACGACGCAGTCGACGGGCGTGCCGTCGACCGCGTAGCCCAGTTCGTGCTCGGTGACCGCGACGTCGTCGGAGAGGGCCCTCCCGACCGACGACCGGTCTTCGGTTGGCGCGAGCGTCACCACGTCGTAGTCAGCCGAGAGGGCGTCGTACAGCGCTCGGAGCCCGACGGCGTCGATGCCGTCGTCGTTCGTCAGCAGAATGCGCTCGACGCTCATACCGTTCAGAGGGTCGGTTCAGCCAAAAGTCCACCGTCCGCGGGCGGCGACGGGTCGGACGGCACGCCGGGTTCGTCGAACGGAAAAGCCCACGTATCCGGGGTTCCACGACCCGATATGGGATTCGGGGACACGGCGAAGAAGATCCAGACGCTCGCCGACCGGGCCGAGCGCACGTACCAGAAGATCAACGAGCTTCGCGAGGAGGTCGAACAGACCCAGACGACGGTGGTCGACACCGCCGAGCGGGTCCACACGCTCGAAAACGAGATGGCCGAACAGCGAGCCGTCCTCGACGCCGTCGCCCGCGAGGTCGGCGTCGACCTCGACAGCGTGCGCACGGAGGCCCACATCGTCGACGCCGAGGCAGACACCACCGACGACGGAGAGGCGGAGACTGACCGTGTCGAGGAAGGCGGGGACGCTGAAGAAGACGGGGACGCTGAAGAAGGCGACAACACCAGCGACAACACCGGCGACGAGCCCGCGGCGTAACTCGGCGACAAGCTCTCTGCGTACGCCGACACCGACACCGACGCCGACTCAGTCGTCGTCGCTCGCCTGCGAGACGACGTCCGCCGGCACCCCGGCGACGGTCGTCCCCGGCGGCACGTCCTCGGCGACGAGCGAGTTGGCGGCGACGCGGGCGCCCGCCCCCACCGTGACGCCCGGAAGCACGATCGCGCCGGCGCCGATCATCGCGTCCTCCTCCACGACGACGTCGCCGAGTCGGTACTCGTCGCGGAGGAACTCGTGACACAACAGCGTGGCGTCGTAGCCGATGATCGCGTCGTTGCCGACGGTGATCCGCTCGGGCCAGAACACGTCGGGCGTCGACTCCAACCCCCACGCGACCCCGGCACCGACGGTCACGCCGAGGCGGCGCAGCAGCCAGTTTTTCAGCCGAAGGCTCGGGCAGACCCGCGCGAGCACGATCACGACGTAGTTGCGAACGACCGTCAGCGGCGATTTCGCGTCCGGCCACGACCACAGCGAGTTGCGTACCCCGCCGGTCGGATGTCGGTCCAGTCGGTCGACGCGGCGCTCGCCGGCGTCGCTCTCGGTGCTCGCCGTCGGCGCCGACGTACCGCCGTCCTCGTGAGTCACGACGGACCGTTCGCGCGGCTCGGATAAAAGGACCGCTGGCCGACCCGAGTTTAAATACGTCGAGAGCGTAGGTGATCGCGAAACAGTGCAGGCAGCACACCACACCGCGTACGCCGCTCTCGACCCCCTCGCATGACCGGGAGCGTCGAGGGCGCGAGCGGCGATACCGGTACCGATACCGACGCGGAGTCGTCCCCGAGAGCGAAGCGTGCGGTCGTCGCCAAGCGCGTCGACGCCGGCACCGCCGATCTGAGCGAGATCAGCCAGCTCGCCGCCGCCGCCGGCTACGAGGTCGTCGGCGAGCTCTCGCAGACCCGCACCGAAGACGCCGCCTTCATGTTCGGCGAGGGGAAGGTCGCGGAGCTCGGCGCGCTGGTCCGCCGGACCGGCGCGGGCGCCGTGATCGTCGACAACGACCTGGGGCCGTACCAGACGTTCAACATCGGCGGCGAGCTCCCCGATGGCGTCGAGGTGATCGACCGGTTCACGCTCATCCTCGAGATCTTCGGCCAGCGAGCGAACACGCGCAAGGCGCAGCTACAGGTCGAACTCGCGGAGCTCCGGTACGAGCTCCCGCGAGCGGAGGCGAAAGCGAGCCTCGCGAAACGCGACGAGCGCCCCGGTTTCATGGGGCTCGGCGAGTACGACGAGAGCGTCGAGCGCGACATCAAACGCCAGATATCGGAGATCCAAGCCGAACTCGACTCGATCGCCGAGAAAGAGCAGGCCCGCCGCGACCAGCGCCGGGACTCCGGGTTCGACCTCGTCGCGCTGGCGGGGTATACGAACGCCGGTAAGTCGACGCTGATGCGGCGGCTCGCCGCCGAGATCGACGTCGACGAGAACGTCGATCGGCACCCCGACCTCGACCGGACCGCGGAGTCGGAAGACATGCTGTTCACGACGCTCGGCACCACGACCCGTCGCGCCGAGATGGAGAAGCGAGACGTGCTCCTCACCGACACCGTCGGGTTCATCGCGGACCTCCCGCACTGGCTCGTCGAGTCGTTCGAGTCGACGCTCGACTCCGTGTACCACGCCGACTTGGTCCTCCTCGTCGTCGACGCGAGCGAGCCCGTCGAGTCGATGCGCGAGAAGCTCGTGACCAGCCACGACACCCTCTACGAGCGCAACGAGGCCCCCATCGTCACCGTGTTCAACAAGATCGATCGGCTGGCACCGGGCGAGTTGGCGGCCAAGCGAGGCGCGCTCTCCGGCGTCGCCCCCGACCCGGTCGCCGTCTCCGCGAAGACGGGCGCCGGCCTCGCGGAGCTTCGCGACCGCGTCGAGGCCGAACTCCCGGACTGGGAGCGCGAGCGACTCGTCCTCCCCGTCTCCGACGACGCGATGAGTCTCGTCTCGTGGATCCACGATCACGGTCACGTCGATGAGGAAGCGTACGCGAACGATCAGGTGACGGTGGACTTCGAGGCCAAGCCGTCGATCGTGGCTCGCGCCCGATCGAAGGCAGCAGATATCGCCGCTACCGGCTCGCCGACCGAGTCGACGTAGGCCTGCACTGCCGGACAAAGTATACGTTCTTTCGCTTGTGAACGGATATCATGAATAACCTCGGAGCCGACGGCCGGTGGCCGGACGGGTTCGCGGACGGGAGCGTGGACGGCGACGACGCCGTCGCCCCGCCGACCGCGTTCCGCGATCGGGCCGTCGCGAGCGACGCGGGGATCTACGAGGCGTTCGCGACCGAGGGGCCGGACGCGTGGCGCCGCGCCGCCGACCTCCTCGACTGGGAGCGTCCCCCCGAGACCGTGCTCGACGACGGCGATCCGCCCTTCTACGAGTGGTTTCCGGACGGCCGGCTCAACGCGTCGGCCAACTGCGTCGACCGGCACCTCGACGACCGCCGGAACCAGCTCGCGATCCGGTGGTTCGGGAAACGCGGCGAGCGGCGGTCGTACACCTACCTCGACCTCCACCGCGAGGTGAACGCGCTCGCGGCCGGCCTCCGCGAGCGGGGCGTCGAAGAGGGCGACGTGGTGACGCTGTACCTGCCGATGATCCCGGAGCTGTCGATCGCGATGTTGGCGTGCGCCCGGATCGGCGCGCCCCACAACGTCGTCTTCGCGGGGCTGTCGGCGGAGGCGCTCGCGACCCGCCTCGACGCGGCGGACTCGGCGTACCTGATCACCTGCGACGGCTACTACCGTCGGGAGGACGCGTTCAACCAGAAGTCGAAGGCCGATAACGCCCGTCTGCGCATGGACGGCGACCTCGACGCGACGGTCGTCGTCGATCGGCTCGGCGACGCCCTCGACGTGCCGCTTGGCGACGACGAACACGAGTACGCGGCGCTCGTCGACGCGCACGACGGCGAGGTCGTCGAGCCGGTCGCGCGCGACGCCACCGACCTCCTCTTCGTGATGTACACGTCGGGCACCACGGGGCGCCCGAAGGGCGTCGAGCACGCGACCGGCGGGTACCTCGCGCACGTCGCGTGGACGACCCGGAACGTCCTCGACGTGCGCCCCGACGACACCTACTGGTGTGCGGCCGACATCGGCTGGATCACGGGCCACTCGTACGGCGTGTACGGCCCGCTCTCGCTCGGGACCACGACCGTCCTTTACGAAGGGTCGCCGGACTACCCCGACCGCGACCGCGTGTGGGACCTCATCGAGCGCAACGCGGTCAGCGTCTTCTACACCTCGCCGACCGCGATCCGGTCGTTCATGAAGTGGGGCGCGGAGTACCCCGACGCGCACGACCTCTCGTCGATCCGCCTTCTGGGAACCGTCGGCGAGTCGATCACGCCGAAGGCGTGGCGATGGTACCGCGAGCACGTCGGCGGCGGCGACGCCCCGATCGTCGACACGTGGTGGCAGACCGAGACGGGGGCCATCGCGCTCGCGACGCTCCCCGGTATCGCGCCGATGAAGCCGGGGAAGGTCGGCCCGCCGCTGCCCGGGATCGACGCGCGCGTCGTCGACGAGGACGGGGAGCCTGTCGCCCCCGGCGAGCCCGGCTACCTCACCATCGGCTCGCCGTGGCCGGGCATGCTGCGCGGCCTGCGCGAGGGCGACGAGCGCTACCGCCGGGAGTACTGGGTCGAGGCGGACGACGGCTGGCGCTACCGCACCGGCGACGGGGCAACCGTTGACGAGGACGGGTACGTGACCATCCTCGGCCGCGTCGACGACGTGATCAACGTCCGCGCCCACCGGTTCAACACCGCCGAACTGGAGTCGGCCATCGTCGGGGCGGACGGCGTCACGGAGGCGGCCGTCGTGGGGGACGACGACGGCCAGATCGTCGCGTACGTGACCACCCGCGGCGACGTGGACCCCGACGGGACGCTCCGAGCCGCGATCGCGGAGCGGTTGGCGGAGTCCGTCGGCGACGTGGCCCGTCCCGACCGCGTCGTGTTCACCCCGGAGCTGCCGAAAACGCGCTCCGGGAAGATCATGCGTCGCCTGCTGGAGGACATCGCGCGCGGCGAGGAGTTCGGCGACGTCAGCGCCCTCCGGAACCCAGAAGTCGTCGGCGAGATCGAGTCCGCGGTCCGAAGCGAGTAATCGATTCACATTACGATATTAAAATAAGCAATTAGTATCGGTTTCATATGGGTGGGCTCCATCGCGGTGATATGGGGAAGCTGGTCTCGCGATCCGCGATTCACGCCCGGAAGCGGGCGCTCGCCAAGACGCTCTGTTATCGGCTCGTCATGGTCACGATCACCGTCCTCGTCGCGTGGGCCGTCGTCGGCGACGTCGGCGACGCGCTCAATATCGGACTCGTCACCAACGTCGTGAAAACCGCGACCTACTACGGCTACGAGCGGATCTGGGACCACATCGCGTGGGGCATCGGCGACCGACACTGACCGCGGCGGTCCAGACGCTCCGAGTCTCTGTTTCGGATTTCTCGTGTATCCCGAAACGGTCGGATCGCGTATGGCGGCGTCAAGCCGACCTTCGAGCACCAAATCCGAGATGATCGAGCGTCGCTCGACGAATCGAGCGCGTGCCCCCAAGACTTTTGCTTCGGGTTTTCGATGAATTACGAAACAGATGGTCGACGGGCTTCACGCCGACGCCTACGACGCGCTCGTGACCGCCGCGGAGACGTACCGCGCCGCGATAGTGGTCAGACTCGCCGGGGAGGCGGGGCTCCGGACCGCCGAGATCACCCGCGTCACGCCGGGAGACCTCCGGCAGTCGGACGCGGCGGCCGACGCGTTCCTGCTCGCCGTTCCCGCGGACCCCGACGCCGGCGACGAGAACGAGGACGAGGACGGCTCGCGCGGCGGTCGCGAGACAGTTGATCGCGAGACAGTCGATCGCGAGACGATCGACCGCGAGACGGTGGTTCCGTCCTCGCTCGCGGCCGACCTCCGACGATACGCGGAAAGCGCCGGGATCGCCCCTGACGACCCCTTCGTCGACGTCTCTTCCCGCCGCGTCCAGATGATCGTCGCCGAGACGGCCGAGCGGGCCGCGACCAGAACAGACGGCGCCGTTCCGGACGGTGTCACGCCGAGTGACCTCCGCGCCACCTTCGCGCGGCGGCTCCTCGTCGATCGGGGGGTGAGCCCCCACGTCGTGCGCGAGGCGGGCGGCTGGCAAACCCTCGGGTCGCTCGACGGCTACCTCGGCCCCCTCGACGGGGCGGCGATCGCCGCCGCCGTCGCCGAGACCGACGGCGACGGCTCGACGACACCGTCCACTGAGACGGCCCCGCGGTCGACCGTTCTGACGGGGTTCGAGGCCATCGCCGACGCTGGCGGCGGGGACGGTGTGGGCGACGCGGGCAGCGCTGGTGACGTCGACCGATCGGGCGACGCTGACGGCGTTGACGGCGCGGCGGACCCGGAGGACGACTCGCCGCTCACCGCGGTCCCGAACCGACTGGTTGCCACGGGGCGTTGGGGGGAAGCGTGGGTGGTTCGCGGACGGGCCGACGGACGCCGCACGGAGGTGCTGGGCGCGGCCGGCGTCGATCGAGTCACGCTCGGCGACCGAGACCTGTCGTCGGGGCCGTGGCGCGACGCGCTCGTCGACGGGAACCCCGCCGCGAGCGACGGTCACCCCGCGGTCGACGGCCGCCCGACGGTCGCGGTGCCGGTCCGGCATCGAGACGCGACACACGGCGTGTTGTGCGTGGTCGCCGCGGACGACACGCCCGTTTCGGACGCCGAGCGTCGGGCGTTGTCGGCGCTCGGCCGCTGTCTCGGGTGGGCGGTGACGGCCGGTCGCTGGCGCGACCTGCTCCACTCCGATGCGGTCACCGAGGTCGAGTTCCGCACCGCCGCCGCCGGCGCCTTTCTCGCGCGAGCCAGCGCGGCGCTCGGCTGTCGGATCGAGCTGTCCTCGACCGTGTCGGTCGACGCGGACGCCTCCAGATTTTACCTGTCCGTGAGCGGCGCCAGACCGCAGGCGATCGCCGACATCGTCGACGACGCCGACGGCGTCAGCGACCTCAGAGTGATCGAGACGCGCGAGGACGGCTGTGCGGTCTCGGTGCGCGTCGAGGGCGGTTCCGCGGTTCGGGCGCTGACGGAACACGGGGCGACCGTCCGGGACGCGACTGCGACCGACGGCGACGTCCGCGTCGTCGCGGACCTCCCCGAGGGAGCGAGCGTCCGCCCCGTCGCCGCCGGACTCCGCGACCGGTTCCCCGACGCGCGGCTCGTGAGCAAGGAATCGATCGCCCGCTCGCCGCTCACCGAGTCGTCGCTTCGGGAGGGCGTCGCGGACCGATTCACCGACCGGCAGTGGGCCGCGCTGTCGGCGGCGTACCACGGCGGGTACTTCGACTGGCCGCGGGGGAGCACCGCCGAGGAGGTCGCCGACGCGATGGACGTCTCCTCGCCGACCTTCCACAATCACCTCCGAAAGGCCCAGCGCGCGCTTCTCGACGGGCTCTTCGAGGACGAGCGACGGCGGGATCGGCCCTGAACGCGGGGCCGATCGGCGTGGGTGATCGGCGCGGGGTGATCGGCGGGCCGCCACCGAGCGAAATCCTGTTCGGAGCAGTCGACGAGCCCGCGTATCTATCACGATTTTTCGTATTTAGCGTGAGCGTTTATGTGGTGAGATCGGTTGAGTACGCTCGTACCATGACAGAGGGTGACGGTCAACTGGAAGCGAGACTGGCAGAACAGGAGGTGTTCGAACCGCCGGCGTCGTTCGTCGACCAGGCGAACGTATCCGACCCCGATATCTACGAGGAGTTCGACGAGAACTGGCCGGGGTGTTGGGAGGCGGCCGCGGACCTCCTCGACTGGGAGTCCGACTACGATCAGGTACTCGACGACAGCAACCCCCCGTTTTACGAGTGGTTCACCGGCGGCGAGCTGAACGCGTCCGCGAACTGCCTCGATCGACACCTCGAAGACCGGGGCGACGAGGCCGCGATCGAGTGGGTGGGCGAGCCCGCCGACGAGGACGATCGCACGTACACGTACGCGGAGCTCCACCGCGAGGTAAACGAGTTCGCGGCCGCGCTCCGCGAACAGGGCGTCGAGGAGGACGACGTCGTGACGATGTACATGCCGATGATCCCGGAGCTGCCGATCGCGATGCTGGCGTGCGCCCGGATCGGCGCGCCCCACAGCGTCGTCTTCGCCGGCTTCTCGGCGGACGCGCTCGCGACGCGGATGAACTCCGCGGACTCGGAGTTCCTCGTCACCTGCGACGGCTACTACCGCCGCGGCGACCCCCTCGATCACCTCGACAAGGCGAACGAGGGGCTCGCGGGCGTCGACCACGACACCACCACCGTCGTCGTCGATCGGCTCGGACCGAACGGCGACGGATTCGGCCACGACCTCGGTGACGACCAGCTCGACTACGGCGACCTCGTCTCAGAGCACGCGGGCGCCGAGGTCGAGCCGGTCACCCGCGACGCCGAGGACATGCTCTTTTTGATGTACACCTCGGGGACCACCGGGAAGCCGAAGGGCGTGAAACACACCACCGGCGGCTACCTCTCGTGGGTCTCGTGGACCTCGCAAGCGGTTCTCGACATCAAACCGGAGGACACGTACTTCTGTTCGGCCGACATCGGCTGGATCACGGGCCACTCGTACATCGTCTACGGGCCGCTCGCGCTCGGGACGACGACGATGATGTACGAAGGGACGCCCGATCACCCCGAGCGCGACCGGCTCTGGGAGATCGTCGAGGAGTACGAGGCGACGCAGCTGTACACCGCACCGACGGCGATCCGCGCGTTCATGAAGTGGGGCTCGGAGTTCCCCGACCGCCACGACCTCTCGTCGCTACGGCTGCTCGGCACGGTCGGCGAGCCGATCAACCCGCGCGCGTGGAAGTGGTACTACCAGCATATCGGCGACGAGGAGTGCCCCATCGTCGACACGTGGTGGCAGACGGAGACCGGCGGGATGATGGTCACGACGCTCCCCGGGGTCAAAGACATGAAACCCGGTGCGGCCGGACCGCCGCTGCCCGGACTCGACGTACAGATCCTCGACACGCTCGGCGACGAGGTCGAGCCGGGGAAAGCCGGCTACCTCACGGTACAGAAACCGTGGCCGGGAATGCTCCGGACGCTGTACAACAACGACGAGCGCTACATCGAGGAGTACTGGGCGGAGTACTCCGACACCGACAGCGACGACCCCGACGACTGGGTGTACTTCCCGGAGGACGGCGCGAAGATCGACGACGACGGCTACATCACGGTTCTCGGCCGCGTCGACGACGTGCTCAACGTCTCCGGTCACCGGCTCGGAACGATGGAGATCGAGTCGGCGATCGTCGGCGTCGAGGGCGTGGCCGAGGCCGCCGTCGTCGGCGGCGACCACGAGATCAAAGGCGAGGCCGTCTACGCGTACGTGACGACCGAGGACGGGTACGAGGGCAACGACGACCTCCGCGCCCGCATCGTCGCGGGCGTCGAGGACGCCATCGGCCCGATCGCCCGGCCCGAGCAGGTCGTGTTCACGCCCGATCTCCCGAAGACGCGATCCGGAAAGATCATGCGTCGGCTGTTGGAGAACATCGCCGACGGCAAAGAGCTGGGTAACACCAGCACGCTCCGGAACCCGGAGATCGTCGAAGAGATCCAGAAACAGGCCGGCGGCGAGTAGCCGCTCGCCAGCCTCGTTTTCGCCGCAACAGAACCCGACACGACCGACCCACCGCGCGAATAATCATCACGATCGAACCAGACAAACAACCCACAACGATACACATCACGACACATGACAGATAATAGCTCACATGACGATGCCGACGACCCGACCGTCGAGACCGACGGCGGCGTCGCCGCGAGCGCGGCACAGAAGCATAACGACACCGACTACCTCGGAGCGGAGGTGAACATCCTGAACCCGAGCACGCCGTACATGCGCGATCACCTCCGCATCGTCTGGTCGGGGTTCGCCGTGTGGGTCCTCGCGGTGTGGGGACCAGTCACGCTGACGCGGCTCGCGCCCGGTCCGATGACGGAGACGATGCCGATCCTCGGGTTCCCGCTTCACTACTTCCTCGTCGCGTTCGGGGCGCCGACCAGCGCGCTAATCTTAGCGTTCTGGTACTCGCGCAAACGGGACGCGCTCGACGAGAAGTACGGTATCGATCACGCCACAACCGCGAAGACCGGAAGCGGCGCTGAGGTCGCCGCGGCCGACGGGGGGTCCGAGGAATGACGGCGAGTTCGCTCCTCTTACAGGACAGTCTCCTCCCGGAGGCGCTCGACATCTCGTTCAAGCTGGCGCCGGCGGTCCTCGTGCTCGGGATGTTGGGGCTGTTCCTCACGATCGGGTTCGTCTTCCGCGTCGCCGACACCGAGAACATGTGGGTCGCCGGTCGATCCATCGGGAACCTCGAAAACGGGATGGCGATCGGGGCGAACTGGATGTCGGCGGCGTCGTACCTCGGCATGGCGGCGTCGATCGCGCTCGCGGGGTTCTACGGGCTCGTGTACGTCGTCGGCTGGACGACCGGGTACTTCATCCTGCTCATCTTCCTGGCCGCGCAGCTTCGCCGGTTCGGGAAGTACACGGCGCCGGACTTCGTCGGCGATCGATTCAATTCCGACACCGCGCGCGCCATCGCCGCGGTGACGACGTTCCTCATCGGCTTCGTCTACGCCATCGGACAGGCGAAGGGGATGGCGCTCGTCGGCCTGTACATCTTCGGTGACTACGGGGGCCTCGTCCCCGGCCTCGACGGATATCAGGTGATGGTCGTCGCCATGATGGTCGTCACCGTCGGCTACCTGACGCTGTCCGGCATGCTGGGCGCCACGAAGAATCAGGCGGTCCAGTACGTCATCCTCATCCTCGCGTTCGTCGTCGGGCTGTTCGTCGTCGGCTACACGAACGGCTACTCGACGGTGCTGCCGCAGCTCGAATACGGGATGCTGATCAGCGAGCTCGGCAGCGAGTTCTCCGAGCCGTTCGCCTCGTCGAGCTACTACCTCTGGGTCGCCACGACGTTCTCGCTGATCGTCGGCACCTGCGGCCTGCCGCACGTGCTCGTCCGGTTCTACACGGTCGACAGCGAACGGACGGCCCGCTGGTCGACGGTCTGGGGGCTGTTCTTCATCTGTATCCTGTACTGGAGCGCCCCGGCGTTCGCGGCCTTCGGTACCGACCTCTACAGTCAGAACGTCAACCCGACGTACGGCGATCCCGGGATGACGAGCGCGGCCAGCGAGGTTATCGTCGTGCTGGCGGCGCAGCTGTCGGGGCTCCCGGACTGGTTCGTCGGCATCGTCGCGGCGGGCGGTATCGCCGCGGCCATCGCGACGGTCGCCGGGCTGTTCATCGCCGGCTCGTCGGCGATCAGCCACGACATCTACACGAACATCATCAACGAGGACGCGACGCAGCGTCAGCAGATCCTCGTCGGTCGCCTGTCGATCGTCGCGCTGGGCGCGCTGACCACGCTGGCGGCGCTCAATCCCGCGTCGTCGATCGCCGCGCTCGTGGGATACGCGTTCTCGCTGGCCGGCTCCGTCCTGTTCCCGATGTTCTTCCTCGGAATGTGGTGGGAGAACGCCAACCGGCAGGGAGCACTCGCCGGCATGACGACCGGACTGACCCTCTGGTCTATCCCCATGATCAACGAGATCGTTCCGACGTACATCGGCTCGCTCGAAGCGCCGCTGTCGGCGGGACTGGCCCAGTGGATGCCCGCTATCGGTTCGGCGCTCATCACCCTCCCGGTCGTGTTCGCGGTCACCATCTTCGTCTCGATGGCGACCGACGAGCCGTCGCTGGAGACGAAGCGGATCGTTCGGCAGTGTCACAGCCCCGAACCGATGGGCCAACAGCAGACGGCCGAAGACGTCGTCGCCGACGGCGGTGAGGAGATGGCGACCGACGGTGGCCGCGCAACGGACGACGCGGCGACCGATGGTGGCCGCGCAGGAGACGACGCGGGCACGGAGGAGTGATCCATGTACAAACGCATTCTCATTCCCACGGACGGAAGCGACGTCGCGGAGGCTGCGGTCGATCACGCGCTCGACCTCGCCGAGAAGTACGACGCGGAGGTTCACGCGCTCTACGTGGTCGACATCGACTCCGTGAATTTCAGTCTCGGAACCGAACAGGTCGACCGGCTCAAACAGGGGCGGTTCGACGAGATGGGAGAGCTGAAAGAGCAGGCGGACGAGGCGACCGGCGTGGTCGCCGAGAGCGGCGCCGAACGCGGCATCGACGTCGTCGAACACGTCTCGGGGGGTCGGCCGCACAAGCTGATCAGCGACTACGCCGAGAACCACGGTATCGACCTCATCGTGATGGGGAGTCACGGTCGGGGCGGCGTCCGCCGGGCGCTGCTCGGTAGCGTCACCGAACGGACGCTGCGTTCGACGCACGTCCCCGTCCTCGTCGTCGACTACATCGACGAGGACTGAACCCCCGCCGAGCGCGCGCCCGTCTCGGGGCCGTTCGGGCGGTGGGCGCTCGGGCGGAGGCCGTTCGGGCGGTGGGCGCTCGGGCGGAGGCCGTTCGGACGGTGGCCGTTCGGGCGGAGGCCGTTCGGTACAGACCGTTCCGGAACACCGACGTATTTCGACGCGAACGTTCATTCATGACCGACGCCGATCAGATCGACGAGCCCGACCCGGACGAGAGTCTCGCCGACCGCGTTCGGTCCCACGTCAGGGGGAACCGGACCGGGATGCTACAGGACCTGGCGTTCGCGATCGCCTGGGTGACGCTCGTGTCGGTGCTGTACGACGTCGCGTTCTCCACGGCCCCGCAGTGGGTGCTGTACATGTTCATGCTCGCGGGGATCCCGGCGTACTTCGGCTTTTTCCTCTCGCTGGATATCGCCAAGGCGCAGCGGTAGACGGGCTTACTTCGACGTCCCGCCGCCGCTCGATTCGACGGGGTCGCCGAGCCGCCGCACGTCCGCGACGTCCAACAGCGACTCCGCCGGGTCGAACGCCGTGCGGTACGCGGCCCTCGCGACGGTGTCGACGGGGAGCGGCCGCGCCTCGCCGAGCCGGTCGGCGATCAGCGGGACGGAGTCCGCGAGCCGCAACGCGGCGTTGACGGGCGGAGAGAAGTGCGGCTGACCGGTCCCGTACACCGGTCCCGGTCTGAGAGTGACGTCGTCGAGGTCGAGCCCGGCGATCGCGGCTTCGGCGCGCCGCTTGGCGGTCAGGTACGCGCTCCGGACGCCCGGCGGCTTCACCGACGACGAGAGGAAGACGAACGTGTCGACGCCGGCGCGTTCGGCCTCCAAGGCCGCGATGATCGTGCCGTCGCCGTTGAGCCGCTCGAAGGTGATCCCCGCGGCCGGCGTTTCGCGGATGATCCCCACCGCGTGGACGACCGCGTCGACGCCGTCGAGCCGATCGCGCCAGCCGTTCGGCCGGAAGAGGTCGGCGCTGGTCCACGAGACGGCGTCGGCCCACGGGGCGTCGAGCGGCGGGCGTCCGCCTCGTGAGATGCTCCGGACGTCGCGGCCGTCTCGCACCGCGAGCCGGCAGATCTCGCGTCCGATGAACCCGCTACCGCCGACGACGAGGAGGGTCGACATGGCTACCGCTTGTCGGCCAGCGGCCTTGGCGTTTCGGTCGGTACGCCGGAAGCGCGAGCCGCGCGAGACCGCGACGCGACCGGTAGTGCGCACACAACACTTATGATGCAGTCGGGAGTCTGTCCAAGTGCGATGGCGACAGGCAAGGTCGACTTCTTTAACGACACTGGCGGCTACGGATTCATCGAGACTGACGACGCTGACGAGGACGTATTCTTCCACATGGAAGACGTCGGCGGCCCGGACCTCGAGGAAGGCCAGGAGGTAGAGTTTGACATCGAGGAGGCGGACAAGGGTCCGCGCGCGAAGAACCTCACTCGACTGTAGACAGCTCGGCAGCACCCGCTACCGACGACTCGGATAGCTCTCAAAATGCGTCTCGCGTATATTACCACCGTGAGCGACGGCTGGGCGTTACGAGCGGCCGATCGCGAGGATGCGAATCGGTGTAGTCGGACGACTTTTATATCTGCTGTCGGGGGGATGCCGTCTGCCGCGAATCGGTCGTTGCCGTCGACGACCCGGTGATCGCGAGTTCCACTTGCGGGGCGCGACCGCAGCCTCACGTCTCCCCACCCTCGCCGCGACGGCGTTTATAAACACTGTCGCTCCTACGCGTTTCCAGGGATAACCACGAGCGGGCTCGCGCCCGCCGCTCAGAGCGGGAACTCGACGCTCGTCGCCTCCGTCGAGTACTCCCAGAGCCGCCGGGCGTCGTCGCGGTCGTAAGAGGCGTCGTTCGACCGGCCGACGGTGGGGTGGCCGCGCATGTTCATGAGCCCGCCGGGCTCGACGTAGGCGCCGCCGTCGACGTCGGCGGTCGCGGCGTACAGCATCGGCTCGGCGCCGGTCGCGGCGTCCTGTCCGAGGACGGCGTTCGCGGCCCGCATCCCGAGTTTCAGCAGGGGGTTGCCGCTCTCCGCCGCCGTGCGAAGCTGAAGGTTCGTGTCCGCGTAGCCGGGGTGACAGGCGACGCTGCGGACCCCGAGGTCGTCGTCGGCCGCGTCGAGTCGCCGCTGCAGTTCGTAGGCGAAAAGCAGGTTCGCGAGCTTGCTGCGGCCGTAGGCCTTCCACTTCCCGTAGGAGCGCTCCCAGTTGAGGTCGGAGAAATCCATCTCGCCGGTCTCGTGGGCGCCCGACGATTGGGTGACGACGCGGGCGTCGCCGTCGATCCCGTCCGCAGCGACGAGCAGCGGAAACAGCCGTCCGGTGAGCGCGAAGTGTCCGAGGTGGTTGACGCCGAACTGCGTCTCGAAGCCGTCCTCGGTCTCGCCGCGCGGGATCGCCATCACGCCGGCGTTGTTACAGAGGACGTCGACGCCGTCGTAGTCGGCCGCCAGCCCGTCGGCGAACGTTTCCACGGAGTCCAGCGAGGCGAGGTCACACTCGCGGACGTCCAACTCGAGGGTCGCGGACGTCGACTCGCGGAGCTCCGCGGCCGCCGTCTCCGCTCGCTCGACGCTCCGGCAGGCCATCACGACGGTCGCGCCGCGCCGGGCGAACTCGCGGGTGCCCTCGTAGCCGAGACCGCTGTTCGCGCCTGTCACCACGACCGTCGCGTCGTCGAGTCGCGGCATCTCCGCGGGGGTCCAGTCGCTCATACCCGACAGTGAGTCGCCGCGGGGAGAAAGCTGTCGCCGCCGGCGAGCACCGATCGCTCCGGCTCCGTCAGGACTGCGACGAGGTCGGCGACTGCGGCGAGAGGAACCGGTCGCTGACGTCTTCGTCGGGGATCATACACCGGTCCTTCTTCCCGAACCAGTCGTATCGGTTGTTCGCGACGACGTCGTAGAGCCGGTCCCGAATCGCCTTCGGGAGGATCCGGCCGATCGTCGCCGCCCGGTAGGGCCAGCCGAGTAGCTCCGCGATCCGGATCGCGGCGCTCGATTTGGTGTACGTCCGATCGCCCTCGACGAGGACGAACGAGTCGAAGTCCTCGGTCGGGAAGCCGTGCCGTTTGAGCAGGGCCTGTCCGGGCGGCGACTGCAGCGACGCGAACCGGAGTCGGCCGTCCGGGTCCAAGGGGAGTAGCGTCGACACCACGCCGCTACAGAGGTTACAGACCCCGTCGAACATCACGATGGGGCGATCCGTCGGGATCGATTCGACGTCGACGGTCGACGGCTCCGACCCGGCGTCGCCGTCCGGCCGGGTGTCGCCGTCCGATCCGACGCTCTCGTCCGCGTCGTCGCCGTCGGGGGCCGCGCGCTCGGTGGGCATCGGTGTGAAAGGCTCCGTGCGCGGTCGTACGCACCGCGGCGACATTTACCCTCGGGATCCGGACGGCGACTCCCCCCGGATCCCGGCTGGCGACGCTCGACGGCGACCGGTCGCCGTCGGCGGCGGTGTCGGCGTCTCGAACGCCGACTTCCACTTTCACCTCGCCGGCGGTGCGTTTTTAGGTGCCTCGGCGAAAGGTACCCACACCGAATGACGTCCTTCCAGTCGACGATCGGCGACGAGGAGGGGATCGCAGAGGAGCTGGCCGAGGGCCAGCGCGAGATCTCCATCGCCGAGTTCTTCGAGAAGAACAAACACATGCTCGGGTTCGACTCGGGCGCTCGCGGGCTCGTCACCGCCGTCAAGGAGGCGGTGGACAACGCCCTCGACGCGACCGAGGAGGCCGGAGTACTCCCCGACATCTACATCGAGATCGAGGAGGTGGGCGACTACTACCGGCTCGTGATCGAGGACAACGGGCCGGGAATCACCAAAGAACAGCTTCCGAAAGTGTTCGGGAAGCTCCTGTACGGGAGCCGCTTTCACGCCCGCGAGCAGTCTCGCGGCCAGCAGGGGATCGGGATCTCGGCGGCCGTCCTGTACTCGCAGCTCACGTCCGGACAGCCCGCGAAGATCACCTCCCGCCCGAAGGGGCAGGCGCGGGCGCAGTACTTCGAGTTGATCATCGACACCGACACCAACGAACCGGAGATCAAAGCGGACGAGGAGACGACGTGGGACCGACCCCACGGCACCCGGATCGAACTGGAGATGGAGGCGAACATGCGCGCCCGCGGGCAGCTCCACGACTACGTGAAACACACCGCCGTCGTCAACCCGCACGCCCGGCTCGAACTGCGTGAGCCGGGGCTCGACGAGCCGATGAAGTTCGAGCGCGCGACAGACGAGCTGCCGGCGGAGACGAAGGAGATCCGCCCGCACCCGCACGGCGTCGAACTCGGCGCGCTGATCAAGATGCTGGAGGCGACCGAGTCGTACTCCGTTTCGGGGTTCCTCCAGGAGGAGTTCACGCGGGTCGGCAAGAAGACCGCCGACAGCGTGCTCGACAACTTCCGCGACGTGTACGACGGGCGCGAACTGGCGTGGTCGCCGCCGCGCGCCCACGACGACCGAGACGTCGAGGCCGCGATCGGGGACGCCGTCGCCAACAAGGGGAAGGCGGCGACGACCGCCTTCGCCGAGGGCGTCGCCGAGACCGTCGCGGGCAACGACCGCCTCTCGCGGTCCGACCTCGCCGAGATCGTCGGGAACGTCGCTGACGGCGTCGAGGACGACACGGGCCGGACCTTCGGCGAGACGGTCCGCGAGAACGCCGTCGAGGCGGCGTGGACGGCGATCACCGGCGTCGGCGCCGATCGAGGCGAGTCGTCCGAGGAGGACGACGCTCCGGCCGACCCCGTCGAGGCCGCCGTCATCGCCGACGTGTACGCCCTGGTCGACGAGGCGACGTCGACGCGCAAGGACGACGCGGCGGTGCAGGCGATGGCCGACGCGCTCGCGCGACGCTTCGCGAACCTCGACGGAGACGCGTTCCGGATCACCCGGGACGACCTCGACCGACTCGTCGCGGACGCGGCCTCGTTCGTCGCCGAGCAGCACGACGCGACGTTCGGCGAGACCGCCCGCGAGAACGTCGCCGAGGCGTTCTGGTCGCGAGCGCGAACCGTCCCCGACGACCCGCCGAAGGTCCGGGACGTCGCCGCCGACCGCGACGCCTCCGCCGACCTCCTCGAAGCGATGCGGGCGACGGACATCCTCGCGCCGCCGACGGACTGTCTCGCGCCGATCACGGCCGAACTGGTCGAGGCCGGGCTGCGCAAGGAGTACGACGCCGACTTCTACGCCGCGGCGACTCGCGACGCCGAGGTCCACGGTGGCGACCCCTTCATCGTCGAGGCCGGCATCGCCTACGGTGGGGATATCCCCGCCGAGGGCTCCGTCGAATTGCTCCGGTTCGCGAACCGCGTCCCGCTCGTCTACCAGCGCGGCGCGTGCGCGACGACCGACGTGATCAAGTCGATCGGGTGGCGCAACTACGGGCTCGACCAGCCCGGCGGCTCGGGGATGCCGAACGGCCCCGCGGTCATCAGCATCCACGTCGCGTCCACGAACGTCCCGTTCACGAGCGAGTCGAAGGACGCGCTCGCGAACGTGCCGGCGATCGAAGACGAGATCGAACTCGCGGTGCGGGAGGCCGCCCGCGAACTGAAGTCGTACCTCAACAAGCGGCGCTCGATGCAGCAGCGCCGAGAGAAACAGAACGTGCTCGGCACGATCCTCCCCGAAATGGCCGACAAGGTCTCGGAGGTCACCGGCCGGCCGCGCCCGAACATCGACGGCGCGCTCGCGCGGATCATGAACAACGTCAGCGTCGAACGCGAGGTGGCCGACGGGACGGTGACGCTCGTCGTCGAGAACCACTCCGACGTCTCCGAGACGGTGGAGATCACGGATATCGTCTCCACGGAGCCGACGGACCTGTCCGACGGCACCGTCGTGGACATGGACGGCGAGTGGTTCGTCCAGTGGAAACCCGAGGTCTCCTCGGGCGACGAGCGGGAACTGACGTACGCGGTCGACGACGACGCGGACTTCGAGATCAGCGTCGGCGGCGTCGAAACGGAGAAACTCACGGTGAACGCATAAATGACGACGAATACAGACGCACGAGACGAGCTCATCGACCTGGCCGCGGACTTCTACGACCAGTTCGCCGACGGGACGATCCCGGAGATGAAGCTGCCGACCCGGACGAAAAGCAACATCGAGTACGACCCCGAAAGCGGCGTCTGGACCTACGGCGACCGCACGTCGACTCGGAGCGCGAACTCCGTCCGCGGCGCCCGGAAGCTGCTGAAGGCGGCGTACACGATCGAGTTCCTCGCCAACCAGCTGGACGACGACCGCTCGTCGACCCTGCGTGAGCTGTACTACCTCTCGGAGTCGTGGGACAACGACGAGGCGCAGTTCGGCTCACAGGACGAGTCGAACGACCTCGTCGAGGACCTCGAGATCGTCACGGGCGTCACCCGCGAGGACTTCCACATGCGCCCGGAGGAGTCCGGTGCGACCCTGATGGGACCGCTTCTGATCCGCGAACAGACCCGCCGCGGCGAACGCGAGATCCACTGTCAGGAGGACGTGGGCGCGGGCGGCTACCAGATCCCGAACAACCCCGACATGATCGAGTTCCTCGACGACGACATCGACTTCGCGCTCGCCGTCGAGACCGGCGGGATGCGCGACCGGCTCGTCGAGAACGGCTTCGACGAGGACTACAACTGCCTCGTCATCCACCTCAAGGGCCAGCCCGCGCGGGCGACCCGGCGGATCACGAAGCGCGTCCACGACGAGTTGGACGTACCGATCGCCGTCTTCGCCGACGGCGACCCGTGGTCCTACCGGATCTACGGCTCCGTGGCGTACGGCTCGATCAAGTCGGCGCACCTCTCGAAGTACCTCGCGACGCCCGAGGCGCAGTTCGTGGGGATCCAGCCGGCGGACATCGTCGAGTACGACCTCCCTGCGGACCCCCTCTCTGACTCCGACGTGAACGCCCTCGAATCGGAGCTCGAGGACCCGCGGTTCCAGACCGACTACTGGGAAGAGCAGATCGAGCTCCAGCTCGACATCGGCAAGAAGTCCGAACAGCAGTCGCTCGCGAGCCGCGGGCTTGACTTCGTCACCGACACCTACCTCCCCGAACGGCTCGACGCGATGGGCGTGCTCTGAGGGCTCGAACGCCGTTTTTCGGGGATCTACGCCCTCAACCGACGGCGGCTGGTGCTCCCGCCGCAACCGCCTTTGGCGCGGAGACCGTATCGGTCGTATGAGCGACTCAAGCCGGACCGACGGAACCGACGGGAGCGACGGCGGCACCGACGCAGAACAACCCGGTTCGGAACCGACAGACGCAGCGCTGACCGACGCGGAGTGGCGCGAACGGCTCTCCGAGGAAGAGTACCGCGTGCTCCGCGAGAGCGGCACGGAGGTGCGGTTCTCCGGCGAGTACGTCGACCATCACCCCGACGACGGGAACTACCGCTGTCGGGCCTGCGGCACCGTCCTCTTCGACGCCGAGACCAAGTACGAGTCCGGCTGCGGGTGGCCCGCGTTCTACGCGGCCGAGGAGGACTCCGTGACGACGACGGTCGACACGAGTCACGGAATGCGCCGCACCGAAGTCAGGTGCGCGAACTGCGACTCGCACCTCGGGCACGTGTTCGACGACGGCCCCGAGCCGACTGGCAAGCGGTTCTGTATCAACTCGGTCGCGATGGAATACGACGAGGAGTGAGCGCGGCGGGGATCGGTACCCTCGACGGAGACCGCCGACCCCGCGTTGACCGCGTCCGTCCGTTCAGAACCCCTCGTCGAGCAGTTCGCGGGCGACGATGTTCTTTTGGATCTCCGTGGTTCCCTCGTAGATCTGGGTGATCTTCGCGTCGCGGTAGAGCCGTTCGACGTCGTGGTCGTTGACGAAGCCGGCGCCGCCGTGGACCTGGACCGCCTCGTCGGCGACGTCGACGGCGACCCGCGAGGCGAACTCCTTGGCCATGGAGGCGAGCGCCGTCAGATCGCCGGACTCGTTGTCGACCGCCCACGCGGAGCGGTAGGTGAGCCAGCGGGCGGCCTCGGTGTTCGTGTGCATCTCCGCGAGCTTGTGTTTGATCGCCTGGAAGTCGGAGATGGACCGACCGAACTGCTCGCGCTCCTCGGCGTACGCCAGCGCGCGCTCGGCCGCGCCGCGGGCGATTCCGACGCCCTGCGCGGCGACCGCGGTGCGGGTCTCGTCGAAGAACTGCATGAGCTGGAGGAATCCCATGCCGCGCTGGCCGATCAGGTTCTCCTCCGGAACCCTGACGTCGTCGAAGCGGAGTTCGGCGGTGTCGCTCGCGCGGATTCCGAGCTTCCCGGTGATCTTGTCGCGGGTGAGCCCGTCGCGGTCGGCCTCGACGAGGATCTGCGAGTACCCCGAGTAGCGGTCGTCGATCTCCGGATCGGTCTCGCAGACGACGACGAAGTAGTCCGCGACGGTCCCGTTCGTGATCCACATCTTCGAGCCGTTGATCACCCACTCGTCGCCGTCTTTCGTCGCCCGGGTCGCAACACTAGTCACGTCCGACCCGGCCTGCGGCTCAGAGATGGCCGACCCCATCACCGCGTCGCCGGCCGTTATCTCCGGGAGGATCCGTTCTTTCTGGTCGTCCGTGCCGAACTCCATGAGCGCCTCCGCGCCGAAGCCGGCGCTGGAGACGCAGAGGCCGATCCCGGGGTCCGCGGCGAACAGCTCCTCGGTGAGGATCGCGTTCTCAAGCGCCGAGTAGCCGACGCCGCCGTACTCGACCGGGACGTGCGGCGCGAGCAGCCCCATCTCGGCGGCCTTGTCCATCACCTCGTGGGGGTACTCCTCGGCGACGTCGTACTCGGTCGCGACCGGCCGGATCTCCTCGTCGGCGAACCGACGGACCTCCTCGCGTAGCTGCGTCTGTTCGTCGGATAGCTGGAACTCCATGCGTCGCCCTTCCGCAGAGTTGTTAATAATCGTTCGTAAATGATCGAGAATCCGAGGCTGGTTTACGGGTTTACGGCTCGTAGCGGTGGGATCGGCCCGCGACCTTCGCTCTCGACCGAGAGCGGGAGTGGGTGTTGCAGACCGCCGCCAGCGACGTAGTATATAAATAGAGCCGAGCGGCGGCGACGATTATTTATAAATAAACAATGCGGTTGGCGCGCTCCGGTGAGCGCCGCAACGCGGCGCGAATCCGAGCGCGAGGGAGTCGGACCGGCGCAGCCACGCCGGTCCGACGAG
Organism: Halorubrum aidingense JCM 13560; assembly: GCF_000336995.1. Taxonomy (GTDB): domain Archaea; phylum Halobacteriota; class Halobacteria; order Halobacteriales; family Haloferacaceae; genus Halorubrum; species Halorubrum aidingense. The sequence continues at coordinate 7,108 of NZ_AOJI01000018.1, read as the reverse complement.
GCTGGGGAGGCGTGAGGCTGCGGCCCCGCGAGCAACGCGAGCGGGAGCACGGAAGTCGCAGCCCGCGCAGCGAACGAAGTGAGCGAGCAGGACCGTCTTCCGGCGGTGCTGTGCGGTGCGGTTGGGGCTTTGAAAGTTATCACCGCGTCAGTACCGATTGATAAACAGCCGACGGCAACACCGCTGCTCCACTTATAAATGACCGCGCCACCAGATCGGCTCACCCACTCCCTACTCAGTCACGCCGTCGGCTCAACGGTGATCGCTGGGGTCGATATCCGCCTTCGAATTCCGCTGTGCGGTCGAACTCCGCCCCGTCTCGTCACTCCCGGTCGGCGACGAACGTCGCGATCCGGTCGGTCGCCTCCTTCAGTTCGCGCATCGAGGTCGCGTACGAGACCCGGAGGTGCCCCTCGCCGCCCGCGCCGAAGACGGAGCCGGGGACGACGGCGACGCCCTGCGCCTCCAGCAGCTCCTCGGCGAACGCCTCGTCGTCGCCGCCGCAGTTCGGGAACGCGTAGAACGCGCCGCCCGGCTCGAACGTGTCGAGGCCCATCTCGTTGAACCGCGAGACGACGAGCCGCCGCCGGCGGTTGTACTCGCCGACCATCTCCGCCACCTCGTCGTCGCAGCTATCGAGCGCCTCGATCGCCGCGTACTGCGGGGTCGTCGGCGCCGACAGCATCGTGTACTGGTGGATCCGGTTCATCGCGTCGATCGCGTCGGTCGGACCCAACGCGTAGCCGAGTCGGAGCCCCGTCATCGCGTACGCCTTCGAGAAGCCGTTGATGACGACCGTGCGCTCGCGCATCCCCGGCTGCGTCGCGATCGACGCGTGGTCCGTCCCGTACGTGAGCGCGGCGTAGATCTCGTCGGCGATCACTCGGAGGTCGTTGTCGCGGCAGAAGGCGGCGACCTCGGCGAACGCCTCGTCGCTCATCGTCGCGCCGGTCGGATTGTTCGGGTAACACAACACGAGCAGGTCGGCGTCGGCCGCGCCGGACGCCTCCAGCTGCTCGCGGGTCAACACGAAGTCGTCCGCGGCCAGCGTGGGCACCGTCAGCCGCTCGCCGCCCGCCAGTTCGATGCCGGGGCCGTACGAGATGTACGTCGGCTCGTGGACGGCGACGGTGTCGCCGGGGTCGACGAGCGCGCGGAGCGCGAGGTCGACCGCCTCGCTCGCGCCGGTCGTGACGAGCACCTCGTCGGTCGGATCGTACGGCTGGTCGTAGCGCTCGTGGTGAGCCGCGATCCGCTCGCGGAGAGCGGCCATCCCCCGGTTGGAGGTGTAGGAGGTCTTCCCGCGTTCGAGCGAGTCGATCGCGGCGGTCCGGGCCGCCCACGGCGCGGAGAAGTCGGGCTCACCGACCCCGAGCGAGATCACGTCGTCGCGCGCCTCCGCCAGCTCGAAGAACTTCCGGATGCCCGACTCGGGGAGGTCGCGAGCGCGGTCCGACAGTCTCATGGGGAGACCGAGAGCCGGTCGTCGTCGTCGCCGTCCTCGAACCGGACCCCGCCGTCCTTGTACGTCTCCATGATGTAGTGAGTCACCGTCTGGGTGACCTCGGGCATGGGCGCGACCTGCTCGGAGATGAACCGCGAAACGTCCTGCATCGTCTCACCGAGCACCTCGACGGCGAAGTCGTAGTCGCCCGAGACGAGGTGAAGCGCGTCGACGGCCGGGAACTTCGCGATCCGGTCGGCGACCTGATCGTAGCCCGTCTCGCGGTCGAGTTCGACGTTGATCTCGGCGACCGCGCGGATCTTCCCCTCGTCGACGCGGTCCCAGTCGACGACCGCTTGGTAGCCGTGAACGACGTGATTCGCTTCGAGCGTCGCGATGGCCTCCGCTACCGCGTCGGCATCGAGGCCCGTTTGGGCCGCGATGTCGTCGATGTCCTCGCGGGCGTTCCGCGCCAACACGTCGAGTACCTCGCGCTCGGCGTCCATACCTCACGATCACACGGGGGCGGTTTATGAGTAGCGACGCGCGCAAGTCACCCCCACGACTTTGAGCGCGGCGCGCGAACGTGGGGACATGTCTCCAGCGACCCCGACCCAGAGCGACACGTTCGACATCGGCGGCGACCTGACGGTGAACCGCCTCGGATTCGGCGCGATGCGGATCACGGGCGAGGACATCATCGGACGCCCCGCCGACGAGGCCGACGCGGAGGCGGTCCTCCGGCGGGCCGTCGAACTCGGCGTCGACTTCGTCGATACTGCCGACTCCTACGGGCCGGGCGTCTCGGAGCGGCTGATCGGCGAGGCGCTCGGCGACCCCGACGACGTCGTCGTCGCGTCGAAGGCCGGACTGCTCCGGAACCGCGACGGCGACTGGCTGCCGCACGGCGACCCCGATTTCCTGCGAAACCAGGTGTTGTGTAGCCTCGACCGCTTGGGGACCGACACGATCGATCTGTATCAGTTCCACCGGCCCGACCCGGACACAGACTTCGAAGAATCGGTCCACGCGTTCGCGGAGATGAAAGACGCCGGCCAGATCGCCCACGTCGGGCTCTCGAACGTCAGCGTCGAACAGCTCGAGACCGCGACGGAGATCGTCGACATCGCGACCGTCCAGAACCGGTACAACGTCGGCCACCGCGACGACGAGGACGTGCTCCGCGCCTGCGAGCGCCGCGACGTGGGGTTCATCCCGTGGGGGCCGATGTACACGGTCGACGAGGAGGGCGTCGCGGGAGCGCTCGACGAGGTGGCGGAGCGACACGACGCGACGGCCCGACAGGTCGCGCTCGCGTGGCTGCTCCATCACTCCGACGTGACGCTCCCGATTCCGGGCACCTCGAGCGTCGACCACCTCGAATCGAACGTTGCGGCCGCGGAGCTGTCGCTGACTGATGAAGACATGAGCGTGCTGAACGGCGTCGATCCGAAGGAGTAGCCACGGGTCTGCCCGCACCGAACCGATCGACCGTCCTACTCGTCGAACGGGTTCGTCAGTTCGACCGTCTCCTCGCGGTCGGGGCCGACGCCGACCGCGTACACGGGGGTGTCGATCTCGTCGGCGACGAACTCCAGGTACCCGCGGGCCGCCTCCGGGAGCGCGTCGTAGCCGTCCTCGGCGACCGCGGCCGAGTCGAACTCGTCCCACGTGTCGAGCGTCTCGAACACCGGCTCACAGCGCTCCCAGCGCTCGGTTGTGGTGGGGACGGTGTCGATCTCCTCGCCGTCGAGCTCGTAGCCCGTACACACCTTCAGCTCGTCGAGCCCGGCGAGCACGTCGACGTGGTTGACCGCGACGCCGGTGAACCCGGAGACGCGCGCGGCGTGCCGGAGCATGGGGAGGTCGAGCCAGCCGATCCGACGCGGGCGGCCGGTGACGGTCCCGAACTCGCCGCCCTTCTCGCGGATCTCGTCGGCGAGCGCCTCCTCTTCGGCGTCGCCGTCGAGTTCGGTCGGGAGCGGCCCGGAGCCGACCCGCGAGAGGTACGCTTTCACGATGCCGACGACCTCGCCGTCGCCGACCGTGGTGACGCCGACGCCGGAGCCGACGACCGCGCCGCCCGCGGTCGGGTTCGAGGAAGTGACGAAGGGGTAGTTGCCGTGGTCGATGTCGATGTGGGTCCCCTGTGCGCCCTCGAAGAGGATCCTGTCGCCGGCCTCGCGACGCCGGTAGAGGTAGTCCGAACAGTTGACGGTCATTTCTTCGTCGGCGAGCCGCTCGCCGATACGCGTGAACTCCTCGTGGAGCGCGTCGACGTCGAACGCTTCGGCGCGGTCGTCGTCGGTGAGGTCGAGCCCGTACACGTCCTCGACGAGCGCGCGCTTCTGCGGGACGGCGTACTCCAGCTTCTCGCGGAGCACGTCGGGAGCGAGCAGGTCGGCGACCCGGACGCCTCGGCGGCCGGCCTTGTCCTCGTAGGTGGGGCCGATCCCGCGGCCGGTGGTGCCGACCTCGTCGCCGGCGTCGTCGTCGGCCTTGACCTCCTCTTCGATCCCGTCGAGCACGCGGTGGTACGGCATGATGACGTGCGCCCGGCGCGCGACCCGCACGTCGGGGTCGAGCCCGCGCTCGCGGAGGTCGTCGATCTCGGTGAACAGCGTTCGCGGGTTGACGACGCAGCCGTTCCCGAGGATCCCGACGGTGCCTCGGACCGCGCCGCTCGGTACCAGCGACAGTTTGTACTCCGCGCCGCCCTCGACGACGGTGTGGCCGGCGTTGTCGCCGCCCTGATAACGGACAACGACGTCCGCGTCCCCTCCCCACCGGTCGACGAGCGCGCCCTTGCCCTCGTCACCCAGCTGGGAGCCGACGATGGTGAGTGTCATACGGACTGCCAGTTCCCGGCGGGGGGTAAAACAGATTACGGTCCGAGGCCGCGAATGGAGCACGAACGTGCATTAATCGGCTGTCGGATACGAACGGATATCGTTGTTCGTGGTGAAGATCCGGCGTGATGCCCGTCAGCGCCTGCCGGCTACCGCCGCCGCCGCGAGCGATCCGACGACGCTCCCGGTGTCCCGTCGGGCTAAAACGATCGAACACGTTAACTACTGGCACGTCAAAGCGTGGGATCGAGCGACCCCGGGGCGTCCCCGGACAGCAACTTTTAAACCGGGGCATGACAAGTTAACATGTGCCATGATAGATCGACTAGAGAAGGAGGTAGACATGCTGGAACGCCACCTCCAGGTCCTGCGGATGGTCATCGAGAACGAACCGATCGGCATCGTGAAGATGTCGAACGAGACGGGCTACCCGCACCACAAGGTTCGCTACTCGCTGCGCGTGCTCGAAGAGGAGAACCTCATCGAGCCGTCCAGCCAGGGGGCGATCACGACGGAGCGGACCCACGAGTTCGTCGACGAACTCGACGAGAAGCTCGACGAGACGGTCGAGAAACTCGGCTCCATGCGGATCGACGACGCCGCCGAACTCGAAAACTGAACTGACCGAATTCGTCCGTGTTGGCGGCCGAATGCGTTCGATTCGTGTTTTACGTTTCGTTTTGGGAGCGCCACTGTTGACGGGCAACGTCGGCACTGATACTGGCGTCGGAGTCGGCGTCGGCGCCGTCGCTGTCAAGTAAAATTGACTCATCGATAGCAACTCGTCCGGAGCGGTTCCCGGCCCCTAGAGGTCGGGAACGGTCATGTGGAACCCGCCGTCGCGGGCTTCGACGAGACAGAGGTGGTAGCCGCGCTTGCGCGAGAGCTTCACGAAGCTCGCCCGCTTGGACCGGCTGAACAGCCCGCCGCCGACGGCGTCGCTTGCGGTCTCTAACGCGCCCGGTTCGAAGAAGCTCTCCGTCACCGCGAACGCCGCCGCGAAGGAGTCGTTCGACTCCGCGATGTCGCGGCCGTCGCCGACGAGCGACTCCAGCGTTCCCTCCGCGGTCGGGTCCCGGCTGTCGTTGAGGTCGGCCACGAACAGCGGATTCCCCATCCGGTCGCGCAAGACGAGGTCGAACGCGCGCTGCTCGCGGGTCTCCTCGCCGTTCTCTCGGAGGGCGATAGAGACGGTGCCGCCGATCTCCGCGCGGTCGATCTCGGGGAGCGCGTCGTAGAGGTCGCGGAGAACGCTTTGGTTCCCGGTCCCGCTCACCTCGAACGGGAGGTCCTCGACGAGCCAGCGGGTGAACCCGTACTCGATCGTGTCGGTCAGGAACTCCTCGTAGGGTCGGCCGTCGACGACGAGCCCGTCCGTCTCGAAGCTCGTGTGGTGTTCGATCCGGAGGTTCTCGCGGAGCGCGTCGCGGTCGACGCCCCCGTCGTGGACGTCCTCTAGGGTCGCCCCGCCCTTGGAGTCGTACCTGACGAAGAGGTTCGTCCCGCTGCGCGCCTCCGCCGGTGAGAGCGTTCGCTCGCCGTCGGGGAGCCGATCGCGAGCGGTCGACAGCTCCTCTCGGAGCCGATCGCGCTCCTCGCGAAGGGTCTCGACCTCGCTCTCCAAGCGGTCGAGACTCGCCGCGAGCTCGTCGCGTTCCGCTTCGATCTCGTCGCGCTCGGCCGCCAGCGACTCTCGCTCCGACTCGGCCGCTTCGAGGGCGCTCTCCAACCGCCGGAGTCGCTCGGCGCGTTCACCGCCCGCCGACTCCGCCGATCGCTGCGACACCGCGGACTGGTTCGCGGCGGCCCCTCCCGTCGTCCGGGGCTCGGGCGAACGGCCGTCGTCGGTCGCGGCGCTCGTCTGCGACTCGGCCCGCCGCGCGGTGCGCTGGTCGGCGTCGCGAGCGCGGTCCGCCCGGCGCTTCGTCTGTCGATTCCCTCCCGAGCCGGGGCGCCCGCCGGGCGGATCGCTCGCCTCCGAGGGGTCGAGCGCGGGGATCGACTTCTGTTCGCGCCACTGCTCCTCCTCGGAGAACACGTCGTCGTCCGGCGATCGCTCCGCGGTCGCGCCGTCGGCGCCGGAGGCATCTACGCCTTCGGCCGGTGCGGCCGCCGAGTCGCGGGGACCGCCCGCCGGACGGTCTCCCGCGGCACCACCGGTCGCACTGTTGCTCGACTCGGACGCGTCACCGGAAGGGACCGCCTCGGGGTCGGCGCCGTCCCCGCCGCTACGGTTCCGGGTTGAGTCGGGTCGGTCCGACCGGGCCGTCGCCGCGGCGACCGCGTCCGCGTCGACCTCGGACGGCTCCGGATCGGTCGGTGAGTCGATCCCTTCGTCAGATCCTTCGTCGACGGCTTCGTCGGTGGTCTCGCCGGCGTTCGCCTCGGCGTTTCTGTCGGCGTTTCTGCCGGACTTCCCCTCGTTCCGTTCGCCGACGGGTTCCGGGTCGTCGCTCTCCGTTGCGGTCTCGTCGCGTCGGTCCTCTTCGCCGTCGTCCGCCTCATCTCCGACCTCCGCGTCGCGACCGGCCGCCCCCGCGCCCGCGCTTGCAGTCCCGCCGTCGCTCGACGGAATTTCCTGTACCTGCAGGTCGACTTCGTAGACGGTGTAGATACCGACCTCGTCGTCGGCGAGCGCGAAGGCGTCGTCGCCGGTTTCGAGTCGCCGGGAGTTCCCCACGTACGCGGTCGCCATCGACTCGCCGGCGGTGTACGTGACGTAGTAGTCGCCGGAGAGGACGTTCTCAGACAGCTCGATGTAGCCGGTGAACCCCCCCTGCGAGAGCTTCCGATTGGCCTCCGAGAGCGGCGTGTC